>CANFTB010000029.1 GCA_947449735.1 Chthoniobacteraceae bacterium | reverse complement strand
GTACGGCGCTTTAGCAAAGCGCTGCTTTCGACCACTCAGCCACCTCACCCGAACGGCCCCATTACGAAGGATGCGGGCTTTTGGGTCAATGTTGAAAATTTGACCGAACGAAAAGAACCTGCAAATGCACACGTGCCAAGTAGAGCAGGACCGTGAATAGCTGTTTTTTACAAACGTTGTAGCCTCTACGTTTGGATTTGGAGCCCTTTTATACCGAGATTTCAACGCTAATCTCCCACCTCCAAATACAAGGCTGGGTAAAAGCCGCGAAAATCGTCCTTGAGACCGAACCGTACGTCCTATGGTACGGGGGCTGGTGGGGAATCCAGCCCCACCAGATAGGAGTGATCCTGCTAGGCTAAACCAAGTCGCCAGGGTTAGTCAGTTCCCCGGTAAAGGATCCGGTTGCACTGTTCGCAGTGGACGATTAACTTTGCGGCACGCGTGGCGGCAGCGGTCGCCGTCGTCACCTTCATGTGGCAGCCCTCGCAAACGTCGTGGTTCAGTGCGACAACCGCCACCTGCTTGGAGTTGAAAAGCGCCTTGTAGGTATCAAGCAGGTCCTCGTCCAGTCCGTCCGTGTAGCGTTGCCGGCTTTCATCAAGCTCGGTTGTCTGGCTCTCAAGGTTTTTCAACTTGGCATCAAGGTCCGTAATCTGGCGCTGCACCAGTGCGGCGGCCTCAGTTGCCGCCTTTTCGGCTAGGGCGACCTCCGGGCGCAGCGCCTCCAAGGTTTCCATCAACTGAATCTGCCGGTCCTCAATCTCTGCAATCTCCCTGCGAACATGGTCGATGGAGTGGTTCAGTGCCTGATACTCCTCGTTTTTGCGCGTCTGGAGCTTTTGGTTTTCGTATTTGGCGATTTGTTCGCGCCGGCTTTTGATTTCGTTCTCCAGCCGGGCCTGTTCCACTTCGGCGTTGCGTTGCTTTTGCTTGGTGTCGCCGGCAAGTTGCCGGGCGTTGGCGAGGCGTTGCTCCAAGGCCTTCCTTTCGGATGGAATATTTTTGAGTTCTGAACGCAGCAGTCGGGCGCGTTTGTCGCGGTCTTGAAGGATGAGGAGGCGTTCGATTTCTGGGAGCATTTTCAGGAGTTCTGTAAGGGAGGGGTGGAAGTGTTTTTCGTTAGAACAACATCGTCTCCTCGGGGGGCTTTGTTTGTTGAACCGAGGTGGAGATAATCACAGCAGTGCGTTTCCCGTTTTCCACGGGGAAGGTGGCCTTTCCTACGATGCTCACCCAGGTCATTTCAGGAAGATCCGGCAGGGGGGAGGCCTCCACCATCGTGGCAACCGGGCGTGAATCGGCGGCGCAGCAGGTCATGAACATCCGGACTGCTTTGAACCGGTTGTCGGGGCCTGTGGCGGACTTGGAAGGCATGATTTGCGCGACCAGCTGCACTGTGCGTCCTTCGAAGTCTTTGCGCAGCTGGGAATCCTGAACCGCGTACAGGAGGTCCAACACCTCCACAATGACGTACCCCTCGGGGGTGCGTTGGAGGTAGTCAGGCAGGGGTTCAGCGGCCCCTGGCTCGGTTTTTGCGGTAGCGGGTGCGGGTGCGGGTGCGGGTGCGGGTGCGGGTGCGGGTGCGGGTGCGGTGGCGTCTGAAGCGGCCGGCTCCCCCACGACAGCTTTCGAGGTCGGGGCGGGGTTTTGCGGAACGACCACTTCGGTCTTTTCGGCGCCCGGCGAGGTTGCGGCTGTGGCGGGGACTCCCGCAGGTTGGACTTTGCGTGGCCCCAGTCCCGTCGCGTCGGTGGCGATGCCACGTTGTTCAAACGCCTGCTTGCTGAACTGTTCCGGAGACAGCCAGGCGGCGATGCTGATTGGCAGGATCAAAATAAGAAAAGTGATCCATCGGCCCGCCTTGGAGCGGGAGAGGGGATGGGTGCAGCTGGCATCGCTGCAGCATTCGGGCGGTGTTTCCCTCGAACCAACGAAAAGCGCGAGGGCCGCCAGAACAAAACCCGCGACCATGACGCCCGGCCGGAACGACGGGTGCAGAAAGGCGGTGAGGCGCCCGGAATAGTAGCTCCCCAGAAGCACAGTGCTCCAGACAGCCAGCGTAACGGACGGAATCCATCGGGTGAATATCGAGGTCATGAGGTGTGTGGGTTAGAATCCTAGAATGGCGAGTCTCCAGCAGATCAGGGCCACAGCGGCAAAGAGTCCGAGCGCCATCAGAATAACGGCCTTGCGTTTGAAAAGGAGGCCGTAGAGCCAGTATAGCTTGAGGTCGAACATGGGGCCGAAGAGCAGAAACGCCAGTTTGGCTGTCATCGGGAAAGCCGGGAAGCTCGTCGCCGCGATGAATGCATCCGTGGTGCTGCACAGGGCGAGCGCGACGGCGGCTACCATCAAGGTGAGGATCGCCGTCAGGGGATTGGCTGCAAGGGGCTCCAGAACCGTGCGGTCCACGGCCGTCCCTAGGAGACTGGTGATGGCTGCCCCGATGATGAAGAAGACGGCCACGTCCAGAAAGTCTGTGCAGGCAGAATAGATGGAGCGTTGGAGTTTGGACCAAAAGTCGCCTTGGGTGCCGAGGGCCCCCTCACCGGGGCCAACCGGAGTCGGGGCGATTTTCAATCCGCCCCGTGAGGGCGCGGGGACGGATCCTGAGGCGTCTGCGCCGGGCTGGAGCACCGAGGCGGTTGGTAGTTTTTGGAAGATGAGCCCGACGGCGACGGCCAGCAAAAATCCGATGCCCAGCCGCATCAGCGTCATTTCAAGGGGCTGCTGTCCCTTGAATGCCGCAAAGGTGCTGAGCGCGACCACTGGGCTGACAATGGGCGCCCCGAGCATGTACGTCACGGCGCAGCCCATCGGCAGACCCTTGCGCAGAAAGCGCCGGATCACCACGACGCTCCCGCATTCGCACATGGGGAAAATCAACCCGAGCAGCCCGCTCACGCAAATGGCGGCAACGGGATTCTTCGGGAGAATGCGGGCAAGCCGTTCAGGGGCTACGAAGGCGTCGACGAGGCCGGAAATTAAAGACCCCAGCAGGAGAAACGGAATTCCCTCGAGGAGGACGCTCAAAAATGCGACAGCGAAGTCGCCGGGATGAAAGGAAAACCAGGTCATGAGGGCTCTAGGGTGGAGTCTGTAATGGGGGTGCTTTGGAGGCAGAGGAACATACTCGAGCTGCTGAGGCTAGTGGAGCTTGAGCATGAGAGCGTCGATGCTGGCAAAGTGGTGGAAACCGGAAACGTGCCGCGCCGGGACCCACTCCATCCGCTGGACGGTGACTGGAATGGTTTCCTCGGTCACCTGGTCCGGGCCGCCGGGCTTGCTCCTGGTGCGGACCGTCCTGCGGTGGTAGATCGTGTCCCAGCGTGTCTCCCAGTGTGCCTCGATGTCGTAGGCGTAGGGTTCCGACCATTCCGTCACCTGGCGAACCCAGACCGCATCCGCTCCGACGCGTTTGGCGTTATAACGGGCGCTCTTCATGGCAAAGTCGCGGCCCCGGTTTGTGGTGAATTGAAATGTGCCGATTGTCGCGCTTTTGGGCGGGGCCTGGCTGAGCAGCGGCATATCAAACTCCCTGGGTTTTGGAGGGAATTGTTCGGCTGTCTTAGAGAGATAGTAGGCTTCTGTGGGGCGCATCTCGACTCTCTCCAGGTGAGCGCACCCGCCCAGTGCGAATGCTGCCAGAAACACGGCCGCCAGCCGGGATACCCTTTCAGGCCAGCTCCGCTCCGGGCGCCTCTGCTGCGAGAGACGGGTGGGGGAGAAAATGTCCGCTGTCATGGTGTTTGAGATGGAGCAAACCTAGGCCGCTTCAGAGTCTGGTTGAAACTTCCAGCAATACAATCCTGTGCATCGGCGGCGCTTTGAATTTAACAAACTGCAGTCCACCGGCAGGCCGGGCCCGTTTCTCTAGACTGCGTGTTGCGGCGCCCGCACGGTCGCCTCCTCCAGCTCTCGCGCCCTGCTTTCCACAATCCGGTTCCCGATCTCGCTCACCATGTTTTCCAAAAGCAACCGCAGGTGGCTGCCCGAGCGGAAGTCCGCCGGTGCGATGTGCCGCACTCTGTCGGCGTTGGTGGAGAGCTGGTAGCATTTTCGGAAGGATGCCCGGCTGGCGTCGTCAGGATTGTACACGGCGATGGCGTGGCCTCCGTTCTGGCGCACCACGGTGAAGCAGGGGACGTCCGTCGGGCCGTCCCCGATGTAGATCATGTTGTGGAAGGGCACCGGCCGGACGCCCGCCGGCATGTGGTCGTTGACGTCCTGCGCCATGGAGAGCAGCCCTTTGTTGATGCGGAAAAGGTACTGCGTTTTTTGGGTATGCGAGATGACCCGCTTGGGGAAGGTGATGCATCCCGCAGCGTCCTCCGCGTACTCGCATCCAAAGATGCCGTGGACGTAGGGCGCGAGACGGCTGCCCTCGATGAGGATCTTCAAGCCGCTGGAGATGATGTAATGCTGCACCTTGATGCCGTGGGCTTCGTGCTGGCTGGAGAGCAGCCCCTTGGCGAATTCTTCGAACATCTGTGGCAGGCCGGGGTAGAATCTCAGGCTGCCGCCCAGTTCGCGGAGCCGCGCGTTGGTCGGCCGGTCCATGCCGAGGCAGTCCAGCAGCACCTTCATATAAGCCAGTTCGTTGTCGTAGCCCTGTTCCCTGACGAGCTCCTGGGCTTTTTTCCAGAAGGCGCGGGAGTCGATGCCGAAGGCGGGAAAAATCACCTCCTCCTGCATGTAGTTCGGGCTCAGGGTTTGGTCGTAGTCGTATACGATCGCAATCACGTTTTGAGGGACGGACATATTGGGTGGGGTGGGCTTGATCAAAGCAGGTTGGCCAGGGCGCCGGGGAGTTCAGGGAATCCAAAAGGGAATCCGTGCCCCGTGGCAACACCCGGCAGCACCCTTTTACTGTCTAAAAGTTCGTGAGAAAACTCCCCGAGCCATCGGAGCGCAAATCCGGGCACTTTGAAAAGCGTTGGCCGCTTGAGCCGGGCGCCCAGCATTCGGGTGAGCTCCGAGTTGCGCACCGGCCAGGGGGCGGTCCCGTTGACCGGGCCGGCGATCTCCTGGTTTTCGATGCAAAACAGGATGAGCCGCGCCAGATCCTCCACGTGGATCCAGGCCGCCCATTGTTCGCCCGAGCCCAGGCAACCGCCCATTCCCATGCGGAATACCCGCGCCATCAGCGGAAGCGCGCCTCCGTTCGCGGCCAGGACGAGGCCGGTGCGCAGCAGCACGACTCGCGAGCGCGTCACTTTGCGCGCCTCCGCCTCCCACGCTTCTGTGGTTTCCGGTAAAAAGCCGGAGCCCCGCGGCGCGTCCTCCAAAACCTGGCTCTCTCCCGCGTCTCCGTAAAAACCTATGGCAGAACCGCTCACCAGCACCTCTGGGGGGTGGCTCATGCCGGCAATCGCCTCTGCGATTCTGCGCGTTCCCTGCACCCGGCTTTGCACAATGCGTTGCTTCTTGGCCTCCGTCCAAACACCCAGAACACTTTCCCCGGCGAGATGGACGACGGCGTCGCACCCCTTCAGGTCGGGCGGCGCCTCAACGCTGAATTTCCGCATCGTGCACCCGGGCAGGCTGCGCTCGGGGGTCCGGGAAAAGGCGACCACCTCGTGGCCGCGCCTCAGCGCTAGGTCAGCTAGGCGCCTTCCTATGAGCCCGCTCACCCCGGTAATCCCGATGTTCATAGCCCGACAATAACGCATCTCCGCTCGCATGGCAAAGTTTGCGGAATCGCCCCGCCTCGCCCGAAGTGCAGGGCGGGTGGGTTGCCAGACGCCGCTTTCAGTGTTAAAAGACCTCGAGCTAAAGACCCAAATCTTTTTCCATTCAAACCTATGTCCAGCAAGAATCCCATTTTGAAGCCGTCGGTTATCGACAAAATCACCGTCGCCGACTCCGGGCCTATGACGGTTCAGGGGGCGGTGCAGAAGACCGGTATCCTGCTGGGGCTCGTCATTCTCTCTGCCGCTTTTTCGTGGGCGAGGGTCAAGGCTGGGCAGCCGGACGCCATGGTGTGGGTGGGGGGCGGTTTCGTACTGGGCCTGATCGCCTGTCTGGCGACGGTCTTTAAGATGAATTGGTCCCCGGTGACAGCTCCAGCCTATGCGGTCTTTGAAGGGCTGGTGCTCGGGGGCGTTTCCGCCCTTCTGGATGCTCGGTATCCGGGAATCGCGCTTCAGGCCTGCATGCTGACCTTCGGCACGCTGTTCGGGCTGTTGGGTGCCTATCGCTTGGGGTGGATTCGCGCCACCGAACAGTTTAAGGCGGTCGTGATTGCCGGAACCATGGCCGTCGGGCTTGTCTATCTGGTTTCCGCGGTGTTGCGGCTCTTCGGCGCCTCGGTGCCGTTTATTCACGACAGCGGCACGATCGGCATTTTGTTCAGCGGCGTGGTCGTGGTGATTGCCGCGATGAACCTGATTCTAGACTTTGACTTCATGGAGCAGGCCGCCGAGTCGAATGCCCCCAAGTATATGGAGTGGTACTCGGCATTCGGCCTCATGGTGAGTCTGATCTGGCTGTATCTGGAAATCCTTGATCTTCTCTCAAAACTGGCCCGCCGCCGCTAGTTTGGGCAGGGTTATGTGGTTTTGATTCCGGGGCAGGGAAGGTTTTCTGCCCCTTTTTTTGTTTTCAAATGCAACGGTCGTCTCACTCAGAGGAACACTTCACCGCGGGAGAGGCTGTCCGCGATGTGGTCATCGGCATGTCGGATGGTTTGACTGTGCCGTTTGCGCTTGCAGCCGGGTTGAGCGGGGCAATTTCACAAACGCATGTGATCGTAACGGCGGGTCTCGCCGAGGTGACCGCAGGTGCCATTGCCATGGGGCTTGGGGGGTATCTGGCGGCTCGCGGTGATGCGGAGCATTACGCCAACGAAAGGCGGCGAGAGGAACGCGAGATTGCCACCGTTCCTGACGTCGAGGCGTTGGAGGTGGAAGCCATTTTTAAAAGCTACGGCCTGAGTCCGGAGGAAAGCGCGAGTGTCGTCAGTTCGCTTAGAAAGCGTCCCCAAGACTGGGTGGATTTTATGATGCGCTTTGAGCTCGGCCTCGAAAGGCCGGACCCTTCCAGGGCCTGGAAGAGCGCAGCGACTATCTCCACAGCGTATGTTATCGGAGGATTGATTCCGCTGAGCGCTTATTTTTTTGTCGAGGACGCCCACCGGGCGCTTCTTGTTTCGGCGGCAGTAACGATGATTGCCCTTGCGGTTTTTGGAGGTGTGAAGGGCCGTTTTACAGGAGTTCCCGTCCTCAAAAGCGGGATGCAGACTGTCTTGATTGGAGGCTTGGCGGCGGCGGCGGCATTTTTCATCGCACGCTGGATCGCTTGAAGGCGGTTACGCGCTCGGCAATGGCGTCGTGGCAGGAGTGCGCCGCTTGATTCCCGAGGTTTTAAGTTTGAGAAGCCGCGGGGTTCCGCTATTCCCCAAAGGCGCAGTGGTCTTGCAGGCCGCTTGCAGAGTTTTTTTGTCAAAACACACATGAATCCAAATCTATTTTCACCCCTTCATCTCGGTTCGCTCGAGACGCCAAACCGCATTTTCATGGCCCCGCTCACACGCTGCCGGGCCGAAGCTGGAAACGTTCCCGGGGATCTGAACGCCGAGTATTACCGCCAGCGCGCCTCCGCCGGGCTGATCATTGCCGAGGCGACCTCCGTGTCTCCGCGGGGATTCGGCTATCCAAACACCCCAGGGATTTTTTCAGAGGAACAGGTTGCCGGCTGGAAAAAGGTGACGTCCGCCGTGCATTCCGCCGGGGGGCGGATTTTCCTGCAGCTCTGGCATGTGGGCCGGATTTCACATCCGATTTTCCAGCCGGACGGCGCACTTCCCGTGGCACCCTCGGCGATTGTTCCGGCGGGCCAGCTTTTCACCGGAACGGGCATGGCGGATTACGTGGCTCCGAGGGCGCTTGAGGCGAGCGAGATTCCCGGAATAGTGCAGGAGTACGCCAAGGGGGCTGAAAATGCGAAGCTGGCGGGGTTTGACGGCGTGGAGATCCACAACGCCAACGGCTATCTTCTGGACCAGTTCCTGCGCGACGGCACCAATACTCGGGTGGATGCTTACGGTGGCTCCGTGGAAAACAGGGCACGCCTAACGCTGGAAGTGACCGAGGCGGTGGCTGCCGTGTGGGGCGCTGGGCGCGTCGGGATTCGTTTTTCGCCCGGCGGCGTGTTTAACGACATGAAGGACTCCGATCCGCTCAAGACCTTCGGGTACGTTCTTTCGAAGCTGGCGCCGATGAACTTGGCCTATGCGCACATCACGCAGGTGACCGCGCAGGACGTAGCCCATGGCGCCAAGGAGGGTGTGGGGCCTCGGGAGCTTCGTTCCGCGTATCCCGGCACGATCGTTTCAGCGGGAGGTTTCACCTGCGAGAGCGGGAACGCGGCTCTTCGCGAGGGCTGGGCGGACGCCATTGCTTTCGGCGTGCCCTTCCTCTCAAACCCCGATCTTCCCCACCGTTTCAGCGTCGGAGCCGCTTTGAACAAACCCGACGAGGCGACTTTCTACGCACCCGGGCCGGTTGGTTACACCGACTACCCTGCGCTGGCCTAGCCCGATGACTGCGGACCGGCTTCGGAAGACGCCTGCCGCCTGCCGTTTTGCAATCAACGGTTAGGCGGCTGTTTTAGAAAACAAAAAGCCCCGGGGAACGTGATGTTCTCCGGGGCTTTTTTTGCCAGGGTCTAGGACTCCACCTTTGCGGAGCTTCTCTTACGCATGTTCGCGTCGAGGATCTTCTTGCGGAGGCGGAGGCTCTTGGGCGTGGCCTCCACGTATTCATCTGGTCCGATGTACTCGATGGAACGCTCCAGCGTCATGACCAGGGGAGGGGCTAGGGAAATCCCCTTGCCGTCGCCCTGCGAACGCATGTTGGTGAGCTTCTTTGCCTTGCAGGGGTTGACCGGCATGTCTTCCGGGCGCGAATTTTCGCCGATGATCATGCCTTCGTAGATCTCCTCCTGTGGCCCGATGAAGAGGCGCCCGCGCTCCTGGATGTTCTCCAGGGAGTAGCTTGTGCTGACGCCGCCTTCCATCGCCACGAGGACCCCGTTGTTGCGGGACTCGATCTCGCCCTTGTGCGGGGCGTACTCTTTGAAGATGTGAGACATGATCCCGTGGCCCTTGGTGCAGTTCACGAGATCGGTTTCAAACCCGATCAGGCCGCGTGTCGGGCCCACGGCTTCCACCGACACGGTCGTCGGAAGATGCTCCATGTTCACGATTTCAGCCTTGCGGGAGGCCAGCGACTGCAGGATGTCACCAAGGTTTTCGGTCGGGACTTCTACGTAGATCGACTCCATCGGCTCCAGCAGCCCGCCGTCTTCGGCGCGCTTGAAGATCACCTCCGGACGGGAGATGAGCAGCTCGAAGCCTTCGCGACGCATCTGCTCGACAAGAATGGCGATCTGCATTTCGCCGCGGGCCTTGATCTCAAAGTGGCCGGCGATGTCGGTTTCAGCGACCTGAATGGAGACGTTCGTACGCGACTCGCGCACGAGACGCTCGCGCACCTGACGCGCGGTCAGCTGGGTGCCTTCGCGCCCGGCGAGCGGACTGTCGTTGATGCAGATGCGCATGGTGATCGTCGGCGGGTCGATGTCGACGAAGGGAAGCGGGTCGCGGGTGTCGGAATCGGTGATGGTTTCGCCGATGAAGACGTCCTCGAAGCCGCAGATCCCGACGATGTCGCCTGCGCTGGCCTCGGGGATGTCGACCTTGGCCAGGCCCTGGTGGCCGAAGATGGCGGTGACCTTGCCCTTCTCCTTGCGTCCTTCGCCGTGGAGACACCAGACCTGGTCGTTGGCCTTCACCTTACCAGAAACGATGCGTCCGTAAGCGATTCGGCCGAGGTAGTCGGAGTAATCGAGGTTGGAGACCAGGAACTGGAAGTAGTCGAGGCCGGTGGGCTTGGGAGCGGGGATGTGCTTGATGATGGCCTCGAAGAGGGGCTCCATCGTCGTGCTTTCCTGGCCGATTTCCAGCATGGCGTAGCCGTCGCGGGCGCTGCCGTAGACGACTGGGAAGTCGAGCTGTTCGTCGTTGGCGTTGAGCTCGAGGAAGAGTTCAAACACCATGTCGAGCACCTTGTGGGGCCGGGCGTTTTCGCGGTCGATCTTGTTGATGACGACGATCGGCTTGGCGCCGTTGGCCAGGGCCTTCTTGAGAACGAACTTCGTCTGAGCTTGGGGGCCGTCGTGCGCGTCGACGACGAGAAGTACGCCGTCGATCATCTTCATGATGCGCTCCACCTCGCCGCCGAAGTCGGCGTGGCCTGGGGTGTCCACGATATTGACGTGGTAGTCCTTGTAGCGGAAAGCGGCGTTTTTGGCGCGGATGGTGATCCCTTTTTCGCGTTCCAGATCCATGGAATCCATGATCCGGATTTCAGAGGAGATTGCCTGGTTGGCGCGGAAAGTCCCAGATTGTTTGAGGAGTTGATCCACGAGCGTAGTTTTGCCGTGGTCAACGTGGGCGATGATTGCGATGTTGCGGATGTGTTCCATGGTACTGCGGTTGGTCGGCGTTCGGGGGGAAACGCCGTTTCCAATGGTTCCCTGCTGGTGCGGAACCTAAAATTGGGCCGAGTAATATGCGGTCCTTCTTCAAAGTAAGCAAGGTGCGAGCGTCGATAATTGTGTGACAGATGCAATAAATTGAAACAAATTTGGTATTTCTCGAGGTTTCGACCTCTCGAAAGGACATCGCTGGCCGGCTGGACCCATGCGGATGAAGCTTTGTTGAAGGGGCCTCTGCGGCTAGGCTTCGTTTCGATTATGAAGCTTCTCCCCACAACCCTGTTGTCGCTGCTTGCAGGAACTTTCCTGTTGCCGGCCCTCGCCGTCGCTGATGCGGTGTCCGATAAAATGCAGAAGTTTGTCGACGATGGCGTCGTTTCCGGCGTGGTGACCCTGGTTGCCGGGCGAGCCGGAATCGAGCACTTCGAGGCGGTCGGTAAGAGCGACATCGCCGGCGGCAGGGACATGAAAAAGGATGATCTGTTTTGGATCGCCTCGATGACCAAGCCGATGACCGCCATGTGCGTGTTGATGCTGCAGGAGGAGGGAAAACTTTCCATCAACGACCCCGTGGAGAAGCATCTGCCGGAATTCAAAGGGCAGTGGTTGGTGGAAAAGAAGGAGGCGGACCGCATGAGCCTGGTGCGGCCGGCCCGGCCCGTGACACTGCGCGATCTCCTGACGCACACCTCGGGTTTGGGGGATGTGAAGCCACCTCGCTCCTTTTCGACGCTTGCGGAATTGGTCATGGCCTACTCGCGGGAGCCGCTCCAGTTTCAACCGGGCTCGCAGTGGCGCTATTCAAACCCGGGCATCAACACCCTGGGCCGCATCGTGGAGGTGGTGAGCGGACAAGGCTTCGCGGAGTTCATGCAGGAACGCATCTTCACGCCTCTTGGCATGACGGACACGACGTTCTGGCCGACCGAGGCACAACAGCAGCGCGTTGCCAAAAGCTATAAGGCGAACAAGGAGAGCGGCAGGCTCGAAGAAACCGCGGTGTACTTTACGGAAGGACCGCTTTCCGACCGGCGCCGGACTCCGTTTCCCGCTGGAGGGCTCTACTCGACAGCGAAGGACGTGGCGCGTGTGTATTCTTTGATGCTGAACGGCGGTGAATTGGAGGGACACCGACTGCTTGGGAGCGAAACGGTGAGGCTGATGACTTCCACCCAGTCCGGGGACATCAAGACTGGATTCGTGGAGGGCATGAGCTGGGGGCTTGGGTTTCAGGTTGTGAAGGAGCCCCAGGGAGCGACCGAGGTTCTCGCACCGGGAAGTTTCGGGCACGGGGGCGCGTACGCGACACAGAGTTGGGCGGATCCGGTTAAGGGGCGCGCCTTCATTCTTTTGGTGCAGCGGGCAGGAATGCCGAACAGCGACGGCTCTGAGATTCGCAGGGTTTTCCAGAAGGCGGCGTCAGAGCTGCGGCCCTGAGGTTGTTCTTCGACTGCGGACTGCGCAGCTGGTGGTGCAAGTCCGCCGCCTAGCCACGGGAACCTGCGGGCGGTTGGAGCTAAGGCGTGAAATCCGCTATTCGGCGGTTTTTCCGAGGATCCGGCGCTCCCAAGCGTAGCGACGCAGGAGCACCTTGAGCGTTGCTGTCAGCGGCACGGCGATGATGGTACCTAATAGGCCGGGCAGCAGCAGGCTCCAGGCAAAGATCGAAACGATGACGGTGAGAGGGTGCAGTCCAACGCGCTTCTCCACCACCATCGGCGTGAGGTAAAAGCTGTCGATTTTTTGCACCAGCGCAAAGATGCCGGTGACTACGAGCGGGAACAGCCACACGGGGTCGCTAGAGATGATGGAACCTTCGCCGTGTTGGACGAAGGCAATGATCACGGCTGGAATCCAGCAAAGCAGGATGCCCAGATATGGGATCAGGCCTAAGAGGCATAGGACCAAGCCGATGAGGAGACCGAAGTCTAGCCCAACAATCATGAGGCCGATGGCCGTGCAGACGCCGTTGATGACGCTCACGAGGAGCTGCCCTCTGAAGAAGGCGATGATGTAGCCGTTGATCTCGGTCAGGGCAGAGACTACCTCGGTTTTAAACTTGGAGTTTTTGAGGGGGAGGTAGTCCTGCCAGGAGGCAGAGATGTTACGGGCGTCGATGAGGAAGTAGAAGAGGTAGACGGGGATGATGATCAGCGAGACCAGGAAGCCAAAAACGGTCATGAAGCCGCCGACACTGGAGCGGATCATGAGCAGAGAGTTGTTCGCGATAGTGGTCAGGGCCGTCTTGATCCAGTCGCCTTTGAGGATCTGGTTGAAGTCGAGGAGCTCCTCCAACTGGGTGATGTTCTTCGTGGCGGCAAGCTTTCCAGCATCCGGGGCGGTGGGGGGCTGATGGACATTGGGCCCCGACGCAACGGTGGCGGGTGGAACCGGGGTGGGCGGCGGATTGGCGGTGACCGGCTCGTCATCGGCGGGATCCCCAATGGTGGGAAGCACGTCGACGCCCGTTCTCTTGCGCACGGTCTCCTTGAGTTCTTTGTAATGGTTTTTCGCCTCCTTGAAATAGCCGCTCGTCGTCTGGGCGTACTGGTCGACCTTTTTGTAAAGGTTGACCACCTGATGGGAGACAACCGGGATCAGCCAGAGACAGCCCCAGAGGAGCAGGCCGGCGACGGCGGCGAAGACGCTGGGAACGGAAACTTTGCGGGGAATGCGCCAGTCGGCCAACTGGGAGACGACGGGTTCGAGCAGGTAGGAGAGCACGCCGGCGACGGCGAAGGGGATGAGGATGGGCTGGAGGAAGGAGATTACCGCGGACGCCAGCCAGACCAGCAGCACGGCAATGGCACCGATCGATACCACCGCGATGGTGGTCAGCGCGGTCCAGATGGTTTTTTGCTGCCAGGGAGTGGGATATTTGGGCGGTGTCATGAACGGTAGCTGGGCAACAGCGCTTGCCAGCATGCCACTGCAGTTCAAGCATGCCAAGCAACGATCATTTATAGAGATTTGGGCCCGCTCGATTAACCTCTTAAGAGAAGCTTGGAATTGTGAGGATCCGTATTTTAGACGCGGAGACTGTACCCGGCCTGAGTCGCCTCCGCCCGGTTGACCGCTCAGGCTGCTGCAAACAATCTTTTGGAGTCTGCTCTGGAGCTTGTGCGAATGTTGAAATAACTCACTGCAATGCCAGACGAAAACCTCGGCCCCGGGAATGTGACGGCGAAGCCGCCGGTCTCCCTCTCTTTTTACGACACCAAGCCATACGACCGCGAGTATTTCGGCCCGGTTGCGGGGGAGGCTGGGGTGGGGCTTCGATATCATGAGTTTCGGCTGACGGAGGACACCGCGAGCACCGCCGCTGGCTCGAATGTCGTATGTGTGTTCGTAAACGACAGGCTGGACCGAGGCTGTTTGACGCGGCTTTCCGAGCTTGGCGTGAAGCTTGTGGCACTGCGTTGCGCCGGGTTTAACAACGTGGACAGGGGCGCCGCTGGCGAGCTCGGGATGACCGTCGTGCGCGTGCCTGCGTATTCACCCCACGCCGTAGCGGAGCATGCTGTCGCGCTGTTGCTGGCGTTGAACCGGAAAATCCACCGCGCTTACAATCGTGTCCGCGAACAGAACTTTTCGCTCAGCGGTCTTGTGGGGTTCGACCTTTACGGCAAGACGGTTGGGATTGTCGGCACCGGAAAAATCGGGCGCGCTGCGGCCCAGATATTCCGCGGATTTGGATGCCGCGTGCTCGCCCATGACCCGCGGCCGGCTCTGGAATGGGCGGATGCGAACGGGATCATTTACGCCGACTTGGGACCGCTTCTTTCGGAAAGCGACATCGTAAGTCTACACCTGCCGTTATCGCAGGAGACGCACCACCTGCTCAATGCCTCCACGCTTTCGCTGATGAAGCCGGGGGCCTTTTTGGTGAACACCAGCCGAGGCAAACTCGTGGAGAGTTCCGCGGTGATCGATGCGTTGAAATCCGGTCACCTTGGCGGAGTGGCCCTGGATGTTTACGAGGAGGAGGAGGGAATTTTTTTCGAGGATCACTCCGGAGCGGTGCTGCAGGACGACGAGCTGGCTCGACTGATAAGCTTTCCAAACGTGCTTATTACTGCGCACCAGGCTTTTTTGACGAGGGAGGCCTTGTCTGAAATAGCGCGTGTGACGATCGATAGCGTGATGCGTTTCAGGGACGGTCTGGCGCCGGTTCCCGAGCGCTTGGTCAAGGCGTAGTAGTGAATGTGCGGCGGTCCGGGCTTGGTGGTGGAAATGGGTGATGCTCTGCGGCGCCTTTGGTTTGACCCGGCGCATGGATGCCAAACCGGGGCGCACGACAAAATCAGTTGGTATTAATTATCGTGTTCATAGTAATACTGACTCGGCCGTCAAAAGCCCTAACTTAAGTACCCATCGAACTATATGAAGTCTGCAGTCACTGTATCGTTGGTTCCGGAGGCGTCCGGAGGTCCTTTCGTTTTTTGGGACGGGTTGGAGGCAGCGTTCAAGCAGGCCGATGCGTTGGGCTTTGACGGGGTGGAGATTTTCGCGCCCGACCCCTCTGCAATTCCCGTAGGCGAAGTTTCCGCTCTGATGAGCCGGTACCGTGTAGCCGTGGCTGCCGTTGGCACCGGGGCTGGCTGGGTGAAGCATCGGTTGCACTTGTGTCACCCTGATGCAGAGATTCGCAGCAGGGCCCGCAAGTTCATCGAGGAGATGGCGGCCCGCGCCGGCGCGTTGTGCGCACCCGCGATTTTGGGGTCCATGCAGGGCAGGGTGGAGCCGGGGGTGGAGCGGGAGCAAGCATTGGACTGGCTTGCCGAAGGGCTTGAGGGTGCGCAGCGCGCCGCGGCCGCTACTGGAAACGCTTTCCTTTACGAACCGCTGAACCGGTATGAAACTAATCTTTTCAACCGGCAGTTGGATGCCTCCTCTTTTTTGAAGGAGCGTGGACTGACGGGGGTGCGTATCCTTGCCGACCTCTTTCACATGAACATTGAGGAGGCCGACATTCCTGGAACCCTGTTCGAGTTGGGGTCTTCGCTCGGACACGTCCACTTTGCGGACTCCAACAGACGGGCTGTGGGTTTCGGGCATCTCAACATCACGGAGGTCGTGGCGGTTTTGAAGAAGATGTCTTACGACGGGTTCCTCTCCGCGGAAGTCCTTCCCCTCCCTGATTCCTCCACGGCGGCGCAGCGAACCATCGACAGCTATCTGACGCTCACAGGACTCAAACCGATTTCACATGCTTAAACATCAGCTCCTGCATCCCAAAATTACCGAAGTTCTGGCGCGTGCCGGACATCACGCCAAGATCTTAATCGCCGACGGTAATTATCCGGCCTCCAGCAAGAAGGGGCCGAACGCCGAGGTGGTCAGCCTAGCGCTCACGCCTGGCGTGGTGAACTGCACGCAGGTGCTTCGCGCTCTCCTGAGCGCCGTGCCGCTGGATTCGATCCACACGATGGGCATTCCGGCGGACGATCCTTACGCGAAGCACGGCGAACCGCCGGTATGGGCGCAGTACCAGGCGGAACTGGAGCAGGCGGGTTCGGCTCTGCGATTGGAGCCCATCCAGAAGTGGGACTTTTACGACGCGGTGAACTCTCCCGACCACGTCCTCACGATACAGACGGCCGACCAGTCGCTCTGGGCCAACGTCCTCCTGGTGATGGGCTGCCGCACTGTCTAAACCCGATCCTCTCAGAAAACTGGTCTTTTTCCCCCGGGGCCTTGGATCCCCACCTTCGCGCTCCCAGCGTTTGACTTCAACTGATTCATGGCCACTGCTCGCATCGATTCGCATCAGCATTTCTGGAGCTACAGCGCCCGGGAGTATCCCTGGATCAAAGTCGGTTCCCCGCTCGAACGGGATTGGTTGCCTGGAGATTTGGAGGCCCTGCAGTCTCCCCTTAGTCTTGAGGGGTCCATCGCCGTGCAGGCGCGGCAGAGCTTGGAGGAGAGCCGGTGGTTGCTGGAGCTAGCTGAAAAAGATCCGCGGATTCTTGGGGTTGTGGGCTGGGTGGATTTGCGTTCGGAGGACGTGGCGCGACAGCTCTCCGAGTTCTCTTCCAACCGCCGCTTCGTCGGGGTCCGACATGTGGTTCAAGACGAACCGGACGACCGGTTTCTTTTGGGTGCGGACTTTGTGCGCGGCCTGAAATGTCTGCAGCCCTATGGGTTGCGATATGATCTGCTACTGTTTCCTAGGCAGCTTCCCGCGGCTGTGGAATTGGTTGGGCAGCTTCCCAACCAGCTCTTTGTCCTGGATCATTGTGCGAAGCCCGAGGTTTCCAAGGGGACCTTGGAACCTTGGGCGAGGGATCTGGCAAGGATTGCGTCCCACCCGAATGTTTACTGCAAAGTTTCGGGGCTTGTGACGGAGGCGAATTGGGACGATTGGAGTCTTGAATCGCTCCAACCCTATCTCTCCGTCGTTGAGGAGGCTTTTGGAAGGGATCGTTTAATGTGGGGGTCGGACTGGCCCGTGTGCCTCCTGGCGTCCGCGTATGAGCGTTGGCTGGAGACGGCTAGGCGGTGGGCGGCCGGGTGGAGTGCGCCGGAGCAGGATGCTTTTTTTGGCGGAAACGCCGCCCGGTTTTACGGGTTGGACGTTGAGAAAAGACTCTGAAGAACGTCCGCATAGGAGGCGTTGAGCTTAGCCGCCTCCTCGAGAAAGGGACGGGCATTGCCCTTGGCACCGAGGAGGGCGTAGACGTTTCCTGCGCCCCAAAGCAATTCTGCCCGCTGGGGATGAGCCGGGGCCGTGTTTAGTCGAAACTGAACCAGTTTAACCAGATACAGGGGTGAAATTTCGGCCCAGGAAATCGGCACAGGCGGAGTACCCGGCGCAACTTGCGCCATGATTTGTTTTTCGTTGGCTTTGACCGGATCACTCTTAAACGGCGTCCCGTTTCGCAGGACGGGAGAGGGGAGAGTGCCTCCGCGATTGACCTCCTGAATGCACCACGAAAACAGGGCTTCAACGGCGCCGAGTTGCCGCAGGAGGCGCTGGTAATCGAGCTGTTCCGCGGTATTTGCGGGCTGAAACGCACTCGCTTCACTCTTCGCCTCTTTCAAACGGAGGAACTGTACATGCTGTGAGATCTTGGAGCGAATAGCCTCGAGTGCCGCGCTGGGGGCTGCCGCGACGGGCGCAGCCGTTGAGGGCGGGGGCGAGGTTGGAGCTGGCTGCGCTTTTATCTCTGGCTGTGGGGGCGCTGGTTTTGGAGACTGTTTTGCCTCCAGTACACGCGCCACTGCGGCTTTTGCCTTGGCGATCAGTGCGACGCTTTGGTTCTTGAGAAGTGGCGACGTGTGGGGAGCCTCGGCAAGCTCCTCCGCGCGTCTTACCAGAGTGTTGCGTCCCTCCGGTTTGGCGTCGGAGGCGATTTCTTTTTCGAGCGAAAGGAGGGCGTCTACCTTTCCCGAAATCAAACCGGCTAGTGGCAAAAGATCCTTGCCCAGCTCGGAGTATTCCGATGACGGCCGGGATGCTTTTTTAAAGTCATCGGCAGCCTCGGGGAGATTGTTCCTTGTGAGGGCGCCCAGGGCGCGCCAGAGGTGCTTAAGTTGCCGCCTCCCCGGCGTGCTGTCGTTCCCGAGCTTCGAGCCTGCGTCGGCCGCGAGGAGCAGGCTGGATGCGAACTTCTTAAGGTCTTCATCGGCGCCTTGGACCGTATTGAGTGCCGACTGCAGCACGGTTTTCTGCCGGGTAAGATCGCCCTTGAGCGCCCACGCCGTGCCGAGGGAGATTGCCGACCAGATCTGTAAATCCGGGGTAAGATCGGGGCTGCTTGAAACTAGCTCCAGTCGCTTGATAGCGGTCTCCAGTTTTGCTCCGTCTTTCAACAGGTTAATCGCATGAAAAAGACGGGCCTCGTCCGTTTGCAGGATGGGTTCAACTGTCGCCTCATTGTTGGAGCTCGTCTTCTTCTGCATGGCCCACCAGATGCCGGCGCCGCCCAAGGCGAGCGAGAGAGCGAGAGCAGAACCGATTTTCGCCGCGCCTCCTTTTTTGGGAAGGCGGGTCGGGGCGGACTGGGCTTGAAGAACCGCGGCGAGGGCGGATCTCATCTCACTCAAGAGCGAATCGTAGTCGGGGAAGCGCTCGTCGGGCGAGAATGCGAGCATTCGGTTAAGAACTGTAACCGTCAGTGGATGGGCGGAGGGACAGACTTTGCCGAGATCGACCTGTTGGCGCTTTGCCATGAGCAGCTCCTGGATGGAAATGCTCGTGGACGGGTGCGGAGGGGCTGCCGCAAAAGCATGCCAGAGGGTGGCTCCCAGGGAGTACATGTCCGAGCGGTGGTCCTCGGGTTGGAGCGCAAGTGCCTCGGGGGAAACGTAGAAAGGCGTTCCCCATATTTCGCCGTCAGGCGATTGAGTTTGGTTGGACTGAAGGGCCAGCCCGAAGTCGACGATTTTTGGCTGGCTCTGTTCAGCGAAGAGAATGTTACCCGGTTTGATGTCGCGGTGGACGAGGCCGGCCCTGCTGGCAGCGAGAAGTCCCTCGGCAACCTGGATTCCGATCTTCAGCAATTCTGGTTCCGGAATGGCTCCGTCTTTTTCCATCAGTCCGTCAAGGGACCCGCAGGCAACGAGTTCCATGGCGATATAAAACATCCCGTGCGCAGTGCCGCTGGAGTAGACGCGCACGACGCCAGGATGGTTGACCCGCGCGGTGAGGGCTGCTTCGCGCTCAAACTGGGCGGTGAGCGCGCGATCGTGGCTGAGTGTTTTCTGGAGAACTTTAACGGCAATTGGGCGTTGCAGCGCGACATCCATGGCCTCGTAGACCGCTCCCATTCCTCCGACCCCCAGGAGGCGCTCCAGAAGAAACGGGCCAAACCGCTGGAATACCGTTTGTGGTGCGCCGCATCCGGGGCATTCCACCACGGTGAGAGGCGCAACGTCCGCGAGGTCCATCGGGAGGGCGCAGGAGTGGCAGGACTCAACGGACGGCTGGGGTGGATCTTGTCGCATTTGCGGCGGGCGAAATCACACGACAAACGGACGCGCTTTGCAAACGCTCTGAGAGGGATGTTGCAAAACTGGCGCCTCGTATCCTTGGCTCACTTAGACGCGCTGGCGGAGGCCCTGCCTAGTAGAGTCTTGCGGGCTGGCCGGTGCTTTCCAAAACCGAGTTCCAGAGTTCGCCCTGGGGGTCCACTTTGCGCCGGCCGTGGGTGACCATGTCCAGCGGTAGGTGGACGAAGGCGCCGTGCCAGCGGCCGACGAGCATCCCGGTCTTTCCGGCCATGGCGGCATGCACCGCGTGCTGCGCGAGCTGCGAGCAGTACACGTTGTCCTGGGCATTGGCCGGGACGCTGCGGATCATGTAGCTCGGATCGATGTATTTGACGGTCGCGGAAACGCGCCGTTCCTTGAATGAGGCCGTGATTCGATCCCTCAGGTACAGTCCAATGTCACCGTAAACCAAGTTTCCGCTCGGGTCGGTGGCCGTGCCCTTCGGAAGCAGGTGCTGGCCCGCTCCCTCTGCCACCACAACTACGGCGCTGCGCCTCTTTGCCACCCGGTAGTGGAGCGCCTCCAACAGTCCCCCTGAACCCTCGAGCTCGAAATTAATCTCGGGTATGAGCACAAAGTCTACGTTGCTGCCCGCAAGAGCTGCGTAGCACGCGATGAAGCCGGAGTCGCGGCCCATCAGCTTGAGCAGACCGATCCCGTTCAGGGATCCCGTGGATTCGACAAAGGCCGAGCGCACCGCTTGCACCGCCATGGCGAAGGCCGTTTCAAACCCGAAGCTCTTGTCCAGGTACATGATGTCGTTGTCGATCGTCTTCGGGATTCCCACGACGGCCTTCTTCAGGCCGCGCCGCCGGCATTCCGCCGTGATCGCCGAGGCGCCGCGCAGGGTGCCGTCGCCGCCGACGACAAAAAAGATGTCGACGTTCATTTCCTCGAGCAGATCCACCATTTCGGTGATGTCTTGGTGTCCACGCGAGGTCCCCAGAATGGAGCCGCCAAAGTTGTGGATCTGCGAGACGGATTCCGGACGCAAAACCATGGGGGTGAACCCGTAGCGCGAGATCAGTCCCTGGTAGCCGTAGCGGAATCCGAAAATCCGCGTGACGCCGTAGCGGTTGTGGCACTGGGTGACGATGCCGCGGATGATGTCGTTGAGCCCCGGACAGAGTCCGCCGCAGGTGACAATCGCTGCCGTGGTCTTGCTCGGGTCAAAAAACAGGCGTTCCCGCGGACCGGCGAGCTCGAAGCTGGCGCTGCTGTTTCCGTTGTTTGATTCGCTGCGCAGGTGGTCGAAAAGTACTTTTTCCGAGTCCGAGCGGAAATTGACTTCAAATGAGGTGTGGGTCAGGGGGGAAACGAATGAGCAGGAGCCTAAATGTTCAATGTTCGTTTCCATAAGTCAGGGTTGTATCAGCGGAGATCCAGCTCCCATTAGACAAGTTTACAGACTGAAAAACTAGTGAAAACAAGAAGGCGTCAATTTAGGGCGCATTCCTGACAAACCCGATGCCGGGAGCCCTGCGGCGTTGCTGCCGTCAGTCCGGTGCTTTGCATTCGCTAATGTCGGGATGTCAGCGCTCCGCAGCGAGGGCAGGAAGGGAGGATGGTTTGAGTTTCGTTGGTAAACTCAAAGAAGCAAAGAGGGCATGAGCAGATGCTCTTTTTTTGGCGTGTCTCGCGCTTCCGTCTGTTGAACGCGTCCACAAACCAAAGAAGCAAAACCACTCCGGCGCTGACGCCGATCAAGAGAAGAAACAAGGAGGTAACGCTGACGCGGATCATCTGATTTTCTGGGGCGTATGGCTCCCGTGTGCAGCCCTTTAGGGCAGGGCCTTCCATTCGAGCCGCGCATGGCCCCACTGTATGCCTTGTTCTCCCGCCGCGAAGGCCGTCTGTCTGATAAAGTGTTCGGCGATGCGGTCTGACTGGCTGTCTCCCGAGGATTTTTGAAGGATTACGAACTTAACCTCGCCCGGAGCCGACACGCCCAGCAGGAACTCGGCGTGCTCTAGAGCCTTGTCCGCGGGGGAGGAAGGCGTTTCCGGTGAGTTGACCAGGCGGTTCCCGAGGCCGCCCTCCAGGACCAGTCTGCCCGCGAAAAGCTTGTGGCGGATTAGTTGCTGCGCAGAGGCCTTCCCAGAATGAAATGAACCCCGGGGAAGAGCAACAGCTGAAGGGTTTTTCCAGAGAGCAACCTCCTTTGGAGCAGGCTTGGAATCCATGAACGCGGATGCGTAGGGACGGGACAGAAGGCTCCCCACAGAAAGGAGTTGATGGCTCAGGGCAGCGAGGGGAGTCTCGGCCTCAACGGCATCCAAAAGCACCTTGTGCTCAGGAATTTCGGCGCTCAGGAACTGCATCTCCCGTTCGCGGTCAGGGGCTGTCACCTTTTCCGTCGATACCACTTGAAAGAGCATGAAGATCAAAAGGTGGCCGAGGGCCGAAACCAAAAGAAACCTGGATAGCGGGTCTTTGAACCACTTGGACCTGCGCCAGTCGAAACTAAGAACTGGTTCGCCGGTTGGGGCTGTTTCAGAAGTGGGGTAGGCCACGGCGATGGTCCTCACTGTTTGAGCGGCGCAGCGTATGCAAGCGCCACCGCGAAGCCGCGGCGCAGCGCCAGATTACTGATTTCCGTGATCTGCTCATACGGGGTCTCTCTGTCCGCCCTAAGGAGTATGGGGCGTCCTGCGAGAGCCCTGTCTTGCAGGAGGACGTCGAGTTCCTGGGGCGTGACCTTCTCCTCGCGGAGGTAGACCGTCGGCAGGGGTGCCGCCGTGATGCTGATGATGAGAGGGTTGCGCTGTGGCGCAAGCGTGAACGGGGAACTGGGCAGGTTGAGGGAAACTCCGGACTGGAGGGTGAACCTCGAACTCAGTGTGAAGAGAAAGAGCGCGAGAAAAACCACGTTCACCAGCGGCAGAACGTGGAAGAGTTCGGGGCGGAACCTGACTGTGCGCGTGAGTTTCACTGCGAGGCCGGCTAGGAAGAGCTTTGAGAGCGTCCGAAGGTGTCCTTGGCGGGAACGCCTTCGCGCTCGGATTTTTCAAAGTCCACGATGGTCGGGTTGTGCCGGTAGTCGGTGATCAGATTGAGGACTTCAATGCCCGCGCGCTCCATGTCGTGAAGCAGTCCGTTCACCCGGGAGGAAAGATAGGAATAGCCCAAGGCGCAGGGGATGGCGACGATGAGCCCGGCTGCCGCCGTCAGCAGGCTCTGGTAGATCCCGCCTGCGAGATCGGCTGAGCTCGTCAAGCCGCTTTGGGCGTTGATGTTGTTAAACACCTCGATCATGCCCGTCACCGTCCCGAGGAGTCCCAGCAATGGCGCGACCACACCAAGGGCCGCCAGCATCCCGAGGTGCCTCTCCAGTTTGGCAACTTCCAACTGGCCCGCCTCCTGAACGATTTCCTTCAACTCGGACCGAGGCGAGCTGTGGCGAAGGACCGCAGCATGCAGCACCCGGGTCACCGGAGTCGGGTTTGCTGCGCACTCCGTCTGCGCCTCGGCCCAGCGCTTGCTGCGGATCAACTCGGCCAGCCCTCTCAGAAAATCTCCAAGCTGAATCGTGACCCTATGGTAATACAGGGCACGCTCCATAAAGATGGCGCCAGCCAAAACACTGCAAAGTAAGAGCAGCCACATGAGTGGTCCGCCTTTTTGCATATAGTCGATCATGTGACAGTTTTAGGCGAAAAGAGGGGCATAGGCAAGGGTTCGACTAAAGGTGGGGGGGCGTGCACTTTTGCCCGGAGCCTCGGGACGCCCTCGCATGCGGGATGTCTGGAGGGTGGATTCACTGGGGAAAACCATTTTTGTCCGGAGACCTGGCTGCAGATAACCGGGTCGTGGCGGTTTGGTTCGGGGTGAACCGCGCAAGAAAGGCTCTGGCCGCGTCCGATTTTGGGGTTTCAAAAAAAGACGCTGGGTCCGCCACCTCTGCGATTTTTCCGCCGCACACAAGGGCGATGCGGTCGGCGACTCTGCGGGCGAAGTTCATCTCGTGGGTGGCTAGAATGAAGTCGCGGCCCTGCTGCCTGAGCAGTTCGATGGTGTCGAGGACCTCCGCTGTCATGGACGGATCGAGCGCGGAAGTGGGTTCGTCCAGAATGAGGAGGGAGGGTTGGGTGGCGAGCGCCCTTGCGATGGCAACGCGCTGCCTCTGGCCCCCGGAAAGGGCCGCAGGCTTTTTTTCGGCATGGCCCGCCAGCTCAAAGCGTTCCAGCAGTCCCTGCGCGAGTTGCTGCGCAGACTCCGCGTCCTTCTTCTGGACCACCGTCAGGGGCAGAGTGATGTTCTCGAGCGCGCTGAGGTGCGGAAAGAGGTTGAAGGACTGAAATACGACCCCAACCTTGCGGCGGTGTTTCAAAAGCGACGGTTCGTCGTTTCCCAAGCGTTCACCGTTGATCTCAAGAATTCCGGAATCCGGAGTTTCGAGGCCGGCCAGGATTCTCAGCAGCGTAGATTTCCCACCGCCCGAGGGCCCGACGAGAACGAGGGAGTGGATGCCCTCAACCTGGAGGCTCACTCCGTCGAGGGCATGGAATCCGTCAAAAGCGCGGGAAATCTGCTCGAGCCTAAGTTTCATAGCGGAAGCGGTTTTCGAGATGCTTGGTCCACAGTGAAACAGGAATCGTGAGCAGGAGGTAGCCCGCCGCAAGGAGCAGGTAGCTTTCGAGGTTGCTGAACGTGTAGCTGGCGACGTTCCTCGCGCTCTGCGTCATTTCGTTGATGCCGATGATGGAAAGCAGAGAGGAATCCTTGATCAGTGAAACAAACTGGCCTGCCATGGAGGGCAGTGTGAAGCGGATCGCCTGGGGAAGGATCACGTGGCGGTAGGTTTGGAACCGGGTGAGCCCGATGGCAATGGCGGATTCCAGCTGCGAGCGGCCCACGCTGTCGATTCCCGCGCGGATCATCTCGGCGAGATATGCCGCGCTGAAAAAGGACAGTGCCAGAATTCCGGACAGCGTTCGGTTTTCAAGCTTCACCACATCCGCGACGACGTAGAACAGGATGTAGATCTGTGCGAGAAGGGGCGTTCCGCGCACCAGTCCGACGTAACCCATGGCGCAGTAGCGGAGAGGCAAAAAGATGGAGCGTTGGGCGGTTGCGACGAGTGCGCTAAGCAGAATGCTCAGTGCAAGGGCTCCGGCGGAAACTCCGAGGGTTGTCCACCAGCCCTCGGCGAAGAGCCGCCAATAGCCGCCTACCGCCGTCCAGTCCCACTGGAGGTCGGAGCGCAGCAGGATCACCGCGGCGCACCCGCCGCACCCCAGAAAAACAAGGGCGATGTTGGCGGCGGCGACGGCGGGCTCCGGCGTGGCTCCGCGAGGCGGGGCCAGGAACAGTCGCTTGAACAGATGGCGCGCCATGCCAGGGGAAGATACCGGGGTTAAAACAAAAACGGGACACCCGCAGCTTGGAAAGCCTCCCGCTGGGGGCCCAGCCATTTGGAGCCCAGGGAGTCAAAGCCGCCCCGGGCCTTAAACTCCTTCAAAAAGGTGTTCACCTGGCCGCGCAGGGCGTCGTTTCCCTTGCGAACTCCGACTGCCCATTGCTCGGTTTGGAACGGCGAGAGCAGCGCGCGGGTGGAGTCCCGGTTTTGCTGCCAGTGTGTTAAAACGGACATCTGGTCGTAGATGAAGGCGTCGGCCCGGCCTTGAACTACCTCCAGAACGCAGGCGGTTTCACGGTCGAGGACCAGCACCTTGGCGTTCTTGAATTGCCGGGCGTGAAGGTGGCCGGTGGTGCCCTGTTTCACGGCAAGAACCCTGCCGGGCTTGTCCATGTCGGCCGCGTTCTCGAGGGGCGAGTTTTTGCCAACGAGCAGGCAAAGCCCAGTGGAAAGGTAAGGCTCAGAGAAATCTATGGACCTTGAACGTTCGGGAGTGGCTGTCATCGAGGAGATGATCAGGTCGATCTTTCCGGTTTTCAGCGAGGGGATGAGGCCGTCGAAGGGTAGGTTTAAAATCTCCGTCTTGCGGCCGAGAAACTCGCCGAGCGCTCGCGCCAGGTCCGGGCTGACGCCCTCCGGATGGCCCTCTTTACCGGCCATTTCAAAGGGAGGATAGGCGAGTTCCATGCCGACCAGCAGGACGGATGTATCGCGTGCCGCAACGTCCCCGGCGAGGGTCATGCAGAGGCAGAAGAGCAGGGGAATCAGCGTGCGTAAATTCACGGGAAAACGGTTTGTTGTTTCGCGGCGGTGGACTGGAGATTCCCGGCGCCGGCTTGGAGTGCCAGGCTTTTGGGAAAAGAAAAAGGGGCGCGGATGGATCCGGAGGAGGTGAGAAGGCGGGTGCGTATCTCGACGGTTGATTTTCCTCCGGAACTCCGCGCCCCGTTTTTAGAGCAGAGCAGCGTGCCTCGGAACGGGCTACTTCTGTTCCTTCACGAACTCCACATAGGAGACCACGTCAGCGACGTTGTCTTCCCAGTTGGCCTCGTGCTCGATGGAGATGGGGCCGTCGAAGCCCACTTCCTTGAGGGCCTTGAGCGCCTCGCCAAGCTCCGCGCGCCCTGTGCCGGCACGGACTACGGTGCGGGCGCCGTGGGCAATATCTTTGATGTGGCTGGAGACGACGCGGTCCTTGAGGATTCGGATGCAGTCGGCGGCCTTGAGGCCGGAGTTGGTCCAGTGGCCCATGTCGGCGCAGGAGCCGATGCGCGAATCGCGGCCCTTGGTGAGCTCCACAATGTAGTTGGGATCCCAGACCTTGTAGTTCTCATTGTCGGGGCGTTGCGGATGGTTGTGGTAGCCCACCTTGATATCGAATTCCTTCACCATTTTCTCGATCATGTCGATCGAGTCGGTGCTCTCCGTGTTGATGACTCTGATGCCGAGTTCCTTGGCGAAGGAAAACACTTTTCGCGCACCTTCCTCGTCCTTCGGAATCCCGATGACCCCAACCGCCACGGCTTGCAGCTTGTTCTTGGCGAGGATGTCCTTGATCGCCTTCATGCCCTCTTCCGAAACCCCGGGGCCCGTCTTGTCGTTAGGCCGGTCCGCCGAAATCTTCTGGCCTGGGAAAAGTTCGGTGGTGTGAAGCCCTGCGGCCGCGGACTTTTGGCAGGCCTCCTCAAAGGTGAACAGGCGGAAGGTGTAGGACTGGGTGCCCAGAGCGAAGCCGTTGGTGCGGACGTCGGCGGCTATGGGTGCCGCTGCCTGGGCGCTGAAAGCGACTAGGGCGGTGATGACGGGGAGGGTGGGGAGCCATTTCATAAGGGAAGAGGATGGGAAGCGGCGGACGGCGCCGAGTCAAGCCAAGGGAAGGGGGCTTTAGGAATTCGGGGCGTCTGGATGGGGCTCCGCGCCCTTCTTGCCATCTTGGGTCGGGGAGCTTCCAAAAGGCATCCCAGCCTTGTCGGCAATCATCAGAGCCATGAGAGTCTGCATAAGGCCGCCTCCCGGCTCGTTTGAGGTGCCGCTCCCTCCTGTGGTGAAAAGGCGCTCCGGAACCAGCGGTTGTCTGGAGTTGGCGAACCGCTCGGCAACGTCTCTAAGGGCGAACAGGCGGGGATCGCCGTAGGCAGAGATTTTTTTGGCGAAAACAGCGGCCTCAGCCTCCCCGATCTGGGTGATTTTCGACGCCTCACCCTGTCCCTCAAGGGTCTGGGCGCGTGAGCGTCCTTCGGCGATGGCGATTTCCTTTTTGGCTGTGCGGTGAGCCTCCGCCAGTTGAGCCTCCGCTCTGTTTGTAGCAACTTCAATTTCAATTTTCGACTGGGTGAGTTCGGCCTGCTTGGCTGCGACGGCCTTGGCTTCGTGCAGGGCTTTGAGGTGAAACTCCGCCTCCTGCTGTTTCGCGTATGTCTCCCTCTGCTCCTCTGCCAGGCGCCGCATACGCAACTGGTCGAACAGCCTTTCGATTGGGTCGGTCGCCGGATTGGAATCCTTGGACTCCGGTCTGCCGATGAGCACTGCCACACAGTTGATATCGAACTCCTCGAAGCGTTTGCTGAGTTCAACCGTCGCCCGTTGCTGGATTTCTTCGCGGTGGGTGAGCAGTTCAAGCATCTTTGAACCCTGGGCGACATCGCGAAAATACGCGGTTAGAATTGGGTCGAGAGTCTGCGTGATGAGGCGTTTGACATCGCCGAAGCGCTGAACAACTGAAGGAGCTTTTTGGTAGTCGATGTGCAGAACCAGGGAGAGCGGAAGCAGGGGTTCGTAACCATCGGCAGTGATGATTTCGAGCGTTGCAAGTTGTTCGTCGTACTTGTGGCTTTCGCTTTGGCCAGTGATCCAGCGAAGGACAAAGTTAACGGTGGGCACGAGTTCAATTTTGATCGCGTACGGATTAAGGGGGTATTTTCCGGGCGCGAGGGCCTGACGCCATACGCCTTTTTCGCCCACATTCACCTGCTCGCCATAACGGAACGTGGAACCGGTTGTATCGGTTCCGTGAATGCCATAGTAGGAGACAACCACTCCGACAAAACCGATGGGGACGAGCGTTTTTTCTCCGCGTTCGACCGTAGCAAACCAGCGGTTTATAAAAAAGGTGCCGTCTGTAAGGACCTGAAGCTGGCGGCCGCGGCGTCCTCCGGCGTTCAGGAAAGCCTCGGCGTCTTGGAAATAGTTATGGTTGGCTGAAATCTCCGGTGCGATGATGTCCCCGGAAGAGATGGTGGGGCCGTCGTGGACGGAGACGATACCGATGGAATCCACTTTTGCCGCTGGATTAACTGCTGGATTAACTGCTGGAGTTGTGGGGATGGTCGGAGGAGCCTGCGGCTCAGGGGCGGGGCCTGTAACTGTGGAACCAATGATGATTGGGCGGAACCCGTCTTGTTCGGCGAGGTCGCGCTGCCAGCGAAGATAGGTTTCGTTTTCCTCCAAGCTGTAGATGGAGGTTTCCGTAAGGACAACGAAGAGCGCCGTGTTTATGGCGTAGACACCTTCGCGCAAGATTGCCCTCTGGCGGCCTCGCTGGCCTCCTTTGGCCAGGAAGTGTTCGGCCGATTGGAAATGGTTACAGTCTACCGAGCACCCCAAGGTTTGTTGCGCTTCAAGTGGCATTCCATCCTTGGCGTAGACATAGCCGATGCGGCCCTCGGAAATGGTTACAAGGGGAACCTTGTGGACGCGGTATTGCCACGGAAACAAACCAAAGTGGAGGCCACCGCGAAGGGTTCGACTCTGCATGCCTGCTTCCCCGGCGACCGCAATAATCTTTCCTTCCGACAAGGAGCCTTTGGCACTCCAAAGCTTTTCAATCAGTCCGACTCGAGTGTGCGGGATGTAAACGACGCCCAGAACACGGGGAAGATAAATCAGAACTACCAAGGCAATGACTCCTAAAGCAGAATACAGATACATGCCGCCACGATTAGCTTAAAAAGCCTGCCAGAGGAAGTTTATAAAGACCCGTGAGCGATAAGTAGTCTTTATTGATTTGGCGTTTTGTTAAAGCTTGCTCCGGTTGCGCCGAAAGAGGTAATGAGGACCATGGCAATTCAATCCAAATATTTAGCTAGCGGACTCGCTGCCCTCGTCCTCTCGGGCTCTGCTTTCGGTGCCGGTCACGATGCCGCCCCCGTTGTTGACGCGGAATCTGCATTGGCGAAGCTTCAGGATGGCAATAAGAGGTACACTTCAAACTCTGTGAGCAGCGGCAAGCCAACCGCCAAGGCCAGGACGGCGACTGCTCAGGGGCAGCATCCCTTTGCGATCGTTGTCGGATGCGCTGATTCCCGTACATCCCCAGAAATCGTATTCGACCAGAACCTGGGCGACCTGTTCGTGATTCGGACGGCTGGAAACCTGGTGGATGACTATGCGATGGGCAGCATCGAGTACGCCGTGGAGCATCTCGGCGCCCGTTTGATCGTGGTTCTCGGCCATGAGCGTTGCGGTGCAGTGAAGGCCGCCGTCGGCGCTGCGAACGCCCCGGGTCACGTGGGTTCGATCGTGCGGGATATCCGTCCCGCGGTGAATGCAGTGAGCAAGTACCCCGGCGATGTGCTCGTGAATGCGATCAATGAGAACGTGTACCGCGTTGCTGACAAGATCTGCAGAAAGGCCGTTCTGGGCGACAAGGCTCCGAGTGTACGGGTCGTGCGCGCAGTGTACGACCTCGATTCAGGGAAGGTTGAGTTCCTGAAGTAAGGCCGGCGCCACGTGCGCTTTAAGTCTGAAAAAATACGCCTGCAGCCTTCCGGCTCGCAGGCGTTTTTTTGTGAGCCCGGGTGGCTCCATCCGGGCACTTGTCTTCCAAGCCGCCGGGCTCAGCGTAGTTTTGCCGGATACCTCTCGTAGTAGCGCAGCGCCTCGATCGGGCTTTCCAACTCGCTCAACAAAACCTCCCTGCCGCCCGAACCGGGATCGAGTACCAGGTATTCAAATCCAGTTTTTCCGACGAGCAGAACAAAGTGTGTGCCGCCGGCAGGGCGTCGGATCCGGATGATGACCGGGTTTTTGCGAAGCAGGTTCCAATCGATGAGCCTGTAGCTTGGGAGGTCTTCATAGGCGTGCCAGACCTTTCCCGATTGGAATTCGGCGGCGCTCTCCCAGTAGATCCAGCCCTGCTCGGTAAATCCTCCGCTGCTATTGAGAAACGCGTTTAGACGCTTGGGATCGACGTCAATTCCGTAGTACCCGAGCGCCATCGCCGCGGAGGTGACCGCGCACCCTTCGGCGGCAAGCGTGCGTTCCGTGGGGCCCAAGAGGTCCGCCCCCCACCGGGGATCGGTTTGAGCGAAAGAGGGTGCCGCCAGTTCCACCCGCCATGGGAAGTAGAGGCCACCGGACGGCGGGATTTTCCCCAACCGGCTCCACCGGCTTCCTGCGTAGGCAAGGGCCAAAACAAGGATCACGACGAACGCTGTGAGGCGGCGTCTGGGGATCCTGCTCCGGTGTTTTTTTGGGGGGAATGGCTCCGGCATGGTTTAGCCTTCAAAGAGAATCTTTCCCCCCCGATTGGCTCGCATCGCGTGGGCGATTGCCTCCTTAGCCTGAGAGAGTTTGTAGACGGCTTCGACCGGGGTGTGCAGGACTCCTTTTGAGGCCCATTCAAAGAGCTTGGAGAACAAAGTAGCCACATCCTTCTCCCCGGCCGCCCGGTACCATTGGCTCACCCAAAACCCGCGGAATGTGAGGTCCTTGAAGATCAGCAGTCCGTTCGGCATCCGCAGGGGTTGGAGGGACATCGCGCCGTAGGTGACATGTATGCCGCCGCTAGCCAGTGCCTTTGCCTGCGAGAGGGCGCACTCTCCCCCCACTGCATTCAATGCCAGGCGGATGTTGCTACCGCCTGCTGCCTCGGTGATTCGCTTGGCCAGACCATCGCCTTCCTCAAGGACCACATCCGCTCCGATGCCCTCGAGCTCCTCTTTCAAACCGGGACGCCGGACGATGTTTACGGTCTTCCAACCGCACGCCCGCGCAATCTGAATGACGCCCCGGCCGACACCCGAGTTGGCGGCATTTTGGACAATCCATTCACCGGGCTGGAGGTGTGTAAAGTGACGGAGCAGGCAAAGCGCGGTGGCCGGATTAATGCGAAGCATGGCCGCCTGGTGGGCGGGAATGGTTTCGGGAACCACGACGAGCTCAGCTGCCTTTGCGTTTCCAAATTGCCGCCAGGCGCCAAACCCGTGCGGAAGAAGAACGCGTTTTCCAACCAGCGCTTCGTCTGTCTCGCCTCCAGACGAGACGACTCTGCCGACCCCCTCGATTCCGGCCACGGCGGGAAGCGCGGGCAGGGTGCCGTATTTTCCTTCGAGGACGTTGAGATCCGCTGGATTCACTGGTGCAAACTCCATCCGTACGCGGACCTCTCCCGGGCCTGGCGACGGGACGGCGATTTCCAGCACTTCGGCTACTTCGGTCGGCGCACCGAAAGCCCTGATTTGGAGTGCAAGCGCCGCTGCGGAAGGTGCGCTTGTGGATTCGTTTGGCATCTTTGCCAATAGACCCAAAAGCTTGAGCGAAAGCAAATCCGGGCTGGATTCCTGCCGAGATGGCTTGTGAAATGACCGGCGATTTGAATCCCGAGCGTTCGGTTGTTTGGGTGCTTCTTAGAACATGACTCTACCCAACCACAACGCGCGTCTCACGCAAGGCTCTCTCCTCGCCCTAGCCGGCGCCGCGATCAATGTGATTTTGGCAGGAATCAAAATCGTGAGCGGCATTGTGGGCAACAGCTATGCTTTGATTGCCGACGGCATCGAGTCCACTCTGGATATTTTCGGTTCATTGTTGGTGTGGGCGGGGCTGCGTTACGCTGCGATGCCGCCGGACGAGACCCACCCCTACGGCCACGGGAAGGCTGAGACGCTTGCCGCGGTCGCCGTCGGGATTCTGCTTTTGGGGACTTCCGTGTTGCTGGCGGTGGAGAGCGTGCGAGAGATTTTGACTCCGCACCACGCTCCCAAGCCGTTTACTCTCCTGGTTTTGCTGGTGGTGATTTTTGTAAAAGAGACTCTGTACCGGAAGGTGCTGCGTCACGGGAGCGAGGTCGGAAGTATGGCGCTCGAGTCCGATGCGTGGCATCACCGCTCCGATGCGATCACCTCAGCCGCGGCGTTTGTTGGCATCAGTGTGGCGCTCATCGGCGGGGAGGGGTATGAGGCTGCGGACGACTATGCGGCCCTGGTCGCGTGCGCGGTTATCGGTTTGAATGGGATTCGTATTCTGGGTCCGGCAGTGAATGAGGCCATGGATGTCGCGCCTCCTGCACACATAGAGGCCTCGGTGAGGAGTTCAGCCGTCACGGTCGACGGCGTGAAGGGCGTCGAAAAGTGTCGGGTGCGGAAAATGGGGATTGAGTTCTATGTAGATCTGCATGTTTTGGTTCCAAGCGACATGAGTGTGCGGGAGGGGCATGAGATCGCCCACGCAGTCAAGGATGCCGTCCGGCTGAAAATGCCATCCGTTGCCGATGTGCTGGTGCACATCGAACCGTATTGAGGGGTCGTCTGCTGAACAACCAACCGCCCTCCACTCGCCACGCGTTTGGACGGCCCGCATCGATCCGGCGGATTGAAGCAGGTCTCAGTAGAGAAAGAGGAGCCCGCCGTATAAGCCTGAAAGCGTCACAGTGCGCAGAAGCATCAGGATGCAGCTCTTCTCAGTGTCGCCTGGCGTCCGCATTCCCATGCGTCTGGGCATCAGGGCAAAAAGATATTCTCGGGGAATGAAGGACAGCCAGTACAAGGCGGCGCACGCGCAGATCATCAACACAATGGGTTGGGCCTGGGGTACATCGCGGGCGACCATTCCGTGGTGCGAGTAGACGGTCAATTTTTCCGTCCAAAGGCCCTTGGTACGGAACAGAATAACCACGTGAACCAGCAGCGCTGGCACCGGCCAGAGTAAACGACGGGAACTCCAGAATGTTCTGAAACTCTGGAGACGCGACATGGTTGGGCAGGCTACGCGTAAATGACTCTGCTTCAAGCTGAGAATGGGGGAGGCTGACTCCCCGTCTCCTTACCGGCTGGAGGCGCGCTGCGGCCTCTGGGAGCTTTGGCCGCGGCCCTGTCCTCCGCCAGACCCGCGCCGCTGGCCGCCGCCACGGTTCCCTCCACCCCCGCCGCCTCCGCGTGGACCGTCAAATCTGCGTCCGCCGCGGTCGCGCTGTTGTTCTTCCAGCGAGCGGGGAGGCTCGGGGGCGGCGTAGTCAAAGCCCTCGGCCTTTTTACGAACAATACCGCGGCCGATGAAACGCTCGAGCGAACGCAGCGAACCATGGTCGTCCTGACAGATGAAGCTAATCGCGTCACCGATCGCATTCGCCCGACCGGTGCGGCCGATGCGGTGCACGTAGTCCTCCACCTGCGGCGGGAAATCCAGGTTGACGACGTGCGAAATGCCGTCCACGTCGATCCCGCGGGCTGCGATGTCCGTCGCAATGAGCACGCGGATCGCGTTGGAGCGGAAGTCGGCCAGTGCGCGAAGGCGCTGGTTTTGGGAGCGGTTCGCGTGCAGTGTGCCGGTTTTGATGCCGAGTGACTCGAGCTTGCGGGCGACGCGGTCGGCGCCGTGTTTGGTCCTGGTGAAAACCAGCACCATGTCCATCTTGGGGTCGTTCAGCAGATGGCACAGCAGGGAGGTCTTCAGGTGGCGGGGCACCTCGTAGACGAACTGCGTGACGGTTTCTGCGGGGTTCGAGCGCTTGCCTATCTGGACGACCTTCGGGTTTTGCTGGAACTCTTTGGTGACAGACTCGATTTCGCGGGAAAGAGTGGCTGAAAACAGGAGCGTCTGTCGCTTTTTGGGAAGGGCGTTCACCACCCGGCGGATGTCCGGCAGGAACCCCATGTCCAGCATGCGGTCCGCCTCGTCCAGAACAAGGTGTTCCAGACCGGAAAAATCCGCACAGCGCCGGCCCATCAGGTCCAGAAGGCGGCCGGGGGTGGCGATGACCATTTCGGCGCCGGAGCGCAGGGCCTGAATCTGGGGGCGCTCGGAAACGCCTCCGTACACTTTGGTGATTTGGATCGGAACGTGATTGGCGTAGGCCCGCACGTTTTCCTCGATCTGCACCACCAGCTCCCGGGTCGGGGCCAGAATCAGGGTGCGGGTCTTGTGAGGGTGCGCCGGCTGGGTCGAATGGATCCGGTGCAGCAGAGGCAGCGTGAAGGCCGCGGTTTTTCCGGTGCCCGTCTGGGCGATTCCAATGATGTCGTTACCGAGGAGGATTTCCGGAATGGCCGCCGCCTGAATCGGGGTGGGCTCTGTGTATCCGGTGTCGCGAATGGCCTGCAAAATCAGAGGATGGAGGCCGAGGGCTTTAAATGGCATGTGAACAGTCTAACTACTAATGAGAAGGTCGCTGAGTGTTGTGGTTTGGGGTGAGAAGAGGGGGTAAACGTGCCAAGCGACAACACTTATTCTCAAGTAAACTATTCTCCATGCGCGGCTTGAGTGCAAAGCTTTTTAAGAAGAGCGGCTGATAACAAGTTTTTCGCGGGCCCAAGGGTGATGTGTTTGTGTAACCCGTACAACGTCTTGCAAGTGAATTTTTGGGCGCCGCTTGTGAGGGGCGTGAAGTGCTTTTGCATCCGGTTAAGTCACAAAGTGAATGCAAACTGGAACAGAAAACGCCGCCGTGCACGTGGCACGGCGGCGTTGTTCGCGGAGGCTTTTCAGCAATTCCATGGTCTGCCCCAAGGGGAGACCGGGGGAACTACTTGATGAAGAGCATTTCCTGGTAGGTCGGGAGCGGCCAGGCGTCGTCGGGAAGGATGCCTTCAAGGGCGTCCACCGACTTGCGCACGGCTAGCATCGCGGGCAGGACCTTGAAGGTCCAGTCGCTGACTTCGGCGGCGGCACCATGGGCGTCGCGTAGCACATTCAGTTCCGTCTCCAACTCGGATACGAGCGCAGCCACCTTGGCGAGCGTTCCCGTGGCGACCGGCAGGCCGGCAGCCTTCAGCTTTGCAGCCGAGTCGGCGAGACTACCTGCGTAGGCGCTGGCGATCGGGTAGATCTTGGTCTGAGCGACTTCCTCAACGACCTTCGCTTCAACGTTGATCTGCTTCACGTACTGCTCGGCGGCAATTTCGTAGCGGCTGTGCAATTCGTCGTGCGAAAGCACGCCGTACTTCTCGAACACTTCCACGACATCGTGTGAAGTGTAGGCGGACAGGGCGTCCGCCGTCGTCTTGAGGTTGGGCAGACCGCGCTTGGCGGCTTCGGCGTGCCACTCTTCAGAGTAGCCGTTGCCGTTGAAGATCACGCGGCCGTGATGGTCCATGATTTCCTTGAGCACGCTCTGGATGGCGGCGTTCAGGTCGGTTGCGCCTTCCAGTTTGCCTGCCACGTAGTCGAGTGAGTCCGTGAGGATCGTGTTCAGCGCGGAAAGCGCCGTGCCGATCGTCTGGTTGGAGCCGACCGCGCGGAACTCGAACCGGTTGCCGGTGAAGGCGAACGGCGAGGTGCGGTTACGGTCGCCCGCGTCCTTGGGAAGCGGAGGCAGCACGTCCACCCCGATGTGCAGGGTGCCGCGCTGGCGCGAACTGGTGGCGCCGCCACCCTTGATCTGCTCGAACACGTCGGCCAGCTGGTCGCCCAAGTAGACCGAGATGATGGCGGGAGGCGCCTCGTTGGCACCCAGACGGTGGTCGTTGCCTGCGGAGGCGACGACGGCGCGCAGGAGCGGAGCGAACTTGTCCACGGCGCGGATGACGGCGCCCGCGAACACGAGGAACTGGGCGTTGTCGTGCGGCGTGTCGCCCGGATCCAGCAGGTTTCCCTGTGTGGCGTTGCCGAGGGACCAGTTGACGTGTTTGCCCGAACCGTTGACGCCGGCGAAGGGCTTTTCATGGAGGATGCAAACCATCCCGTGATGGTCGGCGACCCGCTTGAGCACCGTCATGATCAGCTGCTGGTGGTCGGCCGCGACGTTGGCGGACTCGAACAAGGGCGCGATTTCGAACTGGCCGGGGGCCACTTCGTTGTGGCGGGTTTTTGAAGGAATCCCGAGCTTGTAGAGTTCGCGGTCCACTTCGGCCATGAACGCGAGGACGCGCTCAGGGATGACGCCGAAATAGTGGTCTTCGAACTCCTGGCCCTTGGGTGGCGGCGCGCCGAAGAGGGTGCGGCCGGCTGCGAGCAAATCGGGGCGGCTGTAGTAGAAGGTCTTGTCGACGAGGAAGTACTCCTGCTCGGGGCCCGCGGTGGCGGACACGTGGGCGATTTCCTTGTGGCCGAAAAGTTTGAGAATGCGGCGCGCCTGTTTGTCGAGGGCCTGCATGGACTTCAAGACCGGGGTCTTAGTGTCCAGCGCCTCTCCCGTCCAGGAGACGAAGGAGGTTGGGATGCAGAGGGTGGTGCCGTTTGCGCTTTCCAGGATGTAAGCGGGGCTGGTCGGGTCCCACGCGGTGTAGCCGCGGGCGCGGTGCGTGGCGCGGATGCCGCCGTTCGGGAAAGAGGAGGCGTCGGGTTCGCCCTGGATCAGGACCTTGCCCTTGAACTTGGAAATCGCTTCGTTGCCGAAGGAACCGGGCTCGTAGAAGGAGTCGTGCTTCTCGGCGGTCAGGCCGGTGAGCGGGTAGAAAACGTGGGCGTAGTGCGTGGCCCCCTTTGCAACGGCCCAGCGGCACATCGCGTCTGCGACTTCGTCAGCGATCGTTTCGGAGAGCTTTTGCCCTTCCTTCACGGTCTTGACCATGGAGTCGTACGTGGCGGGCTTGAGCATTTCCTTCATCACCGGCAGGCTGAAGGTGTTGCTGCCAAAGACTTGCTTCGGAGACTCGTCGTGGAAGTTTACGCTCTGTCCGGTGGGTGTGCGCCCAGCAATCGACGCAATGGCGCTGCTGCGGCCGGTGGGTGTTGTCATTCTTGTGTTAGGTCTAAGGGTTCGGATCACTTCGGTGTTTCTGATCACTCGCGTGATCATTTTCAGGATCACTTTTGGGTGACTCTGGGCCTATTTCAGCATCCACCGTGCCAAAAGCAATATTCCACAGCATCTCCTCTGTGCATCCACTTTTTTTGCGCTTCTCCCACTGGCTCCGCCCCGTCGCTCGCAAGGTCCCCTCTGACGGAGGGTGTTGAAATTTGATCAGGGTGGCTGTTTTTTGCACCCGGCGCGTGGCTCAGCGCTCCGCCCCAGGGTGCACGGTCAAAATCCCCCCAAATGCCTCCTCCCGGATCCACCGAGTCGTCTCATCGTTCCGCGTCGGAAAAAAATTGTCCCGCACCCCAGCGAACCGCAGTCCCTCCCATTCCAACCATCCCACCCCCGTGATTTCGTGCCCCCAGGAAAGCTCGGGTTTGTGGGGTAGTCTCACCAGGCAGTCCAGAAGGACCGGCCTGCCGTTTGAGATCTCCTCGCGCAGAAGTTCCGCCGAAAACCTTCCGTATTCCGTCCGGACGGAAATGCCCTGTTCCGCCGCGTCCCGGGAAATGGCCCGTTTTAAGTCCTCGGGGAGGGCCCCGCTGAGCGTCATGCCGTCGTCCGTGTAGCCCGAGGAGTCGGGAATTTCCATCATCCGGAGCCGTTTGCGGATGCGGGAGGCCAGGGCCTCCGTGCCCTCCCTGCCGCCCTTGGGAGCGTCCCCGGCCCAGTTCGAAAGGCGGGTTTCAGACCAGAAACGTATGAGGATGCCTGCTGCCGTGGGGACGCAGCCCGAAGCCACGCTGCGGCCTTCCTTTCCGGAAACAGGAAACTGCTGGATGCCTTTGAGACCGGTCAGGAGGCCTCCGTGCGCCGGAAGCGGGGACACAGGTTCGTCCAGGGCGAATTCCACCAGCCTGCCGGCGGCGCCGTCTTCCCACATGAGGTGCCCGCGTACCCCCCGGGGCGTTTCCATGTCCGCCACCCAGACGGGCGGCAGGTTGTTGCCCCAGAGCTGTCCCGGCTTTTGAGCGACCAGGCGGAGGCGGGAGGGGACTGTCCCAGCAAAGGCGGGCGGTTGAAATACGGCGGACAGACCTTCCAAAAGCGACCGGGCGCGGGCTTCCTGAATGGCGGTGGAGTCTTCGGCGGCAGCCGGCAGGGTGGCTGCCACCAAGGCGAAAAGGATCCGGTTGCGCATACTCGGTCGGCCTGCGGCGATGACGCTCTTCGTGGGGGCAGGCGAAACCTCCCCGCCTCGAGTGCCGGCAGTCTAGGCTTTGGGTTGCTTGCGGCCCAGTCCCAGTTCGTTGCGGCAATATTGGATGCTGCGCTCGATTTGGGCCTTCTGGTAGGCCTTCTCGGCCTCCTTCTTGTCCTGCCCTTCGGGCGCCTTGTAGTTCTCGAGGGCGTGGCCCTTGGCGGCCAACGCTTCGAATTTCGCCAGCACCTCGGGCTTTTTGTCGTAATGCTCCCAGAATCCCTCGGTCTTGTAAGCAAACTCGCGGGTGAACCCGGAAATCGTCTCGATTTGCACTGGCACCTGCGGGCAAAGCACCTTCCATCGGTCCATGTAATGGTTCCAATCGACCACTCCGTCCCCCATGGCAGTCCACTGGATGGCGGCGCCCTCGGGCGTGGACCAAATCATGTCGTCGCGCAGGCTCGAGCAGATCGTGTAGGGGCCGAGCCGCTCGAGAAGATCTGTGGGGTCTTCTAGGGTCCACGCCGCATTGCCGGAGTCGATGTTGACCCCGACGAAATCGGATCCGGCGGCTTCCACCAGACGGATGAGTTCCCAGGAGTGCATGTCACCGGCGTGGTTTTCGACGGCGATCTTGATTCCGGCGTCGAGAGCGTCTTTACGGCAGGCTTTGAGCACTTTGACTGTGTCGTCGATCCGGGCGTTGATGCCGCCGGGGGTCTTGCGGTCTTCCATGGCTCCGAGGATGACCCGGAACACGGGCGAGCCCAGCGCCTTTGAGACGCGGATCCCTGTGCGGAGGTGCTCTTCTGCGGTGCCCCACTTGGGTTTGAAGCGCAGGGAGGTGGGGCAGATGCTCCACGAACCAACATAGAGCTCGAGTTTTGCGGCGTCCGCCTCTGATTTGACTTCGCGTAGCGCGCCCTCGTCAAGCGAGGGCAGGCAGTCGATGTCCGAGAGGAAAAGCGTGTCGAGCTGTAGTCCGGCGGCGTACTGGATGAGTTCGTGCGCCTTCCAGCCGAAGGCGCGGACTGCGAAGTTGTCGATGCCCAGGGCTGTCGGTTTCATCGACGGCTTGGGCGTGGGAGGGGGGGCGGAAAGCGCGGAGTGTGGCATGAGGGAGGCGGCGCTGCCGGCGGCAAGCGTGGAAAGAAATTCGCGGCGGGAGACGGTCATACGGTCTGGTGGGGTTTTGCTTGAGGCGCCAGGGGACGGCGCGGGGCTAGGGGAAGACAATCCCAAGGCGGAGGGGTAACGAGAAGCTCTTTTTGCGTGGGTGTTTTCCGTGGTTTACGCCGGAGATTGACGGGGTATTCTAAAAATATGAGCCCTCTGGCAAAATGGACCTTGGTGGCGGTGCCGACTGTCGCGGCTCTTTACCTGGCGGGATGCGCCTTTAGCCGCGCAGGTTACAAGACCCCCGCGTACACCGTGCAATCCCGCTTGGAGCGCGTGGAAATCCGCGAGTATCCAGCCCTTGTGCTGGCGCAGACACCCACGCGCCTGGAGAACGAAGGGCGTGACGGCAGCTTTATGCGGTTGTTCCGCTTCATCACCAAGGGGAACGCGGCATCCCAGCCCATCCCGATGACGACTCCGGTTCTATACCGGGGGGAGGGCGCTTCAGAGGCCATGGCTTTTGTGATGCCCGCCAACATGAAGTCCGGGGAGGCTCCCGCGCCCCTGGATGCTGCGGTCCGCATCGAGACCCGTCCGGCGGGCACCTACGCGACCCTCAGGATGAGCGGCAGGCGTTCCAAGGGCAGGGAGAAAGCGGTGTCGGAGATCCGGGCGGCGTTGGAGTCTTCCGGTTGGAAGCTCGAAGGGCAGCCCGAGTTTGCTTTTTACGATCCGCCGTGGATCCCTTGGTTCATGGAGAAAAACGAAGTGCTCTGGCGGGTGGTGAAAAAATAGGGTCCTGTCATCCCGCCTGTTGGGACGGTGCATTCGCTCCAGCCCGGGGGCCTCTTGCTTAGTTTCGTCTAGTAATCCCAGCGCTGGGGCTTCCCTCCCTGCGGCCGGAGTTCCACCCAGTCGATTTCCACCTCTTGTTTTTCTGCCGGGAGGTAGAGTCGAAGGATGGACGTGGGCGCCTTTTCCGGCAGGTCGACGGTAACCTCCTGCCACTCGCCGGAACCGAGTTTGTATGGAAACGTTTTCATTTCGCCGGCGGCTCCCGCTGCCTGCTGCGGAAGCAGGTCGACGTGCCCCTCGGAAGGGCCCTTGGCTTCTGAAAAACGCATCCGGAACGCCAGCTTCGCCGGTCCTTTCAACTGGCTGCCAACTCCGAGGAAGGGGGCCGGTCCCTTCCCAGAAACGCGCAGGATACCGTCCTTGACGGTGGCTTCGCAGTTGCGGTTTTTCCAGCCGAGCAGGGGGTCGGCGGCCGCCGGTTTGGAGGCCGCCGCCGCGGGAGTGGCCGAGTATTTCGGGTTTAATTTCGGCACCACCGCCTCGGTGTCCTTCAGAAAGTCGGAGATGAGGCCGTTGAGTTCCCTCGTCAGCTCGGGCTTCTCTTCTGCGAGGTTTTTGGATTCCCCCTCGTCCTGCTTGAGGTTGTAAAGCTCCAGCGTGTCCGAACCGTCGGGGTTCATGGCGTAGAACCGGATCAGTTTGTAGTCGCCCTTTCGCACATAGGTTCCCGGATAAAACCCCGGCATGTGTTCGCTGGAGCCGAGTCCCCCGTGCGGGAAGTGGCAGAACACCCGGTCGCGCTGCGAAACCTCGCCCGTGAACGCCTTCGATTGGTCGTAGCCGTCCAGCTTCAGACCGGGCCGCGGTTTGAGGCCGCACATGCTCAAAAGCGTGGGATAAAAGTCGGTGCTTTGAAACAGCATTGGGTTCGCCGTGGCCGCCTGGACCTTGCCCGGCCACACCAGGAAGAACGGCTCCCTTGTGCCGCCTTCGTAAAGGGAGGCCTTGCCGCTGCGCAACGGCAGGTTGCTCGTCGCCGGGATGTCCGAGTAGCCCTCGGGGTTCGTGTTCTTCGGCGGATACGCGTACCCGCCGTTGTCTGAGAAAAAGACGATGATCGTGCGGTCGGCGATGCCGCTGGCGTCGACCGCGTCCAGAATCCGTCCGACTCCGTCGTCCAGACTTTTGACCATCGCGGCATAGAGGGCGTTGTGCTGGGGATTCTTTGGCTCGGCCTTGGATTTGAAATATTCGAGGTAATCGGCGCGGGCGTTCCACGGGGAGTGCACCGAATAGGCCCAGTAGTTCATGTAAAACGGCTGGTCCTTGTGGGCCTCGATGTACTTCGCCGCCTCGGTCGACATCCGGTCCTCGATGTGTTTGCCCACCTCGTCCGTGATTTCGGGATCCTTGATGAATCCCCAGGGGGCGAGGTAGCTGGGGCCGGGGCCGGCGGCCTTAGGGGCGTGGGGGAAGTCACAGTCGAACCCTTGATCCTTGGGTTCGTAGCGGTCCTCGGAGTTCTTCTCCCGGTTGTGTCCGAGGTGCCACTTCCCAAAATGGGCGGTGGCGTAGCCGGACTCCTTCAGGCTTTCCGCGAGGGTGTGGTAGTCGGTGCTCAGCCGGGTGATGCTGTCGGCCACGAGGACCCGGGTTTTTGGCCCGCCGGCTTCGAGTTTTTTCTCCAGCTGCAGGGCGGGCAGGTGGCAGACGGGCGCGGTGATGCCGATGCGGGCGGGATACTGTCCCGTTAGAATGCTCGAGCGGGTGGGGGAGCAGAGGGGGCTGGCTGCGTAGGCGTTTGGGAAGCGGGCGCCGCGTTTGGCGAGTCGGTCCAGATTGGGGGTCTCGTAGAACGTGCTTCCCAGACAGGCGATGTCGTGGGCGCCGAGGTCGTCCGCGAGAATGAAAATGACGTTCGGCCTGGCGGGTTCGGCCGCGTGAGCGGCTAGGGGTACGAGTGCGAGGAAGAGCGGGGCGAACTTCAGAAGCGCGGCCCTCAGGCGGGGAGTTTTTTGGGTCATGGAAAAAAAACGGGATGGCCCGTGCGTGAGCGGGTTAAAAACCGGCGGGATGGAAAGGTTGCTCGGAATGGTTTCGGGCTGGCTGTGCTGCGCGGACAAGGAGAGCGTCGCTGCGGAGCCAGTGCGTCGCCCGCAACACTCGCGATCCCTCGGGTTTCAAAACACACCCTGCCGGACTGATTCCCTCCCCTAAAGAACCTGAATTTCATGAACACCACCCGTTCCTCCGCTTGGATCTTCCTGTGCAGTTTGTTGTCCATTGCGGAGCTTCCCGCCGCCGCCGCCACCGCCCCCCGACCGAACATCCTGTTGATTTACACGGACGACCACGGCTGGGCCGACCTCGGAGTCCAGAAGGCGGATCCCAACATCCAGACTCCCAACATCGACCAACTGGCCCGCGACGGCGTCCGTTTTACGCGCGGTTACGTGAGTGCGCCCCAGTGCGTACCTTCGCGCGCCGGTCTGCTGAGCGGGCGCTACCAGCAGCGCTTCGGTGTCGAGGACAACAACAAGGGGCCCCTGCCGCATGGTGAGGTCACAATCGCCGAGCGTTTGAAATCCGCCGGGTACGTCACAGGGCAGGTGGGGAAGTGGCACTTGGATCTGGTGAACATGGCCGGCGCCAAAAAGGAACTGAGGGTCGACCCCGAGTTTTTCCCTCACAGGCAGGGTTTCGATGAGTACTGGAGGGGTGAACTGAAGCAGTTTTTTGCCTCGCACGACCTCGCGGGGACGCCGTTTCCCGACGCGCCCCATCTGGTGAAGGATGAGCGCTTTCGGGTGCTGGTGCAGACGGATGCCGCGCTTTCCTTTTTGCAGAGGCGCTCCGCGCAGCCCGGAAACCCGTGGTTCCTGTACCTCGCCTGGTACGCGCCGCATGTGCCGCTAGACTCTCCGGAGCCCTGGTTTTCAAAGACCCCCAAGGACCTGCCGCTAGAGCGCCGGATGGCGCTATCGATGATCGCCGCCATGGACGACGGTCTGGGTCAGATACGCGCCAAACTCCGTGAAATGGGACAGGAGCAGAACACTCTGATCTTCTTCATCTCCGACAACGGGGCGCCGCTGGGGGAAGCTTGGAACGGATCACTAAACCTTCCCATGCGCGGACAGAAGGGGATGTTGAGCGAAGGTGGGATTCGCGTTCCCTTTGTCGCCGCCTGGCCAGGCACGCTCCCGTCGGGGGTCGACTATGAGCACCCGGTCATCAGCTTTGACGTGGCAGCCACCGCCAGTGCGCTCGCGGGCCAGCCGGCGGATCCGGCACTGGACGGGGTCAACCTGATGCCTTTCCTGAAGGGGGAGCGGCAGGATGCGCCCCACGAGAGGTTGTTCTGGCGCTGGGGTTCGCAGGCTGCCGTTTTGGAGTATCCCTACAAGTTGATCCGGCTTGGGGACCGTGAGCGGATGCTCTTTGACGTGACGGTTCCCGAGGGGGAGCACCTGGGGAAGAACCTGCTTTCGGAGAAGCCCGACGTCGCCGCCCGTCTCGAGGGGCGTTTGAAGGAGTGGGCTGCGGGTCTCAAACCGCCCGGGCTTCCCGAGACGCTCGACAGGCACCATGAGACGCTTTTTTCCGAGCACGAGATTTCTGCGAAGGCGGAAGCCTCTCTACTCAAGGCCCGGAAAGCAGAGGAGGGGAGCGTGCAGGGGTGGGTGTGCCGCAACGGTAGCCTCGCGACTTCGACGGGGGCGCTTGTGATCACGCCTGATGCAAAGGCGGCCCCCAACGTGCGCACTTTTATTACAAACAGCGACCTCGACCTGCGCGGACCGGTGAAGGTGGCTTTGCGTGTGCGCGCCGGTGCGGGAGCGGCCGGGGTCGGTTCGGTGACCTGGCGGACTAAGAGCGCGTCGTTCGAGCCGCAGCAAACGGCCTCCTTTCAATGGCCGGCTTCCGGACAGTGGGAGGATGTTGAGGTGGAGTTGCCTGAGAAGGAGACCATCCTCCACATCCGTGTGAGTCCGCCGAAGACAGGGCAGGTGTCCGAGGTGCAGTCCATCAGGCTCAAGGGGCAGGGGAGTGAGGGCAAGACCTGGGGCTTTGAGTCAGCAAAGTGAATGGATCGTCCGGGGAATCCTCCTGCGAGCAATGGAACACCCCAGGCTTGTCGGTGTTGCCGGAATTTTAGGGTCTGAGGTTAGGGGGTTAATGCGCCGCTCCCTCGCGGCGGTGTCGCATTTCTCATGCTTTTTGTCGTGGGTGCATCAGTGTGCCCGGTAGTACCCTTCGGCATGAGAGTGCTTCTTTTGTCCTGTCTGATCGCCGGAACCGCCCTGGCGGATGATTCTGCTGTTTTAGACGGCTTGTTCCGTAAGGGCGGCATCGTGACTGTTCCTGCGGGCGACTACCATCTTGATGGAGGCGTCCCCATCCCGCTGGCTTCAAACATGGAAGTACGTGCCCACGGGGCGCGCTTCATTCTGCCGGAAACCTTGCCAGGAAAGGCCCATCTGGTTTTGTTCGCGGGCAGTGACATCGCCTACCTTGAGTGGCATGGCGGCGAGTTTGTCGGACACGTTTTTGATCCGGCGCAGGAGCGCAATACATGGGAGCCGTCCGCCAACACGAAGGGCATTGAGATCACCACAACCAAACCCGGTGGGACACACGACATTCTGTTTCGCGACGTGAAGTCGAACGGCATGGCTGCCGCCGTGATCGGAGTGCACGGGCTTTCTAAGGGTGAGAGTCAGGTGATTGCCCCCGCCGAGCGGGTGGCGTTGGAAAGCTGCACTCTGTTGCGAAGCGGGAAGTTCATGTGGGATTATGGATACCTGTGGCAGATCCTCACCTTTCCAGAGTCCTATTCCCGATGGGAGGTGGAACGGGCCAGGCGGTACTTCCGGACCGATTTGATGCGCGAAGTCTCTATGACCGGCGAACTGGTCGAATTTGACAACACCAACAACCCTCTGGCTGTCAGCCGCAGTGAGGAACCGAATCAGGCGCTCACCTTCATGGGCGACGCGCTCCCCAAAAACATCGTCCGGGGACGCCAGTATTTCATCGTCGAATCCACGCGCTCCTACCTCAAGATTTCGGAAAAGGCGGACGGCCCGCCGATTCGCTTCGAGGGCCAAGGCTCGGGGACCCTCGCCTACAACATTTTCGCCAACTACTGGGCTGCGTATGCCCCCGCCGGAGCCGGGCCGGGAAAGGGAGCGTTTGACATCACCGGAGCGGCCGATGTGCGGGTGACGGGTTGCCGGCTGAGTGCGCTTGGGGACACGATGCACATTCAGAAGTGCCGTAACATCATCTTTTCCAATAACCAGATACTGGGGAGCCGTATGGGCGCGTTCTTTCTGGCCGAGTTTTGTCAGAACGCGACCATCACCGGAAATTTGGTGGACGGCTCGAATGGCAGTCGTGTGGTCAGCGTCGAGAAAAGCTGCACGGACGTGACGATGACCGGAAACACCTTCCGCAACGGCGGTCGCGGGGCGTGGATCAACCAGCCTGTGAACTTTGTCATGTCTGGGAACGTGTTCGTAAACAACACGATGAAAAACGACCCGGACCCCCGGCGGGGGCGAATCGCCTACCAGAATGCCGCTCCCGGCGCCTTTCCCGAGCTGTACTTCACTCTTTACGAGCCGGGAGCCAAGTACGGTCCCGTGATCGTCCGCGACAACATCTTCGTGCTTGGAGAGTTCGCCCCGAAGGATGCTGTCACGTTTGCTCCCAACGGGCATGACATCGTGTTTTCCGGGAACACCTTTCAGGCGAAGGCGGCGACGATCGCCGTCGATCCGAGCTGCATTCGGACGCTCGTTCAGGACAACCAGGGAGCCTCGACCGTCTTGAAGGAGGTTGACTTCAACCACGGACGGCGGTGAAAAATCTGCAGATCGAAAGGCGGGGGAGCAGAGCCGGGGGACGCCGGCTGCGAACGACTGCCACGCTGGATACAGGTGGTTGCCTCACTAGGATTTGAACCTAGACAAGCAGATTCAGAATCTGCTGTGCTACCGTTACACCATGAGGCAGTCGGGGCGGCAAAGGTACTTTCAATTCGGAAGTTGGCAACAGTAAAAAGCCTGATGTGTCGCGGGCGGTTTACTCACGCCCTGGGACGGGCGTATTCCGCCTTAAGGGATAGTTTGTCGGCGGAAATGGGGCAAGTGCCGGAGCGGAAGCGGGCGAGAGCGTCGGTGAAAATTCGTTTGGCAGCCCAATCGGGCGGCTTTGAAGTGCGATTGCCTCCCGCGTTGGCGGGGTTTGAAATTGAATCGCACTCTGTTTTCCAGCGGATTAACCTTAGGCCATGCGTAACATGACGCTCGCTATCGGACTTGGGTGGGTTGTTTTCATGGGAGGTCCACTCTGTTTGTTCGCTTCCCAAGCACTCAAAGACGCGAACGGAAGCGCGGTGCAAGCCCTGGAGAACGGGGGCCTTTCTTTTCCTCCGCAGGGCTACACTCTTGCTCTTGAGGATGCCTTTAATGGAAGGCGCCTCGACCTGGACCTGTGGAGCACCAGCTTGAAAGTCTTCGGAAGGTGGGGGGACAGATACCACAATGACAGTTACTTAAACTATCTCAGCGACGAGGATGTACTCGTAGAGGACGGTTTGCTCAGGTTGCGGGCCGACAACCGCTCGGTGGAGGGAGATAACCCTCCGGGGGTCTACGACTATAGCGCGGGAATGGTCTCCACCCACGACCGGTTCTCGTTTCAGTACGGCTACATTGAGATCCGGGCGAAGTTCCCGGGAGGGAAGGGGGCGTGGCCGTGTTTCTGGCTGATGCCTCAGGGGCACCATTGGCCTCCGGAGTTCGACATTGCTGAGTACTATGCGGGGAGGCGTTTGATGCACCTAGGGCTGTGCTATGGAGATTTTCCGGAGATCAACTGGGACAGCGGAGGGAACAACGACGTGGATTTCGAGGGAAAATGGAACACGTACGGGTTGCTTTGGACCGAGGGACGGGCGCTTTGGATTCAAAACGGCGTGGTCAAGCGCGAGGTGGCAGGGGCCTATGTGCCGAAGGTTCCGATGTACGTCATTTTAAGCAACGGGGTGAGCAGCCGGATTGGGCCTTCGGGGGAACCCGATGCGGCGACGGTGTTTCCGAATTTTTTTGAAATTGATTACGTCCGGGTTTGGACGCGCCCCGAGGTCGTGAAACGGTGAGCTGCCAAGGGAGCCGGCTGGAGAGCGGGGGGGCGGGGCGTAATTTTTTGCATTTTTTTTGCCAGTGGCATGGAAATAGGTTGCAAATTTGGTCGCCAGCCGCAAACTTCTCGGCCCGCTCGTCGGGATTAGCAGGAGACCTGTGTGTATTTCACACGGATCGCCAGCACTGCACAAACCTATGGCTATCAAAAGATCTAAACGTTATCGCGCCGCCGCTGAAAAGGTGGGCGCTCCTCGTCAGCATCCGTTCGCCGAAGCCTTGAGCCTGCTCAAGACCCTTCCCGAAACGAAGTTTGACCAAACCGTCACCCTCTCCTTCCGTCTGGGAGTAGACCCCCGCCAGTCCGACCAGATGGTCCGCGGCACCTGCCCGCTGCCTCACGGTTCGGGTAAGTCTGTGCGTGTTCTCGTTTTCGCCGAGGGCGCTGCAGCGGAAGCCGCTCGCGAGGCCGGCGCCGAATACGTTGGTTACAAGGACATGGTCGACAAGTGCGTCGGCGGTTTTCAGGACTTCGACGTGGCGATTTCAACACCCGCCTGCATGACTGAGGTGCGTAAGCTGGGCAAGGTGCTCGGGCCGCGCGGCCTCATGCCGAACCCCAAGACTGGGACGGTCACCGACGACACTGCGAAGGCGGTGCGCGAGGTCAAGGCTGGGCGCGTGGAGTTCAAGCTGGACAAGGGTGGAAACATCGCAGTGCCGGTTGGAAAGCTTTCCTTCTCCGAGCAAGCTCTTCTTGAAAATGGAGTCGCGGTCATTGACGCAATCGTCAAGTCCCGTCCGGCGGCTGCCAAGGGGCGTTTCGTGGAAAATATCACCCTGGCATCGACGATGTCTCCCGGAGTGCGCGTGGACTCGGCTCCCTACTTGAAATTCTAAAGAGCGTTTAAAATATGCATCCTGGAAAAGCCTCTATTGTTGAAGATATCGCCAGCCGGCTGAACGCTTCCCCGTTTCTTTTTGTTGCCGACTACACCGGCTTGAAGGTGACCCAGTTCTCCGAACTGCGGAACCGTCTGTTCGCCGTCGGGGCGCAGTTCCACGTGGTGAAGAACACGTTCCTGCGCCGCGCCATGGTGGACGCCGGTCTTCCGGAGTTGGACGATCTGCATGGGCAGACCGCCATCGTGACCGGTGAGAAGGACGTCGCCGCGGCGGCCAAGGTGGTAAAGACCTTCGCGACTGAATTCAAGAAGCCGACCCTCCGGGCTGGCATCGTGGATCGCTTGTCGGTTTCTCCCGACCAGATCAACGCGATCGCCGACCTGCCTTCCCGCGACGTTCTGCTCGCAACCCTTCTGGGTGTGCTGCAGGCGCCCGCGTCCCAGTTGGTGCGCGTGCTCAACGAGCCCGCCGCATCTCTCGCCCGCGTTCTGCAGGCGAAGGTGGACCAAGCTGGAGCCAGCGCAGAGGTCGAGGCCGCTGTCGAAGTTCCGGCCGAGGCCGAAGCTGCTTCCTAAACAATTGCACAACTGCGGGCGTCTGAACGGGCGCCTGCTTCAACTCCTTTTCGCCGGTGAAAGCCGGCGGAAAAACCGGGGATCCCTAGTGGGTATCCGGCTTTTAAACCAAACCAAAAACAGGTTCCTCGTCGGGGGAAGGGCCCTTCCTCTTAATTAGTCCGGAGCTCCGGATCGCGACGATACCACACAAAACATATGTCCGATATCAATGCATTGGTAGACCAGCTCAGCGGTCTCACCGTTCTCCAGGTAGCAGATCTCGTCAAGCACCTCGAAGAGAAGTGGGGCGTAAGCGCCGCCGCTCCCGTGGCTGTTGCCGCAGCCGGCCCCGCCGCAGCTGCCGCTCCTGTGGAGGAAAAGACCTCGTTCGACGTCATCCTGAAGGAAGCAGGCACGAACAAGATCGCCGTCATTAAGGAAGTGCGCGCGGCAGTCGCCGGCCTCGGTCTCGCGGAAGCGAAGGCCCTGGTTGAAAGCGCTCCGAAGGCCCTCAAGGAAGGCGTCACCAAGGAAGAAGCAGAAGACATCAAGAAGAAGGTGGAAGCTGCCGGCGCCAAGGTCGAAATCAAGTAGTTTTTCAACGGCTGCCTCTGTGCAGCTCGTTTTGCTCGGTTGCCCGGCAAGCGCATTTTGTGCTTGTCGGGCGCCGCGTCTTTCCAAAAGGTCAACATACCCGTCCCTGAGATCCCCAATCACAACCGTAGAGTCGCGCGCATTCGCTGCCTTTCAATCCCTCAATTGAGGGAGGGCACCACTTGCGCGCGCTTCTGCGGTTTTTTGCCCGCAGTTTCCGCATCTACCGATCCCACTCATGTCTGAGCGCATCAATTTCGGCAAAATCAAGGAAGGCGCCGAGCCTCCAAACCTCATCGAGATCCAGCTGGACTCCTACGCGGAGTTTCTTCAAACGAACGTTCCAATCAGCCGGCGTAAAAGCACCGGACTGAACGCCGTTTTTTCTGAAGTTTTCCCAATCTCCAGCTACGACGAAAAAGTCGTTCTTCAATTCGACTCCTACGAGATCGGTGAAGAGAAGATGTCCGTGCGCGAGTGCATGCGGGAAAGCCAAACCTATTCCGCTCCGCTCTACGTGACCTTTTCCCTGAAGGAAGAGCGCGGAACCAAGGAGGAGAAAGTGTACATGGGCGAAATTCCGCTCATGACCCAGCAGGGGACTTTCGTGATCAACGGTGCGGAGCGCGTCGTCGTCTCGCAGCTTCACCGTTCGCCCGGGATTGCCTTCGAATCATCCGTCCACTTGAACGGGAAGGTGCTCTACTCGTTCCGGATTATTCCCGACCGCGGCTCATGGTTGGAAGTTCAGTACGACACCAACGACTTGCTTTACGTCTATCTGGACCGCCGCAAGCGCCGTCGGAAGTTTTTGGCAACCACACTGCTGCGGGCCCTCGGTTACGGTTCCGATGAGGAGATCATCGGCTTGTTCTACAAGCTCGAGAATCTCAAGCTCAGCGAGTCCCTCGATGAGTCGGAGATCTCCAGCAAGGTGCTCGTCAACTCCGTTGTGGACGGCGAAATCACCGTCGCGCGTGCATTCGAGCCGCTGACCAAGGCAACCGTCAGCCAGATTCTGGCGCTCGGCGTCAAAGTTGTTTCCGTCGTTGACCTAAAGGGAGACGATACCATCATCAAGGCCCTCAAAAAGGACCCGGTTGATAGCGAAGAAGAGGCTCTCAAGGAAATCTATCGCCGCCTCCGCCCTGGGGATCCTCCTTCGGTTCCTAATGCGCGCAATCTCCTCAAGCGCTTGTTCTTCGATCCGAAGAAATACGACTTGGGCCGCGTTGGTCGGCATAAGATCAATTCGAAGCTCGGGATCAACGTCAGTGCCGAGGAGCGCGTCCTTACCAAGGACGACTTCGTCGCCGCGATGAAGTACCTCATCCAGTTGCGCGTGGGCGAAGGGCGCCTTGACGACATCGATCACCTTGGGTCGCGCCGCGTGCGTACTGTGGGTGAGTTGCTCGCAAACCAGTGCCGCGTGGGTCTGGCCCGCACGGAGCGTCTGGTCAAAGAGCGTATGGCGCTGTTCGATATGAACATCGAAGGGATGACGCCGCAGAAGCTGATCAATCCGAAGGCTCTTTCGGCCGTGATCCGCGACTTCTTCGGACGTTCCCAGCTGAGCCAGTTCATGGACCAGACCAATCCTTTGGCGGAGCTCACGCACAAGCGTCGTCTGTCGGCCCTCGGGCCAGGCGGGCTGAGCCGTGACCGCGCAGGCTTCGAAGTCCGCGACGTGCATCCGTCCCACTACGGACGTATCTGCCCGATTGAGACGCCGGAAGGCCCGAACATCGGTCTGATTTCGTCCCTCTCGAGCTACGCCCAGATCAACGACTTCGGCTTCATCGAGACGCCCTACCGCAAGGTGGTGAACGGCCGTGTGACGACCAAGATCGAGTATCTCACCGGGGACCAGGAGGAGAACTTCCTCGTGGCCCAGGCGAACGCCAAGGTGGATGAGGACGGGAAATTTTTGAGTGAAAAGATCGCTGTCCGCTCGGGTGGGGACTTCCTTGAAGTGGAGCCTGACAAGGTTCACTACATGGACATCTCTCCGAAGCAGCTGGTTTCCGTCGCTGCGTCGCTCATTCCGTTCTTGGAACACGACGATGCGAACCGTGCTTTGATGGGCTCGAACATGCAGCGCCAGGGGGTGCCTTTGTTGATCTCTGACGCGCCTCTCGTGGGAACGGGCATGGAGGCCAAGGTGGCCCGCGATTCCCGCGCGGTCATCGTGGTCGAAGGAGATGGCAAGGTTGCCAGTGTCACCGCCGATCAAATCATCGTCACGCCAGACGGAGAGATTCCCGAGACCAAGAAGAAGTTCCGCCACGATCCTTCGGAAGGCATCTTCATCTACGATCTACGCAAGTTCATGCGTTCCAACGCAGGCACCTGTGTCAACCAGCGCCCTATCGTCCGCAAGGGCGACAAGGTGACGAAGGGGCAGGTGATCGCCGACGGACCCAACTGCGACAATGGCGAGCTTGCTCTCGGCCGTAACGTACTGGTGGCCTTCATGCCTTGGAACGGCTACAATTTCGAAGACGCTATCACGATCTCCGAACGGGTGGTGAAGGAGGATATCTACACCTCCATTCACATCGACGAGTTCGAGTGCGGTGCACGAGACACAAAGCTCGGGCCTGAGGAAATCACGCGCGACATTCCGAACGTTTCGGAAGAGGCGCTGCGCAACCTTGGTGTGGACGGCGTCGTCCGCGTCGGAGCAGAAATCCGCCCTGGAGACATCCTCGTCGGCAAGATCACTCCGAAGAGTGAAACCGAGTTGGCGCCAGAAGAGCGCCTGCTGCGCGCAATCTTCGGAGAGAAGGCTGCAGACGTTAAAGACACGTCCCTCACCGTTCCCTCAGGAACCTACGGGATCGTCATGGACGTCAAGGTTTCCAGCCGCAAGGAGATCGCAAAGATCAAGCTGAGCCCCAGCGAGTCCAAGCGCCAGCAGAAGGAGGCCGAGGAGTACCACGCAAAGAAGCAGGAAGAGCTTCACGAGGAACTCACCGAGGCTCTCGCTAACATCCTTTTGGGCGAGAAAATCCCGTTGGACGTCGTTAACGCGCAGACCGGCGAGATCATCATTCCGGCTAACCGCAAGATCACCAAGACGCTGCTGCGCAAACTTGCGCAGGTTTACGATCACGTGGACATCGATCCCTCGCCGATTCGCAACAAGATCCGCGAGATCATCGGGCAGTTCGAACCCCGGTTCCAGGAGTTGGAGCAGGAGCATGAATCCTCGATGGACAAACTGGAGAGCGGTGACGACATCGATCCCGGCATCATCAAGCAGGTGAAGGTTTACATTGCCTCCAAGCGGAAACTCTCCGTCGGGGACAAGATGGCAGGTCGCCACGGAAACAAGGGCGTTGTCGCCCGGATCGTTCCAGAGGAAGACATGCCGTTCCTTGCGGATGGAAAGCCCGTGGACATCGTGTTGAATCCTCTTGGGGTGCCCTCGCGTATGAACGTCGGCCAGGTGTTGGAAACCCATCTCGGGGTCGCCGCCAAGGCGCTCGGGTTCAAGGTTGCCACTCCGGTGTTCGACGGCATCAAAGAGGAGCAGATCTTCGAGTTCCTCAAGCAGGCCAGGCAGAAAGAGGGATTCAGCTGGGTCACCGAAACCGGGAAAGCGACCGTCTACGACGGCCGCACAGGGGATTCGTTCGACCAGCAGGTGGTTGTGGGCTACATCTATATGCTCAAGCTCGGCCACTTGGTTGCGGACAAGATCCACGCCCGTGCGGTCGGCCCCTACTCGCTCGTCACACAGCAGCCGCTGGGTGGCAAGGCTCAGTACGGCGGCCAGCGTTTCGGGGAGATGGAGGTCTGGGCGCTCGAAGCTTACGGCGCGGCCTACACGCTCCAGGAGCTCCTCACCGTCAAGTCTGACGACGTGCAGGGGCGGACCCGAATCTACGAGTCCATCGTAAAGGGAGACAATGCGTTAGAGGCCGGCACGCCGGAGTCTTTCAACGTGTTGATCAAGGAAATGCAGTCGCTCGGTCTCGACGTCAAGGTCGGGCCGCGCACCGCCTCCTCCGGCCCAGTGGCCCCGCACGTTACCTTCTAACTTAGTTCATCAGGTCGTCCGGCACTTCGCCACGCCGGACGACACATCTTCAGGCGCACAAGTATCTGCTCCGTATGATTGAAACACCTTCCTTTCGCGAATTAGTCGGTGAAGAACGTCCTCAGACTTTTGACCAGGTGGGGATAACCGTGGCTTCGCCAGACACGATCCGCACGTGGAGTCTTGGCGAGGTCAAGAATCCAGAAACGATCAACTACCGCACCTTCAAGCCCGAGAAGGGCGGCCTTTTCTGTGAGAAGATTTTCGGTCCCACACGGGACTGGGAATGCTCTTGCGGGAAATATAAGCGCATCAAGCACAAGGGCGTGATCTGCGACCGCTGCGGCGTCGAGGTCACCCTGGCGCGTGTGCGCCGCGAGCGCATGGGGCACATCGAACTGGCCGTCCCCGTGACGCACATCTGGTTCTACAAGTGCATGCCTTCGCGCATCGGCCTCATGCTCGACATGTCAGGCCGCCAGCTTGAGCGCATCATTTACTACGAGGACTACCTCGTGATCGATCCCGGCCACACCGGTTTGCAGAAGGGGCAGTTGTTGAGCGAGACTGAGTACCGTGAGGCACTCGATTCCTTCGGCGAAGGATCCTTTGAAGCGGGCATGGGTGCCGAGGCGATCCGCAAGCTTCTTTCGTTGATCGATCTGATCGCCGTGCAGCAGGATTTGCAGGAGCAGATGGACAACACCAAGTCCAAGCAGATCAAGAAGAAGGTTTCGAAGCGTCTCAAGCTCGTGCAGGGCTTTGCCAACAGCAAGAGCCGCCCCGAATGGATGATCCTCGAGGTTCTCCCCGTGATTCCCCCGGATTTGCGGCCCCTCGTTCCGCTGGAAGGCGGTCGTTTCGCGACCTCCGACTTGAACGATCTCTACCGCCGCGTGATCAACCGCAACAACCGTTTGCGGAACCTGCTGCAGTTGAAGACGCCGGACGTCATTATCCGCAACGAGAAGCGCATGTTGCAGGAGGCTGTCGACGCCCTGTTTGACAACGGCCGCCACGGCCGTGCAGTCACCGGCGCCGGGAACCGGCCGCTCAAGTCTCTCTCCGACATGCTCAAGGGCAAGGGCGGACGCTTCCGTCAGAACCTTCTGGGCAAGCGCGTGGACTATTCCGGACGTTCGGTCATCGTGATCGGGCCCGAGTTGAAGCTGCACCAGTGCGGTCTTCCGAAGAAGATGGCGTTGGTTCTGTTCGAACCTTTCATCATCCGCGTGCTCAAAGAGCGCGGCTATGTGCACACGGTGCGCAGCGCGAAAAAGATGATCGACCGGCAGACTCCGGAGGTCTGGGACATTCTGGAGCAGGTTACAAAGGGTCATCCGGTTCTTCTGAATCGCGCCCCCACGCTGCACCGACTCTCCATTCAGGCGTTTGAACCCCTTCTGATCGAAGGCGAGGCAATCCGGATTCACCCGCTCGTTTGTACGGCGTACAACGCCGACTTCGACGGCGACCAGATGGCCGTTCACGTTCCGCTTTCGGTTGAGGCACAGATGGAAGCCCGCATGCTGATGCTTGCTTCAAACAACATCTTCTCGCCTTCGAGCGGCAAGCCGGTAACTACGCCTTCCCAGGACATCGTCCTCGGTTGCTACTACCTCACGCAGAATCCCCGCAAGCAGGCTGGGACGGAGGGAGGGCGGTTGCCTTTGTTTGCCGATCCGGCCGAGGTCGAGTTTGCCCTCGCCGATGGAGCCCTCAAGGCCCACGACCGTATCCGTTATAAGAACCCGAACGTCGGCCAGCACACTGTGTTCGGAGACAGCTCGACCCATGTGATTGAGACGACAGTGGGGCGCGTGATCTTCAATGAGATCTGGCCTGAACAGCTCGGCTTTTTCAACAAGGCCGCTGGCAAGAAGCAGATCTCCGACATTATCTTCCGCACCTACCAGTGCGCCGGACATCAGGCGACGGTGGAGGCACTCGACCGCCTCAAGAGCCTCGGGTTCCTCTGGGCGATGCGTGCAGGCGTTTCGATCGGGATCAAAGACATGATCATTCCGAGCGAGAAGCAGGTGGAACTTGCAAGCGCACACAAGCAGGTGGCTCAGGTTCTCCAGCAGTACCGCCGCGGGATCATCACCGACGGCGAGCGCTACGCGAAGGTCGTCGACATCTGGACCCATGCTGGTGAAGAAATCGCCAACGTCATGTTCCGTACCCTCGAACATAACGAGGGACGCAAGGAATTGAACCCCGTGTACCTCATGGTGGACTCCGGAGCCCGCGGCAACCGCCAGCAGGTGAAGCAGCTCGCCGGGATGCGCGGTTTGATGGCGAAGCCGGACGGTTCGATTATCGAGCAGCCGATTACCGCCAACTTCCGCGAGGGACTGACCGTTCTCGAGTACTTCATTTCCACCCACGGTGCGCGTAAGGGTCTTGCGGACACTGCGTTGAAGACAGCCGACTCCGGCTATCTGACTCGCAAGCTCGTGGACTGCGCCCAGGACGTGATCATTTCCCTCGAAGACTGCGGCACCGCGACTGGAATCGTTGTGCGTGCGATCTACGAAGGCGACGAAGAGGTGGTTGATCTCCGCACCAGGCTGATCGGACGCACCAGCTGCGAGACGATCAAGGATCCCGTCTCCAAGCAGGTAATCATCAAGCGCGGCGACATTATCGACGAGGTTGCGGCTTCGTCGATCGACAGCATCGGCGTTGAACAGCTGCGCATTCGTTCCGTGCTGACTTGCGAGTCCAAGCGCGGCGTGTGCGCCCTCTGTTACGGCCGCAGCCTTGCCACGGGACGTCCCGTGCGCATGGGTGAAGCCGTCGGGATCATTGCTGCGCAGTCCATCGGCGAGCCCGGAACGCAGCTGACGATGCGTACCTTCCACATCGGTGGTGTTGCATCCCAGACCTTCAAGCAGCCTGTTGTGAAGGCGAAGAACGACGGGACCGCCCGGTTCAACGACCTTCGCGTGGTAAAGAGCATCGAAGGCGACTTCATCGTTTTGAACCGCAACGGCTCTGTCACGCTTCACGCGGACGACGGCCGGGAGCTGGAGCGCTACAACATGGTGCTCGGCACCGTGATCAGCGTTGCTGACGGCGCGCAGGTCAAGAAGGGCCAGTCGTTTGCTCAGTGGGATCCGCACAACGTGCCGATTCTCACGGAACTCGCCGGTAAGATCCGTTTCGTCGACATGGTTCAGGGCGTGACCGTGAAGCGTGAGACCGACGAGGCTACGGGCGTGATGGTCACCGTTGTGATTGAGCACAAGGAGGACCAGCATCCTCAGATCGTCATTCTGGACGAGAAGACCAACGAAGTGCTCGCTAACTACTCGATACCTGCAGGCGCTATGGTGGTGGTCGGCGAAGGTAAGAAGGTTCAGGCCGGCCAGTTGCTCGCCAAGACGCCGCGCAAGGTCGCGAAGACAAAGGACATTACGGGCGGTCTTCCGCGCGTTGCCGAACTCTTCGAAGCGCGCCGTCCGAAGGACGCAGCGGAGATCGCCAAGATCGACGGCACCGTGCAGATCGGCAGCAACGTGCGCGGCAAGCGTAAGGTGCTGGTGGTTGACCCGGAGACTGGAGCGGAAGAGGAGCACCTCGTGCCTTTGAACAAGCACCTCATCGTGCTTCAGGGCGATTCGGTTAAGAAAGGCCAGCAGCTCACCGAAGGCCCCGTGCCTCCGCATGATATTCTGGACGTTCTCGGACCGCAGGCGCTGCAAGAACATTTGGTGAACGAAGTGCAAGAGGTTTATCGTCTTCAGGGCGTGGAAATCGCCGACAAGCACATCGAAATCATCATCCGCCAGATGCTGCGCAAGGTGAAGGTCAACGAACCGGGCGACACGTGTCTGCTCTGGGGCGACCAGCTGGACCGTCTGAGTTTCGAGGACGAGAACAAGCGCGTTGTTACGATGGGCGGCAAGCCTGCCGAGGCTTCCCCCGTTTTGTTGGGGATCACCAAGGCGTCTCTGGAGACCGATTCGTTCATCTCGGCCGCATCGTTCCAGGACACAACCCGCGTGTTGACCGAAGCTGCGACGCTAGGCCGTGTGGACCGCTTGCGCGGGTTCAAGGAGAACGTGATCATGGGTCACCTTATCCCGGCCGGCACAGGGTTCCCGACCCACCGCGATGTGCAGGTTTCCGGCGGCCACGACGACTTCGAGGCTGGCTCGGACGCCGGCGACGAGGCGGTTGAAGCTTAGTTTGGTTTGATTGTTCAGAGATATCCGGGTCGCCTTCCAATGGAAGGGACCCGGATTTTTCTTTGGTTTGGATGGAGTGGCAACCTCTGACGGGGTGGAGTAGGATTCGCTTATGAACCACCGCCTTTCCCCTGACGCGGGCGTCCGCCGACTCAGACGGGATCTAGTGTTTGCACGGGGCGCTGCGAGAGAAGAGAGAAGGTGGAGGGGAGGACAGTCCGGAGCGGCTCTTTTGATGGTGCTTGTGTTCACCGGCTTGCTCAGTCTGGTGTTGGTGGCGGCGCTGATGCGTTCGACGAAGAGCGTTGAAATGGCGTCCCTCAATGAAGGGAGGGAAGAGGCCCTGGGGCTGGCCAACACCGCCTGGCGCTGTTTGGTAGAAAATCTCCGGGGAGAGATTCGAGCCGGATCCAAAAGCCCGGAGTACGGAAGTGAAGCCGCGGCGGTGGCGGCACTGGAGACGGATGCAGGTCTTTTAAAGTACTATTTCTACTATCCGGCCGCACCCTTAAATGCCGTTCCCTGTCCTACATCCACTGCAGCTAATCTGCCCCCTAATCTTCTCAAATGGAGCACTCGGAATGCGGCTTTCTTTGGGGACTCCGGGGGGCGTACCTATCCATTTAAGGACAAATTTCCGGCTGCAAGAGAGGCTGCTGCTGTTTCGACGGAGGATGTCTCATTGAATGGAATCAAGGTTTCTCTACAGCGGTGGAACCTTCCCTTGCTGCTGCCCAAAAAGGATAAGGCCGAGTCCTCCACAAATACGTTACCCGATTTTCTTGGGGCCCCGGACTGGATTTTGTTGAGCCGTTCGGGCGAGGCGCGCCGTGATTTGGACATGGACGCAACGGATCCAGTTGTCGGACGGTATGCCTACACGATTTACAATGAGGGTGGATTGCTGGATCTGAACACGGCCGGCGTTCCCTCTGAGGTGGATCCACGTGCCCGGGCATTTAAGGGAACACTGCGTCTTGCTGATTTAACGCCAATTTTGGAGGAGTCAGGATTCAAGGGAGCGGAGCAAAAGGACTTTGCAGATGCTCTGTTGAAGTGGAGGGACGCCAGTCTGGTTCAGGATGTCACTTTTCCGTTTAATTACCTGAACGACCTGCTGCTTCACCCCTTGTCTAGCCTTGGTCGTGTGGTGCCTGGGCATTGGTGCGGTGCCCGCAAGTGTTTGCGATGCTTTCCCCATGTGATCGATACCGGGGTCGCTCCAATGAGAGGCCAGGCGAACAATAGGGCAATTAGCGGCCGCTGGGAGCTCACTCAGAAGGTGCTTTCCCAAAACATCGGTTCGCTCGGAGCTCGCCAAAATTTTCTCCAGTATGTGGGAACCTTCAGTCGTTCCCTTGACCAGCCAAGCCTGACTTCCCCGCAACCCACCGGCTCGGGTGTTGTGCCTCCAAAGCTCAAGGCTGCGGACGCCGATGGAAACACCGAGGCAACCTGGGACAGCCTCCATCCTTCACATGCCGATCATTTGAATCCACCCTTTTTGCAGGTGCGGGTGAAGCACGAGTTTCGCCGTGCCGACAAAACGTGGGCGTTTCCCGGAGATCCGCTGGTGAGGAGGCGTTTTGCAGTGACGCACCTGGCCGAGGTCGGTGTGGACGCAGTTGGAGCCTTTGGAACTGGATCGCGCCCTGAGGCTTTGTTCGGCCTGGGACGTGTGAAAACCACCGATCCATGGTACTATATTGGCGAGCGCATTCTGACGCTGGGCGAGGTGGCCGATCTGCCGGAGGAGGCGGCTAGGGAGCCGAATTTCATGGAGTTGTTGAAGGCGGCGATCTACGCAGGGGTTCTTGCCGGCGGGCCGTCGCCGTGGGGAGATGACAGACAGGAGTGGGAGAATTCTCTGGATTGCGCCGTGATTCAAATCGCTGCGAACTTGATCGACCAATACGATGCCGATTCCTTCCCCACGCGGATTGTGATGCCTCTCGCCACCGGGGATAAGGAGTTCCGCGGGATTGAGGCCCTCCCCTACCTGCATGGGGTGCAAACTCACATGACGGTTACCCCACCAGACGTGAGTCCGCTGCCTTCCCCATACACGCCGGTTGGAGCGTTTACCTCTGTGCCGGTGGTGGCTGGGACGGTGCTTTTATGGCAGACGATGGCCCTCTGGAATCCTCATGTCATTCCAAAGGTATCGAATGCCTCCGGGATACAGGTGAATGCGGTCAGCCAGCCGGAGAGTTTCGCTCTGGAGGTATCAAGCAATGTCAAGTTTCAGGTGCAGCCTTACTTAGAGACCCAGTACTACAGCGGACCGTATAATCTCAGGGTCCCCTTGACTAGCTCTTTGGCTAAAACGGAACTTGATTTTAGGGTGCCCCCGAGGGTGCCGGTCGGCCGGCCCCAGGTGTTGTATTTCAACTGGTCCTCAGGGTTGCCGGATTTGTTTGAGCACCCTGTCTGGCTCTCAGACGCTGATCCCAGTGCCCAGGCCATGGGTGCCGTCGCCGATGCAGCCAACTCGGTCAGTGCAGGTACGATTTCTGCCGTGGCGATCGCCAAATTGCCACGAGTTTTTCGAGGCATCGTGCCCCGGCCATCTTCGACCGTGATGGGCGGTACCTTCATGATACTGCCGTCTGTTTACAAAGTATCGCCGCAGCCCTTGTTGACCTACAAACTGAAGTACAGGGACTCTGCTTCAAATTGGATCACATACGATGAGAAGACATTACAGCTTGGAGCGGAGTTGCGAATCGACTCCGTCGACTGGTCCAGAACAAGCACCTCCGGCACGTACTCTGCATCGATTTTTCCGGATCCCCGGACCGAGCGCTGGGGAAGCGTTTCGGTTTCGCCGGGGACGTTTTTTGGATATGAAAATGTTCCGTGGTTCACGGGCGTTCCTGATGCGAGCCGCGTATTGCCCGACCCAGTCCCGGATGCGGATGGATTGTACCGGCGTCCATCTGGGGCCCTGAGCCCCGGAGCGTGGCTTCCCAATGACCAGGACTCCGCCCGGCCCCGGCTCTTGAATCGTCAATTTCGGAGTGTTGGAGAAATGGCGTTTGCGTTTGCGGGCGCTCCTTGGAGGCAGGTGGATTTTGCAACGCCAGAGAGCGGGTTCGGCGGCTTGCTTGACGTGTTTTGTATTTCAGAGCTCGAAGACCTTGAACCCCTAAAATCAGGTCGCTTGGATTTGAACACACGCCAGCTTCCTGTGTTGAAAGCCATGCTGTCAGGCACCGGTTGGAATGTGGATGCCGAGCCGTTTAAACAGCTTTCTTTCACCGAGCGGGACGGAATCGCCCAGATGTTTCTCAACCGAACCAAGTCTAAGCCCATGCGTAATGTCTCGGAGTTGGTGGGGTTTTGGAGTCCGAAAACTTCTGGTGCCACGGCGGGCGTTGGCGCGGACTTTTATGATGGGTTCGCCAAGGATCTCTTGAACGTTACCCTCAATCTCGAGGGGGGAGCCCAGTACAAGCAGGCGGCCGTAAGGGCGCTGGCGGACGCGGGCCAAACGAGGGTCTGGAATCTCATGTTGGATGTGATCGTCCAGTCGGGACGGTATCCGCAGGGGCTGAGGCCGCTTCTCAGTCAGTTTGTTGTGACTGGTGAGACCCGGGTTTGGGTTCATGTGGCGTTGGATCGCCTGACGGGAGAGGTGTTGGATACCCAAGTGGAGTACCCTCAGGAGTAGTGTGGCATTAAACGTTGTTTTAGAGACTTGGTACCATGCAGCCCAGCACGCGACGAGAGAGGCCTATTTTGTGGCAATGCATCACCGATTGGTGGCTTGTCCCCAAACTTCTGGAACCCATTCTCGTTCAGAGTGCACCCGTCAAGATTCGAACTTGAAACCTTCTGATTCGTAGTCAGATGCTCTATCCAATTGAGCTACGGGTGCATTTCCTTGAAAAAGGGAGAGGAAGTATTCATCCGCATTCTGCGGATTGCAATGCTTTCGTTTAAAAAAATGAT
>CANFTB010000028.1 GCA_947449735.1 Chthoniobacteraceae bacterium | reverse complement strand
CCACTTGGTCAACTTGGCGGTCATGGGCTCGAACAAAGGCTTTTTCGGGTTGTCGAAAACCATCATCTTCAGTCCATCGGAAGTCACCTGAATCTCGACCGACGGATCATCCGGATCATCCTTCATGATCGACTTCTGGATGTCTGCCGCGATGGCCTCGATCGCCTTCTCAATCTCGGCTTCCTCCATTTTTACATCCGCAAGGGGGTCGACGGTCCCCTTCTCATCCTTGGAGCCTCCCTTGAAGCCCTGAAGCGGATCCTTAAAGCTGGCGGCGATCAATGCCGCTAGCTTCGGCTTCTCCTTACAGATCCACAACACGATGAAGAGCGCCATCATCGCGGTCACAAAGTCCGCGTAGGCAACCTTCCAAGCTCCTCCGTGGTGGGCGTCTTTCTTCTTAGCCATTTGCTTTCAGTCTTAGGGGACCCGCTGCGAGTCCCCACCCGACTACTTGGCCGCTCCCTTGAGGATCTCTTCGAGCTTTTCAGCCGAAGGAGTGAGGTGGTGGTCAATGCATCGGCGTGAAACTTCCACAGCCATAATGGGGTTCATGCCGTTGGCAAACCCGCAAAGTCCCTTCATCAGAGCCAAATAGTACTGGGCCTCGAGATTGTTGTTGGCCTTGACCTTGGCCGCCGTCGGGTTCACGAAACCATAGGCCCCCAACACCCCTAGGAGCGTCCCGGTCAGAGCGGCGGCAACGCTCTTACCCACCATGGCGGCGCCGGAATCGACGATGGCCATAGTGTGAATAATCCCGAGAACCGCCGCGATGATCCCGATCCCCGGCAGGGAGTCGCCGACCAGCTGCAACAGGTGAATCGGCTCGGACATTTCCTCGTCATGCGCGTCCATGGAGACCTGCATTAGGGATTCCAGCTGCTCGGGCTTGATGCGGCCGTCGATGAGCGGCTTGAGCCCATTACACAAGAACTCGAGCCGAGCGTGGTTGTCCGTGAGGGTTTTATACTTTGAGAAAATGGCGCTCTTCTTGGGATCCATCACGTGGTCTTCCAGCGCGATGAGGCCGTTGCGGCGGGCGGTGTTGAACAGTTCGTAGAGAAGCTTGAGGAGCTCCTCCGCATCCTTCTTCTGAACCAACCCCCCCTTAAGGACGCTGACGATCGACCCAATGAGAGCCTTAATGCCGGCAGGGTTGGTGGCAATGAGCATCATGCCGGCAGTCAATCCGCCCAGCGACACGAATTCCGAAGGCACGAGCAAGGAACCAGGATGGCCCCCTGCCATCATAAACCCGGCCAAACCCCCTACGACAACGACGATGTACCCTACGATTAAGAGCATAAGTTAGAATTGTTAATGCGTCTGACAAAGTTACGGAGACTCAATACAGCCTGTGTGTGGATTTGCGAAATACGTCCTTCAGTAAGATTGAAAACTACAGCTATCTCTGCAAGCCGCATGTTTTCATAATAATACATCGCCAGTATCTTGCGTGTCTGCTCGGGCATTTTTTGGATTTGCTCGGCCACTAACTGCATAATTTCGTTTCTCTCTAAAATCTGAAGAGCATCCTCCTGATTTTGATCCCGAATTTTTTCGTGGAAGCGTGAATCTGAACCCTCTTCACCAGAGAGCTCGTCGTCCAGCGGCACAAAGCTGACCGGCCGGACCTCGTCCAGCAGATTCCAATAGGCTTCCAGAGGAATACCCAGTTCATCTGCAATCTCAATTTCGCTGCAAGGCCGGCCAAGCTTCCCCTCAAGAGACTCCATTGCTTCGCGAAGTTTCTTAGCCTTTTCGCGCACACTTCTGGGCGTCCAATCCATCCGCCGAAGCTCGTCCCGAACAGCACCCCGGATATGCAGAGAAGCGAATCCAGCGAAGGGCGTACCCTGCGCAGGATCGAACTTCCGGACCGCAGACATCAATCCGGTGATTCCAACACTGTAAAGGTCCTCTAGATCCAACGAAGGCGGTAAAAAAATCCTCATCCTGTCCACCACGCTCCTCACCAGGGAGAGGTTGTTCTCTACCATGAACGCGCGATCCTCCTCTGTTTGGTACATGCGTACCAAAGTTGAAGAATTAACTGCGTTGGGTTCAGGCGTCTGCATTTACTAATCCAACCTAAACTCTGCGGCGAGCACCCTCCGTGTCATCCGATTCGCTCCCCTCACGACCGCCCCTGGCCCTGTCAGCGAGACACCCTTTGAGCCCAGCAATATACGCGGCATGAAACATCCGGAACAACCCGCCGCCCACCAAGCACCCCACAGAGGCATCACGCACCGCGGTCGCCGGGTGATTACCACTGTAAAGACTGGCAACCAACACCACGGCGAAGCCCGCAAAACCGCCCATAACGAGAAAATACTTCATGCGCTGGCCGCTTGAGTAGCAGGTTCCAAACCAACTCCAGAAAACGTTCGCGAAAGTACAGTATCAAAGACATTCTCCTCGCAATCACCGGCGATATTCTGCCCGGTGCTGAGGAAGAGCGGTGTCAGTCCAGAGCGCAGGAGGAAATCCCACATTTTGCCCCAGTGCTGCAGTTCGTCCAGATGCGTAAACACAACGTGCGTGCAATCGAGACGCGCACCGACTTCAAAACACCGGCGGATCAACGAGGGGTCGTAAGCGGCGTTGATCACGATCGCACGGCTCGTCGTAAACAAAGGCCCCAAGGCAGTTCGGATGTCGCCCAGTTCATCCTCAGCCCAAAGACCGAAGCCAGGGAGGTCCACGTAAAGGGTGCGGCCCCTGCCCGGGGTCGGAGCCTCGCCGGGGGTCCGGATGTAATTGGCACCGAGGGCTTCGCAAAACACAGAGAGAGCATCCCCAGGATTGGCTCTATCCAGATCCAGCTTCAGAGCCGAGGGCTTCTGCCCCCTTAAAAACACATCCATGGCAAGCCGCTTGCAAAGCGCCGTCGTTTTTCCCGAGCCGGCAGGCCCCACAAAAGCAATCCTGTCCCCAAGGGGGCGGCGAGGCACTGTGCGGAATTCAGCCCTCAAAAGCCCGCCCACCTCAGGCAGGGAACGAGCCAAAGGCATGCTCTCGATTCCCGTCCAGGACGGATAAAGCTGCAGCCGGGAAAGAACCTGTTTCGAGATACCCCCGGCCTCCAAGAGGCGCACCAAGCGGCTTTGCACCGGAAAACTGGCCTCCCCCGAAAAGGTAGCCGACTCCTGAACCGCGGGTCTCGGCATCTCTGTCACGACCGGACGCACCTGCTGGACAGATTCGCCAGACTGATTGGGAGGAGAAACAGGCGTCGGAGCAGGCGGATCGCCCACGGCTGCAATCACCTCGAGCTTTGGAGCCTGCAGAAACCTGGCAAGGCCCTTCCCCTCCACCTGACGCACAGAAACGACGCGCGCTCGGCTTCCAAACCGCTGACGCAAGACACTCACCGCCTCCTCTGCGGACCCCACTACAAACCGGTACCTTTGTTCAGACATACTTAGGAATCAGCGCGGATTTCGAAAACTATCAACTGCTATTCAAATCTATCTCGCACGAACACTAGGCCGCGTTCTGCGCCGCAGAAGGAGGAGGGAGCAGGATGCCCACGTTTTGAATCTCCGTCTGGGAGGGGAGCTCCTGATACGAGACCACGACCAGCTTCGAGAGTGAGGGTTCGAAAAACCGCCGGAAGGCCAGCCGCAGCTCCGAAGTGGTGATCACCACGGGCACCATCCCCTTCTCCGCCATGTCCGCCATCCGCTTTGAAAGCTCCTGAAGGAGGTGCTGCGCCATCTGGGGATCAATCACCAAGCCGATATCAAACTGCGTCCTGTGTACCTTGCTTGCCAGCAACTGCTCCAAACGGGGCTCGATCGTGATCGCTTTCAACAACCCAGGCTCCGATTCGTAATCTGCAATGAAATAAGTACCCAACCTGCGCCGCACGTGCTCGGAGAGTTCGTCGGGATTCTTGGTCAGAGAAGCCACGTCGCCCAAGCTTTCCAAGATGGAAGGCAAATTCTTGATCGAAATGCTTTCGCGTAGAAGATTTTGAAGCACACGCTGTATCGCCCCGACACCCAGCGGCTCGGGAACTAAATCCGAAATAAGCACCGGCTGCGTCTCCTTCAACGAATCCAGAAGCATCTGAACATCCTGCCGCCCCAGGATCAAATGCGCGTGGCGCTTCATTGTTTCCGAAAGGTGAGTAATCAGAACGGAACTTGGATCCACCACGGTAAAACCATGGATTTCCGCAGTCCGGCGCTCCTCCTCATCCACCCAAGTCGCCTTGATCCCGAAGACAGGCTCCACCGTAGGCACCCCCCTCAAGGACACGGGACTGTTCGCGACGTTCATCGCCAGCCAGTGCTTCAGGAGCACCTTGCCACGCGAAATCTCACGCCCGCGCAGCAGAAAACGATACTCCGAATTGTCCAAATCCAGACTGTCCCGTATGGCAATCGGGGGGACGATCATTCCCATGTCGCGGGCAAAGTTCTTGCGGACACCCGTCACGCGGTCCAACAAGTCGCCCCCCGTCTTTTTGTCGGCCAGACCCACAAGGCCCAGCCCCAACTCGACACAGACCACGTCGACCTCCATCAACTTGCGGAACTCGTCTGAAACCGCGCGCGGCTTCCCGTCGGGCGCTGCGCCTGCCTTTTCCGCAACGGCTCCCGTCGTATTCGCCGAAGCAGCTTTGCTGGCATTTGACACCGCCTCCACGGCAGCCTGCTCAGCAGCCACCACTTCTGCCTGCTTCAGCTTCCAGGCCAAAATGCCCAAAACAATAGCCAGCGAGAGGAAGGGAAACACGGGCATGCCCGGCACGACGGCAAATATCCCCATCATCCCAGCCGCAATACCCATGGCTCGGGGGTAAAAAGTAAGCTGCTTCGAAAGGTAACTCCCGAGATCTGAATCCTCCGAAGCCCGGGTCACCAAGATACCGGCAGCCAGAGACACAATCAGAGCCGGAACCTGCGCAACCAGACCGTCACCAATCGAAAGGAGGGTGAACTTCTTCAAGGCCTCAGCAACAGGCATGTTTTTCTGCACCACGCCGATCACAATGCCGCCGATGATATTAATCAAAGTGATCAGGATCCCCGCGATGGCGTCCCCGCGCACAAACTTACTCGCCCCATCCATCGCACCGTAAAAGTCGGCCTCCTTCTGTATTTTGGCCCTCCTGCGCGTAGCGGCCGACTCGTCGATGATTCCGGCATTCAACTCGGCGTCGATCGCCATTTGCTTTCCCGGCATCGCATCCAATGTGAAGCGCGCTGCCACCTCGGCGATGCGGCCGGCGCCTTTCGTGATGACCATGAAATTGATCACCACCAGAATCAGGAACACGACCGCACCGACCACGTAATTGCCGCCCACCACAAACTCTCCGAACGCCTGAATGATGTTTCCAGCGTGTCCATCGACCAAAATGAGCCTCGTCGAGGCGACGTTCAAGGCCAACCGATACAACGTCACTGCGAGAAGCAACGTGGGAAAGCCCGAAAAGTCCTCGGGTTCCTTGACGTAAACAATGATCAGAAGAATCAGGAGCGAGACCGCTATGCTGGCAGCCAGAAGCAAGTCCAAAAGCACGGGGCCCACCGGAACCACCAGAAGGACAACCGTGCCAAACAATGCCGCCACGAAGGCAAGATCCCCCTTCTTAAGACTCGCGAAAATCTTAGCTGGGGATGGGAAAGCGAGCTCGTTCATGGTTCAGCCCTTATCCGGAAGCAATCCCCGTGCTCAAACCTCGTCTCTTCTGCGCTGCAGGTCATTAAAATATCCTCGGTGAGCCTTGTAAACAAACGCTAATATCTCTGCAACAGCGTGATAGAGGTTCGCCGGGATCACTTTACCCACCTTGCCAAACTTGTACAGCATCCGAGCGACCGGAGGGTTCTCCACCACGGGGACCCCATTCTTCGCCGCCGCAGCCTTCAGTCGGCGGGCAAAACCCTGCTCTCCCTTTGCCACAATGACGGGAGCCGCCTCCGTTTTACGGTCGTATCGCAAGGCCACAGCAAAATGAACCGGGTTCGTCACCACCACATCCGCCGTCTCAAGCGCCTTCAGCATCTGCCTCTGCAGCATACGCCGGGCCATCGCCCTCAAGGCCCTTTTAATCTTGGGATCCCCCTCGGACTGCTTCATCTCATCAGTGACCTCCTGCTTGGTCATCATCAGAGAATTCTTATTCCGGATGAACTGATACGTGTAGTTGATCGCGGCTATGACTCCCAGAGACAAAATACAACGCCACAGCAGGACGATTGAAGACTCGGCAATGAACGCCCCGAGGCGGTACAGCGGAACGGGCGTGTAGAAAATAGGGTCCGCCATGATCTTTTTGACCCCGCCGTTGATCACCCATCCCACAACCAAAAGCCGGAAGGCGTCCAACATCACACGCACAAGGCCCTGCATTGAAAAAATACGCTGCAGCCCCTGCACGGGATCCAGCTTGTCAAACTTAAGCCCCACCACCTTCGGCGTGAGCGCAAACCGCGTCTGTACCCCACCCATCAGAACCGCCGCCGCGGCGCACACCAGCGAAACAGGCATCGTGAGAATGAAGAGGGTTTTAAAGGACTCCATCATCCACGGCCCGGCCGCCTCAGGACGTATGTCTGAGGTTTTTAAGTGCGAAAACACCCCAACCGCAAGCGAAGCAACTTTTTCAGCAACCTCCCGTCCCAGCACAGAAATCGACCACAACGCCGCTGCCAATATCGCAACCACCTGCAAGTCGGGAGCCCTTGCAAACTGCCCCTCAGCCTGAGCCTCACTCGCCCTTTTCTCCGTTGGCTGTTCCGTCTTGTTTTCCTGGTCAGCCATAGACTAGGGGATCAACCGCATCATCACCTCAGGAACCCCCGACATGGTGTCGCCTAGCAGGCGGGCAGCCAAACTCAGAGTAATCGCCAAGAGCGTGAGTCCCACCACGATCCGAACCGCAAAGCTTTCGCCAAAGACGTTCATCGCTGGCGCGACCTTGCCCAGAATCGAAAAAGCGAGCGAGATAATGAAATTCACCGCCACCAGCGGAGCCGCCATCTGCAAGCCAGACTGGAAAATTTTGCCGGTCGCAGTCACCAGCATGGTTCCCGCCTCTGTGTTCCCCCGAAAAATCCCAATCGGAGCCACCTCGTAACTGTGGAAAAAAGCGCTCAATACTGCCTGGTGCGCCCCGGAAACCAAAAACAGCATCGAAGCAAAGCCCATCATCAGCTGACCGATCGCGCTCTCCGACGTATCACTCATCGGATCTACCTGCTGCCCCATCGTAAATCCCAGTTCACTGGAAATCACCTGACTGGCCACCTCGACGCCGCTCATGACAAGCCGCACCGCCCATCCCATCAGCAGCCCGGTAAGCAACTCCAAGATAGAAAAGACCACAAGCGAACCCAGACTTTCCGGCAGACTCCTCCGTCCGGGCATCATCGCGGCTGCGACGAATGCAGTGAAAAGCGCCAGCATCACCCGCAAGGGAGGGGGAATCGCCTTGGAAGAAAACACAGGGGCGACGGCCATCAACCCGGTCGCACGCATGCTCGCCAAAAACCAAAGGATCAAAAGGTCTCCGTTCAGCATGGCATTTGAGAGAGTCGACCAAACATGCCTGTACGCCTTGCGGAGTCTCTCCTAGCGCACGGCCTCAGGCAGGCGGTTCAAAAATACAATCGTGAAATCCATCAGTGTCTTCAAGATCCACGGTGCAACCACAACCATCGTGATCCCTAAGGCCGTTACCTTCGGAATAAAGGAAAGTGACGCCTCCTGAATGCTGGTCACCGCCTGCAAAAGACTCACGGCTACGCCCACGGAAACCGCCACCAGCAGAATCGGAGCCGAGACCGTCAGCGCCACCGTGACGAGATCCCTCAGAATGTCGACTGACTGCTCAATGTTCATCAGGCAAAACTTTGAACCAAGGATCGCACGATCAAGTGCCATCCGTCCACCAGGACGAACAGCAGAAGCTTAAAGGGAAGAGAGATCATCATAGGCGGCATCATCATCATCCCCATGGACATCAGCGTGGCCGAAACCAGAAAGTCAATCACGAGAAACGGCACGTAAATCAGGAACCCCATCTGGAAAGCTGTCCGCAGCTCGCTCAAAACAAAGGCGGGCACCACCACAGTTAGGGGAAGATCGTCGGTTTTTGTCGCGCCTTCACCGGAGAGCCCGAGGAAGAAATCTACCTCCGAAGGACGGGTCTGCCGGATCATGAACGCCTTCATCGGCTCCCCGGCCTTCTCGGCGAACTGCATGGTCGTAATCTGCTTGTTCATGTAAGGCTGCAACGCCTCGTCGTTCACCCGCTTCGCAGTCGGCGCCATGATGAACATTGAAAGAAACAATGACATCCCCACGATGATCTGATTGGAAGGCGCCCCCTGCAAACCGATAGCGCTCCGGATAAACCCGAGCACAATCACAAACCGGGTGAAGCTGGTCATCAAAAGCAGGAAAGACGGCGCCAGCGTGATCAGCGTCATCAGCACGACAATCTGGATCGCCGTCGAGACGTTTGCCGGATCCGTGTCTCCCCCAAGGGAGATGGTCAACGCAGGGGAACCCGGCGCCGCAGCGGGCTGCTGGCCAAACACATGCGTCCCGGCAGACAGCAAGGCCAGGGCCACCAACAGCGCACAAAACGATGGCAACCACCGGACAATCCGTGCGCCCGCCTTGGCGACTCCCGAAAGAGGCCCACGACTCCCCGAGGCTTGGCCTGCCATAGAACGCACTACTTGACTGCCGCCACTCTCCCTATCATTCCTTGAGTTCAGCGTAAGTCTTTCTCGATTATAAGACGCTGCGTTCTTCATTTTATCTCCTTGCCTTTCTCCCCCTGTGAAATGTCGGTGGAAAGGATCTCTTGAAAGCTGCCTCCCGGCGAAACGCTGTCGGCGTCCAGCCCGCTCAGGTACTCAATCTTCCCGGGGCACACCCCCAGCAGAAACCGGCGCCCCTCATACTCAGCGACCACAAGATACTGCCTGTGTCCCAAAGCGCGGGTCTCCTCCACATTCAGTTTACGCGGTCCCTTCGCAATCCCACGGAAGCCGCCCATCCCAGCTCCGCGAAACAACACAGCCAATCCTGCGCCTGCAAGCACCACGATCGTCAGGACATAGCCCAAGAGGGATATCCCAGCCCCACTGGAGACCGAAGCCGCGGCACTCCCACTTGAAACAGCGCCCCCCACTGCCACGGCGTCAGCAAACGCGACCCCGCCCAAGCCGGCTGCGCAGAAGGCTCGTATCAGTACCGTGAACCGGATGGCGGAGGCCATAAGGCAAACCGGCCTTACGCCGGGCCGCCGACCATCGTAGTCACCTTGATGGCAAACTTCTCCTCGACGACAACCACCTCGCCTAGCGCGATCAGCTTGTCATTAATATAAAGACCAACGGGATCATCCGCGCGCTGGCCGAGCTGGACCACGGTTCCGGGCTGCAGTTCCAATACGTCGCGCATTGCCATCTGACAGGAGCCCAAACGCACAGAGAGCTGCACCTTAACGTCTAAAACGGTGCTCAGCCTGGAGTCATCAAGAGTGTTAACCATAACCTATTCCTTTGAAATTCTTTCGTTCAGATGCACCGCGAGCCGTCCTTCTTCCACACCGATTGTTCCGAAAAACTCTTCTGTTTCGGAAACCTTCAAGCGTGTCTGGTCGATGAGATCCTGCGGCACATGGATCAGATCTCCCGGGGCCAGAGCGGCCGCTTCTCCGAGGGTAATTAAGCGCACGTCCCACTCCGCCACAATCGGAACCTCGATTGCCGCATACGGAGAACGCCAGTGCATTGGCTTCTGTTTGATCTCGGGCGCCGTCTTCCCCGCCACCCCAGTCTCCTGGGTCAGCCCGTCCATCATTGAAAAAGGCAGGCCGATCTGGATGTACTCCTTCAGTTCACCGAGAGCGATCTCGGCTCTGAACACAAAGCAGGGCGTCTCGTCGCTTGCGATCTGAAGAAAACGGCAGCCGCTTTCATGTCCCACAATCGACGGCTTCAGCGCGGGCGTCCGCTCGAACATCGAGCACCACTCCCGCAAAATCATCATCGCCACGTCGTCCAGCAGGGCAATCTCAATCTCCGTCGGAGCGCGCTCGGGTTCGTTCACCAAGCCCTGACCCCCGAGGAGCCGGTTGGCGATCGCGATACTCGTGAGCGGACGCATATCCAGAACACCCGCCCCATCGAGGCCGGAAACCTGAAAAACAGAGAGATGCGAGGGCTGCTGCACGCTGTCGCAGAACAAACGGAACGGGACGCTGGAACACTTAACGCTGCTCTTCTCGCAAGTGATGTCCATCCGGAGATAGGTCGCGAGCTTGGCAACCAAACTGGCAACATACTTCTGATGCAGCACCTGAAGCTGCGTCGTGTCCTTCTGGGACAGAAAGCCGGGCTGACGGAAATTAAAGGAGGTCACCAAAGACGAATCCACCTGCGTGGAATGACCTTCTGCGTTAATGACAGAAACCATCTGACCGGTCGCCTTCACCGGCGTGGCCAAATCTTCTACTTGAGGTTCGTCAGCCGTCTCAGTCATTGGATCAAAAATTCCGTCAGGAAAATCTGCTTCACCGTGTTTGCATTGAGGGCCTTGTTAAAATTCGCGGCGATCTCACTGCACAACACATTCTTGGCGTTCGAAGACTCCATGTCTGCAAGCGAACGCGAACCTAACACCCTAATCGCTGCATCCTTCAGCTTGCTCTTGTTCTCCTCTAAGAGGTCCCCGATGTTCTTGTCATCGCTAAGAACCGTGAAGGAGACTTTCACATACTTCGTCCCCAGGGAACCCGTGAGGTTGGAAACGACGTTTGGAAAACTGTACTCCCACCCAGACTTGGTCTGCTTCGCTCCTTTTTCCTTCTCACCCTTCTCAGGCGCAGCACCATGGGCGTCCTTAGCGGGAGCACCATGGGCGTCCTTAGCGGGAGCACCATGGGCGTCCTTAGCGGGAGCACCATGGGCGTCCTTCTTGTCCGCCTCTTTCTTGTCAGCAGGAGCAGCGCCATGGGCATCCTTCTTGTCGGCAGGAGCCCCATGAGCATCCTTCTTATCGGCAGGCTCACCAGCCTTAGCGGCGTCCCCGCCTTCGCCCCCCTCAGCGCCTGCACTCAGCTCGGCCATGATCTTCTTCTCCAAACCGGGCGCAAAAACAAACTTCACCATCACAAAGGAGATCGCCGTGCTGGCAACCAATGCGATGACCAAGGGAATCATGGGATTCCCTGCTTTTGCGGGCGGTTTGCCTTCACCGTTAGGATCGAGCGCTGGATCAGTTACTTCGTCAGCCATGGAATAGGAGGCGTTACAGGGGGCCTGGAGATATTAGTGCCGCAGGGCTAGATTAGCGCTTCAGATTGACAGCTTCCTCGAGCATCTGGTCCGAAGTGGTCACGATACGCGAACCCGCCTGGAAGGCGCGCTGAGTTGTGATCATCGTGGAAAACTCCTCACCGAGATCCACATTCGACAACTCCAGAGAACCGCCGTTGATGGCACCCAAGCCGCCATTGGAGGGCGTCAAGGCCGCGATGTTGGAGTCCTCGAACAAACCGTTGTAAGGGCCTGCGGTGGTGATGCCGGAGAAGAGGTTGTCCCCTTCACGGGTGAGCGCACCCGGATCCTTGAAGCTCTGCAGCAGCACGGCACCAGCGGTGAAGGTCTGCCCGTTCGACAGGATGATGTTGATGTCGCCGGAAGTACCCACGTTGAAGGTACGGATCTTCGGTCCGCCTGATTCTGCAGCACTCAACGGAATTCCGGAAAGCGCCACGCCATCAGTGCCATAATAAGTGAAATTATCGCCCTCCGAGAACGCGATCTTCACGTCGCCCACCTTGGAAGCCTGCGTGTAATTGGTGCCTAACGAGAACGTAACATCATCAAAACTGTCCACCGTGGGGCGCTTGCTCAAAACAACAGTCGCGTCGCCAAAAGCCAACTTAACGGCCCCGTAAGAATTGCCGGGAGGATACACCTTCGACCCTTGGGCCGTCAGAAGAGTACTCGCCACAGCCGCGGAGCCCATATTGGCCGATACAGTCGAGGCGGTCCCCAGAAGTGCCTCGGTGCACTTCATGGTAAACCCGGTGGAGTTTGTGATCCCGGTCACCGTTCCAAAATCGACGACGGTCGCCAAGGCGGTACCGGTAGCATTCGTTGCCGTGGCAGTTCCGCTCAGAACGCAGGTTGTTCCATTCGTAATGGAAACAACCTTGCTTCCATACGGAAGCCCAGTGCCGCCGGCAATTTCGTCGCCCACGTGCAGAGCGGCAGTCGATGTCACAGTGAGAACATTACTGCCAGCCGTCCAGGTTGCGCCTGCCAGAGTTCCTGACGAAGTGATTTTGTCACCAACCTTGAGCTTGGAAGTATCCGAAATCGAAACCGTAGAAGTGATCGATCCGGTCGCACCAGCGGGAGCACTATAGGAGGCACCAGCCATCGTGATCGGAGCAGCATTCCTGAGGGCCACGCTGTAAGTGCCATCAAGATTCGGAACAGAAGCAATGTCACTGATATAGGCGGGCGTCGGCAATCCCTCACCGGAAACACTCATCCCGACAGTCAAGCCGGTGATGTCCGACATGTTGATCAAGTTAGAAGCCTCATCCAGTGTCTTATTTCCAGCGGCCACCACGGAAAGAGTGCCCGCAATCGACCCCACGGCTGGAGTATCAATCGTGAAGGTCACACCATCAGCAGCCACAGTGATGACCTTGGATCCAGGAACCACGCCGCTGCCGGCGGACAGTAGCATGCCGGGAGCGAGACCGGCCGTACTGTCGGCCGTGAGCGTTGTGGAGCCGTTCGTAGTCGTAACCCCAGTGAGCGTCAGAGACCCTGACGAAGCTGGAATGGTCTTTTTGACGTTTCCACTAAAGGTCTCAATGGTGGTACCAGGTGCAATGCCGGCTCCAGTGATGAACATTCCCTTCTGGAGGTCAGCACGCTCGTAATCGGCAGGCAGCGTCAAGGTCAGACTACCTGAGTCCACCGTCTTTAAACCGAACACCAAAGCGGTGCTCAAATTCGTAGCAGTTCCAGCTGCACTCATCGTCACCTTGTTGGTGACGGCATCAATGGCAGTCACTTTGGCCCCAGTAGCAATACCGCTTCCGGAAATCGGCATCCCAACCACCAAACCGAGAGTTGACGGCACACTGAAAACGTAGCTTCCAAGAGTCGTCGCAGCGCCCACCACCGTCTTGCTGGTAATTCCAGTCGGCACAACAACCTTGTCATTGTCCTGCTGCCCCTTGACATCATAACCCTTTGTGGTGGTGTCATAAACCACCTTCGTCTTTGCCCCGTAGGCACCCTGCACACGAAACCCCTGTTGCGTCACTAGATAACCATCAGCGTCGACACGAAAGTTCCCCGCACGTGTGACAAAATACTGACCGGTCTGGGGGTTTTTGACGCGGAAAAAGCCGTTCCCGGCAATAGCGAGATCGCTATTCGAATTGGTGACCTGGATCGTGCCCTGAGAAAAAACTGGAGCCACGGACTCAATCTGCACCCCACCCCCAACCTGCGTGGGAGCAATCTTCACTGCCGTGTTGTTCTCGTTCGGAACCAGGGGCCGAAGGATGTTGGAAAAAGTATCAGAATACTGCGCGTGGGACGCCTTGTAGCCAACCGTGTTCACGTTGGCGATGTTGTTGGAGACCACCTGGATTCCTTCGGAGTAGGCACGAAGGGCGCTAACACCGACGTTGAGACTGGAAGCAAGAGACATAAGTTAGATGAGGTTGAAGGTTGGCCGGAGAATTTAAGTGTTTTACTGAGTTGGAAGCGTCACAGCTGTGACCTTATCTGTGGTGTACATCTTGTCGTTGACCATGAGCTGCGGGACGCCCTTCACCATCGCGACACCCGAAACAGTTCCTGTGATTTCCGCTCCGTCAACATTGAGCGTGACATTTTTGCCGAGGAACTGCTGAGCCGAGCTGAATCCCAGCGTGCTCGAAAGGCCTGCGACCGTCGCGTTTAACTCTTTAGTCTGCTCCAAGGAGGCAAACTGCGCCATCTGACCCATAAACTGGGCATCCTCCATGGGTTTGAGCGGATCCTGATTCGCCAACTGAACGGTCAATAACTTCAAGAAATCGTCCTGAGTGAGACTCGACTTGTTCCCCTTTATCGTGACACCCTGAAGCGCCTGCTGCACAGTAGGGCTGAACTGACTCAGGTCCTGAATGGAATTAGTATTTCCAACTGATGTTGTACTCATGGTCTCTAATTATACTAAGCGTATGCCGTGATCCGGCCGTTTTGCACCGACCCCGCCTGGGAAGATTTCAAGCCAGACTTGGCCGAAACATCCGAACCAGACTCTCCCATCTGCCCCAACGATGAAGCAGAGAGCGCGTCCTCCATTTGCTGGCGCCGCTCACCTCCACTGGTCCCAGAATCGGTGGAACCACCGAAACTTGACCGACTTTCAAAAACCGCACTTGTCACTCGGGCGTCCGCAGTCTCCTTGGAGACGAATGTAGACCACTGAGACTCGATGGAACGCAACAAAGTCTGGGACTCAGAACGGAACGACGCCTGAAGACCCGTGCTACTCATGCGCAACTCGACACCCAGCGTGGATCCATCATCCATGCGCACCTCAACAGCAAGATGAGAGGGATTCTCGGACCGGGCCCTCTGAATGGCGTCTTGAACAACACGCCACACTTCATTGGTCTTTACCTGCACAGGAGGCAGAACAGTGGGCTTGGAGACCGCCTCCGATAAAGGACGGTTGCCTGCACCAATAGCGGAACTCACAGCCGATTGACTTGAATCAGCCTTGTCCACAAAAGCTGAACTCTGCGGCGCTTCGTCGATCGAAGCAGGCAGACTTTCAGCCGTCGCACGGACTCGTACACTGGTCTCTTCTTTGGGCACAGTCAGTTCGTTAGCATCTCGCGTGCCAGATCGAAGCTCTGCATCTGGCAACCTAGCCTTAGCCCGGGCACTGACTTCAACGGGCTTGCCGTGGCCGCCCTGCTCGGATGCTCTGGACTCCTGCTCCAGACCGGAACCCGAAGCGTTTTTACCCTCGTCGCCAACTCCGACAGCGCCTGATTTTCCGGAACCGTTTTCCTGAGCTACGCCAGCGAGGCCCAATGAGGAACTTTGTGGTTGGACCACAGGCTCCTCGGCCGAACCGGCGGCGACAATTGAAGCACCCTGGCCGGAGGGATCGGCATTATTGCTCGAGAATACCTCAGCAGCCAGCACAGCCGACCTCACATCCCCGGCAAGTTTCGCAGGTAGAGCCGCAGAAGCCGCAACCTTGTCAGAAGCAACTGCACGCGGCAAACCGACCTTCTGAGAAGACGCAGCAACCAGCGCAGCTAGCTGAGCAGACGTGGCCGTCAGTGAAATCAGCGGGCTGGAAATAGGCAGCACCGGGGCGCTCTGGGCCTGACCCTCAACCGGAACGGATACAACCGCACCAGACAACGATGAATCTGCATCAAGAGAAGAAGACTCGTTCGACTTCACCGGCACACCTGCCAAAACCTCAACCTGAACTCGGGAATCGGATCGGCCTGTTTGGCCAATAACCGGCCCGCTTGGAGGAAGCGAAACATTCGACTGAAGGTCGGCAGCGGCGGTCTGCTGCACGGGAGAGATTTCAGTGGGAGGAACAGAAACTTGCTTTGGCACAGAAACCTCAGACGAAGAAGCCCGGGAAGCAATCTGAGCCAGTTGACCAAATGGTCCACCTTGGGATCCAGCGCCGTTTCCTTGGACCGAAACCTGAAGAGCCACACCGGAACCGTCAGATTCAGCCGAGACCGAAGATTGCACCGAGACGGGAATCACCAAAGAGGATGCGGCGGAGAGCGCAGCCACTGCAGCAGCCTCCATTGCTAGCTCCGAGGGATCCGCCAACCTTGGATCCGGGGGCAAATCAGAGAGACCCAAAGCCAGCAACTCGCCCGTGCCCCCGACTTTGACATCCAACTCCGGTGCGTCGGAACTTCCGGCATCTCCGGAAACGAATTCAGACAATGATAAAGAAGAAGCCCTGTCTTGAGAATTCGAAAGGTCTCTCGAACCCTTAGAGAGAACCACGCCGCTTCCCTGCTGAGCTCGAGAAACCCTGGACGCCACTAATCCAGGCGATGCTTTAGAAGCACCTACTTTTGCAGCATGCCTTGCGTCTCCGGAACCTGCTTTCGCAGACTGGGTAACTGATTCAGAATCCGACACCCCCCTAGAAAGCAGGCTTCCAAAATCTTGGGAATCCGCAACGTCAGACGACCCGGCAGAGAGGTCCCCCGAACCGCCCTTGACGGCGGGCCCCACCGGCAAAAGGGATTGCGCTGCAGAAAAATCAAAACCTCCACTCGAAACCTTCATTGCGCCACCTCCTTCTTGAGAGCCTTCATCAGCCGCAGCTTGTCGGAAATCCGCGCCGCACGGCGGGAGGGCGGTTCGTCTGAGCTCTTGTCCGCAACGCGCGCCATTTCCCCCAAGATCAATGCGACACGGTCGGCCTTCATGTTTGAAAGGATTTTCACGACCGTGTCCTCGTCCAGTTCGCGAAGGATGAGCACAGCGCTCGCGGGCGGCATCACCATGTAGGTCTGAACCAGCTTCTTTAAGTTGTCCCGCTCATTTTCAGCCACCTCAACCACCCTGGCGTCCAGTTCCTGCCGCATCTTTGCCACCTCGGACTTCACGCGCTCCACTTCCTGCCGCTCGGCAGTCACTTGAGAAGACAGCGCGGCCAGGTCTTTCTGCTCCTCCATCAAACTCTGCCGCTCGTTCTTCAGCTCGGCAATCAATTCGTCGACCGCAGCTGTCTTGAAGCTCCAGATCACTGGTGGCGGGGCGGCGGCGGCGGCGGCGGCGGCCTCCTGCGAGGCAACTTCTTCCGCACTGGGTCCCGGCTTCACGGCTAGACGGGCCCGGATCTTGGAAGACTCGGAATTCAATAAAAGAGCGGAGGTCAGCACGTTCACAACGAGCGCCACGACGACCAAAAACCATGGGGCAGCCAGCATAAATCAAAAAGAATATTCCAGTTCGCGCATCCGGGAGACCCACCGTGAAGACACCAGGTCGTCCAGGGCCTTCTCTTCCTGCCTTGCGACGTCGGCGTCGTAGCGCGCCTTGTGGCGCTCCTTCAACCGGTCCAGCATCTGGGTTTTGGTGCGAGCCTCCATCCAGAGGCGGAACCGCAGTTCCTTGAGTTGCTCCGCACGCGCAAGACGCTGCGTCAAGGTATCGCAAAAGGTGCGCTGCTGGCGAATGGCCTGCAGGTACAGCAACTGGTCGTCCTTCTTCGAGACACCCTGCCGTTTTTCGGAGAGCGTGCTTTGTAGACCTTCAAGATCCCCAATACCCGTCTCCAGTGAAACCAAAGTACGATTGTAGAAAGACACCGCTTCGGCATAGGAATCCTTGGCAACGTCCTCTTCGCGGGAGCGCAGTTGCAGAACAGATTCAAGGCTGAAGGTAAAAGGCTTCATTGTATCGCGGAACTGATCGACTGCCAGGCCTTCGCCAAGGGAACCGTCTCACCCATAGGTTGTTTCAAGAAATCCATGAGCGGCCCGTGCCTGTCGATGGCCTGATCTACCTTTGGGTTCGATCCTTTAGCGTAGGCTCCGATCGTGATCAGATCCTCGTTTCTACGGTACAGAGCCAGCAAATCTCGGGCCCGAGCCGCAAGAACATACTGGGAATCTGAACAAATATCGCGCCCCAATCGGCTGATGCTCTCCAAAACGTCGACCGCTGGAAAATGATTCGCGGTCGCGAGGGCCCGCGTCAAAACCACGTGCCCGTCCAGAATGCCCCTCGCCGCGTCCGCGATCGGCTCGTTCATGTCGTCGCCCTCGACAAGCACCGTGTAAAAAGCGGTGATCGCTCCAATCTCACCGGCGCCGGACCTTTCCATCAGTCGGGGCAACATCGCAAACACCGAGGGTGTGTAGCCGCGGCTGCTTGGAGGCTCCCCAATGGCAAGCCCGACCTCCCGTTGCGCCATGGCAAAACGAGTGACGGAATCCATCATGAACAGCACCTGCCGCCCCTGATCGCGGAAGTACTCGGCTATCGCCGTCGCCGTGAACGCCGCCCGCAGACGGACCAGGGCGGGTTGGTCGGAAGTGGAAACGACAATGACAGAACGCTTTAAACCTTCCTCGCCCAGATCCTTCTCAATGAACTCGCGCAGTTCCCTTCCGCGCTCGCCCACCAGCGCAATCACGTTCACATCGCTTTCAGCTCCCCGCGCCATCATCCCGAGCAGCGTAGACTTGCCGACGCCGCTTCCGGAAAAAATGCCCATGCGCTGCCCGCGACCGATGGGCGTGAACACGTCCAGCGCCTTCACCCCGGTGGCGAAGGGCTCCAGAATCCGCTGCCTCTTAAGGGGGTGTGGAGGCGCATTACGCAGTCCTGAAACCGGCATCGGGGGCAGCGGGCCCTTGCCGTCGATGGGACGGGCTAGACCGTCCAAAACCCGTCCCTTCAGGGCGGGTCCCACCGGCACCCCGCTCGCAAAGTTCGAGGCAATCACCTCCGAACCCACTCGAATGTTGTCCATCTCCCCCAACGGCATCAAAAGAAGCCGATGCCCCCTGAATCCCACCACCTCGGCAAAAATCGGCGGCTCACCGGGAGCTGAGGAAACCTGGCAAACCTCTCCCAAGGACAGATTCGGTCCATCCGACTCCATCACCAATCCGGTCACCTGCACAATGTGGCCGATCCGCTGGGTCAAACGCCCTCCGCGTAACCGTTCCGAAAGCCTGTCCCCCCCCCACATCTCGGCGTTCATAATGGGTAAAAACCTAGCTTAAAAGACTTTCCACAGCCTTTAACTTGGAGGACATTCTGCCGTCCAGTACGCCGAAACGGGTTTTCACAAGGCAGTCTCCCGGAGCGATGTCCTTGTTCTCAATCAGCTGCAGGGTGGGAAATTTATGCCGCAGCTCCTGATCGAATCCAGCGACCTTTTCCGCGTCCTCCGGGCACAACTGGATCTCCACATTTTCCGCACCCGGAGCCACGTCGTTCAGGAGGTCATTGACTACCGCCTTTACAAAAGCGGCATCCACCGGAATCCCCGAAACAACCCTAGCCGTCGCGTCCACTACCAACCGCGGCAACAAAGCGCGCATTTGGGATACGGCCTGCTCGTGTCTCTCAGCAAGCTTCGAGAGTGCACCGCTATTCGCGGCCTCAGCCTCGGCGCTGACTCGGATAATCTCCGCCTCAAGGGCGTGCCGGGACTCCTCGACTCCCCGGTGATAAGCCTCGTTCACAGCCCTGTCGTACTCCCCCGATGAATACGTTATAACCGGCGCCTGACCAAGCAGATGAATCGACTTGGGGACCTGGGAAAAAACAAGCGTGGAGCGGGAAACGGACGCCATCTCTTATTCCCCGTCGATGCTGATGTCGCCAGCCTCGTCCAGACGCCTTGCCACAGCAACCATAAGATCCTGCGCCTTCTCGACGTCCTTGGCACGCATGGGCGGTAGCATGTCCACTTCTTCCCTGACGCCCGCCGCCTGACGCTTGGACATCACCCTGTAGAAAGACGCCAGAGTGTCTTCTTTGGCTCCCTTGAAAGCCTTGGCTTGGTCTGCCACGTCCACCTCCTTGAGCACCTTTTGCAGGTCCTTCTCCATGAGACGGGTAAGGTCGTCGAACCCGAACACCCGCTTCCGGATTGCAGTGCCCAAATCGGCATTGCGTGAATCGAGAGAGGTCATCAGAGCCTTCCGCGTTTCCTTGTCGAGCGAGTTGAGAATGTCTGCGCAAGCGCCCACGCCACCCGCCTTTTGAATCCCCTGCTGGGAACGACGGTCGAAGTAACGCTGCAAATTCGCGGAAACCTTCTTCACCCACTCCCGAGAGGTCGGTTCCATCGTCCCCAACCGCTCCACAACTTCCTCACGCTGCTCGGCAGACAAAAGCCGGAGAACGTCCCCAGCCTTCTTCGGCTCCATGCAGGACATGATGAAGGCGATCGTCTGCATCTGCTCGGAACGCAGCAAGTTAAACACCTGTCTGCCGTCCATTTCCGCAATCCCCTCATCCAGAATCGGACGGGGGGCCACGCGGGACATCAGCTTGTCGGCATGATAATCACCCTTGGCGACTTCGATGGAGCTTTGGGCAAAATAGCTTCCGCCCAGCGCCGCCTGAATGCCTTCCAGAACTACCGCAGAAAACTCATCCAAGATCGAATCTCGGAGCGAAGGGTCCACGTACGGTATCGAGACCATCTCCCGAGCGACCTCCTCCAGTTGCTGCGGGGTGAAGTGCCTCAGCAGTTCACCAGCCGTTTCCGGTCCGAGAAGGATGAGAAACGAGGCCAGTTTCTGGGTCTTGTTCAGGCTGCTGTAGTTCGCGGTCATTTGGCCTTCAAGCTTAAATACACTCTACCTTTGTTAAAAAAACCACTCTTAGATCCCTAGGAATTTTCGGGCTTCTCAGCGTCCATCCAGTTACGCAACGCCGCACCGATATTCTCGGGCTTCCGCCGGATCATATCGTTGATAAGGTCCACCGTCACAGGCTGCCCGACGGAAAAAGAGGCGCCGCCGCCAGCCCCACCCTGGCCTCCAGTCAATGCACGGTTCGACTCAGTCTCGGACTGCGCGGTCAGCATCTCCATCGGTATCTCGTCCGGCTTGGTCTTCTTGAGCATGCGCATAAAAGCAGCGAACAAGATGACCGCCACGAGAACGGCACCCGCGTCGCGCAGCAAATCAGAGTTGCGCATCAATGTGTCCAGAATTCCAACGTCCTCCTTCGGCGCGTCCTTGAAAGGCATTTCCTCGATAGACACCACCCGCTTGAGTTCTGCCTCGGTTCCCTTAACGCCAAGGGCGTTGGCGACCATGCCGCGCAGCATAGTCTTTCGCTCCTCACGCTTTGCGTCCGCCTTTGTGGCGTCCTTCTCATTCGCGAGAGCCGAATCCGGGGCGACCACCACGGCCGCCGTCAGACGGGACACGCTTCCTGGAGCCTTCACCACATTCGAAATCGACTTATTAATTTCAAAGGTCGTTTCCTTATTCTTTTTGTCGCTGTTGCTGGTCTTGCCGGTCTTCCCGCCCTCCACAGCACCAGGAAGGTTTGCAGTGCTGCCCGCAGGCTGCGCCGATGCGTCGGTCTCGTTCGTAGTCGTCGTGTCGTCCGTGGTCGTCTCCTTGCGGACCACCTGACCCTCCGGGTCAAACTTTTCCTCGCTCTTCGTGATCGCCTCGGAATCCAGTTCGGCCGACACGCGGACCACGGACTTTCCAGCTCCAAGTACGGTGGTCAGCATCGTCTCCACTTTGTGTGTAAAATAATCCTCGATGCTGCGACGAAGGCGCATCTGGCCGGTTGCCGGACCCATCAAGGGATCGTCCTTCATCCCCTCCGTCAGGTTCTGCCCCCGGTTGTCCACAACCGACACGTCCTCGGTCTTCAACCCTTCCACGGAATTCGCCACGAGAAACCTAATGGAATTCACCTGCTCGAGATTGATAGCCCCCTCGACGAAGACTGAGGCCGTCGGCTTCGTGCGCGCATCCGTGAAAAGCAGACGATTTTCAGGGGTCACGATCAAAACGCGCGCCGAACGAATGCCCTGGAGCTGCGAAATCGTGCGGGACAATTCTCCCTGCAGCGCACGGTTGTAATTCGTCCTCTGGATGAAATCGGAAACCCCGAAATTCGCGCGGTCGAATATCTCGAAGCCGACACCTTCGCCCGAGGGAATGCCTTTTGCCGCCAGCGCCATACGCACCTTGTGGACCTGATCCGAAGGAACGAACACGGCAGTTCCATTCGCCCCCATCTCGCTCTTGACACCGAGCTCCTGGATCGAGGCCATGACCGAAGACACATCCTTGGGGCTCAGCCTTCCATACAGAAGCTGCATTTGGGGACGCTGGGACCAAGCGATCAGGGCGATCATCCCTGCCACAACGGCCGCACCGGTGACGGCGAGCGTGACCCGTTGGTTTATCCCTAACTGGGACCAGAGCTGCCGGAGTTGTTGAAAAAGCGAATTCATCGTTCAGTCGTTCGTCGTCTATCCATTCATACCCGCATCAGACCTGCATACGCATGATCTCCTGGTAGGACTCCACCAGCTTGTTCCGCACCTCCACCATCAAGGAAAACGCGATCCCAGCCTCGGAGGCTGCGATCGTTGCCTGATGGAGGTTGTTCGCTTCCCCCGTCAAAACCTTGGTCTTTTCCACCTCGGCGGAACGCATCTTGCCCTCCACTTCACCGACGGCCTTGTTCAAAAAATTTGAAAACTCAACCCGCATCACCCCACCCACACCCATGGGAGGAGCCGCCGCACCTAAGCCCGGCCCCCTGGCCCCGGGAGTGTTCAAGCCAGCGGACAGCGCCCCAGTCATTTCTTCTAACTTTTGCAAGGGATTCGCCTCAGGAGACAGCACAGATGGAAGTGGACCTACTCGCATAAACTATTTTCCGATTGTCAACGCCTTCATGGCCATGGAACGCGCATTCCGAGCGACGCTCAAATTTGCCTCATAAGCACGCGAGGCCCCCATCAAATCCACCATTTCAACCGCCAATTGCACATTCGGCATCCGAAGCATCCCATCCTTGTCGGCATGAGGATGTCCCGGGTTATAAATCATGTCGCCAGGCGTCGTGTCAGGCTTGATCCCGCCAACCCTGACCCCCTTCTCCACTCCACTCATCCCGCCGAGCATCGACTGAAACGATACAGTCTGGCGCTGGTAAGGCCCTCCGTTCACATCCTTGGTGGTGTAGGCGTTGGCGATGTTTTGCGCCACGACATCCATTCGGATCTGCTCGGCAGTCAAAGCACTGCTGGTGGCATGTATTCCACTGAGAAAATTCATAATTTCAAGTTTACAGTAAACTTACAGTCAACCGAAAGCGCCCCTTACTGAACGTGCCCAGTGATGGCCTGCTTCAGGGTATGCATCGTGCCACTTACAAAATCCACCAGGGTCTCATACTCCGCCCCATTTTTACCCATCGCCAGAAGCTCGTCCTGCAAAACAACATTGTTGCCGTCCTTCCGCTGGGCAGGGGACATGGTATCCACATTTACGCCAGGCATCCCAGTTGCCGCCGGCTTCCCTGCCTTCATCGCCTTCGCAAAAACTTTGGTAAAATCCTTACTGATCTCCATGCGCTTGTAACCCGGGGTCTCGATGTTCCCCAAGTTGGAGGAAAGAATTTCCTGCCTCATGACCGCCACATCCATGAGCACCTTGGACCCCTCGTAGCTGGGGCTGGAAAATATTTTCTCGATCATTCAGAAACCTTAGTGAGCATTGCCTGTGCCATTAGCCAGAACTTGAGGACTAATATCGCTCTCCAGAGACTAGCGCAGCGACGCCCCCTGAACAGGCAGCCTCACAGACGACTGCAATCCGTTTCCCGACGCGTCCAAAGCAGCACCCGCCTGCACACCCGACACAGCGGATGAAGCGTACACCTGCTGGGCGAGCGCTCGCGAAGCCTCCGTCAACTGAACCGCCACCGGGCCCCTTGCCGTCTGGAGCACCACTGAGCCATCCCCGCGCACCTCGACCGCGCTGACCGAACCCGCAGGCTGGTTGGTCAATGCCGACTCCACCTCAGGGGCATGCATCAGACGGTGGCTCAAAGCGGCCGCCTGCTGCTGCGCTGGCGATTGGTCGGGACGTTCCTGCGTCACCTTGGAGAGGGCCTTCTGAAAAGCCTTAGGGTCCAGCGCGATGTTTCCTGCTGAAGAGGAGGAAGCGCCCGCAGCGCGGTTGACCAAAACACTGGCGATGGATGCGGCCCCAGATGCGAGTAGCGGAATCATCCTTCTGACAGAAGCAAGGATTATGCCACCTTGCCACCGGCTCCCTGCGCGGCCTGTTTTATTCCTAACCCGCGCGCCAAACCACTGCTTAACCGTAAATCAGAAGCCGCTCGGTCACCAGATTGAGCCGGTTGTGGTTGGTCAGCTTGTAAATAGAGACTTCATTCAAGGTCTGTCCTTCCGGCACTAAAAGCATTCCAGACGGCGTCAAAATACCCCTGGCGAGCTGCATTCCCGGCCTAAGTTCGCTCATCAGAACCTCCTTCACATTCGGGGGCAAATTCGACAGGCGGTTCGCCCTGAAAAACAACCTTACCGCCTCCGGGTCAAAAGCTCTTCCCGACTCCGCGCGGACAAACTCACATGCCTCCTCCCTCGGCAGACCCGTCTGAACATAGGCCACGGCAACAGCCAGGCAGCGGGCGGTCCACGGAATGGCCTCAGCCGCCTTTCCGTCGGGATATCCCGACCCGTCAAACCTTTCGTGGTGGGCGCGTATCGTGGCGCCTACCTCCTGCAGCTGATCCACAAAAGCCGCAAGCGTCTGTCCAATAATCGGATGATGGCACATCAGGGCGCGCTCCTCGGGCGAACACGACTCCGGCCGGGTCAAAAGTTTGTGAAGCAGCGGTCTGTCCAGCGCAACCAGGCCAATGTCATAGATCCACGCGCTCGTCATCAGCACGTGCCTCTCGGCGTCACTAAAATACTCCGAGGCAGCCATGGCCCTGCAGATTTCCACCACGGCCTGCGCCTGCTTACCCAAGAGGGGGTAAAAGGTGCTGATCAAACGGAAACACAAACCAAGCGAGTGGTCAAAATTCTGCCTGAGAGCGTCGTGCGCACGGTCGATGGTGGTTTTCTGCTCCGTGACGGTCTCCAGGCTCTGGCGAAGAGAGGCATTTGCCCCCTCCAACCGCATATTCAACCTGAGGGTTTCGGAATGAAGCCTTTCGTTCTCATTCAACAGCTCGAACCGTTGCACTGCGTTCTCGATCGTCGCCAGCAAATCCGCCTTTTGCCAAGGCTTTGAGACGAAACGATAAATTTCACCGGAATTAATCGCCCCCACCAAGGTCTCGACACCGACCATTCCTGTCATCAACAACCTCGAGCAGTTCGGCTGCAGCTCCCGCACCCGCTCCAGAAGCTGGATTCCGTTCATTTCCGGCATGTACTGATCCGTGAGTACAACCGAAAACTGCTCGCGCTCGAGTTCCCGAAGCGCGGCGGCTGAGCCCGTGCAACAAATGATGCTATCACACACGGACTCAAGCGTCTGAGAAAGTGCCGCCAGCACATCGGCGTCATCGTCTACAATTAAGATTGAGGAATGGAGGGATTGGGATGAGCTCATTAACTTAACCTTCGGCTGTAAAGTCAGGTTTGGATGGCTCTCCCACGTAAGCTTGACGGAAATTCTTCAACTTTCTCGAGTCGCCGTTCATTTTTCGCAACTCATCCCGAAACAACTCGGCGGCTTGGCGAGCCATTTCCGCGTTTCTCGCCTCACTCTGCGCAAGGGCCCTCATCCGCACGTCCAGTTCCTGGCTGGATCGATCAATGCCAAGACGCTTGCCCAAGGCAACGAGCCTCTCGAAGTCCGATCGCTTGGCGTCGTGCAGCACCGTCATCGCGTGGAAGTCCCTCTCCCTGATCGCCTGAGACTCTAGCTGCACGGCCTGCTCCAGCGCGGAAAGCAGATTCCAAAAAACGGAAATTCCAGATTGCCGCGGTTTCCGTGTGCCGGACATAGGATTGCGCGCCAGTGTATCCCACCTCCCCGACGCGTTTTGAAAAACCGACTAAAAAGTTGCCAAAATCAGAGCAGAAGGTCCGGGGTACCCTTCAGCATTTCCTCCCAAGAATCCCGTATCGACTTCAGCATCTCAATCACTGGAGGCAAACCTTCCACCTCTTTCTTCACATTGGCCTCAAAAATTTTGTCCAACATGAACCCGTAAAGCGCATACATGCGATCGCCGAACTCGGAGTCTACTTCCAGATCAAGAGACTGCTGCAATTCCCGCAAAATCTGATGGGCTCGCATGAGCCCATTGTGAATTTCCTCAAACCGCTTCGTCGGACTCTCAAGAGCGAAACCATATTCCGCACGATGGAGCGACTGTAGCGCTCCATCGTACAACATCAAAACAAGAACCCCTGGGCTGGCCGTATTTACGGAAGCCTGCTTGTACAGCTGCGCGAACTGGGCGTCCTGCATCAGAATGAGCAACCGACTACTGCCCGCCCACCAACCGGGAAGCCACAGTGTTCACCACCGTGTCAGAAGGGTAACCCTTGCTCGCAGACAGCTCGCTTCCGCGAGTCACCGCCTCGGCGCGGATCACTTCGTCGGCGCGCATCGACTTCACCAAACGGGACATCACCCCTGGAGGGGAAAAAACATTTTGGTCCTCATCTGCGTGGGGGCGGCGTACACCGTCTTTAGGACGGGGACCATGCGCCGTCTGCGCGGCCTGTGCAGCGGCGGCCGCTTGCGCGGCGGCTTGTGCTGCCGTGACACCTGCTCCAACTGAACGTAAGGGTTGAATGCTCATAACAACTATGTCGGTATAAAACGGGAAAACTTTAGGAAATTAGATCAGCTGCACTCATCTTTGCAAGCTCGCGTAGTTCGAAAACGCCGCGAACTTCACAAAAAGCCGAGGGCTCATAAGAACGGTGCCCCCGTCGCTCTGTATGGGGAAATTATCGCGGCACATGACCTTCTGATAATCCTTGGCCGCCCTGGCCACATTGGCATTGCCTGAATCCAGCAAAATATCACTAGCCCAGTGGATCTTGCCGCTCTCGATATCCACCAACTTCGAGCGTACCCCAATCGAGACAGGCCGATACGGCGAATAGTGAGTCAAATCCGTCAGCATCACACCCTCCACTCCATAATGCTCCCGTAGCTTTGGAAACAAATCCCCCGGAATGGTTTCCACAGACGAAACCTCGCGCAGGCTGATGAGTCCCTCCAGTTCGGCGCGGGAGACCGGTACCACCTCAAAAATCGCCTTCTTGGAAAGCTCGGACAGCAACGCGGCATCCACGTCCTTCAGCACCTCCCCGGGCAGGCGGGCATGATAAATCGGCAGCATCGCGACGCGACGCATCACACGTCCGGGAGAGGATGGCACAAACCAGTTCTGGGGCGCATCCGCCCTCGGCTTGCCCGCCACCTTGTCAGACTGGCAGCCCGCGACCGTAAGAGCCCCCGCCGCGGACAAAATAATAAGTCTCAATTGCTTCATTTGAAAGCGTTTGTAAGCTGGGACGTCATGCTCTGGTAGCGGGACTGAGCCTGCTCCATCGCGATGAAACTCCGCTCCAGCGAAGTGCGCTGCTGCGCCAGCGTGCGTGTCATCGAATCGATCTGAGACTGCAACCGGGTGTTCTGGGTCGTCAGAGACGCCTTGGCAGTCAGAACCAGCCCGCCTGTCGAAACCATCGAATTGGTGATGTTGTAGATGCGCGTCGCGATCCCCTGATTCTGAGGAGAGAGCGCGGAGGTCACACCCTTGTTCAGGTTGAAGAGGGAATCCACGAAAGAAGGATTGTTGGCTAGAGCCGCATCCAGCTTGGTCGAATCCGTGATCTGCATCTTCCCGGTCGAATCAAAACCCAAGCCGATCTTGCCAGCGGTATCATAACTGGAATTGACCGTGCCCCCGGTGTTGTCAGAAACTTGGGAGTAGACTTTACTCTTGATCGTCGAAAGCAGATTGTTGATGTCCGCCCGGCTGGAGAAGACGCTGGCAGACACCTTCCCGTCGCTGCCCACCGTAATCTTGGTGGAATCCTCCAGCATCTGCTTCAGGTCGTTGTACGCAGAAATAAGGGAGTTGATCTTCGTCTTGTATTCCGCCCCGCTGCTGGAGACGCGGACCTTAAAGTCGCCAATGTTGGAAACGGCAACCGTGGTCGGCCCGTACCCGTACTGGGACAAGTCGATCGTCGAAGTATCGCTAGTACCAGCAACACCCGCACCGCCATTTGCGTACAAGGTGTAAGACATACCGGTTCCCTCGACAGAAGTCGCCCCTGCCCCCAAACCAAGCGTGGCTAGCAAGTTACTACCCGAACCTGCCGCAGATATCGCGGTGCGGCCAAGAGAGCTTCCCGTAAGAACCAGCTTGCCAGTGGTGCCATCCACGGAAGCAGTCACACCCGTGGTTGGATTGCTGTTGATGGCCGAAATCACAGAACCCAAGCTCGACGTGGAACTGAAGCTTCCCACGGAAACACCGTTGATTTTGAGAGATTCCGCAGCCACACCGACACCAAACGGGGTTGTAAGTCCGGCCAACGTCACCTTACCCAACGCCGCAGTCGGCATGGTCTGCGTGTAGGCTGCATTCGCACTCACTCCAGTCGAGAGCGCGGAATTGTAGCTCATCCCCAAGGCGGCCATAAAGTTACTCGTGTCGCCTGAGGAACCCACAGAGAACCCAGTCGCACCCGATCCCGTCCCGGCCTGCAACATCAGGTTTCCAGACGCATCAACAGAGGCACTGAAACCAGAGGCGATCGTGTTTGCTGCCCCAAGTTTATTGTGCGACCCGCTTAGCCCAAAAAAAGAATCAAGACTCGAACTTAAGTCTGATGCGGAAATGCTGTACTGCGTACCATTGATCGTCACCGTGCCGGCGGTTACGCCGTAATCTGCCAAAGTGAGACTCGAGGCAGTCGACTGATCTGGCCTCGCAGACGAAGCAACCCCCGTGAGCTTCGAGGCCGACCCCAGGGACGTCACGTTCAACCGGTAATCCCCAATCGCGGCCCCCGAGGAAGTCGTCGCAACCGCATCCGAAGCAGACGTGGAAGTGTCATTGGCCGTCACCGACGCCGCACGCGGAAACCCGCTCAACCCCGTCTGGAGCGCAAACGCCGCGTTCTTGAGAGACGTCAGATTCGTCTTGAGCGTATCGTAGGCGGACTGAGTCCTCGTCACCAACGCCTGCTTCTTCTTGAGCGTATCCTGCGGGACCTGCTCAATCTGCATGAGCTGGTCGACGGTTGTCTTCCAGTCCATTCCGGACGCCAAGCCTGAGAGTTGGATGCCAGCCATAAGTTTAAAGGGGTTTCTGTGACTGGTAGCACAAAGCATACCCCGCAACCACCCCCAACTGCGTTTTCTTCGGAAATCCTCCCCACGCCGGCGAAAAGCGGCACGCCCGCGGGTCAATCCCCCGCCCCGCCACCCCCAAGCTCGGCAAGTCTCTGCTTGAGCAACACCGCCGGCCACTGACCGGAGACCTGAGGCGTGTCCAGATATCCGTAGTTCAAAACCGAACCGCAACTCCCCAGAAGCAGCCGGGACATCTGCCCATAGCGACCCATTCCCATCACAGAGAGCCTTCCCGCCTGCCGCCGCTCGCTCCAGTTTAGAAACGCCAGCAACCGCTCCAGCTCCGCGGGCGTCCGAGCTGTCGCCGCCACCTTGACCAGTTCCGGCTGGCAGGCCTGCGCCCTTGCAAACCGCTTTTTCAAGACCTCCAGGGATGGAGTCCCGCGAAAATGGTGGTCGGAAATGACCACCCGCACCCCCAGCTCCGACGCCAGCGCAATTTCTTCCGCCATGACCCCCATCGAGCGAACCTCAAAATCCACCCACGCCACGCTGGGCAAATATTGCCTGTACAGCTCCCGCCGGCGCGCCGGCCCATAGGCTGCCGCGCCACCCTCCGCGGGATGCCGCACCGTCAGCAGCAGGGGCGCGCCCAAACGCGGCACCGCCCGCCAGAGCAAATCCGGCGACTCCTCAAAAGCATCCACGCGCAGCTCGAGAACATCCACCTGGCCCGGCTTGAGCTTGAGGGCGCAGCGGAGCGCGCCCGGAGAATGGATCGTTCCCACGACCAGGGGCGCCTTCAAAGAGGATTCGGGGCGTTGCATACCTCCCCAGCATTCCGCAGTCAGCGCCGAAACTCAACAGCACTTCTCACCCCCCGGCAGACGATCGGCACACAGGCGGGCTTGCCATTGCGGCCCGGGGACCCGAGATTCCTCTCCCGCTTTTTATGTCCGAGCTTCCAAAGACCTACGAACCCCAGGCAATCGAAGAAAAATGGTACGCCCAGTGGCTTGCCGACGGCTGCTTCGACGCGCATCCCGAGCGCGTGAGCCCCTCGCGCCCAGCGTATTCCATCGTCATTCCGCCCCCAAACGTGACGGGCGTGCTGACCCTCGGCCACGTTTTAAACAATACCATTCAGGACATTCTGGCCCGCCGCGCCCGGATGCTCGGCAAAGAAGTGCTCTGGCTCCCGGGTACCGACCACGCCGGCATCGCCACCCAGACGGTGGTCGAACGCACCCTTAAAAAATCAGGCGCCATCCGGCACCGCGACGACCTGGGCCGCGAGAAGTTCTTGGAGAAGGTCTGGGAGTGGAAGGAAAAGCACGGGGGCATCATCATCCAGCAGCTCAAGAAGCTAGGCGCGTCGTGCGACTGGAAGCGGGAGCGCTTCACCATGGACCCCGAATACTCCGCGTGCGTCCAGCAGGTCTTCGCGGACCTCTTCCGCAAGGGCGCCATCTACCGGGGCAAGCGCATGGTCAACTGGTGCCCCGTCTCGCGCACGGCGCTCTCCGACGAGGAGGTCGTCATGAAGTCGCAGTCCGGTGCGCTCACCCACTTCCGCGTGGAAATCGCGGAGCGGCCGGGAACGTTCCTGACCATCGCCACGACGCGCCCCGAAACCATTCCCGGCGACACGGCCATCGCGGTCAACCCGAACGACCCGCGCTATCAGGAATACATCGGGCTGCACGCCGTGCGCCCGCTCCCGCGCGAACTGCCACAGGCGGAACGCCTCGTGCCGATCATCGCGGACACGCACGTCGAGTTCGGCTTCGGCACAGGCGTGCTCAAGGTCACCCCCGCGCACGACAAGGCAGACTTTGAAATCGGCCAGCGCCACGGTCTCGCCGCGGTGGACATCATGCACCCCGACGGCACGATGAACGCCCTCGCCGGAGCCGACCTAGCCGGCCTCGACCGCTTCGAAGCGCGCAAGGTCGCCGTCGCGCTCCTGACCGAACTCGGGCTCCTCGACAAAGAGGAACCCCACCAGAACAACGTCGGCTACTCCGAGAGGGCCGACGTGCCGGTGGAACCCCGCCTGAGCAGCCAGTGGTTCCTGCGTTACCCCGCAACCGAGGCCTCCCGCGAGGTGGTGCGCTCAGGCAAAATGCGCTTCTTCCCAGAGCGCTGGAGCAAGGTCTACGAGCACTGGATGGAAAACCTCCAGGACTGGTGCATCTCCCGCCAGCTCTGGTGGGGCCACCGCATCCCCGTCTGGTACTTCCGGGGCACCGACGCCGAGGCCGCCCACAAAGCCGTCGGGCACGCCGTCCCGCCCGAGGCCGTGCGCCAGCTCGAAGACGGTTCCATCGCTTACTGCGGACTGGAGGCGCCGGCCGACCTTGCTCAATGGGAGCAGGATGGCGACGTGCTCGACACCTGGTTCTCCTCCTGGCTCTGGCCCTTCGCCACCATGGGCTGGCCGGAAAACACCCAGACCCTCAAGGCTTTCTACCCTACCACGGACCTCGTCACCGGCCCCGATATCATCTTCTTCTGGGTCGCCAGGATGATCATGGCCGGCTTCGAATACATGGGCGAGCGGCCCTTCGACAACGTCTACTTCACCGGCATCATCCGGGACAAGCAGGGCCGCAAAATGTCCAAGTCCCTCGGCAATTCGCCAGACCCCCTCGACCTCATCGCCAAGTTCGGCGCCGACGCCCTCCGCTTCGGGGTGATGCGCAGCGCCCCCCTCGGCCAGGACGTTCTGTTTGACGAAAAGAACGTAGAACTGGGGCGCAACTTCTGCACCAAGCTCTGGAACGCGGCGCGCTTTCGCCAGATGCAGGCCGGCTCCCCAGAGGCCGAAATCCGCTCCGAGCTGCTCACTACCGACGACAAGTGGATTCTCCTGCGCCTGGACACCGCCATCCTCGAAGTCTCCACCGCCCTCGACGAATACCGCTTTTCGGACGCCGCCCAAACGCTCTACCGCTTTTTCTGGAGCGAATACTGCGACTGGTACGTTGAGGCGGCCAAGGCCTCCCTCAACAGCGGCAACGAAGGCATCCGCGAAAACACGCTGGCCGTCATGGACTTCGTTCTCGCGCACGCACTCCGCCTCTTCCACCCCTTCCTGCCCTTCATCACAGAAGAACTCTGGCACGGGCTGGGCTTCCACCAGGACCTGCCCGAGGAGCAGGGCGGGCGTTCCCTCATGCAAGCGCCCTGGCCCAAACCCCTCGGTGCCGACTTCCACGCCCACTACGGACTACTCCCCGAGGACGAGGCCCGCGCCCAGGCCCGTTTCGACGTTGTTCAGGCGGGCCGCGGCCTGCGCCGCGACTTCAACCTGCCCTCGAACAAGCGCGTTCCCTTCGTCCTGCAGGCGACCGCGCCGCTTTCCGAACACGACCTCGAAGTCATCCGCATTCTGCTGAACGCCGAGTCCCTGCAAAACGCCGACGACGCCTGGAGCCCGTCCAGGGGCACGCCCTCGTCCCTGACGCCGCTAGGCAATTTATACCTGCCCCTCGACGGGCTGGTAGACGTCGCTGCGGAGCGCGAGCGGCTCGGCAAGGAAATCACCAAGATCGAGCAGGAGCTCGTCAAGGTCCGCGCCAAGCTCTCCAGCGAAACCTTCGTCAGCGGCGCCCCGGCCAACGTGGTCGCGGAGCACCGTCAGCGCGAAAGCGACTGGAATGCGAGGCTCGGGGAAATCCGGCGGATAGCAGAGGCTCTGGCCGGTTAAGACCAGCCCGCTTGCGCGGCAAAACAAACCGCCGTCTTGAGGCCGCAGGATTGGAACACTCCGCCCCGGAATCGCAAACGATTCTGGGGAAGATGCAAAACACCGATCTTTCAGACAAACCGAAACGCACTGCACAGTTCCGCGTCGAAAGCGACTCCATGGGCCCGCTCGACGTGCCCGCGGACGCCCTCTACGGCGCCTCCACCCAGCGCGCCGTCCTGAACTTTCCGATCTCCGGGTACCGGCTCGACCGCAGTCTCATCCACGTGCTCGGTCTCGTCAAATCAGCGGCCGCAGAGGCCAATTTCGAGCTCGGTCTCCTCGATGCTAAGCGGGCAGCGCTGATTCAGGAGGCTGCGGCGGAAGTGGCCGACGGCACCCTGGACGCCCATTTTCCCGTGGATATTTTCCAAACGGGCTCGGGCACCTCGTCCCATATGAACCTCAACGAGGTCATCGCCAACCGGTGCTCCCAGTTGGCAGGAAAACTACTGGGCTCGAAGGACCCGGTGCATCCAAACGACCACGTCAACCTGGGGCAGTCCTCCAACGATGTCTTTCCGACCGCGGTCCACGTCGCCCTCGGCATCCAAATCCACCACTCCCTGCTGCCCGCACTAGCCAAACTCCACTCTGCTCTGTTCGCCAAGTCCTCGGAGTTCTGGGAAATTCTTAAAATTGGTAGAACTCATCTCATGGATGCCACACCCATCCGGCTAGGACAGGTCTTTTCGGGGTTCGCTCGCCAGGTGGAACTCGCGCGCCACCGGGCAAATTCTGCACTGCTCGCGCTCCGGGAATTGCCGCTGGGTGGCACTGCCGTTGGAACGGGCCTGAACCGCCACCCGGACTTCCCCCGCCTGGCCATCGCGCGGCTTTGCCGAAGCACAGGGCTCCCCTGGCACGAAGCCTCCAACCACTTTGAGGCGCAGTCGGCGAAGGATGGAATCGTGGAGGCTAGCGGCCACCTGAAGACAATCGCCACGAGCCTTTTTAAAGTCGCCAACGACATCCGCTGGCTGGCCAGCGGCCCAAACGCCGGCATCGGTGAAATCGAACTCCCCGCTCGCCAGCCCGGCTCGTCCATCATGCCGGGCAAAGTCAACCCAGTCCTGTGCGAAGCCATGCTCCAGGTCTGCAGCCGCGTCATCGGGAATGACGCCACCGTCACCTGGGCCGCCGCGTCCCTTTCCAACTTCGAACTCAACACCGGACAGCCCGTAATCGCCCACGCCATGGCCGAGTCCCTCCACCTCCTGAGCCGCGCCTGCGATGTGTTCAGCAGCGGCTGCGTGGAAAACCTCAGCCCGAATGCAAAGCGCTGCCAGCAGGGCCTGGAAGATTCCACAGTCCTCGCCACCGGACTCGCGCCGATTCTGGGCTTTGAAAAAGCCTCCGCGGTGGCGCTCAAGAGCGTTGCCACCGGAAAAACCATCCAAAGCCTCTGCGAGGAAGAGGGCCTCCTTTCGGAAGAAGAACTCGCAACCGCCTCGGATCCGTTCAAAATGACGGCCCCCAGAGCGCGACCCAATCCCGAAACGTGACACACCCCATGAGCCCGATCGCAGGACTCCTTGCCAGCAACCGCACCTGGGCGGCGGAAACCTCCGCCCGCAACCCTGACTTCTTCTCCACCCTTGCCCACCAGCAAAGCCCGGAGTACCTCTGGATCGGCTGCTCAGACAGCCGCGTGCCAGCCAACCAGATCGTGGGGCTTCTGCCCGGCGAAATTTTCGTGCACAGGAACGTGGCGAACGTCGTGGTCCACACCGACCTCAACTGCCTTAGCGTCATGCAGTATGCAGTGGACGTCCTAAAGGTCCGGCACGTTCTGGTCGTGGGCCACTATGGCTGCGGCGGCGTCATCACCGCCCTCCAGTGCCGCCGCCTCGGGCTGATCGACAACTGGCTCCGGCACGTCCAGGACGTCCGGCAAAAACACGCCGAGCTTCTGGAAACCCTCCCAGACCAAGACGCGCAGGCGAGGCGTTTGTGCGAACTCAACGTCATCGAACAGGTCATGAACGTCTGCGAGACCACCATCGTTCAAGACGCCTGGCTGCGCCAGCAGGACATCACCGTGCACGGGCTCGTCTACGCCCTTCAGGACGGCATCATCAGGGATCTGAACGTCAGCGTCGGCGCGCTGGCGGAAATCCAGCCAGCCTACCAGAAGGCGCTGAGCCGGCTCGCCTAGCGGCTCCGCTCAGTCTAGCGGCGGCTCCGCTCAGTCTAGCGGGGCGGCTCAACCCGCGATCCCGATCAGCGCGCCCCGATTTCCCGGGGCTTGTAGTCCGCGGCGTGGTAGGAGCTGCGCACCAGCGGGCCCGACGCCACGTACTCAAACCCCTTGCTGTACGCCAGTTCCTTGTGCCGCTCGAAAACCTCCGGCCGAATGTACTCCACCACGGGCAGATGCTGCGGACTCGGACGCAGGTACTGCCCGAGCGTCAAAACTTGCACTCCGGAAGCACGCAGGTCGTCCATGGCCTGGAAAAGTTCCTCCTCCGTCTCCCCGAGGCCGAGCATCAAGCCGCTCTTGGTGACGACCGAGGGCGCCATCTGCTTGGCCTTGGCCAACACCTCGAGGGAACGCCGGTACTTCGCCCTTGACCGCACCAGGGGCGTCAGGCGTTCCACCGTTTCCAAGTTGTGGTTGAAAATATGCGGGGCGGCGTCCACCACCTGCTGGAGGCATTCGTCCTTGGAGTGGAAGTCGGGCACCAGCACCTCAATGGTGATGTCCGCGTCCACGGCGCGAATCGCCTCGATCGTCTGGGCAAAATGAGCGGCCCCCCCGTCCTTCAGGTCGTCGCGGGCTACAGCCGTCACCACCACGTGTTTGAGCTTCATGCGGCGCACGGCCTCGGCCACCCGCTGGGGTTCGTCCGCCTCGAGCGCAAAGGGTTTGGCCGTCGTCACGGCGCAAAAACCGCAGGCACGCGTGCACCGGTCCCCAGCGATCATGAAAGTTGCCGTCCCCTGGCTCCAGCACTCCCACCGGTTCGGACACTGCGCCTCCTCACAAACCGTGTGCAGCTTCAAATCCGACACAAGCGCCTTGGTGGAAAAGAAAACGGGGTTTGAGGGCAAACGCACACGGATCCAGTCCGGCTTCTTGGATTGGTGCAATGCAGGGTCGATCTTCGTGCAGGACATTCCCTCCACCTTAGGGAAAGGAGGCTCGAAAGCAATCCACACCATGTCGGGGGTTTTCAGCAGCCCCAACTGTGGCATGATAGTCCCGTGCGTCTTTTCCTAACCATCCTGCTGGCGATGCCCTGGCTTTGTCTGGCGATCCCAAGCCCCGCTCAAGCCGCGGAAGCATCCGCGCACCTGCTGCGCGTCTTCAACACGGATCCGGTCGAGCAAAACCGCCTCGACGCGCTCGCCCAGCTGGAGAAGGGAACGGCCATCGACTCAAAGCAAATCACCCGCTCGATTTGCGACACCTCACCGGCCATTCGGGCCGCGATGATCCGCATGGGCACACCCCTAGTGGCGCAGGATCCCGACCTTGAATCCAAACTGCTCGCCCTGGCCCATGACCCCCAGCCCAAGGTGCAGATGCAGCTCCTCAAAAGCCTGCCCGCGTTTCCCAGCCCCAAGGCTGCGGAGACGCTCCACAAACTGCTCCAAAAGGGCCTCCAATCGCCCGACAAAGCCCTCCGCGCCCTCGCTGAATCCATTTACCAGACCGCCCAAAACGGAACGTCCGCACAGCCGCCCGCGAACCCCTCAAAGCGCTAGCCTGCACTGCTTCCCCCGTTCTCACCGCAATCCCGACGCCTCCCTCAATCCCTCGCATTCATGCACGATCCCATCACCCATGCGCTGGCGGAAGACGTCGGTCCAGGCGACCTGACCGCTCGCTATTTCGTCGAAAACCGTCCGGCCTCCGCGCGTGTGTTCGCCAAGGAACCGGCCGTCGCAGCCGGAGTGGAAACCGCCGCCGAGGTATTCCGGCGCGTGAACCCTGACATCCAGGTCCAGGTGGAACGCCCGAGCGGGACACACCTCACCCCCGGAGACACGGTTCTCAAAGTCGCAGGCCCTTTGCCCTCCCTTCTCACCGCCGAAAGGGTCGCCCTAAATTTCCTCCAACACCTCTCGGGCATCGCCACCCTCACGTCCCGCTTCGTAGCCGCCGCTGCGGGAACCAAGACGCGTATTCTGGACACACGCAAGACGGTTCCCGGTTTGCGGCTTCTCGAAAAGGCCGCGGTGGTTTCCGGCGGCGGAACGAACCACCGCATGGGCCTGTACGACATGGTGATGGTCAAGGACAACCACCTCGCCTCGGGCACCAGTCCGGCCCAGCTTCAGGAAGCTATCCTGCGCTTTAAGAAGGACCATCCGGGAATCCGCATCGAGCTGGAGGCGGACCGCATGGACCAGGTCAGGGATTTTCTAAAAATGGAAGGGGTCGATGTGATCCTTCTGGACAACATGAGCCTCGAAGAGCTGCGGGAAGCCGTGCGTTTGAGCTCCGGCAAAACCCTCCTGGAAGCCTCGGGCGGCGTCACCCTCGAAACCGTCGGCGCCATCGCCGCGACCGGAGTCGACTTCATTTCCTCCGGCGCCCTCACGCACTCCGCACGCTCCATCGACTTCTCAATGGAGCTGCTCTGAAGTCCGGAAACGGAAGTTCACGCGGAGCCGCGGAGAGCGCGGAGTGGAATTATGTAAATTAATGGAAATAAAGCACTTGCTTCTTTCTCCGCGCCGCGTGAGACCCCCTTTTTTCGCCCCGGCCAGTCAGCTCGTCAGTTCCCCTTTTTGCCCGCGCGCGCCGGCACAAGGACCACCTCCACGCGCCGGTTCGGCGCCTGTTCCTCGACGTTCCCAGACGGCACCAAAAGCTCCTGCGAACCCTTACCCAGCGTGTCCAACTTCGACGCCGCCATCCCGTAACGCTTCACTAGCCACTCCTTCACCGCGTCCGCCCGCCGCTGGCTCAGGCGCACGTTGTAGTCGGGCGAACCGGTGTTGTCCGTGTGCCCCACGATCACCATCACGTAGTCGGGAAACCGGCGTCGCAAGTCCGCGATCTTTTCCAAAATAGGTACCGATTCCTGCCCCAGTTCCGAACTGTCGTGCGCAAACAGCGCGTTCCCCGGAATCGCCACCGGGCTCTCCTTGGTGGGAACCTTGCCAATCCCGCTCAACACGTCATCCAGACTCTGCTTTCCCTGCATCGCAGCGTTTGCGGCGGCTCCGTTCTGCCCCCCGCCGTTACCCATCTGCGGAGAAATCGCGAGCACCGGCTGCGCACTCGAAGTGGCCTGTGTTTTCAAAAAAGAACCCGCCAACGCGCCTAACTCCCCGTCCAATGCCCCCGCCGTTGACTGCACCATCGCCGTCATCGCGATCGGATCCGCCTTCGCCTGGGGCTTGTCTTCCACCAGCTTGCTAGACACATCCACAGGCTTCACCTCAAGCTTCATGTCTGCCGCCTGAGGCTTGGCGTCCGAAAACACCAGTTTCTCAGGCGTCACAGGCTCCTTCTTGGGCGCCTGCACCGGCTCCGGAATGTCCTGCAACGACTTGGGGTCAAAATTCACCTGCTTCACCACGAACTTCGGTGGCAGCAGCGCAGGCGCCGCAGACTCCGCCATCCCCTTCATCCGCGTGGCTTTCGACCAGGTATAAAAACCGAAGTGCAGCCCCACCGACAGCCCCAACGCGACCAAAAACCATACCGACAAGCGGCTGCTCTGCGCTTCGCGCCGGGATGCGTTTACCGTGGCCTGCATAGTCTTAGTATTCCACATGCCGGGGAGGGAGACAAAGCGATGTTTTCAAAACCTCGCCCCCTGCCACCCCTCCTTGCCCGGCCCTGTTGCTCCTTACTCCAGATCCGTCACCGCCCCCAGGGACGCAGTCTTCACCGTGCGCGCGTACTTCGCCAGCACCCCGCGAGTGTACGCCGGCTTCGGCGCCTTCCACTTCGCCCTCCGCTTCGAGAGTTCGTCCGCAGAAACCGCGAGCGTCAACTCGTGCTTCCGCCCGTCGATCGTAATGGCATCCCCGTTCTTCACCAGCGCCAGCGGACCCCCAAGGGCCGCCTCGGGCGTAATATGGCCCACCACAAACCCGTGCGAACCGCCCGAAAAACGCCCGTCCGTGATCAACGCGACCTCCTTGCCCAGGCCCTTGCCCATCACGGCGCTCGTCGGCGACAGCATCTCACGCATTCCAGGGCCGCCCACCGGACCCTCGTGACGAATCACAATCACGTGCCCCTTCTTCACCGTGCCGTCCAAAATGGCCTTCAACGCGTCCTGCTCGTTTTCAAAAACGATCGCCTTGCCCGTGAAAGAGTGCCCCTCCTTGCCGGAAATCTTCGCCACAGCGCCCTCCGGCGCCAGGTTCCCGCGCAACACCACCAGATGGCTGTCCGCCTTCAGCGGATTGGAAACCGGCCGGACAATCTCCTGGTTCTTGGGATACGCCCGCACACGCTTCAGGTTTTCCGCCAGAGTCTTGCCCGTCACCGTCATGCAGTCCCCGTGGAGCAGTTTTTCCTCCAGCAACATCTTCATGAGCGGAGTCTGTCCCCCGATCTCGATCAGTTCGCTCATCAGGAAGCGGCCGCTCGGCTTCAAGTCAGCCAAAACGGGCACCCGCTTCCCGATCTTCATAAAGTCGTTCAGTTCCAGCTTGATCCCCGCCGAATGCGCCATCGCCAGCAGGTGCAGCACCGCGTTCGTAGACCCTCCCAGGGCGATCACCACCGTGATTGCATTCTCAAAGGACTCGCGCGTCAAAATGTCGGAAGGCCGGATCCCGCGCTTGATCAGTTCCACCACCGCCAGGCCGGCCGCACGCGCATCCGCCAGCTTCGCCTGCGAAACAGCGTTCTGCGCGCTCGAATTCGGCAGACTCATCCCCAGCGCCTCGATCGCCGAGGCCATCGTGTTCGCCGTGTACATCCCCCCGCAGGAACCCGCGCCGGGAATCGACTCCTCCTCGATCAAAGTCAGCTCGCGGTCGTCAATCTGGCCGTTGGCGATCGATCCCACCGCCTCAAAGCAGCTCACAATGTCCAGCTTCTTGCCGGCCATCGCCTCCGCCCGCTCCTTGCGCAGACGCTTGCCCGCCAGCACTCCGGTGATGCAACCCGGCAAAATTGTCCCACCGTAGACGAACACGGAGGGCCGGTTCAAACGCGCCAGCGCTATCACGCAGCCGGGCATGTTCTTGTCACATCCCCCGATCGCCACCACCCCGTCAAACCCCTGGCACCCCACCACCGCCTCAATCGAGTCGGCGATGATTTCGCGCGAAACCAGCGAATACTTCATCCCCTCGGTCCCCATCGAGATCCCGTCTGAGATCGTCATGGTGTTGAAGATGAGTCCTTTGGCGCCAGCCGTATTGACCCCCGCCTCGGTTTGCCTGGCCAGGCCGTCGATGTGCATGTTGCAGGGCGTCACCATGCTCCATGTCGACGCGATCCCGATCTGGTTCTTTTTGAAATCGTCCCGGGTAAAGCCCACGGCGTGCAGCATGGCCCGGCTGGCCGCCCGTTCCACCCCGTCCACCACCTCGGAAGACCACTGCCTGTGCAGGGATCCGGCTTTTGCTTTCGGGGCCTTCTTTTCTGTGGTGGATCCTTTTTTGGTACTCATAAGGGGAATCGGGTGTCCGCTGAGTCTACCCTCCGGCCCCACCTCAGGCAAGCCCCGCTACAGACTCGACTTTTCCCCCTGCCGCCCGCACCCTTGCCGCCAGGCCATGCCCGTCGTCGTCCTTATCCTAGCAGCCGTACTCCTCGCCGGAACCATCTCCGTGCGCCGCGTGTGGAAACGCTTCGAAGGCGACCATCAAAAGTCCTGGCTCATCCGCGTCAGTCTCTTCTCCTTCTTCGGCCTGCTCTTCCTCGGCGTCCTGATCCTGCCGCTCCCGAACAAACAGAGGCTGCTCGCCATCGTGCCCGCGTTTTTCCTCATCGCCGTCGCCAGCAGGGTGTTTAAGTCCGCCAAGGCCCGGGTTCAAAAATCCCACCCCGCCCGCGAACCCGATGTCGAAAGACTCAAGCGTCTGAATTGAAACCGACCCGTGGTTGAACATCCTTGATGCCACCCGCGTCCCACGAAGTATTCTTTACACTAGAGAACAAACACAGCCCTCCTCCTCCCATGCAACCCCGCCTCTCCCCTCGCCACACCCCCGGACCGCTCTCTCTGGCCCTGCGCCTCGGCGCCCTTTGCCTTCCGCTCGCCGGCTCCCCCCTGCTCCAAGCCGCCGACAAACCCGCCGCACCCTCCAGCCCAGCCACAGCCTCCAACCCCGAATCCGCCGTGAACAAGGACGAACTGCGCAAGAAACTCACCCCCCTCCAGTTTGAAGTCACCTGCAACGCCGCCACGGAACCCCCCTTCCGCAACGCCTACTGGGACAACCACGCCGTCGGCCTCTACGTCGACGTCATCGACGGCGAACCTCTTTTCGCTTCCAACCACAAATTTGACTCCGGCTCCGGATGGCCCAGCTTCTTCAAACCGGTGAACAAAGCCTCCATCATCGAGAAGGAAGACCGCACCCACGGCATGGTCCGGGTCGAAGTCATTTCTACGAAGACCGGAGCACACCTCGGCCACCTTTTCCCCGACGGCCCACGGCCCACCGGCATGCGCTATTGCATCAACTCCGCCTCCCTCAAATTCATTCCAGTGGCCGATCTCGAAAAGGCGGGCTATGGAAAACTGCTCCCGCTTTTTGAGGAATCCGCCTCAGGCGCCTCCAAGGCAGCTGAAGCCCCCGCCTCCAAACCCGCACAGAAGTAGTCAGGCCCGTCCCGGAGTCGGCCCCCACCCCCGCCCCTGGGCCGACACTCAGACATCCAAAAGCAGCCTCCCCAACTTCCTCCCATCCGAAGCCCAATCCCGTCCCCCGAACAACCAGTCCCTTGAACGAAATCAACCCGCGCGGTAAAATGGTGGAGCGGGCCCTTCTGGCAGGGGCCTATTTCAAACCCTCAGAACGCCCGGAGGCGGAAAGCCTGCTGCTTGAACTGGAGGAACTGGTCGGAACTTTGGGCGTGCCGATCATCGACCGCACCCTGATCCACAGCAGGGAAACACACGCCCCCTACTTGATCGGATCCGGAAAAGCCGCCGAAATTGCAGAGCGCATCAAGGCGGAGGGGCTCGATTCCCTGATCATCGACAACGAACTCACCCCCAGCCAGCAGCGCAACTGGGAGAAGCTCACAGGCGTCACGGTGCTGGACCGTCAGGAGGTCATTCTGGACATCTTCGCCCAGAGGGCCCAGACCCACGAGGCCAGACTCCAGATTGAACTCGCACGCTTGGAATACGCCCTGCCGCGGCTCACGCGCGCCTGGGGCCACCTCGTGCGCCAAGGCGGCGGCATCGGCGCCAAGGGGGAAGGCGAATCCCAGCTCGAACAGGACAAGCGCCAGATCCGGACCGCCATCGGCCGACTGAAGGACCAGCTCAAGGAAGTCCGCTCGGTGCGTTCCACCCAGCGCAAGGACCGTAAGCGCGCGCCCGTCCCGAACGCGGCCATCGTCGGCTACACCAACGCCGGAAAGTCCTCCCTCATGCGCAGGCTCACGGGGGCCCAGGTGCTCGTGGAGGACAAACTTTTCGCCACCCTCGACACCACCACCCGCAAGGTCGCCCTCCCCAACAACCAGCCGCTCCTCCTCACGGACACGGTCGGGTTCGTTCGGCGGCTGCCGCACCGGCTGGTCGAGGCCTTCCGCGCCACCCTCGAAGAGTCCGTCCTCGCGGAATTTCTCATTCACGTCCTAGACGTCACTCAACCGGAGGCGCTCGCCTTTTACCAGACCACGATGGATGTCCTGGCCGAGCTCGGCACAAATCCCAAGCAGATGATCGTGGCCTTCAACAAGGTCGACCGGGTCGAGGACCGGACCGTTCTCGAACCGCTGCGCCGCCAGTTTCCGGAAGCTCATTTTATTTCCACCCACACCGGTGAGGGCATCGACGGGCTTCTGGAACACATGGCGGAACTCGCCTCGGCCGGCTCCCGTGTATGCACGCTTCACATTCCGGCGGCGGCCGGGGACCGCCTCGCACGCCTGCATCGCGCAGCGCAGGTCCTCGAAACTCATTATGACGGCGACACGGTCCGCATTCTGGCCGTCCTGCCCCCGGCCCTGCTCCGGGATTTTCAGGACTGTCTCCAAACAGAAACGGTCTGAAACTTTCCGATGGCAGACCGCACTTTTGACGATTCTTGCGACTTGGCCTGAAATCCGCTTTCAGGTAGGCTCACTTGTTTTTTGGGAAGAAATAGCACATGAATCAGGACAGTATTGAAGCATCGGTCACGGATGATTTGGCATCCAGCCTGGTTCTAGCCCTCGAACTCGGTGATTTTTTGCACAAAATCCCGCCCGCTGCCCTGAACGAAGGCCCCCATGACAAGGCGCTTCCCCTTCAATTTGACTCCGCCTGGATGGACGCCCGCATCCAAGCCGGCGAACTGACCATCCCCCTCTCGGAGATCTTCTCCCGCCTGCCCCAGATTTTCAAGGGCCCTGACTCGGGTCAAAGCGACATCGCCGTCCGGATCCCCTACCTCAAGGTCAACCGGATGCTCGCCAAGTACAGGGAAAACCGCCCACCCGCTCCCGCCCCCTCTCCTGCGGAAGCCGGTTCGGGAGAGGCAGCCGCCGAGCCAGCACACACCGCTCCCGGTGAGACAAATTTGCCCGATTCATCCTCCGAATCCGCCTCGGCTGCAGAAACCGCAGCACCTTCAGAGCCCGTGACCGCCGGCTCCTCGGAACCGAAGCCTCCGACCGAAACTCCGGAGTCCACCGATACACAGGCAGCTGAACCCGCCGCACTGTCCGAGGACGAAACAGACGCGTCGCCCGCCCGCAAGAGCGAGCAGCTCCAAAAACGCCTCGCCGCCCTGGAAGCCATGCAGCGCACAACCGCCCAGGATCTCGGGCGCGAGCGCGAGGCTCGCCTCAAGGCGGAGCGCGCCCTTGCCGAAGCCAGAAAAGACGTTTCTCCAAGCCCATCCGCTCCGGACGCTCCAGCGTCGGAAGACGTTTCAGGATGGGAGTTCCGCGCGGTCAAACAGCTGGAAGCGGACATTGAAACCTACAGGAACCGCATCCGCACGCTCCTCTCCGAGCGCAATGCGCTCCAGGAAAAGAACGCCCAGCTGGCCCACCAGCTCCAGCACCCTGAACAACCGCAGGCTGCCGTCCCCATCTCGGCTCCCAACGCCGGCGGCCCCGCCCCGGCAAATCCCAGCGAACTGCAGAACCGCATCGCCCAGCTCAAGCAGGAGCGCACCGCTCTGGAGAAGGCAAAACAAGAAGCCCTCCAGCAGCTCGAAGACGTCCGCTCCGGAAAAGTCCAGCTTTCCGCCGCAGCGGAATCGAACAAACCAGCCGGCCCAAACCCCGAGCTCGAGTCCCTCCGCAAACAGTTCGAAAAAGCCTCCCGGGAGCTTCAAAACACGTCGCGCGAGCTCGAAAACGCGTCCGGTGAACTGAAAAAAGCCACCCGCGAAATCGAACAGCTGCGCACCGAACGCGACCAGCAGCGCGAGATTCTTCTCGACCTCAAAAAGGCGGAAGGCGACGGCTCAGACCGCGGATCCTCTTCCGTCAGCGAACGCACCGTCCAGGGCCTCCGCCGCTCCATCGACGCGCAGTCCAAAGCCGTCAGCTCCCTCACCCGCGAACGCGACGCCCTCTCCGAGGAGCGCGACGTTCTGTCGAAGGACCTCAAAATTTCACGCGACGCGCACCAGTCGGACGTCGACGGCATGCGCGACCGCCTCGCCACCGCCGAGTCCACTGCGGCAGAGCTCCAGGCCGTAAAATCAGCAGACACGGCCCGCATCGACGAACTCACCAGCGAGCGCAACCAGCTCAAGGACACCATCGCCGCCCTTGAGTCCACCGTCGCCGGACTGCAGGAACAGCTTTCCACACTCCGCCAAGACCTCGAGGAAGGAACCCTCAAGCTGGACGAGCAGCAGCGTCAGGCGGACGCCGACCTGGCCGCCGCCCGCGTCGCCGCCGAGACGGCCGTGGCAGCCGCCCACGCGGAAAACGCCCAAAAACTGGCGGACCTCGAGGCCCAGCGCCTGCAGGCCGTTGAAGGCAAGGCAGCCGTCGAAGCCCGCGCCTCCGAAACCGAGCGCGCGAAGACCGTCGCCGAGACCCGTTGCAAGGACCTCGATTCGGATCTTGAAAACGTCCGCAAGGAGAACCTTGACCTCAATCTGCGCCTCTCGGACGCGATCAAGGACCGCGACACGACCCTTTCCAACCTCCGCGAAGAGCACCGTCTGACCCTCGAGAGCTCCACCGGCGCGCTCAAGAGCCGCATTGAAGAGGCGGAGACCCTCCACGGCAAGGCAATCGAAGCCCTCAAGGAAAGCGCCAAGCTCGACCTCGACACCGCCGCCCGCGAACACGCCGCCGAAGTGTCGCTGCTCAACAGCGCCCTCGACACCGCCAAGGCCGACCACCAGCAGGCCGTCGAACACATCCAGAGCGTTCTCGACGCGCGCATCGCTGAAAACCAGCGCTCGATCGACACCCTCCAGACGACGCACGCGGCGACGATCGAACTCACCAAGGTACAGCACCAGCAGACGCTCGACACCCTCCACCTCTCCCAAGAAGAAGCCCTTTCCGCCCTTCGCAAGGCCAAGGACGAGGAAATCGACGACATCGAAGCTGCTTCCAAGGAGAACATCCTCCGCCTCGAGGCCGAGCGCAACCAGCTGCTCACCGAAAGAAACCGCCAGCTCGCAGACATCCGCGCCGCCCACGAGGAGCAGATGGCCCTCAGCCGCGCCGCAAACGAGAAGGCGCTCGCAGCCGCCCTCGCGGAACGCGCCGCAGCCGTCGCCGAACGCGACCAGCGTCTCGCCAGCGTCAGCGGCGACCGCGAACGCCGCATCGCCGAATGGACCACCCGCTACGAGGCACTCCAGGCGGAACACGCGCGCGTCGTCGCCACCCTCGCCGCCGAACGCGACACCGTCATCCTGCTCAAGGACCAGCAGATCGCCGAAGCGCAGGCCGAGCGCGACCGCCGCCTTGCGAAGCTCGCGTCGGACCACCGCCAGGCCAACTCCACTCTCACAGCCTCCAAAGATTTCGAAATCAGCAAGCTCCGGGAGGAGCTCAACAGCGTGCGCGTGGATGCAGACAGGCTCCGCGCCGCCCTCGGCGACGCCGAACGCCGCTACCCCAGCGAAATCACCCGTTTGCGCGAGGACCTCGACGCCGCCCGGAACGAGACCTCGGAACTCACCGGCCGCCTGGCCGCAGCCGAAAGCGACTCCCGCCGGCGCTCCGACCAGCTCAGCCGCGAACGCGAAGCGCTCCTCAACGAGAAGGTCACCCTTCTCGCACTCCTCGAGGAAACCCGCGAATCGCTCCGCCTGCGCACCGACGACTTCTCGCGCCAGAACGAAGCCCTGCTCCGCCAACGGGACGAAGCCCGCGCCGCCGCAGACGCGTCACGCGCCGCAGCGCGCGAACAGGCATTCGCCCTCGAACGCGAACGCAACGACCTGCTCCGCGGCGACGCCGAGCAGCGCGAACGTGCCGAGCGCGAGCTGGCCCGCCTGCGCCGCGAACGCGACAACGCGGTGCGCCAACGGGATGCCCTGCGCGAACGCGCGGACGTCCTTCTGGAGCGCCAGCAGCACCTGCTCGAGGACATCTCCCGCACCCCGTCCCAGCCGTAGCAGCCCGGCTCCCGCGGCCGACGCGCGGACCCCCGAAGGCAGCCCGACGCCCAGTGCGCCCCCTAGGTCGTCCTCGGAGCGCTTGGAAATTGGTTCGGGAAAAACTCTGAAATCCGGCGCCACTCGGACTCGCCTTCAAAGCGCAGGAGTTGCCCGGAGGAAAGTCCTGAATAACGCAGGAGCTCCAACAGTTGCGCCTCCGAAACCGGCCCGGTTTCTCCGGATTCTTGCTTGAGAAAAATCCCGCCCTCGGCGCAAGCGGGAAGCCTGGCGAGATTTGCCTCCCCAAGCTTTAAAAGCACAAACTCACTCAGCTTCGGATCAATCAAAGCCGAACGCTTCTGAAACTGTCGCCGCACCTCGTCATAGTCGTAAAGCCCCCCGGCCACGGGCATCGGAGTGCCCTTCGCATCCAGCGGCCCGGCCTCACCCGAATCGATGCGCGTGTGCGTGAAGACGCCCGTGTGCAGCCAGGTCAGGGAGCGCTCGTCCCTTCCCTTGTCGTAGCACAGCTGGAATCCGTACAAGGCGCCCTCCGGCAGGTACCAGAGGATCAGATCCATGTACGGATCCATCATCCACATCCGCGGACGGTCTCCTTTGACTTCCCTGATCGACGCTGGCTTGAGCATGTGCAAGGGCAAATACACGCTGGCTCCCGTGCGGATACGAATATAAAACGACAAGGCGATCTCGAGGCAGCCGCGCTTCCCAATTCCGGCGCCCGACCGACAAGCAGACCACGCCTTCCCAACGGCGCTATTTTTATCACCCCCAGCGCCCCCCAACCCGCTTTCGCCCCCCATGCGATCCCTCCCGCAACTCCTCCTCGTCTCCTGCGCTCTCGCCACCCTGTGCCTCCCGGCGGCGGCTGCAGAGGCCCCGCGCGCGGCCATGCCCGAGAAGCACCGCACACTCTTTAAAAACCACTGCATCTCCTGCCACGGACCCGAGAAGCAGAAGGGCAAGTTCCGCGTCGACGAACTCCCCCTTGAGATCAACAGCATCGAAAACGCCGAGAAGTGGCAGAAGGTCCTCAACGCGCTCAATTCCGGCGAAATGCCGCCCGAGGAAGAGAAGCAGCCCTCCAACGCTGCGAAGACAGACTTCCTCGACGACCTCTCCAACGTGATGGTGGCCGCACGGCGCAATCTCGCCGACCAAAACGGCACCCTCACCATGCGCCGCCTCAACCGGCGCGAATACAAGAACACCCTCCGCGCGCTCCTCGGCGTCGAGATCAACGTGTCCGACCTCCCCGGAGACACCGGCACCGGCGGATTCGACACCTTCGGATCCAACCTCTTCATGTCGGCCAACCAGTTCGAGCAGTACCAGAACCTCGGCCGCGAAGCCCTCGAGGAAGCCTTCGTACGCATCGCCGCAGCAGGCGAGCAGCGCAAGCTCCACTACGAAGTCGAGGACACGCTCAAGACCATCACCAAAACCTACGACGAAAACATCGACGCCCTGGCGCGCGCCAAACGCTGGGCCGCGGCGGTCGAGGCTGCAGCCGCTCGCCCCGAAAACGCCGCCGCCGTTGCTGAGATCCGCAAGGAGTCCAAGAACGACGACACCTTCCGCCGCTCTTGGCAGCGCATCGCAGGCGCCCCCGCCCCCGAGGACTTCGGCTTCAAGACGGTGGAAAACAACGCGGACAAGGCCAACCGGGCGCTTGGTTATGAAGGCACCTCCGGCACGGCCTACATGCGTCCCTACCACGAGCGGTACCTCAAGCAGCCGAACCTCGACACCGGCGCGTATCTCACCATCATGGCCGGCACCGACATCGGCAACGACACGTTCTCCATCGTGATGCCGCCAAGCTGGCCCGTCGGCGAATACACCGTGCGCGTACGCATCGCCGCCACCCGAGAGGCTCCTCCGGAGCGCCGCTTCATCGAGTTCGGCATCCATCCCCGCAACGGTCCGGTGATGAGCACCCATGAGGTCACGGGAACAATGGCCGCCCCGCAGATCATCGAAATCCCAGTCACCCTCACGAAAGGCAACGCCGAGCGCGACAACCGCACCCTCTTCATCCGCGAAAAGGGCAGCAACGACCACTTCACCCAAACCCGCCGCATCTTCGGCGACGCCAAGACCAAAAACGGCGTCGGCCCCGAACTCGCCCTCTGGGTCGACTGGATGGAAGTCGAACGCAAACCCGACACCACACCCCCAGAACCCAAATTCGGCATCGGCGCCAACCGCCAGGTCGGCTCCGTTTCCGCGAAAGGCCTCAACAAAGTCCGCTACGAGTGCGAGGCGGCCAACGAGAAAGTCTCCGCCTACGTCGCGGAGCAAATCGACGCCCGCACACGCGCTCAAAACTGGGTGAAGGCTGTCGAGGAGGCAGCCGCCCGTCCCGAGAACGCTGCCGCCGTCGCAGAGATCCGAAAAGCCTCCAAGAACGACGCCATCTTCCGCCGTTCCTGGGCCGGGCTTCAGGGCGCCCCGTCGCCGGAATCCTTCGGCTTCAAAACCGAGGAAAACAACGCCGACAAGGCCAATTCCGCTCTCGGCGAAAACTGGCAGAAGTACCACGAATACTATCTCGCAAGGCCCGGCCTGGACCGCGGCGCCTACCTCGGCACTCCCACCATGCATCCGGCCGTCATGGCGCTCGGCTTCCTCCAACTGCCCGTTCCCTCTGAATGGAACAGCGGCGACTACGTCCTGCGCGTGCGAGTGGCCGCCGCCAAGGAGGCCCGTCCCGAACAGCGCTTCCTCGAGGCCGGCATGCACCCCCGCAACGGCATGGTGCGCGCCACCTTCGAAATCACCGGCACCATGGAGGCGCCCCAGGTCGTCGAAATGCCCTTCACCCTCTCCCGCGTTCAGGATGATCCCGGCGACCGCACCCTCTTCATTCGCGAAAAAGGCGCCTGGGACAACAACGACGAGGGCGGCCGCAAACGCGGCGAGGCCGTCAAACGCAACGGTATCGGGCCGGAAGCCGTCCTCTGGATCGACTACATGGAGATCGAGCGCCTCACGAACACCGCGCTGCCCGACAAGGCCCCCGCCCTCACTGCACTGCGCATCCCCCTAGACGACCAGGGCACGGCCCCCTCCACACCGGAAATCCGTGACGCCATCCAGCGCTTCGCCACCGTGGCCTTCCGGGGAGCCGAGCCTCCCCAAGACTACCTCAACAGCCTCGCCGGCATCTACGAAACAAGACGCAAAAGCGGCGCCAAACACAGCGCCGCGCTCCGGGAAACGCTCTCCGTCGTTCTTTCCTCGCCCATGTTCCTCTACCTCGCCGAGCCGGCCTCAGACGGCAAGCGCCGCCCCCTCACCGGCCCCGAACTCGCCACGCGCCTTTCGTACTTCCTCTGGGGCGCTCCTCCCGACGAGCAGCTCCAAAAGCTTGCGCGCAACGGCCGCCTCCAAGACACCGGCGTCCTCGCCTCGGAAACCACCCGCCTCCTCGACGACCCGCGCTCCCGCGACCTCGTCCAGGGCCTCCTCTACCAGTGGCTCGGCATGGACCGCCTCGACTTCTTTGAAGTCAACCGTCCCAAATACCCCCGCTTCGACGACAGCACACGCCTCGCTGCAAAAAGGGAGGTCTACGAAACCTTCGCCCACCTTCTCCAAAACAACGCCTCTCTGCGCGACCTGCTCAAAGCGGATTACGCCGTCCTCAACCATCTCCTCGCCGAATTCTACGGAATCCCTGGCGTCTCCGGAGACGCATTCCGCAAGGTGCAGCTGCCGCCGGATTCCCCGCGCGGCGGGCTCCTCGGCATGGCCGCGGTCGCGCTCATGGGCGGCAACGGCGACCGCACCAGCCCCGTCGAACGCGGCGCCTGGGTGCTGCGCAAACTCCTCCACGAACCGCCCCCTCCCGCGCCCGCCAACATCCCGCAGATCGCCCGCCTCGCAGGCAAGGTGCTCACCACCCGGGAACGCCTCCAGATGCATCAGGAGGATGCACAGTGCGCCAGCTGCCACCGCAAGATCGACCCCGTGGGCTTCGCCCTCGAAAACCTCGACGCCGTCGGCCAGTGGCGCACGGAAGACACCTACCAGGTCATGGATGAAAAGGGCAAACCCGTGAAGGGCGCAGTCAAGACGTGGCAGATCGAGCCCAGCGGCCAGCTCCACAAGGGCCCCGCTTTCCGCGATTACTTCGAGTTCCGCAACATCGTCGCCTCACGTTCCGAGGCCTTCGCGAAGGGATTCAGCGAGGTGCTTCTCGAATACGCTCTCGGTCGACCCACCGGGTTCCGCGACGAACCGCTCGTCGCCCAGATGGTACGGGATGCCGGCCAAAACAACCTTGCCCTGCGCGGCTTCATCCACTCCCTCGTGGCCAGCAAGGAGTTCCACACAAAGTAAAGCGTTCCGCCGCAAGAATTCCCGTTCCCAACACTCACTCGGTGAAGTAAAACGCTCTACGCCCCTGCTCCGCTCGGCACCAGCCCCGGCTAGGAACCAGGAACCAGGAACCAGGAACCAAGAACCAAGAACCCAGAACTCATAACATTCAGGCACCATGAGAAACCGCCGCCAGTTCCTCCAGTCCAGCTCCGCCCTCATCGCCCTGCCCTTCCTCGAATCGCTGGGCTTCCGTTCCTTCGCTTCAAGCGCTGCCTCCGGGGCCCCGCCCAAGCGCCTTATCTTCCTCGGTTTCGGCTGGGGAATCACAGAGAGCACCTGGTACCCCGACATCACCAAGCCCGGCGCCGACTATGAACTGCCCATAGGCCTCGCCCCGCTCGCGCGCCACAAGGCGGACTTCTCCGTGATACAGGGCCTCTGGAACAAATACTCCAACGAAGGTCACTGGGGCAGCACCATGTGGCTCACCGGTGCCAACCGTTACGCGCAGCCCGGACAAAGCTTCCACAACAGCATCAGCGCCGACCAGGTCGCGGCGGCCAAGCTCGGACTCGAAACCCGCTTCGCCTCGCTCCAGCTCAACGGCAGCCAGACCGGCGACCTCAGCGGCCACGGCCCCGGCCTCTCCATGGCATGGGACGTCAGCGGCAAGCCCGTCGGCGGCCTCAATGGACCCGTCGCCGCCTTCCACAGGCTTTTCGCCAAGGACACCACCCCCATCGAGGAACAGCGGGCCATGCTCGCTCAAAAACGCAGCGTCCTCGACGCCGTCCTGGGCAACGCCAAATCCCTCCAGCGCGGACTCGCCACTAACGACAACGCCAAGCTTGAGGAATACTTCCAGAGCATCCGCGACATCGAGGTGCGTCTCGCCAAGGAGGAGCAGTGGATGGGGGTTCCCCAGCCGGCCGCCCCCCTTTCCGAGCCCAAGCCCGGCGTCAACGGACGCGAGGAAATCAAGCTCATGTACGACATCATGCTCGCCGCCATGCAGACCGACAGCACGCGCGTGATGACCTTCCGCCAGCCCGTGAACACCCTGCTCACCGCCATGGACATCAAGGTGCACCCGCACGACATGAGCCACTACCACACCACGCTCGGCGAAAAGCTCGACGCCTCACAGCGCCGCGACATCGCCCAGAGCGAACTCCTCGCCGGGTTTCTCGACAAACTCAAGGCCACCAAAGAGGCCGACGGCTCACGCCTTTTCGACAACGTCGCCCTCGCCTACGGCAGCAACATCCGCACCGGGCACGAACTCACCAACTGCCCAACCATCCTGACCGGCGGGGCGGCCGGCCTCAAACTCGGCCAAAGCATCGTCGCGCCGAAGGACACCCCCCTCTGCAACGCCTGGCTCAGCCTGCTCCACGGCGTCGGAGTCAAGGTCGAGCGCCACGGCGACAGCACCGGGCTGCTCAAGGAAATTCTGGCCTAGGACCTCCGTCTGCGGCAGTGCTGCGTCACCGGCAAAGCTTTGCGGCGGATAAAAAGGATGAAAAGCGAGAGCGCGTCGCTTTTTTGCAAAACCTTTCGCCCCCGACTTCCGTAGCAAAGGGCATGTACGTCCTGTGCCATAACGGCCCATCCAGAGCCGAAAACACCTGCTAAAGGCGTGTCATTTAGGCGCGCCCTTGAGCGGTTTTACGGCAGTTCTCAGAGGCAGGCCCTCGCGCAGGGTGCTGGCAGGCTTCCTGCACTGGAGGAAGGCAGCAAAACGCAGCGGCCGGTGCAGTTGCAACAGACCCCGCAGAGCCGGGTCCGGGCAACCGCGGCGGCCGCACCGATCCTGAAAGTCTTAAAGCTCACAAGCAACCTGCACCTCCTATGAGTCCAGAACGCCTGACCGAAAAACTCCAAGCAGCCCTCGAAGCCGCCCACCAGGCGGCCGCCCGCCGCCAGCACACAGAGGTCGATATCGAACACCTGCTGGAAGCGCTCGTGCAGCAACCGGACGGCATCACGCGCCCACTCATGGAAAGCGCCGGCGTCTCACCCGTCGCGCTGGAGCAAAAGCTGCAGCCCATTCTAGAACACCGCGCCACCGCGCACGCTCCCGGCATTCAGCCCTCGGTCGCCCGCGATCTGGCTTCCACCCTGACTGCCGCCGCCGCCGAAAAAACCAAGCTCAAGGACGAATACCTGAGCGCGGAGCACATCCTTCTGGCGCTCACCCAGTCCAAGCTCTCCGCCGCCAGGCTCCTCCAGGACTCCGGCCTCACCCACGCCGCCCTGCTCGCCGCCCTTCAAAAAGTGCGCGGTTCCCAGCGCATCACCGACCAAAATCCAGAAGCCAAGTACCAAGCCCTCGAGAAGTACGGCAGGGACCTCACCGCCCTCGCCCAAAGGGGCAAGATCGACCCCGTCATCGGACGCGACTCGGAAATCCGGCGCGTCATGCAGGTGCTCTCCCGGCGCACCAAAAACAACCCCGTCCTCATCGGCGAACCCGGCACCGGGAAGACCGCCATCGCCGAGGGCCTCGCACGCCGCATCATCTCGGGCGACGTACCCGAATCCCTCAAAAACAAACGCCTCATCTCCATGGACATCGCCTCCATGGTCGCGGGCGCCAAGTTCCGCGGCGAGTTCGAGGACCGCCTCAAGGCCTTCCTCAAGGACGTCCAGGATTCCCAGGGCCAGGTCATCCTCTTCATCGACGAGCTCCACACCATCGTCGGCGCCGGAGCCGCCGAGGGGTCCATGGACGCCTCCAACATGCTCAAGCCCGCGCTCGCCCGGGGCGAACTCCGCACCATCGGCGCCACCACCCTCGACGAGTACCGCAAGCACATCGAAAAAGACCCCGCCCTCGAACGCCGCTTCCAGCCCGTCTTCGTGGACGAACCCAGCGTCGAGGATTCCATCGCCATCCTGCGCGGCCTCAAGGAGCGCTACGAAGTGCACCACGGCGTGCGCATCGCCGACTCCGCGCTTGTCGCCGCCGCAACGCTCTCGAACCGCTACATCGCCGACCGGTTCCTCCCCGACAAGGCCGTGGACCTCATGGACGAGGCGGCGGCCCGCCTGAAAATCGAGCTCGAATCCATGCCCGCGGAAATCGACCAGATCGAACGCCAGGGCATGCAGCTCGAAATGGAACGCCAGGCGCTGCAAAAGGAAACCGACCCCGCAAGCCGGGAGCGGCTGGAGCGCATTGAACGCGAACTGTCGACCGTCAAGGAGGAGGGCACCCGGCTCAAGGCGAAGTGGCTGAATGAAAAGGGCGAAATCGACAAACTGCGCCAGCTCACGGCGCGCGTTGAACAGCTGCGCCTCGAACAGGAGCAGGCCCAGCGCAAAGGCGATCTCACCCTGGCCAGCGAAATCCAGTACGGACTGCTTCCCGACGCCCAGAAACAAATGCAGTCGCAGGCCGACCGCCTCAAGGCCTCCGCCTCGGGCCCCTCCATGCTCAGGGAAGAGGTGACCGAGGAGAACATCGCCCAGGTGATTTCCGCGTGGACAGGCATTCCTGTCACCAACCTGCGCGAGGGCGAGCGGGAGCGTCTCGTCCACATGGAGGAACGCCTCGCCTCGCGGGTCATCGGCCAGAGACCGGCCGTAAAGGCGGTCTCCAACGCCGTCAGGCGCGCTCGGGCGGGCCTGCAGGACCCCAACCGGCCCATCGGCTCGTTCATCTTCCTTGGCCCTACGGGCGTGGGCAAAACCGAACTCGCAAAGGCACTGGCGTCCTTCCTCTTCGACGACGAATCCGCGATGGTCCGCATCGACATGAGCGAGTACATGGAGCGCCACAGCGTCGCGCGCCTCGTCGGGGCGCCCCCCGGATACGTCGGGTTCGAAGAGGGGGGGCAGCTCTCCGAGGCCGTGCGCAGGCGCCCCTACGCCGTGGTGCTCTTTGATGAAATCGAAAAGGCGCACCCCGAGGTCTTCAACATCCTGCTGCAGGTCTTGGACGACGGTCGCATCACCGACGGCCAGGGGCGCACCGTGGACTTCAAAAACACCGTCGTGATCCTCACCTCCAACATCGGCAGCCAGCACATTCTGGAAACCGAGAACACCGAGCAGCGCGAAGCCCAGGTCCTGCAGGCGCTGCGCCAGCATTTCCGCCCCGAGTTTCTGAACCGGATTGATGAAACCATCCTGTTCGACCGCCTCAGCGAGGAGGACCTGACACAGATCGTCGACATCCAGTTGCAGCACCTGGCGAGCAGGCTCGAAACCCAGAAGCTCAAGCTGGAGGTCTCGCCCGAAGCCAAGACTCTCCTGGCGGAGGAAGGTTACGACCCCGTTTACGGAGCCCGTCCCCTCAAGCGCACCATCCAGCGCAGGCTGCTCGACCCGCTCTCGCTACAGCTGCTGGAAGGCCGATTCAAAGACGGCGACGCCATCAAGGCCGAGGTCAGAAACGCCCACATCACGTTCGAAACCGAACCAGCCAGTCCCGCGGAGTCCGCTTAAAAGCCTCCAGACATCCGCTGTAGAAGCGTTTTAGAAATTGAATCCTCGGCAAACCACGAAGCGTGCGACGCATATTCCAGTTGCTTCGAAAATGGTTGAACACACTAAGCGTCGTAATGACATCTAATTTGAGCAATCCAAACACCATCCTCCATTAATTTGCAGATGATCCTATGTTCGGAGTCTATCCGCCGAGACCAATATCCGCGAAAAGCGTGTTTAAGAGGTTCTGGTTTACCGAGGCCGGAACGGGGACTTCGAATCATATCCCTTAAGAGTCGGTGTATCCTTTGGATGGTTTTGGGATCAGTGGATTGCCAGGAGGGTTGGTCTTCCCAAGCGTGCGCTTTGTCAACGCTCGCATGGATAAACTGATGTTTTCTTATCGCTCATTTGGCAGTCTGGTTAGAGCAAAATAGATCACATAGATCCATGAAAAAATCCCGGCAAGAATGGCCAATCGAATAGAGCGGTTACGGTGCCAAGAGAGTGTAACGGCGAGAAGAGAGCCAAGACCAATACCCGCATTAGTGGTTTAAGAAGTGACTTCAGCGATTATCATATGGTCAAACCTGTTGTACGGAAAATGACATGCTGGTTTGCGAGCGCCTGACGCCGAAGCTGAGACACGTGCAGGTCGTCGATCTCCAGCGCATTACTAGCCTCGCGTGGGGTTTCCTGGAGCGTCTCGTAATCGCTGCTTTCTGAGGCGCATTTCTCCTCGCATGCCGTGAAGAACAAAGACTATAGTTCCATCGAATCTGTAAAAAACACGGCAAGGTGGTTCCACGATTTGGCGGTATGGAGAGTTGGGAAGCTCTCTTACGGTGGATCCACTTTCTGGGTGTTCTTGGAGCTGCTCAATATGGGAGAAGACCCGCTGGACAAAGGCTCTTGCTGCGTCGGATTTGTCGATGGCGATGTAGTCGGCGATAGCATCCAGATCGCTTAATGCGGGTTCTGTCCAAATTATTTGAGCCATCGTCCCATTCTGTTTTTGGCTTCCTCATGGGAGATTACTCTTCCTTGATCGATCGCTTGTTCAGCTCTTGCGATGCCTTCAAGTACGGCTATCCGTTGGTTGAGTGCTTCAAAAGCGTCTACATCTATCAAGTATGCAGCAGGTCTGCCGTGCTGGGTGATGAGGACGGGTTCGTGATCCTGTTCGAGATCAGCGATTATCTCTGTGGCTTTGCGTTTGAGGGTCGTCACGAGTTCGGTTCTCATGAAGTGATACTCTAGTGCTACTGTCTCCGAGATCAAGGCAGGATCCCTCTAAAACCCCAGTACATTCACGAGTCTGCGAACAGAAGGCTAACGACTCAAGCCCAGCGACGGCCGCCAGTAGCGCGCTAGGCGCCTCGCACCTAGCGTGACACTGGAAGACGTTCGCTGCCACGCCTTTTTAGGCCTACGGAGTTACAGGACAGAGGTTTAGGTGCAAAACGACGAGTCGACAGAAGACGTTCCATCGAAGACACGCGAGATGGCAGACGTGGATTGCAGCTTCCGGGGTCAATGAATTCAGCAAAATCAAAAAAGATCCGCGTGGCCACCAGTACGCTCTAGACGCAGCTCATCTTCTGAAATCTTGTAAATTAAGATCCAGTCCGGTTCGACGTGACAATCCCGGTGGCCAACCCAATTCCCAGTCAAAGAGTGATCGCGACATTTTGCCGGGAGTGCTGCTCCGTCGAGTAGCAATTCAATGAGGACCTTGATTTTGGACAGATCCTTTCCCCTCTTCTGTTGTTTCTTAATGTCCTTTTTGAACTGGGAAGTCTGACTAATTCTCATCACTCCCAGGAAGCGTAAAGAGCGTCGGCAGAATCGAAGGACTCCACATCCTCATTTTTGTCACTCTTTGTGAGTACGGAAGCTGTTACAGCATTTGGCACTCTGAGCTCTAATGGAAACTCTTTGCGAAGAGCTATTTGCCTATACAGAAGACGAATAGCTTCTGTGGGAGTCATTCCGAGGGCGTCGAGGATCCTCTCGGTAGCAGCCTTGGTATCAGCATCAATCCGAGCGTGAATGACAGCTGAGTGAGACATGTGAAAAAACGTATCACATGCGCAACACAGTTCAATCAGAATTCGAGTTCGAAGCGAAAGCCTGACGTCCCAATCCGGACGGGCGTTCCGGTCTTTTTCCGGATTCGGGCTCCTGCCCGATGCACGCGTTCAAACTTCCGAACGATCTGGATCAACAGGGCCCAACGCCAGAACTGAGCCGCGCCCGGAATGCGGCGGGCTGGGTGCTGGCGCAGCGCCGAGCAACCGGCATGACGCATGTAGGGTGTCGAGCTCCAGTAACTTGTCAGGCTAGTTGGCTGCATGAAAATTGTTTAGAAATGGAAGGCCGCTTTGGCGCTGAGCGTAAACTCGAGAAGAGGCGAGTTTGCGTGGGACGGGGAGCGCAAGATTTTGGGAACGGTGGAATCAACGGCATTTAAGGCCAATTGCTTATTCGGAATTAGTTTGTTGCCTTTCATCCTCGGTACTAAAAAATCGATTTAGATAGTCATCCTGTTCTAAATTACTTTCGCGCAATAGTGAGAAAACCTCCACTCCGTTGGCTTCAATTTCATCAAACATCCAGAAGGCCTGGGATAATCCAGTGAATCTGTGTTTTGTTTCCATTTCGCAATAACGCTTCACTTCGCATTCAGCTTTATCTACTGCTTCGTCGATATCATTTGCACGCCAAATTGTAATTCGCTCCTCATATACGAATTTCTTCTTATTTAAATCTTCAGGTGCAATCTGGATCACGCAGCGGACTCCATATGAATTCATATTTTTGAAATTTGAAGGATGAGTGAGCGGTTACAATGCTTCCATTGCTCGGTGAACGTGGGGCCTTAATAGCCTACATAGGACTGCAGTCAACGAGCGAGAATTCACCGAAAGGTGGCCTGCAAAGCCCTAACGCCAGAACTGAGCGACGATCGTAATGCGGCGGGGCGGGTGCGAAAGCAACCGCCATGACGCATGTAGATCGTTCGCTGAAGCGCCTGGTTAGGCCACGCGGGGTGCATTGGGGCGATTTAGAACCTAACACTTGCCTTTAGCTCCTATGGTAATTTGGCGTATCAGTGCTTAAACTCCAATCCTTGAAGCATGCTCTCATATTGCTGAAACGATGGGCTAAATGAATCATCAGGTTGTTGGTCTAGCCATTTTTCGGCTAACTTCGCTTCATCGTCTATGGAGAAAATTTTTAGTCCTTTCCTTCCTGTGTCCCATGCTGTGGCGGGTAGGTTTGGATGATTGATTTTAAAATGCCCATTTATGGCATAACGACCGTCACGAGATAAGCCCTGAACGACTAAATGAATATCTTCGTTGTTGACGGGGACACCAAGTGTTCCTTGGGCATAGCTTGTGATAAACAGAACTCCTTTGCCCCACGGAAACGTTCGTACCCGCACTTTCCCTTCAAAGCAACGCCCGGCATTCACCCATGGAATCTCGTTTAGTTTAGGGTTTGAGAGGGTTTGTCGTGTCTTAGAATTCACAGATTCCGATGATTCAACTATAGTTCTCCATGTATTTATTGTGTCTTCAAAGTTGAAATGCTTTGTATTGTATTTTGAAGCGCATTCAATACTTAAGATTTGAAGAATTCCTAATGCCTCTTGAGTACCTGGCGTAGGTGTCCGTGTGACCTCGATCGAAATGCCAGACGGAATATCTGGGCTCGTATTCGTGGAAAATTTCATGAGATTTCGCGGGCCATGGATTAATAGCCCGCCTGTGACCCATCCCGATTGATTCATAAGAATACTAACCTGTGGTATGGTTTCTTTTGTGGCGCAGGCCGTGAGAAGCAGGGCTGTCGCTAATCCCGAAACATAAAGTTTAATTCGCGTAAACATATGGTTGGCTGAAGAAATATGTAAAAGAGATCCGTGGGTGTTCACCAAAGGTGGCGGAGAAAGGCCTAACGACCCAAGCTCAGCGACGGCCTCGGCGGCGCGGGTGGACCACACAGTGCGCTCACAAACTCCCGTGACGCTCGAACCGACGGCAGGGAGGCCGTTCGTTGCAGCGCATGGTTAGGCCGCCGGCTCAATGCTCATAATCGATGACATCGTGAAATGCGCTCCGTACCTGCGCAAAAATGGAAGAGTCGTCCGAACGCACTGCGTAATAAGTACTGTCCACAGCCTCAACCACAACCCAGGGCGCACTCTTACCCTGCTCGAACGCGCTGAACTCTCCGTCAACAATCTGCGAGACATCTTGAGCGAGTGCCGCGAGATGCTGACCTGTAATCAACTCGCTCCCGTCGAAAGCCTCCAACCGTTGTTTGGCATCGCCCTCGGCCCAAACCCGCCGCACTCGCCACTCCGAAGAGATAGCACGCGAACCAAGAGCAGACATGACCTGCCGAAGATCAACCGCCAAAACCCGGCGGGCTGGCTCTAGGTCTCTGATTATCACGCCATTCATTGCGAGGGTGTACGAAGTAGCCTAACGACCAGAGGTCAGGCACGTCGCCCTGCGGCGTTGCTTAGACTGTTTTGTTCGGCCCCCCTGAGTAAACGCCGCATCACAGGGATCGAAACAAATGCGAACAGCGCTACAGACACCAACTGCACGATCATATTAGACCATTGAAACATCGTAGAACTCGATCGCACCGCCTCTCTGGAGGTCGTGTGAGCCAGATTTTTCTCTCCCGCATCGGAGACGTAAACAACCAGAACCAAGTCGCCCGGACTACCAGAAAACCGGACCTGATAAACACCCTGCTCCGAGGACATGGAAATTCCGCCACCTGAGCGGACATACGGGAGCAACGCCAAAGCAATCGGGAGGATAGCGCCAAAAAACCAATAGCCCGCAGTCAACCAGAGAAATGCCAATGTGAGCCTGATAAAACGATGCATGACGTTGCGCGATTAGCTTGTTGATAAATATGCATTAAGCAGCTGCCGCGGAATTCTGCAGCTGCTGCACTTTTCGGCTCATTGAGAGATTTTCACAGGCGGGAGCGGCCGGCTGCCCTCCAAAAAAAGGGCCGGTTTGACTCCCTGAATCGGTCCTCCCCTACCTGGTACGCTCATCGATTCATGGCCGCCCCGCCGGGGAGCCGGTTGCACGGCTCCCAGCCGCTTACTGCGGACTGCACCCCTGCTCAGCGGGTGTCGGCGGGACTCAGCACGGCCATGTCAGGTCGCTGGAGGACGGGAAACTTTTGGCCGAATGTTTTTTGCAATCAAATCTAATGGGGCATGCTCAAAGGTGGCTTACCAAGCGTGGCATAATGGTTATTTATCGCCGATCGCCCCTTTCGAGCGGCTACCAGAGCCACCTTTTGGATGTTTTAAATTGAGCTCTTTTAGGCGTGCCGTGGCTTCTTTAGTGGGGATGTGCTCTGCGATGCATTGAAGAACGGTTTGGTAGGCCGCAATAGCTTCACTCCATTGTTCGGCTTGCTCGTAGTTGAGCCCGGTGAGGTAAGAATGAATCGCTTGCGCACGAGGCGTGGGACGGTAGGCTTCGCGAGAGATGGGCGCTCTTGAAAGGAGGGTATAAACGCGTTTCCATTCTCCCTTATCGCTGAGCTCGTTGGTAAGTTTTTCAATGCTCTCATAGAGTGTTATTTCCGTGTAGGGAGGCAGGAGTAATTCGGGGGCTTTGGCCTGTTGAGCCACGATTTCTCTGTTGGCGAGGTCACAAATAGCGCGTAATTCCGAACCGAATTTACCGGTTCGAATGTTCTCGAGTTGATACAAGCTCAGAAGCTCTGGATTGCTCGGATTGGCCCAAGCGGAGGCAATTTGATTCAAGCTTGTTTGAAGAACCTGAATTTCATTGTAAACGGGGCTATAATCATTCCTTCGATTATTCAGGTTGATTTGAGCTAATTCTTCGCTGAGATTTTGAGCGTCTTTTGGAGAGCGGACTTTTTTAAGTTCCAGGCAAACATGGGCGATAGTTTCATTGACTTCGTTTAAAATCGCCTTCTTTTCTGTCTCTTGTTTATTCTGTTCCAGAACCCTATTTTCTTCAGCCTGTCGCTTTGATCTTTGCTGTTGGAGTGCGTATATTGCTTCTCCGTATTCGCGTGATGTTTTTCGAATGAATATCTCAAATTCCAAACCTAAAGCAAAATCGGGGCGACTCACCGTTTGAAGAGAAGGGCAGTCAATATCGACAGGGCGTTTCAGTAAAGGAATGATATTACGATAGACGACCTCCAAGTTCACGCCGTAAGCATTCGGTTGATAAACGGCCGGGCGATTAGGCGGCGCATTTTCGGTATCACTCAAAAGTTTAACGTTGCGCTTGGTGGCTTCAAATTCTTCAATCGCTTTTTCAATTTCTTCGGGGGTGCCCTTTTGAATGAAGGTTCGCTCTACTTTAATTTGAGCATCTTTCATAAGGCCTTGGTAGGGTGCCATAATTCTTTCCAGCAGGACACGAGCGGGGTCGTTTCTGCTGTTACCAAGGGTCGAAGGCGCATTGGGGAAATTGACTCGGAATGAATTGTTTCGCAAAGCCTGCAACAGCTTATTGACATCCTTATTTTCATAAGCCTGCAAAACTTCGTTAATGTTAATACTGATAGCTTGCAAATAACCGATGCTGGAACCCTGAGGAACTGCAGGTCGAATCGAAACGGTGGTTCCTTGTGCGGGAGTCGGCAGGGATTGCGGAACGTCGATTTCAAATTTAGAACATTCTTCAACGAGCTCTTTAAAATGATGCAAATCCTCTACCTTTTGAGCTGTGGAAACGACTTTCAACAGTTCTTCCTGGGCTGCAAAGATATGACTTGCGATGTTCCTTTCCATTGCGCGGATTAGAGCCTTTGCGGCATCGGATAGATCGGTCCATGCAACATTGATGGGTTCTTGTTCGGGACTGGAATCAAACTGGGGGGGAAAGGGAAGTGACTGAAGAGTTGTGGGGGTGATTTTGGGATTTTGAAAGCGGGCAAGCACCTCTCGGTAATAAGTCTCTGTAGAAGGCTTGATGGTATTTTGTTCTTTCGCAGTAGAAAGCGCGGCATCGACGGCGGCAATCTTATCAGAATAGACGGCTTGCGCTTGAGCGAGAGTCTCCTTGGTGTCCCGAATCTTGTTTTTAACGACACTGAGCTCTTGGGAGCCAGAGACAGGGGCATTGGAGGAGAAGGGCTCTGCCGCGGAGGTTATGCAGACGGTCGTGAGCGAGCCCGCACAATGGAGAATAGCAAAAGCGCGACTTGAAGTGGAAAAGGAGTGCCGGAAAAGAGAGTTCATTAAAATCATATTTAAAGCCTTTGGGTAATCTGAGCTATTTTCTAAGAAATTGATTTATCAATATACTTTGGTGCTTATAATGAAGCCACCAAAGGCGGGGGGGGCGTGAGTTTTGAGTTCTGAGCTTTTGAGACAAACGCTCTTGATCGGACGCAACGCCGTAGCTCACTCAAACCTGAAATGAGGCGCGGCAGGTGCGAAGCAGCTACCATCACGAGTGTAGGGAGTTAGCCCCAGCGGATTGTTAGGGGCGCGGATTTCACAAGGAGTGAGGCCAGAGAAGACTGGCTTGCGCAGGAGCCGTAAGTCAAAAGACGACGAAAGCCGAATCTGATTCTGGTTCCGGGTCTTTGAGGACGAGGGTGAGGGAGGCATGGTCTTTATCTGAACGAGGATGCAGCTAAATAGCGAAACTACGAATAGTGATTTAATGCTTTTATGAAATATCAGAGAACGAGGATTGCAGGATGCTCATCTCGGAGAATTCATTGCCTGTACCAGCACCAGCCAGAAACCATACCCCCTAGTACCGCGACCCCAAGGGCGATCCAACGATATGGCTCAATAGGAATGACTATGGCAATAAGGGTACCTGCTGCAATCGATAAACATAAAGTGACGGCAAATCTCCAGTTCGCCTGATATATTGTATTTAGGATGTATTCCAGTAAGTCCCAAAAAGTCATATTTAAATGCATTTCGGGCTGCGAGCGATCGTTTCACCGACATTCACATTATTTCAGACCCTAACTCTCCAAACTCAGCGACTGCGGACGATAGCGGCAAGGCCGAAGCTTGAGGTAAGCAAGCAGACCGCTTGGCAGGCGTGGCTCCTGCAGCGGTCGAGCAGTCCCAAAACCGCAACAAACACAAGGGTCCGTAGTTCGATACTGCGCATGGTTAGGCCGCATCTTCACGAGTTTCGCCTCAGCATCTTTGAAACATGCTGGGCGAGCAACTGCTCGAATGCCTGATGGTCGGATTCACAGGACGTGCTTAAAGCTGGCCGACATATCTTAGGCATTTGCCGCTGAATTCAGCAGCTGCTGTACTTTTCGGTTCATTGGGAGATTTTCACAGGGAAGAGCGGCCGGCTGCCCTCCAAAAAAACAACCAGTTTGCCTCCCTTAATCGGTCCTCCCCTACCTGGTACGCTCATCGATTGATGGCCGCCCCGCCGGGGAGCCGGATGCACGGCTCCCAGCCCGCCAACTGCGGACTGCACCCCTGCTCAGCGGGTGTCGGCGGAACTCAGCACGGCCATGTCAGGTCGCTGGACGACATGGGTGTAAATCATCGTTATCGAAACCTCTTTGTGTCCATCCGAAAGAATCAGCGTCCGGCAGGGCCTCAGGATTCACGTAGAGCGTTCTCGCTAGTTTTGGCTTGTTCTTCCGTTGTCAGGAGGCGGTCTACTTGTGTGGTAACCGCGAAGGGCAGGTCGTTTCTGAGCTCGTGTAAAATGAGCCTGAAAACAGAAGTTCACGCGGAGACAACTGTGTCATGTGGCAAGGGTAAAGTTGGGGTTGTTGAGTAAGCGGTTAAAAAGGACCACGAGCTTTCGCATGGTGGCAGTGATGGCGACCATCGGTTTTTTTCCATTGGCGCGCAATCGAGCGTAAAATTCCCGCAAGACGGGAT
>CANFTB010000027.1 GCA_947449735.1 Chthoniobacteraceae bacterium | reverse complement strand
CCTGCTCTACTTGGCACGTGTGCATTTGCAGGTTCTTTTCGTTCGGTCAAATTTTCAACATTGACCCAAAAGCCCGCATCCTTCGTAATGGGGCCGTTCGGGTGAGGTGGCTGAGTGGTCGAAAGCAGCGCTTTGCTAAAGCGCCGTACCCTTTAAAGGTACCGAGGGTTCGAATCCCTCCCTCACCGCTCTTAACCCCTGTAAATTAACGCTTAGGGAAAGCGATTGCAGTCTGCTCCATTGTACGAGCTGAATTGAGGGTCTACGACAAAGTTGATGCACGGGGCGCTGAAATATGGTGCGCTTGAGCTTAGACAGTTCGTCTTTCAAGGCGTCTTGGCTCCCTTCCAATCCTACACATTTGACGATGACGCTGTTCAGAAGTGCGCGACAATACGCCACGAACTGGAGCAGCGCGGGCAACGTATCGGGCCACACGATTTAATGATCGCAGCAATTTGTGTGGCGCATCAGTGCATTTTGGTTACCCGAACGAATCCGAGTTTGAACACTTTCCTGCCCTTAAGGTTGTGAACTGGCAGAGAAACTAAGGACATCAAGTTTTTTTGGCGCATACTCCGGCCAACATTTATTGGTTGATGCTTGAGGAGGAGGAGGAAAAGGACCCTTGGGGCCGGGATCGGTATAGCCGCCAGATGGGTTGGGAGCACTGTAGTTGTCAGACGGATACGGAGTGATGGCAACCTCCACTTTTTCGCTCCACAGTGTGTGGACCGCGGGAGCCGCACCCTTTTTGTAAATACGCAACACCATTGCCTCCCTCAGCTGCTGCCTCGGTTGATCCAGGGCGGCCAACGTCCAGTCCGTTTGGCTGGCAATGCGCATTCGCGCTCCTTCCACAAGCGGCTGCGGACTCAAAACCAGCAGCGCCGAGGCGCTTTGCTCGAGCAACCGGTGGAAACGATGCCATGTGGAAGACGGAATCGAACGGAGTGCTTTTGCGTCCAAACCATGCAGGTCCAGGGCGACCAGCGGGCAGTTGCCGTCCCTCAGGAGCAGGTCGGTGGCCTTGAGCGCCGGTTTTACATTCCGGCAGTCCACCCAGAGAAGCCGCCGCAGGGTCTCCGCCGGCCAGTCCGCAACTTCGAAGGAACCGGACGCATCGACCAGAGCACTCGTCCCCCCCTGCCGTGCAGTGGTTTCCAGAACACTACCCAGAATCAACGAACCGTCCCCCGAGCCGCCGCACACTTCGGTGAGGACACTTTTCTGCAGCCCGCCTTCCGCGTCCCACGCGGCGAGCCCCGTGGGCATGGAACCCCCGTTTTTGCGCACGGGCGCGCTGCCAAAGCGGTCCGCCAGCATTTGCCTGAGTTCGTCTATCGCTTGCATGTTCTACTCCTGTTGCTCTTTTACCCCGCCCTGCGCACAGCACACGCCCCCCGCCCCCCTCGTCATCCAGACCGGCCCGCTGAAAACCTTCGCACCGGGCGAGATCCCCCACAGCGTCGACCTCTCATAGCTCGCGCCGCCTCCCTTTTACTTACCAATTTGCTTCCCCGGTTTCTTTCGAAGGCCCCCCGAGCGTTCTTCGAAGGTTCAGCCCCGCACCAGCCCCCGGAACACCCCGGCGATGCGCACGCTCTCCGCCGGCAGCCTTACGTCCGCGTAGGCCGGGTTGCTCGCCCTCAGGAGCACCGTGCGCCCTCCATCCTCCAGGTGCACATGCTTGAGTGTGGTCTCCCCGTCCCCACCCACCAAAACAGCGGCGATCTCCCCGGGCTGCACCTGCACCTGGGGCCGCAGCAACACCTTGTCCCCGTCCAAAATGCCGTCCCCCGTCATCGAGTCGCCCTTGACCCGCAGTAAGAAATCCCCCTGCCGGCAGGGCAGGAGCTCCTCCACCGCGAGCGCCTCGCCGTGCTCCTGAATGGCCTCCTCCAGGGGGCCCGCCGGAATGAAACCGAGCAGCGGCAGCACCGCCGGCCGGCCCGCCCCGGGAATCTGCAGCCGGCCCTTGGCGCTTAATTGCACCAGCCGCTGGCGCCCCCGGGCGCCGCCCCCGCCCATGCGCAGAAACCCGTTCCGCTCCATGCGCTTCAACGTCCCGCTCAGGCTGCTTTCCGCCTTCAACCCCAGCGCCTCCACAAGCGTGCTCACAAAACCCGGCTCCCCCGAACGCTCCAACTGCGCAAGAGTTTCCAGAATTCGCTTCTGCGCGGCTGAAAGGTGTGTGAGGAGCGGCCGAACCATATGTCGTGAAGTTACACGGCTTAACAATCTTCGCAAGCGGGAAGATCGCGAGCCACCCCACGCTTGCATCCCCCGTCTCCCGCACCCACCGCCTGCCCGTCACTTCTTGCCGGCCACCACACCGCCCCCCCAACCCGAGCCGCTCCGGCGGTTGACTCGCAATCCAAACTCCTCTAGGAGAATGGACATGAAGCCGCGCCCCCCCCACGGCCTTTCCCGCAGGCACGCTATCCAGGCAGGAGCCGTCGGCCTGCTAGGACTTGGCATGAACCATCTCTCGGCGTTCGAAGCCCTCGGGAGTGGCGTCGCGCCCGGAACGGCGGCCGGCAATGCCAGAACCCCGCTGCAGCCCGCCGGCAAGGCGCGTTCGGTGGTGTACATTTTTCTCTCCGGCGGACTCGCCCAGCAGGAGAGCTTCGACATGAAGCCGGAGGCCCCGATGGAGTTCCGGGGCGAGTTCCAGCCGATCTCCACCAGCGCCGACGGAATCCAGATTTGCGAACACCTCCCCCTGCTGGCCAGGCAGGCGCACAAGTACGCCCTGGTCCGTTCGCTCACACATTCCCAGAACGACCATTCTGCCGCGCACCACATCATGCTCACCGGCCGGAGCGAGATGCCCGTCGGCTTTGACCGCAACAAACCCAAGGACACCGACCACCCCGGCATCGTCGCGCTCGCGGGTTCCCTGCTGCCTCCCAAAAACAACCTGCCCCCCGCCCTCATCCTGCCCGACCGCCTCCAGCACCGCGAGGGACGCCTCATTCCAGGCCAGTTCGGCGGCCAGCTCGGAAAACAGCACGACCCCTGGTTTCTGGAGATGTCGCCCTACCACCCCCTCCATTATGGCGCATACCCCGAGTACCTCTTTCATCACGAAAAAGGACCTCTCACGGACACCAACCTTCTTTTCAAAGCCCCGCACCTTTCCCTTCCTCAGGGACTCAGCGCCGAACGCCTCATCGACCGCGTCTCCCTGCGTGAAACGCTCGAAAGCCAGTCCCGCATGCTCGCCCAGAGCATCGAAGACGCCTCCTTCGACCGCTACCGGGAGGCCGCCGTTTCCCTCATCACCAACGGCTCCGTGCGGGATGCCTTCGACCTGAGCCTCGTCCCTCCGGCAACCCTCGAGCGTTACGGCAACAACAGCTTCGGCTGGTCCCTGCTCATGGCCCGCAGGCTTCTGGAAAACGGGGTCCGCATGATCCAGGTCAACCTCGGCAACAACGAATCCTGGGACACCCACCAGGCCGCCTTCCCCAACCTCAAAGACTTTCTCCTCCCCCCCATGGACCGCTCCGTGAGCGCCTTCATCGAGGACCTCGAGGCCAGCGGTCTCCTCTCCGAAACCCTCGTCGTCATGGGAAGCGAGTTCGGGCGCACCCCTAAAATTTCTACCCTACCGGGCGCCAAGCTCCCGGGCCGCGACCACTGGGGCGCCGCCCAAACCGTTCTCCTCGCAGGCGGCGGCGTCCGGGGCGGCACCGTCATCGGTTCGACCGACGCCAAGGGCGCCTACCCGACAAGCGCCCCGCAAACACCCGAAAACCTCGCAGCCACGATCTATCAGGCGCTGGGCATCCCGCACACCATGGAATGGCACGACCCGCTCCAGAGGCCGCACTCCCTCTATTCTGCACAGCCCATCCCGGGGCTCACCTGATCTGCCCGGCCGTACCGCACACGCCGGCGCCACGTGCCGCGACAGCCGCGTCTTGCGGTCCTGCCCGACTCAAAACAGACTCCCCTCTCATCCCCCCTTTCCTGCCGCACACCCCTCTCATGAAAGTCCATCCCGCCTCTGTCTTTCTCGGCTGCCTGGCCGCTGCGATCCTCGCAAATCCTGCCAAAGCCCACGCCGCGGCAGCCTCCCAGGACCGGCCCAACATCCTGTTCATCATGACGGATGACCACGCTTCGCACTCCATCTCCGCCTACGGCTCCAAAATCAACCAGACGCCCCATCTCGACAAGCTAGGCGCCGACGGCGTCCGCTTCAAAAACGCGTTTGTGTGCAACTCCATCTGCACCCCCAGCCGCGCGACTGTGCTTACGGGCAAATACTCGCACCTGAACGGCACCCCGGTCTTCAACATCTTTGACGGCAGCCAGCAGACTGTTGCCAAACTGCTCCAGTCCGGCGGCTACCACACCATGATGATCGGCAAATGGCACCTCGGCTCCAATCCGACGGGCTTCGACCAATGGAACATCCTCCCCGGCCAGGGCCGCTACTTCGATCCGATTCTCTACAACTCCGAAGGCGCCCGCGTCTATCCGGGCTACGCCACGCAGGTCATCACCGACCTCGGCATCGAGGCCATCAAGGCGCGCCCGAAGGACAAGCCCTTCTTCATGATGCTCCATCACAAGGCGCCGCACCGCGAATGGCAGCCGGATCCTGAAAACGAGGCCAAGTTTGCCAAGCTGACCATCCCCGAACCCTCCTCTTTGCGCGACAACTACGCCACCCGCCCGGCGGCGCTTCCCGAAAACGCACAGACTGTCCGAAACGACCTCACCCGTAGAGACCTTAAGCTCACCCCTCCGGAGGGGCTCGACATGAAGGCCAAAAACCAGTGGCTCGCCGCAAAGCCGGACTCCGTGGAGATCGAAGAAAACGGCGTTAAAAAGACGCTCACCGGCGAGGAGCTCTTCGTCTGGAAATATCAAAAGTACATGAAGGACTACCTCGCCTGCGTGCAGGGCGTGGACGACCAAATCGGCCGCCTCCGTGCCTGGCTGGCCTCCGAGGGGCTCGACCGCAACACCGTCGTCATCTACACCACGGACAACGGCTTTTTCCTCGGGGACAACGGCATGTACGACAAGCGCTTCATGTACGAACCCTCCCTCCGCATCCCCCTCATGATTTCCTGGCCGGGCGTCGCAAAGACTGGCGCCGTCACCGACCTTTTCGCCATCAACGCGGACTACGCCCCCACCTTCCTCGATATGGCCGGGCTGCCCATCCCCTCGGACATGCAGGGCCGCTCGCTGGTCCCGATCCTCAAGGGCGAAAAACCCGCCCAGTGGCGCACCTCGATGTACTACCGCTACTACCACGACCCGGGGCACCACAACACCCGCGCCCACTACGGCGTGAGGACTGACACGCACAAGCTCATCCATTACTGGAAAAAGGACGCCTGGGAGCTCTTCGACCTCACCAAGGACCCGACCGAACAGCGCAACCTCTACGACGCCCCCGAGTCCGCAGCCCTCGTGAAAACGCTCAAGGCCGAGCTGGCCAAACTGCGCACCGAACTCAAGGACGACGACCAGTTCGCCCAGGAGATCCCGAAGGACGGAGTCGACGGCGGCGTCCTTAAATGGCAGCCCGGCCAGGGCCCCAACGGCCCCACCCGCTAGCCCCACTGTTCTTCAACCCAGCGCCCCCCCCCAACTCCAACACTCCAATTCCCCAGCCCCCTTCCCCATCAAACCTGTGAAAACACAACTCACCTCCCTCGCCACCGCCTGCCTCATGCTCTCCAGCGCCGCCGCCGCCGACAAACACCTCGTCTATTTCGGCTGCTACACCAACGCCAAGTCCGGCAGCAAAGGCATCTACGTCTCAAAATTCAACAGCGCCACGGGCGAACTCTCCGACCCCGAACTCGCAGTTGAAACCGGCAGCCCCAGCTTCCTGACCATCCATCCCTCGAAAAAGTTCCTCTACGCCGTCGGCGAAATCTCCGCCCCCGGCCAGAAGGGCGGCGGTGTCAGCGCCTTCTCCATCAACCTGCCGGACGGCAAACTGAGCTTGATCAACCAGGTCTCCTCCGTCGGAGCCGGCCCCTGCCATGTTTCCCTGGATAAAACCGCCAAAATGGCCATGGTCGCCAACTACGGCGGCGGCAGTGTTGCCTCGTACTCCCTCGGCGCAAACGGCGCCTTGAGCGAAGCAGCCTCGTTTTTCCAACACGAAGGCTCCGGAGCCGACCCCAAGCGCCAGGAGGGGCCTCACGGGCATTCCATCAACCCGACTCCTGACAACCAGTTCGCCCTCGCCTGCGACCTCGGCCTCGACAAGGTCCTCATTTACAAAATGGACCCGGCCTCCGGCAAACTCACCACCCACGGCTTCGGCACCGTGCCTCCTGGTTCCGGTCCGCGGCACCTAGCCTTCCATCCCAACGGCAAGTTCGTGTTCGTGAACAACGAAATGCTGATGACGGAAACCACCTTCGCCTATGACGCTCAAAAGGGCGCCCTCAAGGAAGTCGAAACCGTCTCCACGCTGCCGGCCGAAGACCGCGCCAAAACCGGCCTGAGCACGGCTGAAACCGTCGTCCATCCCAACGGCAAGTTCGTCTACGTCTCCAACCGCACCCACGACACCATAGCCGTGTTCGCTTGCGACGCCGCCACCGGCAAACTCACTCTGATCCAAAACGCATCGGCCGAAGGCAAAATCCCGCGCAACTTCTGCCTCGACCCCTCGGGCAAGTGGATGATCGTGGCCCATCAGGACAGCAACACCGCGGCGCTGCTCAAGGTGGACCAGGACACCGGTAAACTCTCATTCACCGGGAAAAAGGTCCCCGTCGGAGGCTCGGTGTGCTTACGCTTCCTCACCCTCGACTGAGCCCATGGGGGGCTTTTTCCGCTGGATAGGGGGAGAACTCCGACCCGCTAGAATCCCATTCCCGGAGGCAAGCCGAGGCCTCCGGTCACCTTGCCCATTTCGCTTGAGGCGATCGCACGCCCTTCCTCGATCGCCTTGCGTACCCCGGTCAAAACCAGTTCCTCGAGCATCTCGACATCCTGCGGATCGACCACCTCGGGCGCGATCTTGATGGAAACCACGTCTCCGGAAGCATTGGCTACCACGGTCACCTTCCCTCCGCCGGCGGTAGCGGTGACGGTCTTTTTCCCAAGCTCCTCCTGTGCCTTGAGCATCTGCTCCTGCATCTTCTGAGCCTGCTGCATCATTTTCTTTATATTCATAAACTTATATCGATTCCAAACGGCCTTTAAAAATCTCCAGAGCCTTGCGAATCAGGGGGTCGCTCTTGAACTCCTCCATCGGATCCTTCACCACCACCTTTTCCACCACGCGCTCCTGCTTGGCAACGGGCCGAAGTACCACAGTGTCCCTGAGCTCGGTGCGCAGTTTCAAGGGCACCCCGCTGATCACGGAAAGAATGCCCTCGATGAACGAACGGTTGTTGTCCTGCACAAGATACTCCACGGCGAGCGGCTGGTCCTTGGGGAAATGCACAAAAGCTGAGCCCGCCTTGATTTCCGCCAGAACACCGGACTCAAGCCACATCGAAATGAGAGGCCGCTCGTTCCGGACCGCCTGCACCAACTCCGGCCACAGTTCCTCCACCTCCCGCATCTTGGGCTCGGCAGGCTGAGGCTTGGGCTCCACCGCAGCGGGTTTGAGCTCCACCGCCTTGGGCTTCTCCTCAACCACCGCAGACTTGGGTTCCTGGGAAACCGGCTTGGGTTCTGGCTCCGCAGTACGAGATGCCAAAACCGGCGCCGCTTCGACAGGAACCGGGACAGCCACGGGTTCGGCCTCTGCCAGTTCCGCGGGGATCCTTGCAGACGCCAGCGGTTCGGAAATGACTGCCTCTTCAGGAGCCACGGACTGGGAAACCTCCGCCTTTTGCGGTTCCACTTTGGAAACCTCGCCCCTCTGTGGCACAGCCGCGGCGACCGCAGGCTTGCGAGGCTCCTGCTTGGGCATTTCCACCCTGTGGCGCGGCACAGATACGGCGCGCCCGGAGGCAGGCCGTCCCTCGCGAAGGTCTGTCAGGGCACCCAGAACCTCGCCGAGAGTCACCTGCCCCACGGCCTGGATCGCCCGCAGCAGGGCGACTTCAAGGTACATCTGCTTGTTTGAAGCCCATTTCATCTTCTGTTCCGCCGCGGCGCATATGTCGATGAGATCCAGAATGCGCTCGCGATCCACTCCGCCACACTGGGCCGCCAACGCCTCAACCACCGCCCGTCCGAGCTCCGCTTCCAAACCGGCAGGGTCAGCCTGGACGAGGAGCAGGTTCCGAAGGTGGCTGATCAAATCTGCCAGCAACTGGCTCAAATCCCGGCCAGCCTCCGCCTGCTCGTGCACCAGCTTCAACGCTCCGGACGCGTCCTGATCCAGTAGCGCCATGCACAAATCGCTGATCTTCTGACGAGAAGTGAATCCAAATACCGAGAGCACGTCCGCCTCCTCTACCTTCTCTCCGCAAAACGCCACCAACTGGTCGAGCATCGACTCCGCGTCACGCATCCCACCGTCGGCCCCGACCGCCACCGCGAGCGCGGCCTCACCGCTCAAGTTGATCCCCTCCTTCGAGGCGATGTACAACAAATGGTCCGCGATTTGCGCCGCGCCGATCCGCTTCAGATCAAAACGCTGGCAGCGCGAAAGGATCGTTGCGGGAAGCTTTTGAACGTCCGTTGTTGCGAACAAAAATTTCACATGCGGCGGCGGCTCCTCAAGAGTCTTCAAGAGGGCGTTGAAAGAGCCGGGCGAAAGCATGTGCACTTCGTCGACGAGATACACCTTGAAGCGGCCCCTCGCCGGCAGGTACTTCACGTTGTCGATGATGATGTCCCGCACCTTATCCACCTGAGTATTGGAGGCCGCGTCAAACTCCAGAACGTCCAGGGAGTTCCCCCCCGTGATCTCGCGGCAGGAGTCGCATTCGCCGCAAGGAGTCACAGTCGGTGCCGGGCTCGAGAGACAGTTCAAGGCCTTCGCCAAAATACGAGCCGAAGACGTCTTTCCCGTGCCCCGGGGCCCCACAAACAAATAGGCGTGGGCAAGACGGTTCTGGAGGATCGCATTCTTAAGCGTCCTCGTGATGTGTTCCTGCCCCACAACGTCGTCAAACGTCTGCGGGCGGTATTTTCGGGCAAAAACCGTGTAGCTCACCGGAGCATCATGAACTGAGTCTCGTCCGTTTGCCAATCCCGAGCGAAATTAAGAAATCGGCCGCCGCCGCCCCTTTGCCGGCAAAAAATCACCTTTAAGCTGTCGACAGCCTCACCCGGCTTGCTTTTCCATGAGATGAGATGCTTGGAAAACTGATAGGCCCGGAAATCCGCGAACTGATCGAGACCCGCAATCTGGGTGCGATACGGAGTCTGCTTGTGGGCATGCCCGCGGCGGACACCGGCGAGATCATCACCGAGCTTCCCGAGGAAGTGCAGGCCATCGTGTTCCGTCTGCTCCCCCAGGCGCACGCGACAGAGGTTCTGGAATACCTCGGACCCGAGGAGCAAGAACGCATCATCCGGAGCCTCGGCAACGAAGAGGCCGCCGGAATCCTGAACGACATGTCCTCGGACGACCGCACGGCCCTCCTCGAGGAACTGCCGCCCGCTGTCGTCACCCAGCTCCTTACACTCCTCTCGCCAAAGGAACAACAGATCGCGCGTACGCTGCTCGGATATCCCGAAGGCAGCGTGGGCCGACTGATGACCACGGAGTTCCTCATGGTCCGCCCCGAATGGACCATAGGCGAGTGTCTGGACTTCATCCGCGCCAACGGAAACGACTCCGAAACGCTCAATTTCATCTACGTCACCGACGCTTCAAACCACCTCATCGACGACGTACACATCCGCGAATTCCTCCTCCGCCCGCTCAACACCCAAGTCGCGGACATTCACGACAACCGGTTTATCGCCCTGCGCGTCGCCGACACCGCAGAAACGGCCCTCAGTCTCTTTAAAAAATACGACCGCAACACGCTTCCCGTGGTGGATTCCAGCGACACCCTCCTAGGAATCGTGACGGTCGACGACATCCTCGACGTCCAGGAAGAGGTCACGACTGAGGAGATCCAGAAAATCGGCGGGATGGAGGCCCTCGATACGCCTTACATGGAGACGCCGCTCCTGCAGATGATCCGCAAGCGGGCCGTATGGCTGATCATTCTCTTTGTTGGAGAGATGTTCACTGCCACTGCCATGGGGTTCTTCGAGAAAGAACTGGAGAAGGCGGTCGTGCTATCCCTCTTTATCCCTCTGATTATTTCCAGCGGCGGCAACTCGGGTTCTCAGGCCTCCACCCTCATTATTCGTGCACTTGCAGTCGGAGAAATCACGCTCGGAGACTGGTGGCGGATCATGGCCAAGGAAATCGCCGCCGGTTTCGCCCTAGGTTGCATCTTGGGAAGCATTGGATTCACCCGCATCGTTGTCTGGTCGCAGTTCTCAGACACCTACGGACCTCATTACATGCTGATTGCGGCCGCAGTTTCCGTTGCGATTGTCTTCGTTGTGCTGTGGGGCAGCCTGTCGGGTTCGATGCTCCCTCTCCTCCTCCGACGCATCGGCCTCGACCCCGCCACTTCCTCTGCGCCCTTTGTCGCCACCCTCGTCGACGTGACGGGTTTGATCATTTACTTCAGTGCCGCCGTTCTTATTTTAAGAGGCACAGTCATGTAGCCCGTAGCCCCGATGCAGCCTCCCTCCCCTCTCACCCCGGTCCAAGTCGACTCCCTCAACCGTCTCTGCCGCATCATCAAGGCGGACAAATCGATGAGGAAATGGTTCCACAGCCTGGAAAACCTGCCCAGCAACCTGCGGGCAAACGCCATCATGCAGATCACCACCGAGATGCGCCAAAACGAAGAAGACCCCGCCCTGATCGGCGCCGTCTGCTGCATCTCGGATACGGACGTCTACAACGCCGCCGTCTCGGCAGTCCGCGAACTCGAGCGCTGATCCACGCCGCCGATGGTCCGTTGACCGACGTCGGGTGGCATCCCAGGTTCCCTCTTTGAGCAACCGCCTCAGAGGACTCGATAGTCCGGATCTGGAACGTGGAAACGGGAATCCTGTAGCGACCCACATTTCTGATGAATTGCGCTCCAGATTGGCGCGAGGCAAGATGCGTATTTCTATCCCTCCATCACCACTCACTTCCCCCCCATTTCACCGCGCATTTTCACCCCCCCACCCCTGAACCGCGGCGACGAGGCACCACACCGTTGCCTTTCCCTGAAATGACCACCCGCCCGAAGCCTCGATGAAAAGCCTGCTACTCCCTGTGATTTTGCTTCTCGGAGACTGCCTTGCCATGGCGGCGTCCGAGAAACAGGAGATACCCGCCACCCTGGAAGCGGCTCGAGAGCTCGGGCGGCAGAAATCTCGCTTCCTGCACGAAACGAAGGCCGCCACAAAGGCAGACGACGGCATCCCGCTGGCGAACGTCGCGGACTTTCAGAAACTCGTGGAGCCTGTCATCAAGAGGAGCTGCGTCGGGTGTCACGGCCCTAAAAAGGCGGAAGGCAAGCTGCGTCTGGATCATCTGAATGCTGACCTCCTGAAGGGCCCGGATGTGGAGCGTTGGCGCGAGGTTTACAACGCCCTCACCAAGGCGGAAATGCCCCCGGAGGACTCGCTGGAGGAAAGGCTGAGCGACAGTGACCGGGCAACCCTCGTGCTCTGGCTTGGTGAAGAAATCCACAAGGCCTCCCTCTTGCGCCGAGCGAGCAAAGAACAATCCGCCTTCCGCCGTCTCACCAAGGACGAAACCAACTACGCCCTGCAGGACATTCTCGGTGTCGACTCTGCGTTTGCAAACAAGCTGCCGCCAGAAACCGCGTCCGAGGACGGGTTCAAAAACCGCTCGGATTTGCTGCAAATGTCAGCCACGCAGTTTCAGAGCTATCGCGACATTGGATTCGAGGCGCTCCGACGAGCCACCGTACATGGCCCCCGACCGCAGCCGGTGACTTACAGCATCTCCATGAAGGAACAGATGGCGATGGGGCTGTCCGCAAAGGCCGCCAAACCCTTCATCAGCGGTGACCCGGCGTCCAAAAAACACACAAACCAACAGCACCTTATCGACACCGAAACCGGCATGGGGGTCCAGGTTTCCGAAGGCAAGGCGCTCCCCCGGGACAACTTTGCCTTCGGACAGACGCCGCCGGTCTCTCCAGTGGTTTGGGTCCTTCCGGCATCCGGAGAGGTCAAACTCAACCTGGACCGCTTTTTGCCTGATGACGGAGTCATGCGCGTCAGAGTTCGCGCCGGACGCTCCAACATGAACCCCAACGAATATGCGAGTCTTCGTCTGGTGTTCAGCGCGCACACCAGCAACAACGCCAGCTTTTCCCAGACCATCAGCCCTCGCGATATTCCAGTCACGGCGGCGAGCGATTCCCCGGAATTCATTCACTTTGACATCCCGTTGAGTGATATTCAGCGGAATCCGTTTCGAAAACTCACGACGACCTTCCCCCGCCGCGACGAGTTTCTGCACATCAAAAACATCTCCAACGCCTCCGGAGGGCAGGATCGCTTGAACGTGCTCATCGATTACGTGGAAATCAGCGCTCCGTTTTACGAGCAATGGCCGCCGAAGTCGCACACGGACATTTTTTTCAAGAGCATCCACCAGGAGGACGAACAGGTTTACGGCCGTGAAGTGCTGGGCCGTTTTCTGAGACGGGTGTGGCGACGACCCGCCGAAAAGCAGGAAGTGGAGGCGTTCATGGCCCTGTACTCGCGATACCGCCCCGGCTTCGCGAGCTTTGAAGAGACGATGGTGGAAGTTTTGGCAACCACCCTCGCCTCGCCCGAATTCCTTTACCTGACTCCACGGCAGGCCCCCGAGAGCGCTCGAAAAGGTCCGCCCCGGATTGACGAGCCGGCGCTGGCGAGCCGCTTGTCGTTTTTTCTGTGGGCGAGTCCTCCCGACGAGGAGCTGCTAAAGCTCGCCGAGGCAGGAAAGTTAAGAGAGCCGGGCATCTTGTCCGCTCAGGTCAAGCGCATGCTGGACGATCCCCGGTCGAAGCGCTTCGTCCGTCTCTTTGTGGACCAATGGCTGGGGCTCGACAGAATCAACAGTGTCTCCCATCTCACGGATGCCGACCTGCGGGCCGCGATGCTGGAGGAACCTGTCGCCCTCTTCGAAGAAATCTTGAGGCGCGACCGAAGTATCATGGACTTCATCGACTGCGATTATGCCATGCTGAACGAGCGGCTGGCCGCGCATTACCGGATCCCAAACGTTTACGGCCCCCATTTCCGCAAGGTAACCATCGAGCGCGCCGCAAACCGGGGAGGCCTGCTCCCCTGCGCGGCGATGTTGACGATCAATTCAGACGGCACGGATTCGCATCCCGTCAAACGCGGGGTTTGGCTGCTGCAACGCGTGCTTCACGATCCGCCTCCGCCCCCACCGCCGAATGTACCGCAGGTCGATCTGACAGACCCCGAAATCCTGAAGATGACCCTGAAGGAGCGGATTGAGAACCATCGGAACCAAGCGGCCTGCGCCTCGTGTCATTCACGGATTGATCCGTGGGGCGTTGCGTTTGAGAACTACGATGCTCTGGGCGCCTACCGGACACAAATCAAGAACCGCCCGGTGGACGCCACCTCGGAGCTCTTCAACCGCCAAAAGCTGGCCGGCATCGACGGCCTCAAAGCCTACTTGCTTACGGAGCGCCAAGACCAGATTGCGCAGGCCATGGTCCACAAGTTGACGGCTTACGCGCTTGGCAGGCCCCTCTCACTCGGAGACCGCCCAGACCTCGAACAGTTGAGCGCTCGGTTGAGGCAAGGGAACGACCGGCTCAGCGGCCTGATCCAACTCATTGTCAGCAGCGAAATTTTCAGCTCCAAAGATTAGGCAATATTCCCCGCTAAACACGTTATGAACCCCAAAACACTGTCCCTCAGCCGGCGATCCTTTCTGCGCGGCACCGGTTTGGCATTGGCGTTGCCCTGGCTTGAAACGTTTGCGGCGAGCACTCCTTCCAAGGCGGGAACTCCGAAGCGCTTCCTGAGTGTCTACCACCCAGATGGCGTGGGATTGCCGCTCAAGTCAGATCCCGCATGGGAGGAGTGGAGCTGGTTTCCCCGGGGCGGCGAGAAAGACTTCGAGTTGACCAAGGTCCTTGATGTCCTGGAACCGCTGCGCAGTGACATCACTGTCTACTCGGGCCTGTCCCATCCCGCGGCACGACGGGTGCACGGGCACTCGAATGCCGACCAGTATTTGACGGGCGCGGCCGTCGGCGGTCAGGGGCCGTATCAGAACACGATCTCGCTTGATCAAGTCTACGCTGAGCATGTTGGGGACCTGACGCGGCACGCCTCGCTAGTGATGTCGACCAATGGCGGCGTGGGTGCCCCGCGGGGCGCTCAAACGCAATCTTTTAACCGTGAAGGACGGCCGATTCCGGCCATGAACAGGCCGCGCCAAATTTTTGAAATGCTTTTTGTCACAAGCGGCACAGAGGCCGCGGAGCGACTGGCACGGAGCAAAAGCGCCCTCGATCTGTTAATCGACAACACGCGCTCCCTCAAAAGGCAGCTCTCAAGCCGTGATCAAGAAACGCTCCAGCATTATCTCGACGCGGTGCGGGATACCGAAGTGAAGCTGGCGAAGGCGCAGAGGTGGATTGACACACCGATTCCACAGGTGGACACCCGGAACCTGAACCTGGATGCTGAGCCCAAGGAGGCACGCATCTATTTCCAGACGATGTATGAGTTGATCTACCTCGCATTTTTGAGTGACACCACGCGCGTCGCGACCTTCCAGTTGGGAAGGGAAAATGGAGAGGGCCCGCACGACCTCCTTTCCTTGGCGGTGGGGCTTTCAGGCGCCCACGGGTTGACTCATGCCGTAAAGAAGCCGGGAGGATGGCAGAACCTCGGGACCTACAACCGGTATCAGGCGGAAGAGTTCGGCCGCTTCGTGCAGCGGCTCAAGGACACCCCCGAGCCCTCCGGAGTGAGCAACATGCTCGACAACACGTTTGCCATGCACGGCTCCGCCTCCAGCAGTTTCCACCTTTCGCGCAACTATCCGATCATTTCCGCGGGCGGCAAAAATCTGGGCTTCACCAACGGCCGGTACCTCAAGTTCGGCAAGGGCAACGAAGACAATCAGGCAGGCGCGGGCATCGATACTGACGCGGGATGGAATGGGAAAATAGAAGTGGAAGAACTGCCCCTCTCAAATCTGTTTGTCACCATCCTGCAAAGGCTGGGAGTGGAGACGGACACCTTCGGCGGGCAAACGGGCACGCTGAGCCGGGTGTAGTGGAGGTCCGCCCAAGGTTCTCCCGAATTCCTCTTTAAACCCGAACGCCGAAGCACAAGAGAAGAAGGAATCGCACGCGGGGCCGCGGAGGGCGCGGAGAAAAATCATATAAACCAATAAATCAAAATTATTTATCCCCCTCCGCGGCTCCGTGTCTCCGCGTGAACTTCTGTTTTCGGGTTAAACGGAAGTCTCCGCCCCCTCCAGACGCGTGACGCCGCCTGCGAGGCGGCGACCGCTCAGACGCATCCGCCATGGCTCGATGAAAACCATTCAGCCGGTTTTTCTGGCAATTGTCCCGCAGCAGAACCCTTGAATCGCAACTTCGAGGATTTGGGCCAAATCCACAGAGCCTCCGAAATTTACTTCTGCCGGTAATACTTCACATCATCGATAGTGACCTTGTTTGCCACCAGCAGACGGAGTACCTGCTTGGATTCATGGGCGATGCCCGAGGAACTGAAACTTCCCACACGTTTTCCATCAACGTCCGCGGTCATGGTGTCGCCCACGATGGTGACTTTGAGCGCATGCCATTCATTCAGGCTGATATCATTCGGGAAAGCCTGGGACTTCGTTTTGATGAGGTCTTGATCCTCCTTTGAAAGGGTGCCGGCTTTGCGGGCATCGTAATATTTCAAATTCATACCGCCCGTTTTCATGTCTTGAAGGGTCACCTTTTTGACTCCAAACGTCGCGGCGCACAAATGACCGGCGTGCACCTCTTTGTAAGATAAATCCGCGAAGTTTAACATCAGCGTGTCTTTCTCCTCGTGGAATTTAAAGCGCATGACCGCCGTGCCGTCGACAAATGCAAAAGCATGCCCGACATCGACTGCGTGATTGGCTTCCGGGTGGATGTAGACGTGGAGAGCGCCGTCGCTCAGGGCGACCTGTTTGTTCCCCTTCGCACTCCAGGAACTGCTTGTATTCCAACCATTGCCCGGCTCGTCTTTGACACTCTGCGTTTCCTTGCGATCGAAATCATCTGAAAAAACCAAGGCGCCGAGATTGTCGTCCGCCATGACGGGAAGGGCTAAACAGCAGGTGAGGAGGGGGAGAAGGTGGCGCATATTTGGGATGGGTGTCTGCACGGTCTACCTCCGACGGTTGCCAAATAACAGGTCTTTATCTGATACAGACTCTGGACTCCTGTGACTCGGGAGAAAGGGTCGCGCTGAGCGGTTGCGATTGTGGCGGCATTTCGATGGATCACAGAGCGCTCATGGCGCACTTCGCGACAATGCAGCACCGCGCTCAGGAGCTGTGGAATGTGACCACAAGCGACTTTCTGTCAATCCATCCGTCCGGCAATCGCGAGCGGATTAGTCAGCGGGCCGCCGCCGGCAAACAAAAGTGGAAATGCCTCTGCCCCGCGCAACGGACTCCGCTACATTGGCACCGACCCCGATTCCCCACCGCATTTTTTGAGCGCAGACATGCCGCCCGTCGAACACCTCTACATCCACATCCCCTTTTGTCCGAAGCTCTGTCCGTACTGCTGCTTCTACGTGGAGGAAGGGTCGCGCAACAAAAACACGGCCTTCGTGGAGGCCGTTCTAACCGAGCTAGACACCCACATGGAGCGGCGCCCGGTGGTTCCGCGCACGATCTACCTCGGCGGCGGCACCCCAACCGCACTGCTGACGGACCAGCTGGAGCTCCTCTTCACAGGCCTCCGAGCCCGCCTCCCTTTGGATCATCTCGTCGAATGGACGATGGAGGCAAACCCCGCCACCGTCCGCGCTGAAAAGGCCAGTCTCATCCGGCAGGCCGGGGTCACCCGGATCAGCCTCGGCGTGCAGTCCTGGGACGATGCGACGCTCAAAACACTCGGCAGGGTCCACTCTTCCAAACAGGCGCATTCGACCTTCGACATTCTCCGCTCGGTCGATTTCCCAGCAATCAACGTGGACCTCATGTTCTCGGTCCCCGGACAATCCCTAGAACAATGGGAAAGCGACCTTGCGACAACTATCAGACTCGATCCCAACCACGTGTCCGCCTACTGCCTGACCTACGAGGAGGACACCGAGTACTTCCGCAAACTCACGAGCGGAAAGTTTGTCCAAAACGAAGCGCACGACGCCTCGCTTTTCGAGAGCACCATGGACCGGCTCGGCGCGGCCGGCTACCGGCAATACGAGATCTCCAACCATGCGCGCCCCGGCTTCGAATCGCGTCACAACCTCGCCTGCTGGGAGGGAAAGGAATACCTCGGCCTGGGTCCGAGCGCGTTCTCGACCCTCTCCGGAAACCGGATTCAAAACATCTGCGACACCGCCGGGTACGTCGCCAGAATCAAATCGGGCGCGAGCCCCGAAGCCACCTGCGAAACACTCGACGCGGCAACTCTCCTGAAGGAACGCATCGCCTTCGGCCTGCGCAAGGACTCCGGGGTGCCGGAGGATCTCCTCGGAAACTGGAGGACGGAGGCGGCGCACCTCGAGGAAATCGGCCTCCTCGAACGCCGGGACGGGAGCGTCGTCTTGACGCGCCGCGGACGGATGCTCGCGGACGCCGTTGGAGAGGCATTCATGTAGCCCCCTCGCTCCGACACGCGCCCTCAGCCGCACAGCCCCTCGCGACGCCGACACCCGTCCGGCGCTGCCGTGGTGGATCCGCCCAATGGCTGCGCGCTCCTGCCCCCAAGGCCCGCTGGCGTCCAAGGCCTTTAAGAAGGCTCTACATCCGTGCTGAAAGCGCCTTTCGAGGGCGCTCCCAGAAGCCCCCTCCCCTTCACTTCGCGTCTTTACGCCCCGCAGCGGAATGCCCTCGATCGACGATATCCATCCGTCGGGTCGGGACCGGCATTCGACTGCTCACTTTTTTGCGGAACCCTGCACCAACCGGAATCCGATGTTGTTGCTGGCGTGCGACGGCGCAAGGGTATCCTGATCCAGTGCGATGCTTTTTTGAAGATCGCGCCATCCACCACCACGCAACGGATATTGTTTTTTATCTTTGGCGTAATCCAACATCCATTCCATGGCGTTTCCACCCAGATCGTAAAATCCGAGAGCATTCGGCTTGAACGAGGCCACGGGTGCGGTTCCGACGATTCCATCCACCCCTGCCTTCGAGGGATCGACGCTGCCATCCGCCAGGAAGCAGAAGTTGCCGTCGTCCCAGCGCGGAGGAAAATAATCGCCCCACGGGTATTTGAGCTTTCCGACCGCCGCTTCCCACTCGGCGACCGTGGGCATCCGCCACTCCTTCCCCGTTTTTGCACTCAGCCAGTCGCTGAACTGCTTCACGTCCTCCCAGGTCACCTTCACCACGGGGTGTTCGTCCGTCTGGACCCAGGCCGGATCGGGTTGCAGCCATTCCTTCAATCCCGCCTCCTTCAGGTACAGCTTCCATTCCCCGACAGTGCACTCCGTTTTGCACATGCGCACCTGGGTGCCGGGAACAGGAATCAATTTCGCTTCGAGACGCTTCACCAACTCCTGGAGAGGCGCTTTTGCCGGTTCACCCTTAGGCTCGGCCCCTGAAGCCGCCGCTTTTTCCGCCGCTTTCTCCGAAGCGTTCCGAACGCGAGCCACCCGGAACCCCCGGTTCGGCGACGCTCCGCCACCCGAGATAATTCTTCGAAACTTGCTGGTGAGAGATTCAATGTTGCCTTTCGGACCGGGAGCCCCCCAGTCAGCCCCCCGCAGAATCGAGGTTTTTTCGTTCGAATCGCTATCAGAGACCCACTCTGAAGCGTTGCCGCCCAAATCGTAAAAGCCTAGGACGCTGGGCTTGAAAGAAGCTACGGGAGCGGTACCGGAAATGCCGTCCGCCCCAGTCTTATCGGAATCATGGGAGCCAGTGGCGCTCAGCGCATAGTTTCCTTCGTTCCACAAGGGAGGGAAAGTTTCGCCCCAAGGATAGCGTAACGGCGAAGCCGCATCCCATTCCTGATTCGTGGGAAGCCTCCAGGTCGCACCGCTCGTCGAACTGAGCCATTTGCAAAAGTCTGCGGACTCCGTCCAGCTCACCTCGACGACAGGATGCGCGTCGGTCTGGGAAAATTCCGCCGGAGCCTTCCACTGGGGTAACTTTTTGGCCTGCAAATAAGCCTTCCATTCGCCCACGGTCACCTCCGTTTTACTCAGAAGGATGTCTGTGCCCGGAACCGGCAGGAGTTTCGCCCCCAGTTTCCGCAGAAGTTCCTGCGGAGAATCCGCAGTCGACTGGAATTCCGACTTGGAACCTTGAGCGGACGGCGCCGCCTCGGCCGACTTTTCCCCGGGACCCGGCCCCTTTGGCTTTAACAGGACAAAGGCCCCGAGCCCGACCAGCGGGACCGCCACCGCGGGAATCACCCACCTTGGAAACCCCTTAGTAGCCGAAACGCCGGTGGCTCCTCCACGGGGCGCTCCAGCATGCTGCACTTCAACCTCAGTCGGCTCCGACAGCGCTGCGTAGGCCTTCTGCAGGTCCGCCCCCAGCTCCTCGTAGCTCCCGTAACGGTCCTCGGGCGCTTTCTGCATCATCCGGAGAATCACGCTCGAAAGTGCCCGCGGAATCGAGGGATCCAGCGCCCGGATATCCGGCACCGGCGCGCCCACATGCTTCATCATCACCGAAATGGCGCTCTCCGCTGTGTAGGGAGCCGCGCCCGCAAGCAAGTGGTACAGAGTCGCCCCCAGACTGTAAATGTCCGTGCGCAGGTCGATGTCGCGCCTTCCCTCTGCCTGCTCGGGGCTGATGTAAAGCGGAGTCCCCATCGAGGCGCCTGTCATGGTGAGCCCCTGCTGCTGGTCCGAGCTTTTCGCAAGCCCGAGGTCCCCCAGCTTCACCTCGCCGTCGTTGGAGAGGAAAATGTTGTCCGGCTTGATGTCGCGGTGGATCAACTGCGCCTTGCGCCAGCCGTATTCCAGCCCCGTACAAACGTGCATGCAGATGGCTATCGCCTCCGCCGGTTCCAGTTTTCCAAGACGCTTGAGACGCGCATCCACGCTTTCTCCATCCACAAACTCCATCGCAAACCAGTGGACGCCGTCGGTCTGTCCGGCGGCGTAGACCTGCACCAGGTTCGGGTGGTTCAACCCCGCGGCGGCGACCGCCTCGTTGTGAAAGCGGGAGATAAACTCAGCGTCGGATGCAAGGGACGGCTGCAGCGTCTTGATGGCAACCAAACGCCGGAGCACCGTTTGGCGCGCCTTGAACACGGCCCCCATCCCGCCGTGGCCAAGTTTGGTAATGATCTCAAATTCACCAAGCTGCTGTCCGTCTTGAAGCATATCTATGAGATCTATTCACGCCCCCGGGTCGGATGAAACCAAGCCAAAAGCGCCCAAACCGCATTTTGATCCGCAGCCTTAAGCGCACCCGGATCAACGAGGGAGCGCCCCCCCGCGCCGTGCGGCGCCTTACTTCGGCAGGTCGTTCAAGACCTCGTCGTGCAGCCACTCCAGCATCCGCTCCGGCCAGTGCTGGATGCTCTGGCGCTCGGAACGCTTGCCCATCCCGAAGCCGTGCGCGCCCCTCGCGTAAATGTGCGACTCGTAGCGGACGCCGATTTCGCGGAACCGCTGCATCAAATTCAAGAGCACGCTGGTGTGCGGATCGTCAGCCGCGATCAGCATGAACGCGGGAGGCGTGTCCGTGGGAAGGCTGGACGGAATCCCGAGCGGACCGGGATAGACAAGCATCTGAAAGTTCGGCTTGCCGTTGAGGCGGTCCACCGGATCAGGCGCCTGCGCCTTGCCCTCGCCGGGCTTGGAACACGTGATGGAAACCACCTCGCCACCCGCCGAAAAGCCGAGCATCCCGATCTTGTCCGGCTTGATCCCGAAATCAGCCGCCTTGGAACGCACCAAACGCACCGCGCGCTGGCCGTCCTGGAGCACGTGTTCCTCAAACTTGTAGGGCACGCCGGCCTCCCTCGGGAGGCGGTACTTGAGCACAAACGCGGCGTAGCCCTGCTCCGCGAGGTACTGGGCCGGTTCCACCCCGCCAGACTGGAACCCGAGTTTGGCGAGTCCGCCGCCCGGCGCCACGATAATCCCGACGCCGTTCGCCTTCTCCTTGGCGGGGAGGAACACCGTGAGCGTTGGAAAATGAATGTTCGTGACGGACCCCTTTTCGACTACCTCGGGTTCGTTCTTTCGGTCCTTAAACCCGGGAGCACCGGCCTCCCATAGAGGAATCACAGGCGCTGACGGAGCGCCGCCCGGCGCCGGGTCGGCGGCCGCGCCTGTGATCGGTGCGCAAAGCAGGCTTAAAACGAAGACTGCCGGGAGGGATTGGCGGATAAGTTTCATAAGGGGTGGGCTCAGCCCGAGGGTAGGCCAAAAACAAGCCTGCCTGTCGCGCCTTTTTTACCAAAACCTTCCGCCGCACCCTGCAACCAGGCACTCGAAAGCCGTCCCCTGCCCCCCAGAACCGGTTACTTCGCCGCACCGGGTCCGGGGACCGCCGCAGACTGCTCCATCGTCATCTTAGGCAGCCGCGAAGCCACCCAGAGCGCCGTCAGAAACAGTCCGACTCCCGAAACCAGAAAGATCATCCAGTAGCCGGGAATGTTCTTCTCCTGCCCGTGGGTCCCGAAAAAAGCCCCCAGCGCTCCGCCGCCCTGGACGCCGAGGGACTGGCCGAGGAAGAAGAAAAATGCGAACAGCGAAACGGCCGTGCCGCGGGCCTTGACGGCGAGCTCGGTGGCCTTGGTTTGGAGCGTACTGTGCAGCGAGTTGAAGCCGAACCCGATGAGCAGCGCCGCGGGGATGATCGGCCACCACGCGCCCACGCTCGGAAGGGAGGCTGCGATCAAAAAGCCGCTCATCAGCAGCGAACCGCCCAAAAGCGCCATGTGCCATTGCTTGAGCTGCTTCAAGATGCGCTTTGCGGTGAAGCTGTAGATCAGACCGCCGATTCCGTAGAAGCTGATCATGATGCCGGCCTGCAGGATTTTCATCCCGAAATTGTCCTGCAAGGCGCTGCTAACGTACACGAAGCCTCCGAACAAGAAGAGTCCCTCGAAGAAGATGGCCGGATACACCACCAGCGCGTTCGGGTTTGAAAGCACCATCGCGTAGCTCTTGAGCACAGGAGTCGCCGGCTTGCTTGGGTCTTTCACGGGCCGGGGCTCGTTGCCTGCAGCACGGATGAGGGCCACCATCACCAGGCCGGAAATCGCCCCGAGCAAAAGGAAGATGTTTCGCCAGCCGAGGTAGTCGCCGAACACCCCGCCCATCGGTCCGCTGAAGACGGTCCCCATCATGAGCGAACTCATGAACTGACCAAGCGTAGCCTGCCGCTTTTCAGGCGCGACCTTGTCGCCGATATAGGCGATGGAAAGCGGAATGACCGCCGCGGCGAACACGCCCGTGATGAAGCGCAGCGCGACCAGCAGGTTCAATCCGGCCCCACCCGAGGGGACAAAAGCGCACGCGACGGTTCCAATCGCAAAAAGAGAGAACGCCAGCGCCATGACACGCACCTTGCCGATACGGTCTCCGAGGGGTCCGTAAATCAACTGGCAAAGTCCGTAGGGAAGCGCATACGCCGAGACCGCCAAGGACGCGCGCATCAGGGGCACGTCGAAATCCGCAGCCACGGTCTTCAAAAGCGGGTCGATGACTCGGGCGTCTGAGGCGACCATGAAGGCTGCCGCGCCCAAAATGAGAAGGGAAGCGCGGCGGTCGGGGACTTGGGGTTGGGCGGTGTCCAAAATGATCTCCTTTAAGTGACGAACGGGGCGAAAGGCGAACCGGAATGGCCCGGCGCCGCCGCTAGAAGGAATTTAACTAGGCTGCGCAGGTAAAATTTCCAGCATAATCACGGCCGGCCCACCGGAGGGGCAGTTCCGGGACTTGAGGCCGACGAGCCGGGCGGCGGATTCAAGCCTCACGATCTACCCCGCGAACCCCGGCAGCTGCTTCGTCGCAATGCCTATGGGCCGGTCCAGCGGGATCCCCGCAGAAGCCAGAAGCGTCATCAGCAAATCCCCCTGGTTTCCCTTGATGTCGTGCAAAAAGCGCCCCGGCTTGATCGAACCGCCACCGCGCCCCGCCAGAATGAAGGGCAGGTTCTCGCGCGTGTGCTTGTTCCCGTCCTCCAACCCCGAACCCCACATCATGATGCAGTTATCAAGCAGGGTGCCGTCACCCTCCTTGAGCGCGTGCATGCGCTTCACCATGTAGGCAAACTGCGCGATGTTAAACTCGGTGATCTTCGCCACCTTGTCCGACTTCTCCGCCTGGTTGTTGTGGTGGGTCTGGGAGTGGTGTTCGTCCGTAAACCCAAGCTCCGGATAGGACACCCCGTTCGGAGTCGACCCAATGTAGGTGCTGACCCGGGTGATGTCGGTCTGGAAAGCCAGAACGGTCAGGTCGCACATCACCTGCATGTATTCGCTGCGCTTTTCGCCGACCGGAATTTTGACTTCGATCTGAGGTGAATCGGATGCGTTTTTCTTGGAAGCCGCCATTCCCGCCGCCTCCATGGCAGCGTCTTTCTGGCGGTGTTCAATCGCCGCAATCCGCCGCTCCAAAGCGCGGACTCCGTCCAGATACTCGTCCAGCTTGTGCTGGTCGCCTTGGTGCAGCCTGCGCCGCAGGTCCTTCGCCCCCCCCAAAACCAGATCCAGCATGCTCCGCTCCAAGGGATCCACGCGCGCCCCGCTCTTTTGCCCATCACCGCCTCTACCCTCCTGCAAAGTCTTGAACAAGCGGTTGAGGACGTTCCGCGGGTTGGTCTCGGCGGGCAGCGGCTGAGTCGGAGAACGGAAACTGCAGTGGGAATAGTAGGCTTCGTTCAGGCCCTCCTGGTTCTCCTTGTGCGTCTGCGGCATCGTCGCAAGCTCCAGCGAGGGGAGCGCAGTCAGGCCTCCAACGTAGTAGGCTGCGATCTGGTCTGCGGAAATCCCGATGTTCACGATGTTGCGGCGCTTCGCGTCAGGGAGGGTCGCAGTGAGCCAGGTGGAAAGCTCCAGCGCGTGCGGTGCGCCGTTTAGGGGAGCGATCGGCACGCCCGAAATCCCCTTCACCATCAAACACTCGCCCAAAACCGGCTGCAAAGACGCCAACCCCGCGGGCGGCGCCGACAGGAACGCCTCAGGACTGGTGGGCCAGAACTGGTCCATGATGACCCCGTGCGGCATATACATGAACCCGAGGCGCACCGGCGGCTTGTAGACGTTCGCCTTCCCGCTCTCGGCCCATCCCATGGATTCGAGCAAGGGCAGCGCAAGCGACGCCCCGATTCCCCTGAGGCACGTACGACGGTCAATCAGCCATTTGTCTTTCATAAGAAGCTGCCTTTATTCTCGTTCTTTAATAGTCCCTATTCAGCCACACGTCGATTCATGAACGGATAGCTCGCGATGACTTCCGCTATGAGGGTTTGCATCTTGTAGCCGTCCGCCACCACGGCCTGCGTGATCCGGTCCACCACGACCTCGTCGTACCCTTCCAGCTGCCGGCACAGCGCGTATGCCATCAACTTCTCTGTCAGATTCCGGCTCACGTCGTCGCGGCGTTCCGCAATGATGCGCTTGAGCTCGGCCGGGGAACCAAACCGCTTTTGCCCGGGCAGTTCCCCGGTGGCGTCGATCGCCCCGCCAGAATCGTCCACGTCCCGCCAGCGTCCGATGGCGTCGAAGTTCTCGAGACCAAACCCGATGGGGTCTAAAACTTTGTGACAGTTCGCGCACACGGCGTTCGTGCGGTGCAGCTCCGTCCGCTGGCGGATGGTCAGGTTCACCACCTTGTCCCTGCCCTGTTTTTCCAAAGCCGGAACATTGGGCGGTGCGGGCGGCACATGCTGGCCCAAAACCTGTTCCAACACCCAGACCCCGCGGTTCACGGGACTGGTCCGGTTCGGAAAAGACGTCGCCGCCAGCACTCCGGGCATCCCCAAAATCCCACCTCGGTTCGGATCCGTCAGGCCCACCCTGCGCATCTCGGCACCTGAAACGCTCTGCTCCATCCCGTACACCGAAGCGATCGTCTGGTTTAAAAACGTGTAATCACAGTCGAGCAACGTCATCACGCCGAGGTTCTCCCTCACCACGCTCTCAAACAACAACCGCGCCTCGTCGTACATCGCCGAGCGCAGCTCGGGGGTCATTTGGGGAAACTTCTTTGCATCGAAAGCCTTGGCCGCAAGCTTACCAAGCCCCAGCCACTGCGCCCCGAAGCCGTCAAACAAAGCGCGCGAACGTTTGTCCGCAAGCAGACGCCGCACCTGTGCGAGAAGAACCCCGCGGTCGCGCAGCTTTCCAGAATCCGCCAGCGCCAAAAGCTCCGCATCGGGCATTGTCGCCCACAGCAGATAAGAAACCCGGGACGCCAGCTGGTAGTCATCCAAAGGCACCTCCCTCACCACGGACCCGGCTTCATCCGCCGGCGTGATGAACAAAAACTGCGGCGACACCAAAACCGCCTTGAGTACCAGACGCATCGCCTCGGCGTACGAACGCCCGGCTCCCGCGGCCAGATCGAAGACCCCCAGGAGAACGTCCACCTCCGCCTCCGTGGGCGGCCTGCGGTAAGCCCTCCGGGCGAGACGCCCAGCCCCCTCCCGCGCGGCGGTCCTGCGGTCGACACCCGCAGCCGGCGGCTCGCCAAAAAGTCTGCGCTCATTGCTCTGCGCCACGCGCGGGTCGGCCGGAAACAACCGGCTTAAAACCTCGTTACTGACGGAAAGATACTGCTCCATGAGCAGCGGGGACAGCGAGTTCAGGTACCCGGCGCCGGCCACTTCTTCCGGCAATTCCCCCACCACGCCGGAGTCCACGCCCAGAAAATCGTGCAGGGTGTTGCCATACTCCACCTTCGTGAGACGCCGGATCACAAACGGACCCGGATCCTTCTCGCTCAAAAACTTAATATCGGACACCCAGTCCACAAACATCTTCCGCTCCTCGTCCGTCGGCTGCATTTTTGCGTCATCCGGCGGCATGTCGTGCGCCTTCACGCTGGCAGAGGAGGTCCTCCACTGTCTGGTGAAAGCCGAAAGCCCTGGATCCTTCAAGGCCGATCGAAAAGTGAGACCGCCCTTCTGCTTCTTGTCCCCGTGACACTCGGAACAATACGTTTTCAAAAAAGGCGTCACCCCTTCCTTAAAAGTCTTCTGGGTGGCGCTCCGCTTGGCAACGCCTTCGGCGTCGGACATCGCCTGCGGCCCCGGCTCAGAAGCGGAAGCGGCAAAAGCCCCAAGGCCCAAAGCAAGGGTCAGGAGTGCAATCATTCCAAAAACGTGAATCTTCAGGCGCATGAGGGGTGGCGGCCCCGCCTTCTGGCCGGCCCCCGGGCGCCTGCACAACGCAGAATGCGGGCAGGACAGCGATAGGGAGCGGGCCCGGTCAAATACGGGACCAGTGAGACAACCTCAGCAAGGCCCGAATCATAGGCGCTTGTTTCGTCAGCCCGCCACCCGTGGACGGCGCCTCAAGAATGCTTCATCAGGCGGAAGGTCAGATTAATGCGCGGCTCCAAGATCCGTTTGCTCTTGGGGAGGCAGTGCACCCAATGGGTTTGCGTTTCCCCCCCCATCACCAAAAGGCTGCCGGTTTCGAGGAGCACCGAGACCGTTTCGCCGGTGCGCCTGTGTTTAAAGCGGAAATTGCGCTCCGCCCCAAGGCTGAGCGAAGCGATCGCGGCGTTGGATACAAGAGACTTTTCGTCATCCGAATGCCACCCCATGCCCTCGCTCCCGTCGGCATAGTAATTCAAAAGGCAGGAGTTGAAGGAATGTCCGCAGGCGGCCTCAAGCACTGTCTTTAGCTCTAAAAGCTGGCGACTCCATGGAAGCGGCGCCTTCAACGCGCCCGAATACTTGTAAGGCACGTCTCCAAACCAGGCCATTTTACGAGACATGACCAGACGACGCCCAAACATGAGCACCTCGTCGTTCCTCCAAAAATCGCCCCCCTGCAGTTCTTGAAAGCTTCGGGCAGAGGCCTCCGCATCCAGCACACGTCGGAGATAGTACACAACCCCGTCCCGGGGCAGCAGACTGGGGGGAGGCTGGGCGGCGGGAGGATTCATAGTCGCGGCTATTGAGAACTCTCCCGTAAATAGCGGTTTTTCACAAACCTTGTACCCTCAAATTTAGGAGCATGCTAGCGCAGGGCGCGCGGAGCCCGCCTCCGTTCCCTGAACAAACTGTGCTTGCTGCGAGTCGGACTGACTCAGGATCCCGCTGGCGCCGTGGAGGGTGAGCGTCCAAGTCTGCATTCCCGGAACGGCAAATTCATTCACCTCATAATCAAGCGCTAATCGGAACCCGCCACATCCTTCGAGCCGCCGCGACCCGACCCAGTCTCGGGAGACAGAACCGCCGGACGTTCGCCATGCCTGAAGACGCCATCCACCAACCCAACGACAAGCTGCTGAAGGCGACATTCTCCATCGCTGAAAACGCACGCGCCTTCTTCAAAAACCACCTCCCCGGGACTCTCGCCGCCGCGATCGACTGGAACACGCTGGCTCTGGAACCCTGCTCCTTCATCGACCCGCAGCTTGCCAGGTCCGAAAGCGACCTCCTTTTTCGCATCAAACTGCACCAAAGCGACGCTTTCCTCTATCTTCTCTTTGAACACCAAAGCACCGAAGACCCCCGAATGGCGCTTCGACTGCTCTCGTACATCCTCCGCATCTGGGACCGCTTCGCCAAAGAAAAACCGCCCCCGCCAGACTGCCTGCCGTGCTTCCCATTGTACTCGCCCAGGGCCGGCGTCCTTGGAAAACCGCCCCCCGCCTCGAAGAACTGATCGACCTTCCGCTTGAACTTGTCGAACTCCTCCGTCCGTGGCAACCGGCCCTGGCGTATCATCTTCTCGAATTGGTTCGGATTCCGTACGCCGAACTCGCAGGCACGCCGGAGGGCATCCTGACCCTGCGCGCCCTCAAGGCCGAGCCCGTGGATGAGCTCCTAGGCGATGCGCTGTGGGACGAATCCCTTCTGTTTTCGATCTCCGAGGATGCATTGGAGCGGCTCCTGCGGTACATTCTCAACGCGGAGCAGCAGATCCCAAAGCTCCGGGAACGCATTCGCAAAATCCACACCCAACCCCTCAAGCACAAAGCCATGACACTCGCAGATCAACTCAGGGAGGAAGGCAAACTTGAAGGCAAAATAGAGGGCAAGCAGGAGGGCATCAACGAGGGGCAACTGCGGGCATTTCGCACCTCAGTGCTGCGCGCCTTAGAAATCCGCCACGGCGCTTATCCAGACGGAGTTCGCGAGGCAATCGACGCCGTGGAAGATCCCAAACAGCTTGAAAACCTTCTCGAAAGCGCCTTTCGCTCCGATTCCATCGAGGCGTTCGCTCAAAACCTGTGAGAACGATCATCAGGCACTCCCCGCCGGAAAAGACTAAGTCCGACGAGGGGATTCATCGCCGCTGATGGCTGAGCGACAAGGCCGCAGGCCTCACGCCAGCATGCGCTCGAGGATGTTCCGGGTAATCCGCTGAGCCCGGGCATCCGGACCCTTGGGCTCCGTGTACACCTTGGGACGCACATAACCCGGGGGCGCGCTCAGTGCGTCCGCCCACCAGCAAGTCCCAGCGTTGAAGACAAAGTTGTTCCTCGGGCCGGGATACACCGTCGCGGTGTGTACTCCCCCGTTCGGCTTCCCGGGCGATGCCTGTGTCGGGGAAGTCGCGACGATCTCAAGGCCCGGAATCGGCGCGGGATCGCCGTGCCACTCCCATCCGATCAGCCCCGGAATCCCCTCACCCTTCTGCATGCCGGTTCCCTGATAAATCCAGTGCTCCGGAGCGTTGCACACCCAGTCGGCGCCGCCCGTGACCGGCCCTGTGCTGTGAGCCCCCATCAACTCGTTCCCGTAGGGCCGCTCGTGCATGAGCGTGTGCATCGACTGAAATTCACGGGTGCCCCCGGGGGGGCCGAATACGCCGACGCGCTCAAAGGCGGCCAGCCGTTCCTCCCAAACCACCCTTCCGCAAACCGCGTTGCCCGAGAAAAACCCAACGTTCACCCCGGCGCCGATGGCGGCCTGGACGTTCCGGAACATGTCGATGGTCCAGTATTCGTCGTGACCGACGGAGAGAAAGCCGCGCGAGCGCAGGAGGCCGGCCGGGTTGCGATGCGTGTCGAGATTGGAGATGTAGGTGACGTCGTACCCGTGCTGCTCCAGCCAGAACGCGAAGGGAAACTCCCACAAGAACCACTCGCCCGAACCCGTCGACAAGGGCGCGTCCATGATCTGGCAATACTTTCCATAGGGCCGCCGGAAGCTCACCTGCACGCCCCCGCCCCAGTACCACTGGTTTGCGCCGTCGTCGTACAATGAAAACTGGCTGGGCCAGCGGTTGTAGGCCTGCCAGGTGAAATCGCTGCACTGGAATGTCAGACCCGCCTTGCGGTTGTCCCGCACCACGAAAATCACGTAGCTCTGCGGCCCCGCCTCGCCCGCACTCAGCTTGCCGAGATACACACCGCTGACGGCATCGGCAGGAACCGTCCACTCCGCCTCCGCCTTCCATTCGCAGACCCGGACCCGCTTTTCGCCAACGGCGGGTTCGGGCTGCTCGACACCTTCAAACGGACCAAGCTTTGCACACAAGCGCGCGCCGTCCCCGCCGTACCAACCCATGCGGTAGATCTCCAAAGTCCAGCGCGCCGCGGGACGCGAGTTCACATGGAACCGCACCGTCTCCCCGGCAACCACGCTGGGACTCGAGGCAAAACCCTCGATGCCGGCGCTGCGGTACTTAGCGCCCGTCTCCAGCCCGGGCCGGTCCAACATCCACGCCCGGGTTCCCGGGCGCTTGTTCTCGACCACGATGGCGTTCTCGGCTGCCGTCGCGCGGCCGACCAGAGAACCTATTCCAACTCCAGCGAGAGTTTTTAACGTGCGGCGGCGGGTAATCATGACAGAGGGATTTGCAATTAACTTGAAGGCGGGCTTTTTAAGGCGGAAAGAAGCGGTTCAGCGCAACGTCATCAAATACGCCACGAGGTCAGCCAGTTCCTTGGGCGTCAACACACCGTCGAACCCGGGCGGCATCAGCGACATCGTCCCCTCGGTCATCCCGGAAATCTGGCTCCGTTTCAGGCTCACCTCCGTGACCGGGCTTGTCGCCAGTCGCAGCGCGTCCTGCGTTTCGTCCCTGATGATTCCATAATGTTCCTCGCCGGATTTCAAACGCACCGTCAGCGGTTCATAGCTGCGCACATAGCTCGCGCTCGGGTACACGATGGCCTCCATTAAATCCGTCGCCGTCCGGATGGCACCGACCTTCGTGAGGTCGGGCCCGAGGACTCCACCCGCCCCGGCGACGGCATGGCACAGGGCGCAGTTCGCATTTTGCGCGGCAAACATCTCGGCGCCCTTTTTGGCGTCGCCGCCTTTCATCGACGCCAGCAGCTCATGGATGCGCGCCAACTGCGCCTGCCGGAGCGCCGGATCGACTTTTCCAGCAGGCTGCACCAGCGGCAGCGCCGGAACGGAGGGCGCCTTGGGCAGCGCCAGCATGGCGAGCGCAGTCTTCACGACGTCGGCCCCCGCCCCACTGGAGGGAACGCCGGACATTTTCAAAAGCGCCTCCGTATCGCCGATCTCGTAAAGCGCGTACGCTGTCGTGTGAAAACCAAAGCGCTCCGCCGGAGCGCTGCGAACGAGCGCCTGAACCGAGCCCTTGTCCCGCAAACGCCCGAGCGCCTCCGCCGCGCCCCTGGCATCCTGGGGCGATTCCGCGGCAAGCATGCCGCGCAAAGCACCCGCCGCGCCGCCATCCCGAAGCAGTCCGGCGCCGTATATCGCCAGCGACCTGACAGCGTCGTCCTTGTCCCCGAGCGCCGCGCGAATCGCAGTCCGGGCGGCCTCGCTCCGGATCCGAATCAGCGACCAGAGCGCGTTGATGCGGGCGGAGCTCGATGGATCACCAGCCGCGACCTTCGAAAGCTCCCCAACCGCATCCCGCCGGGCAAGCAGCCTCACGGCGCGTGCCGCCACCTCATGGCGCGCGTCCGAAAGGCGCGGGACAAGGTCGGCAGAGGAAACCTCCGTCCAGTCCAAGGCCAGTCCGCGCGGGTCCTTCAGACGCGACGCACCCTTTTTTGAAATCCGGTAAATGGCGCCAAGCACCTCGGGCTTGAGCTCCTTGGAAGTGGGGCAACAAATCTTGTACCAGCCGCCCGTGTCGGCCACCAAAACAGAGCCGTCCGCATCCTCGACCACGTCCGTCGGATGAAAGTCCGCGTCGTTCGAAACGAGAAAGTCGCTGTCCGCGCTCCGGAACGTTCCGCCCGAGGGGCTCAACCTGTGCGCGCTGACCTTACGCAGGTTGAACTGCGCGCAAAGCAACGCGCCCTTCATTCCGACCCCTTCGCCCCGCAGCATTTCCAAACCGGTCGCAGCGGCCGGCCCCATGTGGGACATGATCGGCATCAGGTCGCCGGTGCGGGGGTGCCCCTCCAGAACCCCGTGTTCCTTGCCCCATACCCCGCCGTAGACGCCGTGCAAAATGCCATCGCGCAGACCATCCCCGGGTTTTACAAAAAAGGTTCCGCTCAAAAAGCGCTCGCCCGTCGGCGAAAAGGCGAGCCCCACGGGATTGTCCATGCCGCCCGTGAGCACGACCTCGCGGCCGCTCCCGTCGGGGCGCGCCCGGAACACGTGGGAGGCGCGGGTCACGAAATCGCCCCGGTTTTCAAGCTGGTGCCGCTGTTCGGCGAACGCGCCCTTGCACCAGTACACATAGCCGTCCGGACCGGCGTAGGGACCGTGCAGATCATTGGCGCAACCCGTCACGGTCCCACCGTCAAACCAGACCTCCTTCTTGTCGGCCACGCCATCGCCGTCGACGTCCGTGAACTTCCAAATGACGGGCGGCGCCGCGACATAGAGGGAGCCGTCCAGCCACATCGTGCCCTCCGGGAAAGGAAGCTTGTCGACGAAAACAGTGTGCGATTCAAACCGGCCGTCCCCGTCCTTGTCCACGAGACGCAGCACCCTGTGCGTCGGGTTGCTGAGTTGCTGCACCGGCCTTTCGTTGGCACCGGAGGAGTCCGTGACGTAGAGCGCACCGGACTCGTCGAAAGCCATGTTGATCGGGCGGTCGACGATTGGATGCGCAGCCACCTGTTCCACCACGTAGCCGTCGGGAACAGTCAGGGTCTGGCTTCCAAACTTAAAATCCGCGGCCTCAGCGGAGGTTGCGACTCCGCCAAGCAGCACGAACCACACGGTGGCGGCGTTCCTCCGAACAGCCTTCCCCGATGCGACGTGGTCCGGCACACATTTCCTTCGCCCACCTGTGGCGTTGCCCTGTCCGAAGCCTGAAGGGTCTACGTCGAAGGGTCCGAAATCGCGGGAGGGATCAATCATAAATCAATAGCAAGACAGGTAGTTAAACTCAAAACACAGACAATCCTTTGCCGGCAAATCGAACCGGCCGTACAACAGGGGAAAGCGCCCCCTTCTCGCAGGCTCTACGGCTTTTTCAGCTCCGGTGGGTGCGCAAAAAAACGGATCTCTTCATAGCTCTCGGGATGATTGGCAAATCCCCGGCGGAGCGACGTCCTCACAAAGTTGTTTCCCCCCGCCTGAATCACATCCGGCCCCTCCTCGGCAATGAGCTCCTCGCTTTTCTGTCCGGCCCGGACCACGGCGATGTGGCCGGACTTTTTAGGGTCCGGATTTTTGCAGACAGCGACCACGACCCTGCCGCTATTGGCACTGTCCTGAGCGGCAACGCCGTTTGCGAGCGGCACCCAACCGGCGGCGGACTCCCGGTCCTGCAGCCAGTCAAACTGCGCGTTCGCGAGCTGGACCGCGCTGTGCTCCGGCGGTCTGAGAATGTAGACGCCGAGACGTTCACAGGCGGCCGCGGCGAACTGGCTGCAGTGGGTGTGCCTGCCTTTGTCGGTGATCGGCTTGCCAGTGGGTTCCCCCGTCCGCCAATCCACGATCGCTCCGGCAATCCAAAGGCGGTCCACTCCCATCGATTCCAGAACCTCCATGACCGCGTCGCCCTCGGGAGACACGGGGACCGCCGACCAAGATGCGGGCGAAAGAAACAGCAGCAACGCGCCGAGACACGCCGCTGGGGATGCAATTTTCATAGGGGGGGAGGGCAGATCGCCCGAGCAGAGGACGCCGCCAAAACCTCAATAGCTGCTTGAACTGCTGGATACCAGAGGTTTCGCACGCAGACACTTCCCCGGCTTTTCTCCCGGACGGCAAGGTCGGAACGCCCTCCCAGCCCATGTAGCACCGCTTACAGATCCAGCAATCCGGCGATGTCGTCCATGGTCAGCCCCTCCATCATCGGATGCTCGCTTTCCACCAGCGCGTCCATGAGCGACTTCTTGCGGTCCTGAAGCTGCAGGATTTTCTCCTCCACCGTCCCCCTCGTGATGAACTTGTAGGAGGTGACGACCGACTTCTGGCCGATCCGGTGCGCGCGGTCTGTCGCCTGCGCTTCGACCGCGGGATTCCACCAGGGATCGAAATGAACGACCGTGTCCGCTGCGGTCAGCGTCAAACCCACGCCCCCCGCCTTGAGGCTGATGAGGAACACCGGGACTTCGCCGGTTTGAAAGCGGTCGACCTGCGCGGTCCGGTCGCGGGTCGAACCATCGAGGCGGCAGAACGCGATTTGGCGGGCTTCGAGCCAGCTCTGGATGAGGTCGAGCATCGAGGAAAACTGGCTGAACAACAGGAGCCTGTGGCCGCCTTCCAGAGCCTCCGAAAGCAGCTCGTCCAGGGCGTCCAGCTTGCCGGAGGCGGAGTCGTCCTGGCTTTGAAAATCCTCCCCAAGCAGGCGCAGGTCGTTGCAGGCCTGACGCAAACGCAACAGGGCGGTGAGCATCAGCATGCGCGCTTTTGACTTGTTCTTCAGCTCGTCCGCCTTGCCCACCTCCCGCCGGGACATGTCGACCAGCTTCGCATACGCCTCCCGCTGCACGGGCGTGAGTTCGCACCACACGACCTGCTCGATTTTGTCCGGCAACTCCGGTGCGACGGCTTTCTTGGTGCGCCGCAGGAGGAAGGGCGACAGGCGCTGCACCATCCTGCGGTGCTCCGGACCGCCGGGTTCTTCGGAAACGGGCTGCTCGTAGCGCTCCTTAAAGTCGGCTCGGGTCCCGAGATAACCGGGCATCAAAAAGTGCATCAAAGACCACACGTCGCGCACGGAATTCTCGACGGGAGTCCCAGTCAGGACGAAGCGCCGGCCCGCCCTGAGCCGGAAGGCAGCCTGAGCCGCCTGGCTTTCGGGGTTCTTGATGTGCTGCGCCTCGTCCAGAACCACGGCGTCAAACTGCTCCCCGGCAAGGCGGGCAGCATCCAAACGGAGCAAGGGGTAGCTGGTGATGAGGATGTCCGCCTGCGCCCATTCGCGTGCATGCCTGTCCGGACCGGAGAGGACGAGGACCCGCTTCTGGGGGAGAAACCGCTCGGCCTCGCGCTGCCAGTTGATTAGCAGCGAAGAAGGCGCGACGACCAGGCAGCGCCCCCGGACAGTCCCCATAAACGCAAGCGCCTGAACTGTTTTACCGAGGCCCATTTCGTCGGCGAGAATCCCGCCAAACCCGTTTTCCGCGAGAAAGTGCATCCAGTAGACGCCCTGCTTTTGGTAGGGGCGCAGCAGCGGGTCCAGGGTGCCGAGCGGGATCGGCTTCAAACTGGACGCCTTTCGCGTAGCCGCGGCCCACTGTCCCCAGTGCGGAGGCGCCTGCAGCGAGGCGCCGGACTGCTCGGCAAAGGCCTGCACAAAACCGGCCTGCCGGTTGGCGATCCGGTACAGCCCCGGCCGCTGTTGGTCCGGAGCGCAGTCGCGCAACACTTCGTCAAATTCGTCCAGCAGCGCCGGGTCGAACACCGCCACGGAACCGTCCTTGCGCTTGAGGTGGCTCCGGCCCGACTGGATGAGTCTGCGGATTTCCGTTCCCGCAAAGCGCTCACCTCCGGCCGTCTCAAGGGCGACGTCCATCTCAAACCAGTTCTCCCCGCTGCCCACAACCTGAAGCCTGGGTTCGATGCGCTCAATGTTGCGGGTGACGTGCTGGAAACGTTCACCGATTTGAACCTTCCACTCCCGCTGGAGCGAGGGAAGCTGGCGGGCGAAAAACTCCAGCACCGCCTGTTCTCCTCGCAGCGTCATCGCCCCGGCGGCGTCAGGTCGCGAAAATCCGGCTTTTGAAAGGCGCTCCATGGCCGCCGCCTCAGTCCCCCTGTCGACGGGGCGCCCGGGTGCACTCTGCGGGCCGAGAGTCGTGCGAAAGGCGCCGTAGGAAACGTGCAGTTTGGCGGACAAAAACTGAAGCGACCCCTCCAGTTCGAGCTCGAACACAGCAGGATCGGCGGAACCCTGAGAAACCGTGGAGCCTGCCTCTGGGCGCCCGGAAGCGCTCATAGTCTCTGCCGCGGGCAGCGACACGGCGCTGCAATCAAACCGCTGCGAGAGGGCGGGCCACTCCCTTTTTAAAAAGTCCGCAACGCCCGCCGCCGGGATCAGCACCTCGCCCAGCAGCAGCCCCATATAAGCCGGAGGCAGTCCGGCGCAAACCGGCCGCAAAGATCCTTCACGCAGAAACCACGCGGCCTTCTTTCCCGGAATCAGAGCCCCACCCGCAGGCAGTTGCGCAGCTAAGGCGAGATCCCCGTTGGGAAGTGTCCGGAGCGAAAGCGAAGGTGCCAGGCTGTTGGAATCGATCGAAAGCACAGTCCGGCGCGCGACCGAGACGCGCGGGTGTCCGCCGAGCGCCTCGAAGAGCGTCAGCAACGCCTCCGTCTGAAGCATCAGCATGCCGGAAAGCCCTCCCTGCGGATGCATCCCCACAAGGGCCTCCAGAAGACGCATATCATGAGCCCCGCACTGGTAGGTTTGTTTCGCATCCAGCGCATGGATCAGAACGCGCCGTCCCTGGGCCACCGCCTCAATCCCCACGGAAGCTCCCGAGCGCCCGGCGGCCTGGACAAGGTTTGGGGGGAACACGACGTGCAGTTCGACGGGAACTCCGGAGTCGGTCGAAAAGCCCTTCACCCGGGGTTTTTCCGGGGCAGCATCCGGACGCGCCGCGATGGAAGCAGCGGCCGGGGCGGCAGGTGTCGCGCCCCCGGCCGGACCGGGAGCCGGCGTCGGGTTCAGAATCTCGAGCCCCACAGCGACGGAATGCGCGCAAATGGTGCCGCGCAGCTTTGAATCCCGGCAGGTACAGAGGTTCTCGATGTTGCTTTTGGAAAAAATCTTCAGGCCTGACCGGTACCGTGTCTCGCCCTCCTTGACATAGCCGGCCAGCAACTCCCCTGCCCACGACGCCTCGCTCACACGTCCGGCCGCGTGCAGGCCCCTGGCGTGCTTCATCACCTGCCAGCCCCCCGCATCATTTAAGAGCCGTTCGGTCAGTTGCATGCTGCAGTTCCGCGCACCGGGGGACGTTCCGGGCAAAGGCACGAACACGAAAGCCGTCCGCGGGAAAGTCTACTAGGCAAGGGATCTGGCGATGCGGTACTCCAAGCCCTCGACGAGCGCCAGCCAGCTTGCCTCGATGATGTTGTCGCTTACGCCGACAGTTCCCCAAGTCTCGTGGCCGTCGGTCGAGGTGATCAACACCCGGGTTTTGGCGGCGGTGCCGGCCTGACCGTTGATGATGCGGACCTTGTAATCGGCGAGCTGGATCTCGTCGATCTCCGGATAAGCGCGCCGCAGGGCCTTGCGCAGGGCCGCGTCCAGCGCGTTCACCGGACCGTCCCCCTGGGCGACCGTGTACTCCGTCTCGCCGTCGACGGCGATGCGGACGGTCGCCTCGCACTTGTTCCATTTTCCGGAACCGCTGTGCATGAAGCTGCAGTGGTACTCCTCCAAGTGGAAGAAAGGCTTCCGCTTGCCCAAAAACTGGCGGACCAGAAGTTCGAAGGAAGCCTCGGCGGCTTCAAACTCGTACCCGAGCGACTCGAGGCGCTTGACCTCGGCCAGCACAGACTGTACCTCGGCGCTGCCCTTCGAGAGGCCGAGGCCCAGGGCCTCCGCACGGGCGAGCACGTTGCTCTGGCCGGACATGTCGGAAATGGAAATCACACGCTCATTGCCCACGAGCGCCGGGTCGATGTGCTCGTAAGTGCGGGCAAGCTTCTGAACGGCATGGACGTGCAACCCGCCTTTGTGGGTGAACGCAGCCTGGCCGACGTAAGGCGCGCGGATGTTGTGCGGCACGTTGGCGAGTTCGTCGACGAAGCACGAAAGCTCCCGCAGCCCGGTGAGATTCAACCCGAGGTCAAACCCCATCTTCAGCTGCAAGGTCGGCATGACGGTCACCAAATCGCAATTCCCCACCCGTTCGCCATAGCCGTTGATCGTGCCCTGAACCTGGCAGGCCCCGGCGCGCACGGCGGCGAGCGCGTTGGCCACCCCGAGGCCCGAGTCGTTGTGCGTGTGAATTCCCACGGGACACCCCAGAGCGTCGATCGCGACGCGGGTCACCTCGGCGACGAACTCCGGCAGGCTGCCGCCGTTCGTGTCGCAAAGCACGACCAAGTCAGCCCCCGCCTCTTTCGCCGCCACGATGGTGCGCAGCGAATACGCGGGGTCCTCGCGGTAGCTGTCGAAAAAGTGCTCCGCATCGTACAAAACCTCGCGCCCGTGCTCCTTCAAGTGCGCGACCGTGTCACTGATCATTGCCAGGTTCTCCTCGAGCGACACCTGAAAAACCTCTAGCACATGCAGGGGCCAGGTTTTCCCCACAATCGTCACGGCAGGCGTCTGCGCATCCAAAAGAAGTTGGACCTGCGGATCCTCGGAAACCTTCATCCGGCCGCGGCGGGTCATCCCAAACGCCGTGATCTTCGCATGCCGCCAGGTGCGTTTGGCAGCCTCGGCGAAAAAGGCTACGTCCTTGGGGTTGGATCCCGGCCATCCGCCCTCAATGTAGTGCACGCCAAAGGCATCCAGCTTTTCAGCTACCCGGATTTTATCCAGCACACTGAACGAAATCCCAGTCCCCTGCGTGCCATCGCGGAGAGTGGTGTCGTACAGAGTGAATGCAGGCTTCGGATTCATAGGAAGGAGGAGACTAACCCCAATCCGTGCGACTGCCAAGGAGGCAACACCCAAAGAGCTGCAGAGAATGAAGGGTATTTCCAGAGAACCCGCCCTCCGCAATCGATGCGGGCTGCAGTGAAACCGCGCGGATCACGCGGCAAACCCGCGGGTTCCCGCTGGGGGAAAACAGACTTACATTCAACAGTACGAACGTGCGGAATACCCAAGAGGCTGACTTCGGGCAGCCTGACGACTGACTCGGAACGATCCCGCTGACGCCGACGCCTTTACGCCTTCGGCGTGGAATAGCTTGCCTCGACCCGCTGCGCGACGTCGAGGTAGCCGTAGTCGGCCTCGTAAAGCTCCTTGAGGCACTCCACGTACTCAGCGGTGTTCCCCATCCCCTCGTGCAGCAAAGCCAGACGGTAGAGCGTGTCCTTCTTGTTACCGTCCATTGCAACCATTTCAGAAACAGCGGTTTTGTACTGCTGCACCGCAAGGTCACGCATGCCCTTTTCCGAGTAGCAGCGGCCGAGAAGACTGATCGCCTTCAGGCGCACGTTGGGGTTCTGGCGCGCGCGCTGCAGCTCCGGAATGGCGTCCGTAAACTGACCGGCCGCGATCATCCGCTCGGCAAGCTCGTAGCGCAGCTGCAAATCCGTCGGGTTCCGCTCCACGCGCTTGCGGGCTTCCCCGATGTTGGCAGCCTCGCGCTCCATCCGCATGGCGCTAAGTTGCTCGCGGTACTGCTCCGCCTCCGGATGGGCGTCGCCTCCCGCCGCAAACCACTCCTCAAAAGCCCGAATGGATTTGTCCAACTGCTTCAGGCGCAGGTCTGAATGCTTGCGGGCGAGAGCCGGGTCGCTGCCGCCCAAAAGCTGGTCGCAATAGGCGTACCACTGCACCGCACCCGCGAGGTCGTCCGCATTGGACGTCTGCTCGTACTTGAGCTCCATGAGCTGTGCGATCGAACGCACGACGTCGACATGCTGGGGGTTGGCCTCGTACTGCTGGCTCAGCTCGCCAAGCTGCGCGTCGATGGTGGCCACATCCTTGAAAGTCCGCCCCTTCTGTTCCAGAGCCTTGGCCTCGTCCTTGTCCTTGATGAGATCCCGGTAGCTCTTGGCCGTCTCCCAGCCCCCCTGTTTGAGGGTCTGCTGAGCCGCGGTGTCCTTGGCGCGCTTCAACGCGGTCAAGTCCGAGGGATTGATCTCGGCGATACGGTTGAAAATCTCCAAAGCCTTCTCGGTATTCTCACTAGCGAGATAAAGGTCGCCGAGTTCGTGGAGCACCTTGGTGTCCTTCGGACTGCCTTTTGAGATCGTTTCGAGGGCAAATATGGCCGTCTCCACGAGACCGGCGGCCATGGCCGCCTCCTTGAGCATCGTGTTGGCGGCGACGTTGTAGGGATCCGAGTCCAGGAGACGCTCCGCCTGGTCCATGGCGGCGGCTGGATCCTTTTTCACATTGGCACCGCTCCGCAAAGACACAGAGGAAAGGCTGCTCATGAGGCCGCTGCCGCGCTTCCCGTCGGTCTGGGCAACTGCTGCTGCGCGCAACATCCTACGCCCGTCCAGAAATGCAGGCGCCTCTTTTAATACGTTCTGCAGCAATGAGATTGCGTAACCGTAGTTTTTGAGTTCGGCAGCGCTTTTTGCCTTCGTCCAGAGGGCACGCGCCTTGTCCGGGAGTTCTTTTTCGGAAACAGTTGCCATAGGGGGTCGGAATTGTAGCACAAGACCGGATAAAGTTCCTAATAGAAGCAGGACCTATCGAAAAAAAAACACCGCCTCCAGTTCACTTGTTTCTTAAGAGTTATAATGCAATTTACCCTTCTGGCAACAGGGGTGATTGAGCAGCCAGCATTCCCACCGCCCCTCGATGCGGGCGCAAAAATAAGCCGATCCGAAAGGAACGCCACCACCCTAACACACAAGTACCGCCCCCTCCCCGGGACCCATCCGGAATCCTATTCCGAACTCTATTCCGAACTCTATTCCGAGAAGGGCGCCTGCCCCCGCGTCCCGGGAGCCGAATCCGGATCCGCCGGTGCACCGGAACCTTCCTTCCCCCGCCGCATCACCCCGTCCACATCAGGAGCGGAAAACGTCTCCAACTTTTTCCGGATAATATCCGAGCGCAAAATATCCCTCTCCTCGGTTGCCAGCTTTTTCTGGGACCCTTTCTGGAGATGCGCCGGCTGGGTTTCCATGAACAACTCGTCCACCGCACGCCGCTGGTTGTCGGGATAAAAGCCCAGATCACAGCCAAGCTTCGCCAGGGAAAGCAGGTTGAGCGCCTCCTTCGAGTTCATCGAATAAGCGTGCCGCAGGATGCCGTAGGAGCGCCCGATGTGGTCGAGCAAAGTATTGGGACGGTTCTGCAGCAGGGTTTTACGAGCGTTTTGTTCGTGTTCGATGACCTGCAGGATGACCTTCTGCAAGCGCTCCAAAATCTCCTCCTCGCGCTCCCCGAGCGTGGTCTGATTTGAAATCTGGAACAGGTTCCCCAGCGCCTCGGTCCCCTCGCCGTAAAGCCCCCGCACCGCCAGCCCGATCTTGTTCACTGCCTGCACCACCTGGTTGATCTGGTCGCTCAGCACCAGCGCCGGCACATGCAGCATGGCGGACGCGCGCATCCCCGTGCCGACATTGCTCGGGCACGCCGTCAGGTATCCGAGTTTCGAATCGAAGGCAAAATCCAGCTTCTCCTCCAACTCGGTGTCCACCTTGTTGATCGCCTTGAAGGCCGCGCGCAACTGCAACCCCGAGCGCAGCGCCTGCATGCGCAGGTGGTCTTCCTCGTTGATCATGATCGAGAGCGTCTGCCGGCGGTTCATCACCACGGCCGACCCGAGCCCCTTGGCGGCGTGTTCGCGTGAAATCAGATGACGCTCCACCAAAACCTGCTTTTCCAGGGCGGAAAGATCCTGGCACGAAACCGAGGACGCCTCCGACATCTCCGGCAGCCCCTCAACCTGCGGGCGTATCAAGTCCAGAATCGCCGAACGCTCCACCTTCTTCGCCCATCCGGGGAAAGGCTTGCCCGAAAGATTTCTAGCCAGGCGCACCCTGCTGCTCACCACGATCTGATGGTGCGGCCCCTCGCCCCCGAACCAATCGCCTCCTTTGCTGAGAATGTTCCGAGTCGGCATACCTTATTTCTCCCCCGCCCCAGCGGCCTTCAGGTTCTCACTCTCCAAAGTCTTTATCTTGTCCCTCAACGCCGCCGCCTCCTCGTACCGCTCTCCCTCCACCGCACTGCGCAGTTCCTGGGTCAGCGTCCGCACCTCGTTTTCGAGCGCGAGAGAGCGCTGGAGGCGCTCCGGACACTTGCCGGTGTGGCGCATGCCCTTGTGCATCCCCTTGAGCATCCCCTCAAGCCCTTCAGAAAAAGTGCTGTAGCACACGGAGCATCCCAGCCGCCCCGTCTTCGTGAACTCGCTATGCGTAAACCCGCACTTCGGACAACGGTTCCCCTCGGCTGCGGAACGCTCCACAGGCTGCGCCGCCCCCATCCCCAAAAGCAGGTCCGCCAGCGCAAACCCCGTTGGATCAGACACCCCCTTCTCCTTCGAACACGCTTCACACATGTTCACCTTCTGCATCTTCCCCTCTACGATCTGCGTCAAAAAAACGCTGGCCGTCTCGACTTTGCAAACATCACAAAGCATCTGGTCCCTCCATTTGATCCACCCCGCGAAAGCCTTGCTTCAGTTTACCCATTTTCTTCTCGGATGCAGGTAAAAATCGAAACGTTTCCGCTCTCAGGCTAGGCCCCGATCGGCGTTCCGGTGCTTCCCACCAGCTCGCGGAACCTGGCGATCACGCGCTGCGTCAAAACGCCCGGCTTCCCGTCTCCAATCACCCGGGTATCCAGCTCGATTGCCGCAATCACCTCGGCCGCGGTCCCGGTCAGAAAACATTCGTCCGCCGTGTACACATCGTAGCGGGTCATCTCGATCTCGCGGATCGGGATCCCGAGCTCATGGCAGATCTCAAAAACCACATTGCGGGTCACCCCGCAGAGCGCGCCGGCAAACACCGGGGGCGTGTACACCGTCCCGCGGCGCACCGTGAAAATATTGTCCCCCGTGCACTCCGCCACATACCCTTGCTCGTTCAACATCAACCCCTCGTCGGCCCCCGCGTGCGTGGCCTCGATTTTTGCCATGATGTTGTTCAAATAGTTCAAGGACTTTACCGCAGGCAGCAGCGCCGCCGGCGAAGCACGCCGGGTGGAGCACGTCACCATCACCATCCCCTTTTCGTACTTCTCCTGCGGATACAATTGAATCTTGTCCGCAATGATGATGACCGACGCCTTCGGGCACCGGTCCGGGCTGAGCCCCAAGTTGCCCTTGCCCCGGGTCACCAACAAACGAATGTATCCGTCGTGAAGGTTGTTTTGGCGGATGGTTTCCAAGGTCGCCTCCCGCATCTCCTCGAGCGTCATCGGAATGGTGAGGCGGATCGCCTTCGCCGAATCCCACAAACGCTCCAGATGCTCGTCCAGGCGAAACACGCGCCCGTTATAGAAGCGGATCCCCTCAAAGATGCCGTCGCCGTAAAGCAAACCGTGGTCAAAAACGGAGATTTTCGCTTCAGCCTCTGGATACAGGACGCCGTCTATATAAACCTTCATTTGCTTGGATAAGGGTGAAAAAGGGTGAAAAAGGGTGAAAAGAGTGGAGAAGAAAAAGGGGAAGCCCCTTAACTTAAAAAAGGTTTGCCCCAAGCACAAGCGGGGAACCATGCGAAAAGCAGGCAATTTCGGACGCCCAGCCACCGTGTCCAGCCCCGCGGGCACCGCCCGACGCCTCAAACGATCTGTCCATCTTGGATCTCCAGGCGGCGGTCCCCCCGCTGAGCCAGATGAGAATCATGCGTCACAACCACCAGCGTGCGCCGGTTTTCACGCATGAGGGAAAGCAGCAGTTCGATGATCGTGGCACCGGTGCGAGAGTCCAGATTCCCCGTCGGCTCGTCCGCGAACAGCATGGTTGGGTCGTTGATGAGCGCACGCGCAATGGCCACCCGCTGCTGTTCGCCTCCGGAAAGTTCGGCAGGAAGATGCTGCATGCGTTCAGCCAAGCCCACGCGTTCCAAGATGTCCTCGGCGCGGGCCTTCGCCGGGGCGGCCGGAAACGAGCCGATCATCGAAGGCAGCAGCACGTTCTCCAGGGCGGTCAGTTCCGGCAGCAGAAAATACCCCTGAAAGACGAAGCCGATCCGGTGGTTTCTGCGCCTGCACTCCGCTCCGTCCCCTTTGGAATAAAGCTCCTCCCCCTCAAAGGTGACCGACCCGGACTCCGGCCGCTCAAGCCCGGCCAAAGTGTACATCAGGGTCGTTTTTCCAGCCCCTGAAGCGCCCACCAAAAACACGGACTCGCCCCGTTGAATCTCCAAATCAATCCCCTTGAGCACGTCCACCGTGCGCGCCCCCACCCGATAAGAGCGGCGAAGTTGGGACGCAGACAGGTGGCAGTTGGATTCCATGGCGGGCGGCATCATGACCAAGCCGATCCGGCTCTTCAACTGGATAGCGCCCCAGCAACACCAAACCTGCGGCCTCCCCGTGCCCGTCAAACAGAGAGCGGCGCACGACCTCACCCTCTAACGCGCGGCGGCCCGCTCCAAACGGTCGTTGATTGCCTCGGCCAAACCGCCCGGTGGTACCCGTTCCGCGTAAATCACCGACACCCCAGACTCGTCCAAGCGGCGCATCGCCGCAAACAAAGCGGCCGCAGCCTCCACCTTGTTTCCTGCGGCGCTGAGAACCTCCAACGCCGCAAACCCGGGGCGAACCCGACGCCACGCCAGCAGTCCGCAGTCTTCCGGATTCCCGGGAACCGCCTCCCCCTCCTCCAGCAAATGCAGCGGAGTCCGGGGGGCGTAGTGGCTTTTCAACTGCCCGGGAGCCTCCGGGAACGCACCGGCCTCACAAGCTGTGACAACCGGAGCGAACGCCTCCAGTTGCTCCCGAGTCACGGGACCGCTGCGCAAAATCCTCAGTCCCCCCTCGGAGGGAGCCACAATCGTCGACTCCACCCCGTGGACCGACGCTCCCGCGTCCAGAATCAGAGGAATGCGCCCGGCCAACTCCCTGCGGACGTGTTCCGCCGAAGTCGGGCTGATCCGTCCGAACCGGTTGGCGCTCGGAGCGGCAAGCGGCCGTCCGAAGCGCGTCAGCAACTGCTGAAACACCGGGTGCGCGCTCCAGCGAAGGGCCACCGTTGGAAGCCCGGAGCAGACGATGTCCGGCACGCAGGCGGACTTCGGCAGCACCAAAGTCAGGGGCCCAGGCCAGAAGGCCTTGACCAAGGCCGCCACCAGCGGTGCCACCCCCGCAGGAATCGAAGTCATTTTCTCCAGCCAGTCCAAATCCGGCAAATGGCAGATCAAGGGGTCAAAAAAAGGCCGCTCTTTGGCTTCAAAAATACGCGCCGCCGCCGCCGCGTTCAGGGCGTCTCCGGCCAAGCCGTACACAGTCTCCGCAGGAACGGCCACCACTCCGCCGGATGCCAAGATTTCACAGGCACCCGAGATCGCCAGGGCCCGCGAAACAACGTCGCCACAAGGTAAAATCCGCGTCTCCATCGCCGCAAAGGGCCCGCTAAACCGCGGTGTTCGCACCCTCCCGCACGAGCCTGCGCCTGGCCTCGCGCACCCGCTCGGCCGCCTCCTCTAGGGTGCCACCAAGCGCCACCAAGTGCCCCATCTTCCGTCCGGGCCTCGGTTCCGCTTTTCCGTAAAGGTGGATCTTCACCTCGGGCAGAGCCGCCGCGGCAGCCCAGTCCGGCTCGCCTCCATTCCACACATCGCCCAGAAGGTTGGCCATCGCCGTCGGGCGTAGCAGTTCCGTGGAACCGAGCGGCAGCCCGCAGACGGCGCGCAACTGCTGCTCAAACTGGCTGGTTACTGAGGCGTCGAAGGAAAAATGGCCGGAATTGTGCGGTCTGGGCGCAAGTTCGTTGATGAGGAACCGGCCGCCCGGAAGGAGGAACATTTCCACGGCAAGCAAGCCCACCAGGTCCAGAGCCACGGCCGTGCGCACGGCAATCTCGCGCGCCTGCTCGGCCACTTCCGCCGGGATGCGCGCTGGGACCAGCGTTAGATCGAGCACATGATTGGCGTGGGCGTTTTCGCACACGGGGTACACCTGGGTCGCCCCGTCGATCCCGCGGGCGACGAGCACGGACACTTCGATTTCAAAAGGCACCCAGGCCTCCAGAACCGCTGGCTGCCCCTCGAAGCCGGCCCATACCGAAGCGAGGTCGGAATCCTTCGTGATCTTGTGCTGTCCCTTGCCGTCGTACCCAAATGCGGCGGTTTTGAGCACAGCCGGTGCGCCCAACCGCGCCAACGCCTCCTCCAACTCTGCAAGCGAAATCACAGACGCAAACTCCGCCAAGGGAAGCCCCGCGGCCTTCAAAAACTCCTTCTCCCGAAGCCTGTGCTGGCAGAGGTGCAGCACACGACCCGAAGGCCGCACAACGCAATGTTCAGCCGCCCATTCGACGGACTGCACGGGCACGTTTTCAAACTCGAAAGTCAACACGTCCACCCCCCTCGCAAAGGCCCTCACTGCCGCCTCGTCCGAGTAACCGGCGCAAACCTCCAGGTCCGCCACCTGTCCGGTGGGCGTGTTTTTGTCCGGGCTGAAGGTGTGAATCCTGTAACCCATCCGGCGCGCCGCGATGGCGAACATGCGGCCCAGCTGACCGCTGCCCATGACGCCGATCGTACTCCCAGGTAAGAAGACGGACGCGGCACTCATGCGCTGGGCTCCGGAAGTTCGGCGGCGAGCACCTTTGCAGTCTGCGAGGCGCGGAAGGCCTCGAGGTTTTCGCGCACCCTCAAATCGTGCAACGCAAGGACAGACGCCGCGAGCAGCGCTGCATTCCCCGCCCCGGCGGCGCCGATGGCGAGCGTCCCCACCGGGATCCCGGCCGGCATCTGGACGATGGACAAAAGCGAGTCCACCCCGCGCAAAACCCGGCTTTCCACCGGAACACCAAACACGGGAAGCCGGGTGTGGGCGGCCACCATGCCGGGCAAGTGCGCGGCCCCGCCCGCGCCGGCGATGATCACCTCGATACCGCGGTTGGCGGCTTCCCGGGCGTATTCGGCCATGAGCTCGGGGGTGCGGTGCGCAGAAACCACCTTCCGCTCGTGCGGAATGCCGAAGGATTCGAGAGTCTCGGCCGCGTGCCGCATGGTTTCCCAGTCGGAGACGCTGCCCATGATAATGCCCACTCGGGGCCGCGGAACTTCCATGGCTTTATCATGAAGGGAGACCGGGGAACTTGCAAAGAAAGGAAAACAAGCCCGCGTCCGCGGAACGTTCGAGGCCTGCGAATCAAATGGCGCCGAGCGCGAGGCTCCGTTAGAATGCCGGACTCGCCTTTCTTTGGATATGAACCGCGCTTTACTCACAGCCCTGTTTTTTGCGCTTCAGGCACTTTCGGCACTTTCGGTTCAGGCGATCCCCTTTTTCACCGAACGCAAACTGGGGACCTTCGAAACGGCACCCCCCATCCCCGCTCCGGTGCGCCTCGTCCTGACCTCGCGCTCCCCGGTGCGGATTATTTTGAGGGTCCAGGGTTACCAGACCGAACCGGTGAGTTTCCTTTTGCGCGAAGTGCCGAAGCACGGCTCGATCTGGATGGCCCCCCAGGTCTCAGGAGAATGGGCGGAGGTGACCTACACCCCCCCACAGGACAGGGCCATCCTTCGCGACTCCTTTAAATTCGCGGTGTCCAACTCGAAATCCACCTCCTCGGAATCCATCGCGACCATTCAATTTCAGGACATCGGGCCGCGCCTGGAGTTCCCGCCCTCCCTCGAGTTCGGCCAGGTTCGCGTGGGGCAGAGTTTTCAAAGGGCCGTGGAAATCAAAAACACGGGGGACCTGACCGCCTCGGGATCCCTCTCGGTGGTCGGTTCCTGGGTAGTCAATCCCCCGACGCCGGATTACAGCATCGAACCGGGAAAAAGCCTCACCCTGCAACTCGTCTTCCAGCCCCAGTCCGCGGGTTCGTGCGAGGGCAGCCTCCAGATCGGGGCAAACCTGTCGCAAAACATTTACCTCACGGGCAAGGCTGAAGACTGGATCGAAGCCTGGCCCGATCCTCTTATTTTGCGCCTCGATGGTGACCAAGTCCGCCGAGCGGAGCTGAATTTGGTCAATCCAACGGACAGGGACACGACGATCCGTATCCAGTCCTTTCCGGAGATCGAACATGAACGCTCCATTCCCCTGAAGCCGGGTGAAAAGTGGACCATCTCCATGGCTTTCAAAGGACAGTCCCCTCTTGAGAATTCGGGAAAACTCATTCTCACAAGCGAGGACCACCGCGAACGGGTGCTTTTGTGGCGCACACAGGCCCTGGCCCCCTCACTCGGAGGTCTGGACGGACTCGACGCCTTGGTGGTTCCACGCACCGGCAAAACTCTGCGCGTCTGGAACGAAGGCGGCAGGCCGGGACGGTGGTCCCTACAGGCACCAGCTCCTTTCAAACTGCAGCTTCCAGAAAAAACACCCGGCAACGAGTTGGAAATCACGCTTGCTCCGGGAGACTCCGTGGAAATCAAACTCCTGCCGGATTTGAAGACGGCCGCCCCCAAGGGGACCTTCACCGTGGCCTCCGTAAGGCACCAGTTGTTCCCGGCAACCGTCATCAAAACAATCGGCCTGAGCACCGTCCCAAACCGCCTCTCTCAACGCATCACCATTTCGAGGCCGATCCCCGGCCAACAAACCGGACCCAAAACATTCCTCGAGGCCATCCGATCCGCACCGAGCAAAAGAGACTTTTTACCGCCCAGCGCAAACGCCCTCAGTTCGCCTGACGCCATTCTTACCCAGCAACTGCAGCGACCATCGCAGTCTGCGGAGGCGCAGAAAAGCACAGAGGAAACCTTGAGCCTCCTTAACGCCGCATTCCTCCCAGCCGTCTTCCTGAACGGTCTGGTTGTCAGCGACCACACCCATCACTCGGTGAAGTTAACCTTCACGCCGCCTCCAGCCCTGGCCGACCAGCCCATCACGGCGCAGCAGCAAACCCTTCAACTCAACGAAAAGGGCCAAATCCAAGCGCGCTGGGTCGATCTCAAGACCGTCCCCCAACCTAAAGACAGTTCCGGCAAAACCGTGGTTTTGGTGGACGGTCTGCCTCCGGAAAGCGCCACACAACTCCGCCTTCTGGGCCCCCCCCTTGGGAACGGCCGCAGATCCGCCGTCCACGAATCCACCGTCTACACCCTGGCGGAGCCAGGGCTGCTATCCCCTTCCCGCCCGTGGATCTGGCTTGGCGCGCTGGGCATCGCAACCCTCTTTTGGTTGAGAAACCACAGGCTCCACTTCGGCAGACGCAGACGATAACGCCTCCCACCCCGCTACTCCCGGGCAGGACCTATTCCACCGGCTCTAACCCACCCCGGCTCCCACCCACGCCGGCTCCCACCTACCTCGGCTCAGCCCATCCTCCCCCGGCAAGGCCCTTAGCTTTTCTTCGGAATCACAATCTGGCTGAGTCCTGCCGCGCCCGAACGAGCTGCGGCCAGATTCGACTCCCGGATGCGGCGGTACACCTCATCCCGAAAAACCGGCATCTCACGGGGCGCGGTCACCCCTATCTTCACAGCATCATGCTCGATCCGGGTAATGCAGACCTCTATGCTGTCCCCAATCATGATGCTCTCCCCTTCTCTTCGGCTTAAAACAAGCATGGTGCGAGAAAGTTAGTGCGACTCCTTTGAAAGTTGTTCAAGACAGGCATTCTCCCGTTCGTCCACCAAAACGTGTTCACTGGAGTAATCGGCGCTGTTGGAGATGATCACCTGGCTGCCGATCCCAGTGGAACGGTTCACAACCAGCGGTCCGACCAGATTGACCGTCACATGCTGGGGGTCATGCGAGTGAATCGCCACGATGTTGAGAATCAAGGCGTCCTCCGGAGACCGGATCCCCAGAGGCTCCGTATCTTCATCCCTGAGAACGACCGTGTAGGCGTCCACCAGCGCAGCGGCCTCAGCAACCACAAATTCAATCGCATCGTCCCCCAGAGACCTCAGCGTCTGGAAGGGCATCCCCCCTTGAAGCCCTTCGAGCTCAAAGTGGGTCAACTGCCTCAAACCGATCAACCCGAACGGCAGATGCAATTTCCTGACGCCAGCAGATTCACTCTGAAGGTCAGGGTTTGCATCAGACTGGGGAGAATCCAATAAGATTTTCATTTGCAGAGGTTTTTAAGAAATCCAACGAGACTGTGCCACAAGCGCATCTCTTGGGCAACGAATTCTCCACCCCGCCAGCAGGCCCCCTCCGGCCGCCCCACCGCCCCAAGCCCTTTCATCCGCCGCCCACGAGCGCGCCCCATAACAAAAAGCAAAAACCGGCCAGGGAGTGAACCCAAGCCGATTTTTTGTCTAGCGAAGCCAGTCGGACCCGAAGGCTCCGCGACACCGCACTTCCCCTGAGGCGCCATCCGCACCGCTCGCCGGGCAAACCCTGCCATCTGGCGGGGCGAGTCCCGGAACAGCGCGCCAGCGCGCACCGCGGAAACTAGGCGTTCGTCTTCTCTTCGATGTATTTGACGACGTCGCTCACGGTGAGGAGCTTCTCCGCGTCTTCATCCGGCACTTCCACGCCGAACTCTTCTTCAAAGGCCATCACCAATTCCACCGTGTCGAGGGAATCCGCACCGAGATCGCCCAGAAAGGAGGCGGTGGTGGTGACTTGCTCGGGATTGACGCCGAGTTGCTCGACAATGATGTCCTTGACTTTTTCTTCAATTGATTTTTCCGACATACAAAATGGAAACAGATAGGTTAATGGATGATTGGCGGGCAGGTGCTTTAGGCTTTTGCAACGGGTGTTGGCAATCCTGATTTTCGATTTTCAGTGGTCGCCGCCCCCGACTCAAGCTCTTAAACGCCCATTCCCAGTGCGGTCCCCGCCCGTGACAGGCGGGGATTGCACACCACGGGCTTCTGCGCTTACCCCAACAGCTCGCGCACAAGCTCGCGTTCTTCAGATAGTTCTGCCACCGAGGCATCGATCTTGGAACGCGAAAAAGCATTCACTTCAAGCGCGGTCACAACCTCCAGCGTTCCGTCTGCGTAAGTGTGCATCGGGAAGGAGGAGATGAGTCCCGCCTGCACCCCGTAGTCGCCCCGGGAGCAAATCGCCACGCTGTGGGTGTCGCCGGCGACCGTCGGAGTCACGATCGAACGAACTGTATCCACCACTGCGTTCGCGGCGGAGGCGGCCGAGGAAGCACCGCGCGCCTTGATGATGGCCGCGCCGCGCTGCTGCACCGTCTGGATAAACTCCGTCTCAAGCCACGCGTGGTCTTTAATAACGTCCGTCACAGCCTCTCCGCCGATCCGCGCGTTGTAAAAGTCCGGATACTGGGTGGCAGAATGATTCCCCCAAATGGTCAGATTGGTAACAGCAGACACGTCGACTCCCGCCTTGTGGGCAAGCTGGGACTTGGCGCGGTTCTCGTCCAGGCGCGTCATGGCAAACCAGCGGTCCGAGGGGATGCCCTTCGCGTTGTTCATCGCAATCAGGCAGTTGGTGTTGCACGGATTACCGACCACTAGGACCCGCACATCGTTCGCCGCGTTGGCTTCGATCGCCTTGCCCTGTCCGGTGAAAATCTTGCCATTGATCCCAAGGAGATCCCCCCGCTCCATGCCTGCCTTGCGGGGAACCGAGCCCACGAGCAGGGACCAGTTCACACCCCTAAATCCCTCGTCGAGATCGGCGGTCGCCACTATTTTTTTCAAAAGTGGAAACGCGCAGTCGTCGAGTTCCATTACCACCCCTCCCAGCGCCCCGAGGGCTCCGGGAACCTCGATCAGGTGCAACTCCACAGGTTGGTCGGGACCGAACATCGCGCCGGAGGCGATCCGGAACAAAAGCGAGTATCCAATTTGACCGGCGGCGCCGGTCACAGCAATGCGTACGGGATTCTTCATGTAATCAAAAAGACGGCGGCTCTGACTTGGCGAAACCGCCGGGCCGCAAACTTTGAAACAAGGAAAGCCGTACGTCCAGCATTCAACACGAATCCAGCATGCACGCCTCGATGTGCGGCCCGAACGCCAGCTGGGCACTGGACCCTTCTCCGTCTGCTGGCGCAAAATCCTTCTGAAATCGCACAGAGCCGTCCGTGACTAGACTGGGCCCAATTCATCACAGAAATGCTCTCGGTGCGTTCTCCCGATGCGACCAGAGTGCGTTTGGGGGCGGTTAATCTTAAATCCTACGGCACGAACCTATTGTCTGAAGCATTTTGAGCAGAATAGGCCAGACGATTACCTGAAAAGTTGGAAATTCACGACACGCCCAGGCCTGTCCGTTGGCTCACTATCGCTGAAATTGAGCTGAGTGCGTTAAACGCCCTGTGCTAAGCACGAGGAACCCCTGACATCGGTTCGATGCCCTCCAGTCAGCACCAGCACACCTAGCGCACCACCTCGGTGCCGATTCCGGCGTTTGTGAAAACCTCGTAAAGCAGCGCGTGCGGAACGCGGCCGTCGATGAAGTGCACCTTGCGCACGCCCTTTTCCAGCGCGTTCAACGCCGAGTTCACCTTCGGGAGCATTCCCCCGGCAATGACGCCCTCGGCAACCAGCTGCTGGATTTGCGCGCGGTTCACGGACGGAATCAACGTGGTCGGATCCTTGTGGTCCCGCATGATCCCAGGAACGTCGGAAAGGTATATCATCTTGGCCGCCCGCAACCCGCCCGCAACCGTCCCGGCGGCAATGTCTGCGTTGATGTTCAGCGAGGCGCCGTCGGCATCCTTGGCCAGCGGGGAAATGACAGGCACGGCCTCAGCGGCGATTGCACGCTCCACTTCGTCTAGGCGCACCTCCACGACCTCCCCCACAAAACCCAAATCAACCAATTCGTCGCCCTCTTTCTGAGGCGGCAGGCGGCGTCCCACGAGCACGCGGCGGCCCGGGATGCCGACGGCCCGGCCCCCGGAAGTGTTGATGTGTTTGACGATGCCCGGGTTGATCTGGGTATCGAGCACCTCTTCCACAATTCCCACCGCCTCGGCGCTGGTCACCCTCAAGCCGTTGACGAAACGCGCCGGCAGCCCGGCCGCTGTCATTTTCTGAGTGATCGCCTTTCCTCCGCCGTGGATGAGAACGGGGTTGATGCCCACGGCTTCCAAAAAAACCACGTCCTGCAGCATTCCAGCCACAACGGCATCGTCTTCCATGGCGCTTCCACCGTATTTGATCACAAAGGTCTGGCCCCTGTACTTCTGCAAGTAAGGCAGTGCTTCGATCAGGGGTTCCATGCTGGAAAGGGTGTTTGCGCTCATGCGATGATAACGGGACCCACCCAAGTGCTATAGGCGGGCGTTTGATTCAACCCCAAAAGCGCAGCCTGCAGGAATTCCAGCGCCTTTCCAGACGCCGCCAAAGGGATGCCCTCGCCCAAAAATGGCAAATCCGGAAGCCGCGCCGCCGCGACTTCCGGAAAAACACACCAAAATAAAAGGCGGGCGCACCGCCACCCCTGTCGATGCGCCCGCGGAAGCGCACCCATGTTATGTAGCAGCTTCCAACCATGACATCGGAGGAGGAGGCCTGCGCGGATGCGTTGCCGCGCGAGCGATCAAAACTCCCCGCTGCCCTCCCCACAAAACGCGAACCGGCGAAGCTGCCGGGCACGCCCAACCCCAATCCCCCCCGACTGGATTGCGTGCCAGCCAAAGCTGGCATTTTGGCACGCCCTCCGAAAACATATGCCTCATGTTCCGCCGCCATTCTCTCCTGCTGCCTCTTTCGCTGTGTGCTCTGACCCTCGGTGGGCTGCCCTCCAGCGCCTCCGCAGAACGCGTCCGCGAAGCCACCGAGTGGGACACCGCCTACTGGTACAACGCGACGGACAACAAGCTCCCCCGCATCCTCCTTCTCGGCGACTCCATCTGCAACGGCTACCAAACTGCCGTCCGGGACGCACTGGGCGGCGTCGCCTACGTCTCCTTCTGGGCCACATCCAAGTGCACCAGCGACCGCTCCTATCTGAAGCAACTGGCCTATATTTTGGACGAATACGACTACTCGGTCGTCCACCTCAACAACGGACTCCACAGTCTCACCAGCGACCGCCAAGAATGGGAGACCGGCCTCCGAAACGCACTAAAGCTCATCAAGGAAAAAGGCAAAGGAGCCAAAGTCATCTGGGCCACCTCCACCCCGCTCAAAGATCCCGCCCTCACCGAAAAAGCCCGGGAACTCAACACTATCGCCGCCAGAGTCATGCGGGAGGAAAGCATTCCCACAAACGACCTCTTCGCCCTCATGGATCCCCTCGATCGCAACAAAATGTGGACAGACACCTACCACTACAACGCCGAGGGCAAGAAGCTGCAGGCGGCTCAGGTAGCGGAGCACATCCGCACCGCCCTTGGGGGAAAGAAGGCAAGCGAGGAGGAAGCCAAGGCTGCCCTCAAAGGAGCCGCCTCCCCCACCGGTCCAAACGGAAAGATCGAAACGTCCAAATAACGACCGCCGGAGCATTGCATAGGGATTCGAGGCGCAGGAGCCTTGTGCTGGCGGTCTACGTCTGGGATCGGCGTTGAAAATCCAGACCGCCAGAGTTCAAGCGGGTCTGCGCGAGGATGACCATCCGTCCCGGACTGTGGAGCCTGCACGGGCATACGGGCGACGTTGCAGTCGAAAAACCGCTCGCCGGCCTCTCTGAAACGGTTAAAGGGCCTAATTTTTACACTGGAACGCGGTCTCCCATCGGTTACCCACCCCATGTCCGTTTTAGCGAAAACAAAAGCTCCCCTGAGCGTGCCAAGGTTTAAGGAGGCGCGCCGCGACCAACCGCTCGGCCCAATGCGCGGTTCCGAGTCATTTTTTCACTGCGCCCCAATGGCGGGCCGCATCCAGCGCAACGCGTCCGCTAGTGACGTTTCGGGCAATCGCAGCCTCTGCACTGGTTGAGTTCCGTTTTTTCAACAACTTCCGCCGCTCGCTTCCCATGACCAGAGGAACCACCCCGTTTCTTGCGATTTGCCTGACAAGCCTCTGCGTGACGACCTCGGTCCTCGCCCAGCAGGTCTGCCTTCCGGCGCCAAGACTGCTCACCGTCACGCCCATGGGGGGACAACTCGGCACAACGGTGGATGTCACTGTCACGCATCAGAACGGCGACGGGATCCGGGAACTTTTGTTTTCGACGCCGAAGATTTCCGCAAAGCCGCTGCAGGGGGCGGATGGAAAGGCGGTTCCTAACAAGTTTCAGGTGACCATCGCGCCCGACGCACCGGTCGGGGTGCACGACGCCCGGCTTCTTACGAGCCTCGGGGTCTCAGCCGGACGAACTTTTTTGGTGGGCAGCCTGCCAGAGGTGACCCGCACCAAGGAGAGCCAGTCGCTAGAGACCGCGTGGGCTTTGCAGGCGAATTCCGTTTGCAACGCGGCGACGGGCAAACGGGCCGTCGACTATTACTCCTTCAAAGGGACCAAGGGCCGTCGGGTGGTTGTGGACTGCAACGCGGCGCGGATTGATTCAAAACTGAGCCCCGTGGTGATCCTCGCCGATTCAAAGGGAAACGACCTTGTCGTCAACCGGACCAGCGGCGTGCTCGACTACACGCCCGAAAGCGATGGAACCTACTTCGTCAAAATTCACGACCTGACCTTTCAGGGCGGGACGGAACACTTTTACCGCTTAGCGCTGCGAGAAGTGGAGGGTTCAGGCCCGGCTCCGCGCCAGGAAACGACGGCCAAGGTCAGCACGTTTTCATGGCCGCCCGAGGGTCTTGCTCCGGTGGCGCCAGTCAGCGAGGTTGAGCCGAACAACCAGCCTTCGCAGGCGCAAAAGATCACGCTGCCGGCCGATCTCGCGGGGAGTTTTGCAACCGCGGACGACACGGACATTTTTGAGTTTCAAGCCCACAAGGGCGAGGTCTGGTGGGTGGAGGTGGCTTCGGAGCGACTCGGCCTGAACACGGATCCGGCCGTCTTGGTTCAGCGCATCGTCAAGGATGGCGAAAAGGAGACGGTCACCGATATCGCGGAATTAGACGACATGGCCGCTCCGATGAAGATGGGCACGTATCAGCCCGCAGCCTCCTACAGCGGACCGGCCTATCAGGCAGGGTCCCCCGACGTGCTCGGCAAATTTGAGGTGAAGGAGGACGGCCTGTATCGGCTGCAGCTGCGGAACCTGACCAGCGACACTCGCAGCCGCGGGAGCGCGTACCGGCTGCTCATCCGGAAGGCCCGGCCGGACTTTGCACTGGTGGCCTGGGCTGCCCATCAAAGGCTGCGCCAGAACGACTTTGGAACGGTCTCCAAGCCCGTCTCGCTGCGCGCAGGCACAACGATGGCCTTCGAGGTGGTCGCCGTGCGCCGCGACGGCTTCGACGGCGAGATCAACCTGGGCATGGAGGACCTGCCCCCGGGCGTCACTGCCGGCGGCTTGACGATCCCGGCGGGCAAGGTGCAGGGAATGCTTTTCGTCACGGCCGCGGAGAGCGCTTCTCCGGCCCACTCCATCGCAAAGATCGTGGGGCGCGCGTCCGTTAATGGAACGGTGGTAACTCGCCCATGCCGCCTCGCGTCTGTGCTTTGGCCGGTGGACTACGCTCCGAGCGAGCTTCCAAAATCACGTCTCCTCGCGGATGTCCCGGTATCTGTGACCGATTTTGAAAAGGCGCCTGTGTCTGTTGCCGCGGAGGGAAACGCCGGTTTCCAAGTCAACGCTGGTGGCACTCTGAAGATCCCGCTTCGGATCACGTGGCGCAGTGAGTTCAACGGAGCCTCCATCAAACTCAAACCCTACGGTTCGGTCTTTGGTGCGCTGAAAGAAATCGACCTGCCGATCAAGGCCGCGGCTTCGGAGGCGGTTCTGGACACGGCAGCCCTGAAGACACCGCCCGGAGACTACACCCTGGCGTTCAGCGGAATCGCCGTCATCAAACACCGTCCAAACCAGGACACGGTGAAGGCCGCTGAGGCCGAGCAAAAGAAGGCAGCCACCGAAGTCACCAGTCTTACGGCCGAGGCCAAGGCTCAGGCTGAGAAAGCGGCCGCGGCTCCCGCGGAAGGAAAAGAAGAGGCATTGAAGGCTGCAAAAGCTGCCACCGACAAGCAAAAGGCCGCCGAGGTTGCCATGGCTGATGTGACGAAGCGCCTCAAGACTTTGACGGACGCCGCTGCGCCCAAAGATGTCTTGGACTTCATTGTCTCCGAACCGATCCAAGTTTCGGTGAAAGCGGCCCCTGCCACCCAGACCGCCGCATCCCAGACACCGCCTGCCCCGGGAACCTCACCATCAGGAACCGCCGCACAGGGAACCGCTGCCCCGCCCCAGAAATGAGCCCTCTTGAACATTCCAGACCTAACGGGCCCCGGACTCCGGCATCGAGCCTGAACCCACGCGGCGCCAAGCAGCCGAAGGAAAGAGCGGCAGTGATTTTTATGAAGCGATTTGAAGAACCCAAGTCTGAGTCATCCGCAAACACCCAAGGGGACACGACTGGAAAGCTTTTAAAAGCTTTCGGAGGGTTAAATTTCAGCGGCTGGATCCGCCGGGCAGCCTGGATTTTTGCGGCCGGGTGGCTTGGCCTGGCCGTTGATTCCCAGGGCGCCGGCGCGGCGGGTCCGTTGAATTTCGTCAACGACATCGAACCCGTGCTGACGAAGGCGAGCTGCAACTCCGGGGGCTGCCACGCAAAAGCCGGGATCGGACAGCGCGGATTCCGGTTGTCGGTTTTGGGATTCGAGCCGCTTGAGGATTACGAGCACATCGTAAAAGAAGGCAAAGGACGACGCGTATTCTCCGCGGCACCCGAGCAAAGTCTGCTGCTCTTGAAGGCTGCCAACATCGTGCCCCACGGGGGCGGCAAGCGGATCGAACCGGGTTCGGAGGAGTTCCAAACGGTGGTTCGCTGGATCAGCGAGGGAATGGTTTATGAACGGGAGTCCGATCCGAAGCTGGTGTCCGTCGAGGTGGAACCGGCGCGGATTTCGCTGAAGGCGCGCAGCACTCAGCAGTTGAGCGTTCGCGCCCGTTATTCGGATGGAAGCGTTCGGGACGTTTCGCGCACCGCACTTTACGAGGCGAATGACAAGAGCATGGCGGAGGCCTCGGAGGAGGGCCTGGTCACTTTGCAGGACTTGCCGGGAAATGTGGCTGTAATGGTGCGCTACTCGGGTTTGGTCTCGGTCAGCAGCATCACGATCCCACTGGGGGCGCCGGTGGAGAAGCTTCCTCCTTCGAAAAACTTCATTGATGAACATGTTTTTGCGAACCTGAAGCGGATCGGCATCCCGCCCTCCGAAGTGTGCGACGACGCCACCTTCCTGCGCCGGGTCTCTCTGGATGTCGCGGGGCGACTGCCGACGGAGGACGAGGCGAAGGCGTTTCTGGGAAACCAGGATCCGGGCAAGCGCGACGCGGTGATTGAGGCGCTGCTGCGCAGTTCTGGTTACGCGGATTTCTTTGCGGGCAAGTGGGCCATGCTGCTTCACAACAAGCGGGACCTGGCAAGCGACACGGTTTCCAACTTCGCCTTCCACTCGTGGATTCGCGACAACCTTTTGGAGAACACCCCCTACGACGTGCTGGTTCGGGAGTTGCTGGCATCCACGGGCGAAATCGGGACCAACCCGGCGGTGGCCTGGTTCAAACGGGTCAAGGAACCCCAGCAGCAGGTTGAAGATGTGGCGCAGCTGTTCCTCGGGGTGCGAATGCAGTGCGCCCAATGCCACCATCATCCCTTCGAGCGCTGGTCACAACGGGACTACTACAGCCTGTCGGCGTTCTTCAGCCAGGTCGGCCGCAAGCCTTCCAGCTCCCCAGAGGAAGAGGTCATCTTTCACAAGCGCGGCGTCGCGCAGGCTGAGAACAAGAAGACCAAGCAGCAGGTCCGCCCGGCTGGACTTGGCGCCAAACCGCTCGAAATCGCCCCCGATGAGGATCCGCGTTTGCGCCTTGCCGATTGGATGCGGGACAAGACGAATCCCTTTTTTGCCAAGGCCCTCGTGAACCGTTATTGGAAGCATTTTTTCCGCCGCGGTCTGGTGGATCCGGAGGACGACATCCGGGATACAAATCCGCCTACCAATCCCGAACTGCTGGACGCGCTGGCTTCGAAGTTTGTGGAAAGCGGATATGACCTGAAGGGTTTGATCCGGACGATCACGCAATCAACCGCCTACCAGCTCGGTTCGGCGCCGAACGCCCACAACGGGATCGACCAGCAGAACTTCTCGCGCTACTACCCGCGGCGCCTTCCCGCAGAGGTCCTTCTGGATGCCATCGACGGACTCACGGGGATGCCCACGAATTTTCCCGACCTGCCCCCCGGCACTCGCGCGACATCCCTGCCTGACAACAGCTACAACCGCACCACGCCCTTGCTGAAGGTTTTTGGACGGCCGGAAGGACTGAGTGTTTGTGAGTGTGAACGCGTCGACTCGGCAAGCCTTTCCCAGAGCCTGCATCTACTGAACTCGGCGGACATCAAGGGCAAGTTGTCGGGAGCCAACGGGAGGGCGGATCGGCTTTTAAAGTCCGCCGGAACGGATGCCGACAAGATCCGGAGCCTCTATTTCACCGCGTTTTCGCGCCCACCATCGGCGGAGGAATCCAAACAGGCGGAGGAATACCTGGCCCGCCCGTTGACGGACGCCAAGGGCGAGCCTGTCGATCCGTTAAAGGCGAAGCGCATTTCCTTTGAAGACCTGATCTGGGCGCTGATGAACGCCAAAGAGTTTCTCTACAATCACTAAACCACGCCCCCGTCTCCTGCCGCAAAATCACGAGGAATTTCCCCAATGCTTCGGCCGCTGCCAACATTCAAACAGCCAAGGACAATGAGTTTCACGAAAGCCCGTGTGTATTCCTTGAGTGCGCTGCTGCTTTGGCTTTCCTCGGCTCCCGCGTTGCTCGCCGAAAAGGATTTCTTCCGCGATGTGTATCCCTTCCTCCGGGGCAACTGCGTGGCATGCCACAACAAGACGACCACGAAGGCTGGCTTGAACATGGAGACTCCGGCTTTGCTGCGCAAAGGGGGCGAGTCCGGCCCGGCGGTGCTTCCGGGCAAGGGCGCAGAGAGCCCGCTCGTGAGGTTTGCCGCGCACCTGGAGGACGAGGTAATGCCTCCGAAGAACAACAAGTCGGGCGCGGTGGATCTCACCGCGGCGCAAATCGAGGTGCTCAAATCCTGGATCGACCAAGGGGCGAAGGATTCCGTGCAACAGGCGCGGGCGGTGGAGTTCCGCAGCATCCCGAAGAGCGTCACCCCGATCTATTCGGTGGCGCTTGCGGACGAGGGCCGCGCCGTGGTGTGCAGCCGTGCCAACGAGTTGCATTTTTACGATCTGACTACGAGGAGCTTTTTAGGTGCGGTCGGCGAAGGAAGTCTGCCTGCGCATCAGTCCAGCATTCAGTCCGTGGCCTGCAGCCCCGATGGGAAGTGGATGGCGAGCGCCGGATTTCGCGAGGTCAAGGTCTGGAAAAAACTTGAGACAGCCGATGCGCGCTGGAGTCCCTCCCCCGCGATGGGGCTGACGGTGGCCGCCGGAATGCAGGCTGCGCGGGAAGTCCTTGGAGCGAATGCCGCAGGAGACCTGATCGTAATCGAAGCTGGATCCGGAAAGGAGACGCGTCGGCACGCCGGAGTGGTGGCGGGGGCAAAGGCCCTGGAACCGTCGCCGGACGGTTCGTGTGTCCTGGTGGCGTGGGAAACGGGCAAGAGCGGAGTCTGGAGCTTAAAGGATTCAGCGTGGATGGGGGCGCGCGACCAGATGGAGGGTGGGATTGCGCGTTGGTCGGGGGACGGTCAGCGCCTGGCCGTAGCCAGCGCAGACAAGGTTGTCCGGATCTGGAAGCGGCCGGCGACCGGGGGACCGGAGTGGACCAAGGCCGCGGAATGGGGAGCGGTTGCGCCTCTTGCGGACCTGGCGTGGGATGCGGATGGCGGGCGTCTGCTGGGGTGCGGCGAGGATGGAAAGTTGCGGGTCTGGGGTGCGGCGGATGGAAAAGTGGCGCGGGAGTTGGTCGTTGCGGGAGCTGTGACCGCGGCGTTTTCGCGGGACGGAAAGCGGCTGGCCGCTGGATGCGCGGACGGTGTGACTCGTGTGCTTGAGGTGGAGTCGGGCAAAGTGGGGAGCGAGCTTCGGTTGGACTGGGACGCGGCAAGACGGATTGAGCGGGCGGAATTGGAGTTGGGCCGACACGGTTTGGACGTGGCGCATCTCACGAAGGAGGTGGCCCGTGTGGAGGGAGAGAACAAGGCGCTCGACGAGCTTTTAAAGAAAGCCAACCAGACCATCGAGTCGGTCAAAAAGGCGCTTCCGGAAAAGCAAAAGGCGGTGCCTCCTGCGAAGGAAGCGAGGGAGACAGCGCAAAAGGAAATTGAGCGGGTCGAGGCGTTGGTAAAAGTCGCGCCCAACGGAATGCCGGACGCGGCGTTGAAAAAACAAGAGAAGGAAGCGCAGGACAAGTTGGCAGCGGCTCTCAAGGCCGAAACAACGGCTGTTTTTGCGGTGACCGCGGCGGAGCACCAGTCATCCGATGCGGACGCCGAGATCGCTCGGATCCAAGTGTCAAAGGCTGCCAATGATCAGGCACTGGCCGACATGAATGCGAAGTTGAAGGAATCCAAGGATACCCAGTCAAAGGCCTCGCAACGGTTGGCGGCATTGAAGAAGTCTCCGATGGAAAAGCCTTACAGGCCTTTGAGTGTCGGATTTAGTCCCGACGGCACGAAAGTCGGGGTGCTGGGCTCCGATGGACGGGTGCGGGAGTGGTCGCTCGTCACCGGCCTTTCAACCGCGCTGGGATTGCTTTCCGAAGGACCTCTCTCCGGTGGACGGCTGGATTACCGCAAGGACGGCCGCATCGTTGCGGTGAGTTTTTCGGGGGCTGTTTTTGAATCAGCTTCGCGGGGGGGATGGGCTTTGGCGCGAACGCTCGGCGGAGCAAAGGGGGACGTGTTTGCAGACCGGGTGAATACGGTCCGTTTCAGTCCGGACAGCCAGACGCTGGCCGTTGGCGGGGGGGAACCTTCTCGCGCGGGGGATATCAGCCTCTGGGAGGTTTCCACCGGACGGTTGCTGCAGAACTGGAAGGAGCGGCACAGCGATGCAGTGTTAAGCCTCGATTTCTCACCCGACGGCCGCTGGCTGGCCTCGGGCGCCTCGGACAAACTTGCAAAGGTCACAGAGGTGGCGTCCGGCAAACAGGTGCATGTTCTCGAGGGGCACACGCACCATGTGCTGGGCGTGGCGTTCCGGGGCGATGCCCGGGTCCTGGCGACAGCGGGCGGCGACGGCATGGTTTTAATCTGGGAGATGAACCGCGGGGAACGGAGAAAGAAGATCGAGGGATGGAGCAAGGAGGTGACCTCGGTTCAGTACATCGGCAACAGTCAGGAACTGCTGACCGCCGCCGGCGACAACCAAATTCGGATCGTCACGGACGAAGGGGTGCAGGTCAGGGCGATCGCGAAGCTTCCCGAATTTATGCAGTCGGCAGTGAGCGGCACGTCGGCTGTTCAGGTGGTGGGAGGGGGGGAGGACAGCGTCCTGCGCGTATGGGATGGAACCAACGGCAAGGAACTGGTTTCCTTCGAGAAGCGCTGAAGATTTGCCCCGCCTGCACAAGCCCTTTCCAAGATCAAAACCTCAACCCTTCCTAATGCGCATATGTCTGACCCGATCACTTCCAGTTTTCTAAGGCACTGTTCAGGCCCTATTCCGCGGCGCGGGTTTATGCAAATGGGCCTGGCCGGTTTTGCCAGTTTGAGCCTGCCGGGGGTGATGCGTTTGCGCGCGGAATCGCCTGCTCCAAGCAAGAAGGAGAAAACGGCGATCATCATGGTGTTCCTGCCCGGCGGCCTGTCGCACATCGATTCGTACGATCCCAAGCCCGAGACCGGCAGCGAGTACCGAGGCCCGTTCCAGACCATTTCAACGAAGGTTCCCGGCACCCACTTGACCGAGTTGATGCCGATGCAGGCCGCGATCGCGGACAAGTTTACAATCCTCCGTTCGATGTTCCAGACAGCTCCGGGACACCCGGCGGGAACCGTACAACTGCTGTCGGGAGATCCCGATACGCGAGACAAACCCAAGCCCAAATACCCGGACTGGATGTCAGTGGCCCATTACTTGAGGTCCAAAGAGGGGGGCCGCGACAACCCGCTTCCAAACTACATTGCGGTCAATGCCATCAATTCGACATATCACGGTCCGACCTACCTCGGGGACGGTTATGCGGAGTTTATCGTTGGAGACGATCCCAACCGGCCGAACTTCGAGGTGCCCAACGTGGGTTTGTCTGACGCCTCTGAGAGCCGCCGTTTGAGCGACCGCGTGGCGCTGCGCCGGGGCTTGGACCGGATGGAACGCGGCTTTGACCGGGCGGGCGAACTGGGCGCGGTGGATCAATTTGAGACGCAGGCGATGAGTCTGCTGACAAATCCAAAGGCGCGCGACGCCTTTGACCTGAGCAAGGAAGACGCGCGGACGCGCGACCGGTACGGGCGCAACCGCTGGGGCCAGCAGCTTCTACTCGCGCGGCGACTGGTGGAGGCTGGTGTCGAGATTGTAACAAGCAGCCTCGACGGCGCGTTGTGCGGCCGGGTTGGAAACTGGGACGATCATGCGGTGAATTGTCATATTTTCGATTCCATGCGGTTCCGCATGAAGAATTACGACCAGGCCGTTTCGGCTTTGATCGAAGACATTTACGCGCGGGGCTTGGACAAGCGGGTGTTGGTGGTCTCGACTGGTGAGTTCGGCAGAACGCCGAAGATCTCTTTTGAAAGGAGCACGGGGGGCGGCGATGGAAGCGGCCCGACGGGGACCCTGCAACCCGGCCGGGATCACTGGCCGAATGTTTTTTCAAACATCTGGGCGGGCGGCGGCATTCAGACCGGCGGAATCATCGGAGCCAGCGACAAGCGCGGGGCCGAAGTAGTTGAAAGGGGCTGCGGGCCGGGCGACTTCCTGGCGACGATCTATCATCACCTCGGCATCGACTACTCTAAGGTGATGATCCATGACCTCAACGGGCGTCCGACGGCCATTGTGAACGACGGGCGTCCCATTCCAGAGCTTTCCCGGGCCTGAGGCCAGTGTTCGGCTGGAAAAGGTGGAGGGAACAGGCTTTGCCTCCTTCGTCCCTTCCGCTAGCGTCTTGGTGTGGAACACCTCATCCGCCTAGGTATCGGACTCCTATTCGCCACCGGCATCCAGTGGGTCTGCGGTTAGCCATGGACCCAGCGCCCGCCGGACCGACCGCTCCCGAGAGACGCTTTGCCTACCTCGCCGACCCGCTCTTTCTGGCGGCCTCCTCCCTGTTTCTTGCAAACAGCCTTGCGGGCAGGCGCCTGCTCGGGGGCCAGTTTCCCTTTTTAAAAAACCACTTCAACGACTGCCTTCTGATCCCGGCGGCCCTCCCCCCGCTCCTATGGGTTTTTCGCAAACTCAAACTCCGCAGCCACGACTCGCCTCCCGGCCTGGGAGAAATCCTAGAGTGCACTCTGCTCTGGTCCTTTTGCTTCGAATGGGTTTTCCCGCGTTATTTCCACAAGGGAACGGCGGACTGGCTGGACGTCGCCAGCTACTTCGCCGGAGCTGCCCTGGCATGGGGCTTCTGGAGAATGGAGGTGGCCCGTCGCCCGGGCTTCCCTTCTGAGGCCTCCACGCAGAGTATACCCCCTATGGCTCTGGACGGCTCCATTCAAGCAAACCGTGTGCGCGCGTATTTTTCGCGAATCGCCTCCCGGTATGACCTTGCCAACCACTTGCTGAGCGGCGGCATAGACATCCTGTGGCGTTTGCGGGCCGCGCAAATCGTCCAGGCCTGGCGGCCCGCAGCCATCCTCGACGTGGCCACAGGCAGCGGCGACTTGGCCCGCTCCCTCCAGCGCGCCTGCCCAGACGCGCTCCTCATCGGCGCCGACTTTTGCGAACCCATGCTGCGCGTGGCCCGGGAAAAACGCCTCCCCCACCTCGTCGTTGCAGACGCCCTGAACCTCCCCTTCCCTGATGCCTCCTTCGATGCGGTCACCGTGGCCTTCGGACTGCGCAACATGGCTTCATGGACCGGCGCGCTTGCGGAGATGCGGCGCGTGCTCAGGCCCGGCGGGCACCTGCTCGTCCTCGACTTCGGAATGCCCCAGCCCCCGCTGCTAGGCTTTTACCGCTTCTACCTGCACAGAATTCTGCCCTGGCTCGCAGCGCTTCTCACCGGCGAGCGCTCTGCATACGACTACCTGGCAGATTCCATTGAATCCTTCCCAAACGGCGAAGCCATGTGCGAACGCCTCGGGGCCTCCGGCCTCCGGGACGCACATTACGAAGCACTCCTTGGCGGCGTTGCCGCGCTGTACACCGCGCAAAAGCCCTGACGCGGACGTCCGAAAATGCCACCCCTGTTGTGTCTGCTGGCCGCGGTCTGCGTCGGCCTTTCCAAAAGCGGTTTTCCCGGCGTAAGTCTCGTCACTGTGGCGCTCATGGCAGAGGCCTTCCCTGCCCGGGAAAGCACCGGAATCCTTCTCCCTCTTTTGATCTTCGGCGACCTGTGCGCGGTACAGGCGTTCCGCCAGCACACGCTTTGGCACCAGATCGTCCGCATGCTCCCGCCTACGATCGCGGGGGTGTTCGCAGGTTTTGCTCTCATGCGCAACGTGCCGGACGCCGCATTCAAAGCGACGCTCGGCTGGATGCTTCTCGCCACCACCCTCGTCCAGGCGGTCCGGACCGCCTTCCCCCAGCTCGGCCCCTCGCTGCCCCATTCCCGCTGGTTCGCCTGGATCATGGGATTCTGGGCCGGGGTCGCCACCATGGTCGCAAACGCCGCCGGCCCCATCATGGCCATCTACTTTCTGGCGGTCGCGCTCCCCAAACAAAACCTCGTCGGCACGAGCGCCTGGTTTTTTCTCATCATCAACGTCTTCAAGCTCCCCTTCTCGGCGGCGCTGGGACTGCTCCACGCCCCCTCCCTGAAGCTGGACCTCCTCCTCTGCCCCCTTGTGCTGGCCGGCAACATGATCGGCCGCCGGTTTCTGCAAAAAATCCCGCAGCGCCTCTTTGAAACGCTGCTCCTTGTTTCAGCCGTCGGCGCGGCCCTCAAGATGATCTGGTAAAACGGGGCCGCCCCGCAGGCCGGACCCGTTACCAAAATCACAACCGATCAGCGGCTACGCCAGGCTTCCCAGAAACCCCGGCACGTCGGGCGTCTCAGGCAACAGCACGCGCCTCATGTGGCGCTTGCCGTCCACCATCTCGACCGTCAGCTCGAGCACGTTCCCGGCAGAGCAGGTCTGCAGCGCGTGCGTGTAAGAGGCGATCTTCTCCTTGTTCTGCACCATCCACTGGGTGAAATCCTCCTGGGAAAGCGCCGACTCCTTCAGGTAGGCGTCCCGGTCCACCGGAACCTCCGCGAACCGTTTGCGAAGGAAATCCCGCTCCAGATAGGCAAACAGGTTCCCCGCCTTCGGCCCCGACTCCTTGTCCAGAAGCACGCGGTAAATCGCTTTGAAAGCGACCGGCTGCTCGAGCGGCGTCAGACGGGCCGTTTCAAAAACCGTCGACTGCAGCGCGTCGTCCTCCCACGCCACGTCCCCGAGCGCCTCGCCCAACCGTTGCAGGAACGCACGCTGCGTCGCCGTCAGCGAAGCCGCGCCCGCGGGCAGCGTCTCCTGCAAGCGCGTCTTCTCCTCCTCCTTCGCAAAGTGATCCACCCAGACGCGCACCGACTGGATGCGACGCTCCAGAGCCTTCAGCTCCACATCGGTGAGTTCCCGACCGAGGCGCTTCTGCAATTCCACCACAAGATCGATGTGCGGCATCTGCGCGAGCGCGCTCACCAGCTGGAAATTGGCCTGGAAAAACGCCCCGTGCGGCTCGATCTCCGCCAGGCTCAGCACGCGCGCCTCGTCGGGGGTCGCGTTCTTGTCCCGGTGCACGCGGGCCTGGTAGCGGTCGAACTCGTTGAAGAGCTTGACGATGCCTTCCTCGTGCACGTCGAAATTCACCGGCGAATTCGGCTTGGTGCGGATCATCAAAAACCGGAGCACCTCCGGGGGCAGCAGATCCGTCATGTCCCTGGCGCTGGCGCCGAGGCCACGCGAGGAGGACATCTTGGCACCGCCAACGAGGAAAAACTCGTAAGGCACGTTGGTGGGGGGCGACTTGTCGAAGATGGCCTTCAAACAGGCCGCCGCCACGTCCCGCGACCCGCCCTTGGTGGAGTGGTCCTTGCCCGCACCCTCGATGGTGACGGGAAAAGTCACCCACTTCGCCACCCATTCCAGCTTCCACGGAAGCTTCCCGCGTCCGTCGAAGGGGGACATCTTTCCCTCGTACCCGCAGCCCCGCGCCCACTTGACCAGGTTTTCGCGGCACCGATAGCTCACCTCGGCGCCGTCATAGGCGAAAACCTCGGTAGTCCCGATGCGGCCGCACTTTTCACAAACCACCTGGAAGGGATGCCAGGTCGGGGGGCGGTCCGAGTTGGACACCTCTTTGTAGACGCGGCGCACCACGTCCGACTTGCGCAAAATCGTATCAATCACCTCATTGAAGCGGCCCGAACGGTACACGTCCCGCATCCGGTAGGGCTCCACCTGGACCCCGAGCTCGCGGAACACGCCCCAGAACTCGCCCATGTAGTGCTCCGCCATGTCGGGGGCGTCGGAACCGTCCGGCGGCGGCACGTTGCAGAGCGGCTGGCCGAGGTATTTTTCAAAATGCTCCCCCTTGCCGGCGGGGATCTCGTCGAGGGGATCGTAGTCGTCCACCCCAAACAGGTAGCGAGCCTCGATGCCCCGGGACCTGAGGGTCCGGAAAATGGCGTCGTGGATGAGCACACCGCGCAGAGCGCCGACGTGGACCCGGCCCGAGGGGGTTTTCGAGTCGTTGATAATCTGAGGACCGACGCATTGCGCGGCAACTTCTTCGCACCAGAACATAAGACCGCCAAGCAAAGCAAAGGATTCACAAAAACGCCACACCCTCCGCGCTTGGACGTGCATTTCTTTAACCCGAACGCCGAAGCACAAGAGAAGAAGGGATCGCACGCGGGGCCGCGGAGGGCGCGGAGAAAAATCATATAAACCAATAAATCAAAATTATTTATCCCCCTCCGCGGCTCCGTGTCTTGTAT
>CANFTB010000026.1 GCA_947449735.1 Chthoniobacteraceae bacterium | reverse complement strand
TTTACGCTCGATTGCGCGCCAATGGAAAAAAACCGATGGTCGCCATCACTGCCACCATGCGAAAGCTCGTGGTCCTTTTTAACCGCTTACTCAACAACCCCAACTTTACCCTTGCCACATGACACAGTTGCTCCGCGTGAACTTCCGTTTTCGGGTTTAGGCACCTACAGGGTTTTTAGAAACTTCACCAGATCGGCGGGCTTCGGGCTCTTTGCATTCCGCACGTAAAATCCAGACGTCGCAACGCCCAGCTGCAGGCTGTGCGCCAAATCCAAACCGAGAATACGCCCGGAGCAGAAGCCGGCGTTAAAGTGATCGCCCGCTCCGGTGGTGATCTTCGGCTTGGGAGTGTAGGGCCCTTCCACGCACGCCGCCCCCGAGGCATCCGCCGCCGCTGCGAACTGAGTCGGATGAATCACGACGGTGTCGATGTTCAAAAGCTCTCGCAACCGGACCGCGTGCGCGGTCACCGAAGCATGGTTTTCCTCTGGCTGGCGCACGCCCAGAACCTCTCCAATCTGAAAACTCTCCCGCAAGTTCAACCCTAGAATGACCCGGAAATATTTCTCAAATTTCGAGATCTGCTTGAGCACCTCGGCGATGTCCTCCGAGGACCGCTTGGCCGGATCCGCGAGATCAAAAAACAGGAGCCGCCGGGGCCCCTTGAGCTGCGGGGCGACCACGCTGGCAATCTTTTGATAAATGCCCTTCATCTGCGTGAACATCGTCCAGTTTACCAGGGCGATGAACTGGCTCTGGGAAAACACCTTCACAAGCGTCTTCTCGGGCACGTGCTTGATCAGGTTGGCCCAGTTGACGTCCCGCAACGTCTCGTGCTTGCCGAACATCAGCTTCCCGTCGTCAAACTCGATCGCGTCCGTCACCCCCGGCTCCGCGATGGAATATATTTTTGCGGACTCCGCAAACTCCGAGAAAACGGGATTGATCGCGGGATACCCAAGGTTGCCGATGTACGTCACCCCGGTCCCGTAAGCACCCAGGGCGTTGGCCATGATGGGGCCGTTCCCGCCGAGTTTGCGCATCTGCACCACCATTTCCATGTTCGCGCTCAGTCCGGCCGCCTCGGCGATGCGATCGGAAAAGTCCGTCATGCGCTCCACTCTGGTGTACTTTGTCGCCGACTCGCGCGTCCGCACGACATGGAGGATGTTGTCCACAAAGCCGTCCAAACCGACCAAAACCTTGGTTTCCTTCAACTGAGAGACGCTTTTCTTCAGAAGATCCGCCACCTGAACAGGAAGAGAGCCGGAAGTAGACATGGACGGACGTTAGCCCAGCCGAGGCGCCCTGCCCAGCCCGTTCCCATAAAGGTGTCACCTCTACATACGCAGGCCCAAGCCCAGGTCCGAACAAGGAAACACACCTGCGCCGCCTCACCCAATCGCTTCCGAGATGCCGGCTGGCACTGCGCCCCTTTTCCCCATAGCATCGCGCCATGAACGCTGATGGAACCATCCCGGTTTCGCCCAGGCACACCGTCCGGCTGGCCCAGGAGTACCACCACCTGATCCAGCATCCGCCGGGAACCGACTTCGTGGTCAGAACCATTGCCCACCGTAAGGCCGGGGATATGCCCCTCATGTCCGCACAGCTCGTCATCGCGGGCACGGAAACCCGCCGCCAATATCCGCTGGCAAATACCTATCCCCTGCACTTCAGAAAAACTTACTTTCCCGCCAGTCTCCACGGCGATCCCCAGGTGGAATTCCAGCGCCAGACCCGGGCATCCGAACTGCTGCCGGTCCCCCCACCCATCGGCTGGTCCCCGCTCAGCTTCAGAAGCTGTTTCATTCCCGGCAAGCCCTACAACCGGATTTCCCCCTTCGGACTCGAACCCGAGGAGGCAAACATTCAGGCGGCGGATGAACTACCCCTGCCTGCCGCGGCAGGCCTGTGGCACCTCATGCAGGAGGCCTTCCGTCATCTCAGCGCCCTGCACCGCGGCGGCAACACGCATGGCGACATGGAACTGCACAACCTGATTGTCTGTCCGGCGCCGCTCGAAATGCACCTCATCGACTTTGAGAATGCTAGGGAACAGGCGGAATCCGACCCGGCCCAATGGGCGAAATGGCAGGCTGAAGACCTCCAAAACATCCTCCGGGAGGCCGTATACCTGCAATGCGCGCTCGGACGCCAGGAGGGCGCGATGGCCGAGGCTGCCGAGCGAAGCTTGAAGAGCCTGTTACAAAACCCCGCGCGTTTCACCCGGGCGATTCAGCGGAAAGCAGGCCTCTAGATATTGCAATCCTGGTATGCTTCTCAAAAAATCCCCCCTCGCGTTCCCTTGTGTTGCGCCAGCCTTCGCCTAGAGTCACTCCACCAGCCAGATGAAACTGCAGACCCGCCACCTCCTCTCACTCGCCATCAGCATTGCCGCAGCACTTGGCTCCGGAGGGAACGCGGCGGCCCAGGGCGACAACACCTCCGCAGCGGCCTACATTGTCCTCGACCACCACAGCGGCCATGTCCTCAAGGAGTTCAACGCCGCCAAAAAGCTCCAGGTAGCCAGCCTCACAAAGATTGCCACCGCAGTGGTCGTCCTGGACTGGGCCCACGCCAGCGGCCAGAGCCTGGACCAGCAGATTTCCATCCCAGCGTTTAGACCTGAAGTCTCCAACGGCCAGGGCGTCCAGTGGACTCCCGGAGACCGCGCTTCGATCAAGGAGCTCCTCTATGCGGCCATGCTGCAATCGGACAACGTCGCGGCACACGCTCTCTGCCACTTTGTGGGAAGGGCTTTGTCCGGTGGCTCGGATCCTGAACTGCATGAAATCGCGTTTGTCGCCCAGATGAACGCCCTCGCGAGAAAACTGGGCATGATCAACACCCGCTTTCTCAATCCCCACGGACTGGAGTCCTTGGAACGCAAACTTCCCTACTCCACAGCGGAAGACATGGCCAAAGTCTGCGCGTACGCCATGAGCAACCCGGCCTTCCTGTTTTACGTATCGCAAAAGGAAAGGAAGATCAGCGTGCAGCGGGCAGATGGTTCAAAGGCCGACTACAAGCTGGTAAATACCAATTCCCTCCTTGGGCAGAACGCAATCGATGGCATCAAAACCGGAACCACCCGCAAAGCAGGGGAGTGCCTGGCGATCTCCGCAGCCCGCTCCCCCGAAGTAAAAAAGGAAGGGGAAACCTTCTTTGCCGTTCCGCGCCGCCTCGAGGTGGTCGTGCTCGGTTCCAAAAACAGGTTTACCGAGGCGATGGAGTTGTTGAAACAGGGCTGGGCCGAACATGAGGCATGGATCGCGGCCGGCCGCCCCGAAACTCCCCCACAGAAGTCCCGCTAAAAGCTCCGCCAAGTCTGGCGTCCCTTACCTCACACTCGGAAACGCGCCCCGCGGGTTTCCGTAAACATCCAATCGTGTCCTTCGAAACCGAACTCAAATTCCGTATTCCAGCAGACCTCCTGGAGTCTCTGAGGAAGGCCGTGGCCACCAAGTCCGCGACAACCAGCCTGCTGGAAGCCTATTATTACGACACAAGCGAGGCCGCCCTTGCGAATGCGCGGATGGCCCTCCGCCTGAGATGCGAAACCGTCGAAGGCGTTTCCCACTGGGAACAAACCCTCAAGGGTGAAGGCCCCAGCGCCCTGCAGCGCCTCGAACACAATGTTGCGTTCGCCTCCCAAAACCGCCCCGCGCTGGACGTCCGGCGCCATGACTCGAGCCCCGCGGGCAAGGCGCTCGGCCGCCTGCTGAAAACCGCTGGCGCTCCGGACCTGGAGGAGCTCTACCACACATCGATCCGACGCACCCGGAGGACCCTTTCCCGGGGGGGAGCGCGAATCGAAATCGCCCTGGACGAGGGGTGCATCCAAGCCAGGGGCCTGCAAATTCCCGTGTGCGAAGTGGAGTTTGAGCTGCTCAGGGGGGATCTCCCGGCTTTCATGGACTTCGTTCAAACTTGGGTTGATCGCTTCCGTCTCCAGCTCGACACCCGCAGCAAGAGCGTTCGAGGCCACTGGCTGGCGCACAGTCAAACCATCGTTCCCCCCACGAAATCCCAGCCCCTTGATCTGCGCAGCGCCGCTACCCCGGAGGAGGCGCTCCGCGCCATGCTCAACAATACCCTCTCGCAAGTTCTGGCCAACGCCAGCCAACTTTCGGATGTCCACACGGGCACGGAACATCTCCACCAGCTGCGGGTCGGCCTGCGCCGCCTCCGCACCGTTCTCCGCGTTTACGGCCACCTCGCCCCGCTGGCCGGCCACGACCAAGTCGCCGCACTCGCCTCCCTCTTCCAAAAACTCGGCGCCACCCGGGACTTCGATGCCATGGCCGAATCCTTGTGGCCGGCATTGCACGCCGCAGGCGCCCCCCTCGTAGAGCCGCCTGAGTCAGCCAAACTGGATTCCTCTCCGGAACCCGCAGCCCTTTTGCGTTCCGAGCAAGTCCAGACCCTCTGGCTCGGGCTCATTTCCTCCTTTAATCTGGTTGATCCGAAAGTCACCCCTCTTTCCCGTTCCACAGAAGCCCTCCGGGCCGCATTGGTCGCTCCGTTAAAACACCTACACAAGCAGGTCAAACGGGACAGCGTCCACTTTTCCACTCTGGACGATCCCTCCCGCCACGCCCTGCGCCGGCGAATCAAGCGGCTCCGCTATGCCGCGGAACTCTGTGGCTCACTCTGGTCCCCAAAAGCGGTATCCAAATACCTGCGCCGCCTCCAAAAAGCCCAAACGCCTCTGGGCGAGTTCAACGATGCGGTCGTGGCAGAGGGTGTTTACCGCAACCTCGCCGGAGAAGATCCCCGAGCCTGGTTCCCTGTCGGGTGGCTCGTCGCACGGCGCGCCGCACTTCTGAAAACCTGCGCCCGTTCCCTTAAAAAAGCGGCAACCGAAGCGGTCTTCTGGGAATAAGCGGCCCGAGCAGGCGTTTACCGATCGATCTCAAGAGCAAGGACGCCCAGCGCCCCTTTTTCCGGAAATAAGGGGGCCTTATTTTTTCCAGCTCCCTAGCCGAACCGCGGGGTCGGCAATAAAGGTTCCAGGCAGGCGTTTACCCAGCGGGGACTGGTTTTCTGCTGGATAAAGTATACAAAGTTTGGGATCTATACGCGCGCCTCGGCAACCAAAGGTTTGCTGTCTCCCCTCTCGCCCCCCCAAAGCAGGCCTCCCCGGCAGACCCAGAACAAAAAGGCTCACCCGCCCTCCCCAGCCAAGCTTCCGAAGCCGCACCACACCCATTTTTCACCCAAAAGTTGCCACTGGCGAATCCGTGGCAAACTTTCGTTACAGCAAAACCCCTCAAACCTTCATCACCATTCCCATGAATTTCAACTGCCCCACCTGCAGCATGCAACTGATGGCCGAAGCCCAAATGGCGGGGCAGGTCGTGAAATGTCCGGGATGCGATTCCAGACTTCAGATCCCCGCCGCCCCTGCGCACGATGCAGAAGGCGGCGCCGGTGGACTTCACAACGGTGCAGACGCCAACCGCCCCGAACGCAACGTCTGGAAGGAAACCGATCCAACCAATCCGAACGCCGCGCTCAGCTTCGGAGCCGGCATGAGCATCACGCTGGTCTGGTTTGCCTTCATCTATTTCTTCCAGGCGGCGCCCGGAAAGGTTTCCAGCGAGTTCACCACGGGCGAGACTCTGGCCAACCTTTTCTACAAGCACTTTACAGTCAGCTTCGTCAACACGCTCTTCTTTGCTTGGGCGGCCGCCATCTGCTACCTCAAGTTTTTGAAGCTGAAACACCAGCGCCGCGCCATGCTCCTGGACGTGCTCCCCAGGGCCATAGGCAACGAAATCAATGCTAAGAACGTCGGCCTGTTCATCGACCACGTCTACGGCCTGCCCGTCAAACTCCGCGACAGCCTCATGGTGAACAGAATCCGCAAAGCTCTCGAATTCTTCGAGGTCCGACAGAATGTGGCAGACGTCGCCTCTCTCATGGCAAGCCAGTCGGCCATCGACGGTTCCCGCATCATGGGGAGCTACATCATCGTCAAAGCCTTCCTTTGGGCGATTCCCCTCCTCGGCTTCATCGGCACCGTTATCGGTCTCTCCCACGCCATCAGTGGAATGAGTTTCTCAAACGTGGAAGACGTCAGCAAAATCGTCGGCTCCATCAACAACGTCACGAGCGGCCTCGGAACCGCCTTCGATGCAACGCTTCTCGGTCTCGTTTTCGCGGTGTTCCTCAACTTCCCGATGAACTCCCTCTCCAAACACGAGGAGGAGGCTCTAAACGACATCGACGCCTACTGCAACGAGGTGTTGCTCCCAAGGCTCAACGACGGCGCTGCCGAAGCCGCCACCCAAAAGGAGCAGGCCAACCAGCCTTCCTTCGGCGACCTGTCCCAAGTCGCGGGGACCATCGCGGAGTCCATCACAGCCTCCCAGCAGCAGTTCCTGCACGACCTCAACGCCCTCTCCGCGAAGATGCTGGACTACGCCAGTACCCTCGAAAACAGGAACGAACAGTACCAGCAGGCCGCCATCCAGCACCTCACCGAACAAATGGGGGCACTCGACACCCGCGCCTCCGAGCACATGGACCTTGTCCGGCATAATCAGGAAACCACCCTGCAATCCTTCAACCAAAGCATCGAGCACCTCGAACAGTCCTCGCGGGGGGTCTACGAAGCGATGCTTCAAGGCCAAAGCGGCCTGATCACTGGATTCACCGAGAAACTCGAAGCAGTCACATCGGGCCTTGATTCAGCGGTAAACGCCTCCGCCAAAATCACCCAGCAGGCAGTCTCCACCTTCGGAGAACACATCCAGTCGCTCAAAGCCGGCTCCACCGACCAACAGGACGCCATGAAACGCGCCCAAGAGGATTCTGCCAAGCAGTTCACAGACAAGATAGCCGCCGTATCCGGCGGCATCGAAGCCTCACTCAAGGCCTCCCTAGATACCACTAACACCACCCTCGCGAGCCTAGAATCCCGCCTCCGCAGCCTGAACACCGTTCTGGAACAGATTGGCGAGAAGCAGGTCGTGGTTCAGGAAGTGAAGAAAAAAGGCTGGTTCAGCCGCGGCTAAGACTGCGGTCTGACCCATCCTCCGAATCCACTCCAACCCGGCTCCACTCCTAGTTCCCTATGGTCAGACGTAACAAGCACAAGAGCGAAGAGCTCATGCTCATCCCCTTCTTGGACATTCTTTGTTCATTGATCGGGGTTCTTGTGCTCATCATCGTAGTTCTGGTCATTGCCCAGACCCAGCGCATCAACGGTCGCACGCCCGAGGAGTTGCACCGCGCCCAGGAGTACCTCCGCATGACCAAATTGAAGGAAGAAAACCTCCTGAAATTCAGCGGCCTGGAAGACAAGCTCAAGGACCTCGAAAAAATGAAGGAGGAAAGCGCAGCCAAAGCCGAGCAGCGCAAAAAACTCCAGGACATGCTGGCCAACGCAGACGAACTGCGCGAGAAGGCCAAGACCGACCTCGTGGAGGCCGACAAACTCCGGATCGAACTCGAGAACCTCAAAGTCGAAATACGCGGCCTCACCGACGCGGAACCCGACCTGAGGAAAAAAGTCGCTCAACTTCTGGAGGACATCGCCAAAATACAACCTCCCGAAAAGAAGGATCCCCGCGTCGTGGTCAACCCCGCGGGCTCCGGCCTCGCGGAAGGGACAGTCATCTTCTTCGTGGACGCCTCTGGCGACAAACTCGCCTATTACTGGAACGACAAAAGCAAGTCCGTGGTGACAGCCGTGCCCGAGGTCATCGTTGCGGACGCCAACTTTAACACCTTCCTCGACTCCGTTAAAAAAATTCCAAACAGCAAGCTCATCTTCCTGCTGCGCGACGACGGAATGAAGGGCTTCAACCTCGGCGCCGGCTGGGCCCAATCCAAACACGGATTCAAGCCTGAACAGGTCGGCAAACTTCCCGTACCCGGACGCGGCGACCTTGACATGAAGCTCTTCGGCAAGCTCCTCGGCAACCTGCCCGCCCCACCCCCTGGCCCCGCAGACGCACCTGCCGCTGCTCCGATGCCCGGTGCACCTGCGATGCCCGGCGCCCCAACCCCTCCCAAACCCGGAACTCCTCCCGCTCCCCAGCCGCCCGCAGCGCCCGGGATGCAACCCCCGGCCACCCCGCCCGGTGCGCCTCCGGCCCCACAGCCGCCGAAACAATAACCATCTCCCCCACGCATGGCCCGCAAATCAAGACCCCATGACGAGGAGCTGCCCTTCGTCGCCCTGATGGACACGATGACGAACGTCGTCGGCGTTCTCATCATCGTTCTGGTGATGATCGGCATCGGGCTCGCAAAGTCCGTGCAAAAGGTATTGTCCGACCTCCCCATGGTCACGGAAGAGGAGCACGCCAAGCTTAAGGAGGAGATGAAGGAGTTCGACACAAAGAAGGACCCGAAGGAACTCGAAGCAGAAATGGCCAAGCTCAAGGAGGAGCTTGATAAGACTCTCGCAAAGCTCAAAGAACTCGAAAAGGCCCAGGAGAAGGATCCGATCATGGTCGTCGACCTCAAGGACGCTGCGAACCAACTTGCCGCCGCCCGCAAAGAGCGCATGGAGCGCAAGACCCTGATTGACCAGCTCCTCGCGGAAATCGACAAGCTCAAACTCAAGCTGGATACGACACCCGCCTACGTTCCGCCTCCGGGTATCGCGGTGCGCCTTCCCGCACCAAAGCCGATGCCCGACAACGCTGAAATCCAGCGTGTTCTTGTCACCGGAGGAAAACTTGTGTTCCTACGCAACGAGGAGTTCTGGAATGTCATCGAAGAAGAGTTCAAAAAAGAGAACCCCGCCTATCTCCTCAAAAAGGAGATGCTCAAGGGCCCGGACGGAAAGCCCCTGACCAAGAAGGGACCGACCGGCCAGAACGTGCCCCAGCGCAAAATGTACTTCGACAACCAGAAGATGGCGGCGTACTTCAACAAGTTTTTCAACGGCCGCAAGCCCAGCCCACGCGACATCAACAGGGATCTTCTGGTGGAAGTCGCCGCAAACCCGAACTCGCCCACCATCCAGCTCCGTCTCGCGCCGCGGCCCGATGGCGGCGAGTCCGTAGAACAGGCGGTGCAACAGGCATCCTTCTTCCGTTCCCAACTCAGGGCGATGAAGACAAACCCTAAGTCGGTCCTCTGGTTCCACGTCTGCAAGGATTCAATCCCAACTTATCTAGCGGCGCGCGACATCGTGGACCGTGAACAACTTCCCGTCGGATGGGAGATGTTTGAGAAGCCCCTGTACACCAAGGACCTGCCCGGAGATTACATCGTCGAGTTTACCCCTGCACCTCCCCCTCCGCCTCCTGCCCCGCTGCCCCCTGGCACGGCGCCAAAGCCGCCACCGGTCACCATCGCCGCGCCCAAGATCTCGGTAGACTAGTGAAGCCGCCCATTTAAGCCGGGCCTTCAAAAGCCCTGATTCCAGCCGCTTAGCCCAAACTCCAAAGCCACGGGTTAAAAAGGTTCTCACGCGGATGCGGAGTGCACGGAGAGGGATTTTGGAAATGTCTGAAAAAAAGGCCTTTGATTTCCTCCGCGTCTCCGCACCTCCGCGTGAATTTCTGTTTTTGGGCTTATTGCCCTCGCGCGTGGCCTACTAAGGTGTCAATTCGGGGTACAGCTCCAAAACCTCAGAGACCGTCGGACGCCGCACGCTCTCAAGCTCCAACAGCCTCGGCTCCCCGGCAATGAGCGCCTCAATTTTCGCGGGTGGAACCGCCCCCATCAGCGCCTGCCCAAGCGGCGAGGTGTAGGGCAGCGGAACCAGCGACTGATCCATGGGTAAATGCTGGTCCTTGGCCCCGGCAATCAAATAGTCCTCGGCAAATCCTCCCTGCTTCACCCGGGCCACCACCCCCACGTCCACTTCTGAAACGGGGGCCTCCTGGTTCGTCCAGTCCATGGGATCGACAACTTCGTAACCGTTTCCTTCCAGATGCTTAAACTCCCGCACCATCCGCTGCTGCAGACGGCCGGCCAAGCGGAACTTCTCCTTGCTGGCCTTGTACTCGGCGTTCTCGCTCAAGTCTCCCCACTCCTTGGCGACCTTCGCCTCCCGTTGCGCCTTCATCTTCTCGGCACCATGCTGGTCCATCTTCTCGGCCATGACTTGCAGGCTCGGGCGTGTCACTATGATGCGACGTTTCATGGCGACTGGCTTGGTTGCGCTTAACACTTGCGATGCACCCGGGATGGGTTCAATCACCGCACCCCACGTACGAGGACCGGCACCGCGTACAAAGATTTGCGGGCCGTGATGTAAAGGGTCTTCATGTCGGCACCTCCGAACGCAAGGTTCGCCGGCGACTCCGGGACTAGGATCTTTCCCAAAAGCTCTCCCGCAGGAGAGAACACATGCACCCCGTCTCCCGCGCTGGACCAGACCCGGCCCTCCGAGTCGCAGCGAATCCCGTCCGGGCCGCCCTTGTCGATCTTTGCAAAAACCTCCCCGCCCTTCAGACTTCCGTCGGATGACACCTCGAAACCTCGGATCTGCCGAGGCGCACCCGAATCCGCTACGTACAACCGCCTGCCGTCAGGAGAGAAACAGAGACCGTTTGGCTTCTTGAAATCGGTGGCCGCCGCGCTCAGAACCTTCGTCTTTGGGTCAAACCGGAACACAAAATCTCCAGGAAGCTCCTTGCCCACCTTCTGCTTTGTCTCCGGATCTGAGGGCAAACCATAGTCGGGATCGGTAAACCAGATTGCGCCGTCGGAACTCATCACGACATCGTTGGGCGAATTCAGTCTTTTCCCCTCGAAGCGGTCGACAACGGTGACCACCGATCCAGAGGCATCGGTGCGCGAAATCCGCCGCCCACCGTGCTCAGCACTCAACAAAAGACCGTCGTTACCAATGGTATTTCCATTCGTGTTGCCGCTCGGATTTCGAAAGGTGGAAAGGCCCGTCTTGTCCGTCCATTGCTTCAGCTCGTTGGAAGGAATGTCGCTGAACACCAGAAAGCCGCCATCCGAAGGAACCCACTGCGGTCCCTCCACAAACTTCATGTCGGTGGCAAGCCGCTCCAGTTTCGCGGAGGCTGACACGCATCGCTCGAATTCCGCGGCATTCCTCACGTCCAGATCCACGGCATGGGCACCCGCGGGAAGCAGCAGTCCAACTGACAGCAAATATATGATTTTCATAGGGTTTTAAGAAGCAGTTTCCAGCCTCGCAGCAGTCCTACCGGATTTCAAAGGTGGTCCGCTGGAGGATTTTCTCGGACGAACCCCCGGCCATCAATTCAAACACACCGGGCTCCACCATGCGCTTGCCCTGCCGGTTGATGATCTCAAAGAGCATGGGATTGATTTCAAACCGGACGGTCCGGCTCTCTCCCGGCGCCACCGCGATCCGCTTGAATCCACACAAGTTCATTTCGTAAGTGGTGACCGATCCCAGCTTCTGCTGGAAATACAACTGCACCACCTCCTCACCCGCCCGTCCCCCGGTGTTTTTAACATCACACTCCACAATCACGGGCTGGCCTGGGGCGACAGATTTTGAGGCCACGCGCAGCTCACCATACGCAAAGGTCGTGTAGCTCAACCCGTGGCCGAACGGATAGAGAGCCCCCTCGGCCATGGTGTTTCCAAACCCGTTTGGATCGACGGTCTTCGACTGCGTTGCATGGCTTGCGGGCTTGAAGGGAAAGTTCAGAGGGATCTGACCGACGGTACGAGGAAATGTCACAGGAAGCCTCCCGGCGGGGTTCACATCCCCGAAGAGAACCTCCGCAATCGCAGTTCCGCCCGACTCCCCAGGAAACCACGCCTCAAGAATGGCAGGCACATTCTGGTCCAGCCAGTTTACCGAGGCGGGGCGCCCGGTCAGCAGCACCGCGGCAACGGGCTTTCCCGAGGCCACAACCGCCCGTGCAAGATCAGTCTGGTAGCCGGGAAGATCCAGACTGGTCCTGCTCTTGGACTCTCCAACCGTTGCATTGGAGTCCCCCAAAACCAGAACCACCGCGTCTACGCCTCTGGCCATCTCGGCCGCTTCGGCAATCTGTCTGGCCTCCTCGCCAGAGGCGGGTTCAGGCAGCAGCTCGGAACCCGGCCAGCGCTTGTCCGTAATCTCACAACCCTGCGCATACACCACCTCCGTTCCTGTGTCCTTAAGCAGGGCCTTGATGCCTTCCAGCGGCGTCACCACTTCCCCCCCCGAAGAACCATAACGGTCATACGATGTCTCCTTCATCAGGGCCGCAGGCCCGCAAACCAGAACGCGCTTCAGAGACTTGGAGAAAGGAAGCGCTCCGCCTTTGTTCTTTAGCAACACAATGGACTCTCTGGCGGCCCGAAGAGCCAGAGCCTTGGCCTCCGGCTTGTGGAATGCGGAGTCCGCGGCTCCGGCGTCGACATACGGTGAGTCAAACAAACCCTCGATGAACTTGATACGGAGTACGTCGCGCACCCGGGCGTCCACCGTGGCAGCATCCAGGCGGCCCGCCTCTATTTCGCGCCGCACAGGCAGGATGAAGGACTCCGGCGAACGGAAAGTTGTCCGAACATTGCCTCCCTCCTTCAAAAACATGGCAGCCCCGGCGTCTTCGGTCGGGGCAACCCGGTGCTTGTTGAAAAGAAACTCCACTGCCTCGCTGTCGGAAACCACATAACCCTTGAAGCCCCAGCTTTTACGAAGCCTTTCGATTAAAAATTCGGCGCTCCCGGAAACCGGTATCCCGTCGTAATCGTTATATGAACTCATGACGCCCATGAGGCCGGCTTCGCGCACAAGACGTTCCCAGGGCCGCAGGTGCAGGAGTTCCATCTCGCGCGGCGCCACATGCGGGTCAGTACGCGCGTTGCCATCCCTGCCGCCCTTGGGCTCGCTGTAGACGGCAAAGTGCTTCGCGGTCGACACCAGCCCGCGAGACTGGATCGCCTTAGTCATCCGGATGCCCATTTCCGCAACCAGATAGGGATCTTCGCCGAAGCACTCCACCACCCGCCCCCACCGCGGATCGCGGGCGAGGTCCATCAGCGGCGCGTAGACATTCCGGTATCCCGCCGCCTTCGATTCAAGCGCAACAACATCCCCAATCTGCGACACCAAATCCAGATTCCACGTCGCACCGACGCCGATGCTCGCGGGAAAATTGACCGCGTTTTTATAACACGCTCCCCGCACCCCCTCGTTCGTAAATTCGACGGGGATTCCCATGCGCGTCTCCTCGACAAACCACCGCTGCACCTCATTCAGCGCCGTCACTGACGCCGAGGGCGAGGCAAGATGCGGGTTCTTGCTGTTCGTGCCAAACTTGCCGACCCCGTTGTGCATCTCGTCGATGTTGGCGATGCCGTCCTTCCAGACCTCGTTCTTCCAGTCCGGCGTCGGCAGGGGATCCTTCAGCACGCGACCGTATCCATACAACGTCGCCAACTGGCAGGTCTTCTCATCCATGTTCAACTGGGAGAGCAGATCCTCTACACGCTTATCAACGGGCTGGGACGCGTCTTCGAACGCATCCCTCTTTCCGTTTTTGTTGAAATCAATCCACGCCCCCCGGTAGATCTCCGGACGCACGCTGCCCGCGGGTGCCGTCACGGTTCCCGGAGCGGCTCCAACGGAGTGTGCGGAAAAGAAAACGCCGCCAACAGAAAAGAGGAACGCCGCAAACGAACGGCAGACAGACGGCAGTGGCGCGGCGAAACGTGATGCAAAGTCCATAGGGTAAAAAGGGTTAAGATCCATCAATGGCAGTTCCAAGACTGCCAGTACAGACGCTCCCCCACAACACAGGACTGCAGCCGCGAATGTCCTCCTTCCACTTCCCTCGAAACGCAGCTAGGCCGGAATGGCCGCCCTTGATCTCTTTTATAGCCCTTTGCAGCCATCCCCACCCGCCGCGCCCATTCAATTTCCTGAGTCACGCTAATTGCTTGTCTGCAGTATTTTCTGTCTCACTTTACAGATGCTCTCTACCGCTGCCTTTCCTGCTTGCAGCGTCATTAAACGCGGCAGAGCCGGTCCGCTGCGAATGTTCCGTCGCGGCGGATGGAACGAACCCTACTCGCTAGCGCACGACGACAAGGACTCACTCATCATGGGAGGTGCGTTCAGCGGCAGCAGCACGTTTAGATCTGTTGAAATCCAGGAAGCCGGTGGCAGCGATCTTTACGGAGCGAAATGGAAGGTGTCGCCCGCACCGGTGAAATAGCGGCGTCTTCGCGAAATCTCCGAAGGTAGTGCATTTCACCTGCTTTTTTTTGCCGTAAATCACACGAGGAAAGGAGGTTGTCAGAGCCCAATCCCTTCCCGCACGGCTCCAAGAAGCGACTCAACGTCAGCATCGGTGGTGCTCCATGAGCACATGAATCGTGCGCCCCCGCCGATGAACACGTAATAACGCCAGCCACCCGAGCGAAGAGCCGCGTGGGCGCGCTCTGGCATCTCGACAAAGACCGCGTTGGCCTCGACCGGATACAGGATCCGCAGGCCGGGCATTTTCGCCAGCCCCTCTGCGAGCCGGCGTGCGCACGCGTTGGCGTGGGCGGCTATCTCGAGCCACCGGTTGTTCTTGAGAAGCACCGGCCACGGCGCGGCGAGAAAGCGCATCTTGGAGGCCAACTGGCCCGCCTGCTTGCACCGGTAGGCGAACTCCTCCCCGAGAGCACGGTTGAAAAAAACCACGGCCTCGCCCACCGGCGCGCCGAGCTTCGTGCCCCCGAAGGATAGAACATCGACGCCGGCTTTCCACGTGATCTCGCTCGGGGATACTTCGAGAGAAGCCACGGCGTTCGCAAAGCGCGCCCCGTCCATGTGCACTCTCAACCCGTGGCGCGAGGCGACCGCTCCGAGTGCCGAAACCTCCGCGGCGGTGTAGACGGTCCCGAGCTCCGTGGGACAGCTCAGGCTGAGGGCCTTGGGCTTTGGAAAGTGAACGTCCCGGCGCTTTGTGACAAGCAGCTCAACCGCCCCGGGATTCAATTTACCGCATTCACCGGGACTCAGCAGGATCTTCGTTCCGTTGGAAAAAAACTCCGGAGCACCGCACTCGTCGGTCTCCACGTGCGCCATTTCGTGGGCGATCACGCTGTGATAGGACTGGCAAATCGATGCCAGAGCGAGTGAGTTCGCGGCGGTCCCGTTGAATACAAAGTAGACGTCGCAGTCCGTCCCGAACAGTTCGCGAAAGGCGTCCGCCGCCTGAGCCGTCACCACATCGTCCCCGTAAGAAGGGAGGCGGCCGTTATTTACCCTGATGAACGCATCCATCACATCGGGACAGGCACCCGAAGTGTTGTCGCTTGCAAAGCTGAAGTTGGGCTGGACAGGCATACGAAGACAATCTCTTAACGCCACCCGCCTGCCGTAGCGATTTGAAACTAAAGCAGGCGCGAGGCAAGAGCAGGACCCCGGCCGGAGACGCCCGCAAGAGTCATTTCAAACTGTGATCAGTCTTCACGCGGCACCCGCCTCCGCCGGAGTGCTTTGCGGCCTCAACAGAAGCAGGTTCGCGCCCACAATCAAAGCCGCCCCCCAGCAAAACGCGGCGGAGACGGATTCGTTTGGGTAGTCAAAACCGCCGGCGGCCGAAAACAGCCCGGGAAGAAACAGCGCCCAACCCGTCGCAAAAATCGGTTCCGTAGCGTAGATAATACCCGCCTGAACGGAGGACACCATGGGCTGCCAGAAGATCATCGTCGCATAGCCATACACCGTGGAGAAAACGGTGATCAGAAGGGTCATAACCAATGTCGGCAGGCTTGTGTAAGCGTCGATTATCTGATGGCACAAGGCGCCCAATCCGCCGCCTCCTGACACGGCGACAGTGATCGCATCGCCGAAGACCACGGGCGTCAGCACGAGCGCCTTCATGGCAAACATCACGAACGCCGTGCCGCGCATTTCATTCCCTCGGTACGTTTGTCGCTCCAGGACCAGAATCTGCCCCGTGAACAAGCCTGCGGCGGCGATGGTTTCCCATTCGCCCGGCCCGAAACCAAGGGAACCGAGCCGCACCCCGCTCAAAACCGCACACCCGGCAAGCACCATGGCGCTTGCCGCGACCACCCATACCGACGGAAACATCCGGCTGCGTATCGCGACGACAAGGGGCACGAATATGCATGTGAACTGGGTGAAAAAAGCCGATGTGCTGGCCGGGATAACGTGCTGGGCATCGGTTTGCAGAAGCATCCCAACGCCCCCGTAGAGCCCCAACTCCACCCCCTGGCGGATTTCACTCCCGCGCAGTGCGCGGACATTGCGCCAAAAAATAAGCCCCATCAGCAAAGATGCGAGGATCATGCGGACCCACAAAACGAGTCCGGCGTGAAAGACGCCGGAACGCCCAGGAACCGCCATAGCCTGCGCCAGCATGATGGCTTTCGCGGTGGGAAAACTGAGGCCCCACGCCATGGTTGCCAAAATGAGGCGCCAAACGGCGGCACGGGAGGGATTCATGAGGCGGGGAGTCGGCGAAACGGCGAGATCGGTCGGGAAACACGTTAAAACGGCATCCCACTTCAATGTAATATAGTGGTCCGTCAGCCCAGTCTAAGTTATATATGGTGTGAGTTTCGCATTCCGGAAGAATAGCCCTTGGCGACTTTTCCAGATCAACCCGTTTTGCCGTCCTAAAATCCCCCTGAACTCCGTCCCGATGCATTTTCCCCGCCAACTCTTGCTGTCGCTCCTCCTTCTCGGGCTCATCGCCTGCCCCGTGCAAGCGGCGAAGGACCCGGATCCCGCGCAAGTCACCATCGCCGTCGCCAGCCTGCTTGAACAGGTGCACTACTCGAAACAGCGCTTAAACAAGGATGTCTCCCGCCGTCTGCTGCGCAACTACCTAGAAGTGCTCGACTACAGCCACGTTTTTTTCACGAGCGAGGACGTGGAGGAAATGACGGCCAAGTGGGCAGACAACCTGCACGAGGAGTTGATCTTCGGCCGCACCAAAGCCGCTCAGGAAATCCACGACCTCTTCCGCAAGCGGGCGCAGGAGAGGATCGCACTGGTGAAGGAAATTCTGGACGGGGATGTGGACTTTTCAAAAGACCGCATGGTGGAGCTCAACCGCCAGAAGGCGCCATGGGCGGCGGCCGGTGAACCGATCAAGCAACTGTGGACCGACAGGATCACCTCGGAACTGATCCAAGAGCGCCTCAACAAGAAGTCGGGCGCCAAAGATGCAAAGAAAAAGGCGCCGGAAACCATTGCAGAAAAGAAGCCAATGGATCCGGTGAGCGTGGTGCGCAGGCGGTACAACCAGTTCAGCAAGGACATTCAGGAACAGGACAGCGAAGAGGTTGTGAAGCTATTCCTGCTCAGCCTCGCCCGCACCTACGACCCCCACTCGGACTACATGAGCAAGAGCGACCAGGAGCAGTTCAATATCAGCATGCGCCTCTCGCTGTTCGGCATTGGCGCCCGGCTCCGCTCCGAGGATGGATTCACCAAGATCGACCAGCTCATCCCGGGCGGTCCGGCCAGCCGGGGAGGCAAGGTCAAGGCGGGCGACCGGATCGTGGCGGTGGCGCAGGGGCCCGCGGAGTTTGTGGACTGCGTGGACATGAAACTGGACAAGGTCGTCGCCATGATCCGCGGGGAGAAGGACACCCTCGTGAGGCTCCAGTTGATTCCCGTGTCGGCCACCAACGGCTCCGAGCGGGTGGAGGTGGAAATCAAACGGGACGAAATCAAACTGAAGGAGGGCGAAGCTCACGCCGAGCTGATCGAATGGACGGGAACGGACGGGCAAAAGCGCAAGCTCGGTTTCATTGAACTTCCCTCGTTCTACAGAGACTTCAGCCAGAACGGGAAAGAAGACATCAAGAGCACGACCAAAGACGTTCGCCTGCTGCTCGGGCGCCTGAAGGAGGAGGGCATCGACGGGCTCATCATGGACTTCCGCCGGGACGGGGGCGGCTCGCTGGAAGAAGCCATCAACCTCACGGGCCTCTTCATCAAGGACGGCCCGGTGGTTCAGATCAAAAACTGGAACGGCGAGGTCTCCGTTTCCAAGGACACCGACCCAACGCTGTTTTACGACGGACCGATGACGGTTCTGGTAAACCGCCAGAGCGCCTCGGCCAGTGAGATTTTTGCCGCGGCAATGCAGGATTACGGCCGCGCGGTGATTGTTGGCGACAGCAAGACCTTCGGAAAAGGGACGGTGCAGCAGATGATTGAACTGGCTCGCGCCGTGCCCGCGCTGGCCAACGGCGCGCAGGCAGGAGCGGTGAAGCTGACCATTCAGAAGTTCTACCGCATCGCCGGGGGCTCAACACAGTTGCGCGGCGTGGAGAGCGACATCGTTCTGCCCTCGACCTCGGACCAGGCAGAAATCGGAGAGTCGGCCCTGAAGGATCCCCTGCCCTACGACACCATCAAGGCGCAGGATTTCGAAAAATGGGCCCGCCCCCTGTTCGTAGACGAGCTCCGGAAACTGGCACTGCAGCGTGTTCCATTGAATCCGGAATTTGCGTACGTTCAGGAAGACTTGCAGCGGATCCGGAAATACGTGGATGAGAACAAGGTTTCCATCAACGAGGCTGTGCGCAAAGAGGAACTGGACAAGGACAAGGCCCGCAAGGAGAAGCGGGAAGCGGAGCGCAAGGCGCGCCCACACACTCAGGAGCCCACCGCGTACCGGATCACCTTGGACAACGCGGCCAAAAAGGAACTGGCCGCCTTCACCTTCGTCGAGCCCAAGACTGACAAGGAATTGGAAGCCGAGGCGGACGCCCCGCCGAAAGACACCTCGAAGGAAACAGACAAGGAAAAGGCAAAGGAAGCCGAGGAGCTCGCCGCCTTGAAGATTCCGCCCTTCCGGTACGATTCAGTGAAGGAGGAGTCCTTCAACATCCTGAGCGACCTTATCCGGTTCACCGAGGGCGGAACCACCGCGCACAAATTCCGGTAGAGCCGTCGCCCCCCCCTTCAGAAGGCCGCTGCGACGCGCGGACACGTTTAAAACAGCATGAATCTCAGACTCTCAGTGGCCATCGCGCTTTGGGCGGCACTTGCTGTAATTGCCGTGTTTGCCCTGCTGAAAACAGGCGGCTTCTCCGGGCGGAAATGGAAAACCTCGCTTGCGGTTTTCGCCGTCGTCCTCGCGGTTGCGTTCCCGGTGTGGCGCTGGTACAGTTTGACTTACAACGGTGAGATCAACGTGGACGAAAGCATGGTGCTTGCGCAGGCGCTCAAATACGAGAGAGACTGGATGCCGTGGCGGTCCGTGGTGGCTGATGCGGGGGGACCGCTGAACACGTGGGTGCTGTTTTGGGTAAAGCCCTTCGGCTTGGATTTTGGATATCTGACGGCCCGCCTCACTGGTCTGCTTTTGATGTTCAGCTTGGCCATGGCTACGGTGCTCTCGATTGCAGAGATGGTTCCAAAGCGCCAGGCGCTGTTGTTTTCGCTGCCGCTGGCGTCCCTGCTCCTTGCAACGCTGAATCTGGATTTCCTTCACTTCTCGAGCGAACAGTTTCCGGCCGCGCTCTGCGCCTGGGCGGTGTGGCTGTTGCTTAAGCAGCGCAGGACCCCCACCCGCGAAAAGGCGCTCGTCCTCGGGATCCTCTGCGGGGCCCTTCCCTACACCAAGATTCAAGCGCTTCTCGGGGCTGCCTTTCTTTTCGCAGTCGGCGCGGCGCTGCCATGGGTAAGGGTCAAACACAGGGACCGGTGGAGGAGGATTCTTGCCTGGCAGTTTGCCGGCGGCCTCATTCCTTCGGTGATCATTCTCGTGCCGGTAGCCGCAAGCGGAGCTTTTGGAGATTTCCTCCACTTCTACATCGACTACGCCTTTGGCTACAAAAACACGCAGGCCGGGGGCTTCAGTTTTCAACTTTTAACCAGAGGCGACGAGGGGTTCACCGTCCTGTTTTACGGAGCATTAGTTTTTGCCGCATTGAGCCTGGCGGCCCTCGTCCACGCACTGGTGCACGGCAAAAAGATCTCGGTACCTCTGCGCGCGTGGGTTGCAGGGTTCGGACTGTGTGCAGGGTACGTTGCTGTCTGGATGTTTTCCGTGCTCAAGAGCGGTTTCGGGTTCCCGCATTACCTGATGTTTTTGCTAAGCCCAGTGGCACTCCTCAGCGCCTGCTGCGCCTCGCGCTTTGCAAACCGTGCGGTTGCGTTCCGCCGCCGCTTCCGGGGCACAGCAGTGGCGGTTGCAGCCTTGGTCTCGGCGGCCTTGGTCTCACAGCTTGCGATTGTGTCAAACCGGAACCAGCGCTTCCTAACCAACTGGGGCAAGGAGGTGCACCCTGTGGCGGAGTTTTTAAAGTCGCGCTGCCAATCCGGCGACACCATCGCCATTTGGGGATGGGCGGCGAAAATCAACGTCCTCACACAGATGGCACCCGCGACCCGGTTCGCCCACACCTGCTGGGTGATTGATCCAGCCCCCCAGTTTCAGAGGCACCGCACCACGTATCTGGCCGACTTGCAGGCGGCCCGCCCGAAGGTGTTTCTAGACGCGGTAGACGAGTTTAGGTGGTACAGCTGGCCCCCCGGCGTGGCGGCCAGGCATACAATGCTCCCGGAGCTGTCGACGTGGATTTTCAAAAACTACGATGCGGTGGGTGAGATTCAAACCGCGCAGGGCAGACTGCCCGTGAGAATCTACTTTCTCAAAACACCGAAGGATTAAAGTCCGCTAACCCTGCCCGCGAAAATCCCGCCCCACATGTCCGCCCCATTCTTGTCGATAGTCGTTCCGGTATTCAAAGAGGAACACAACGTCCCCGAGTTCCTTCGGCGGACTAGGGAGGTTCTCGCCGCCATCTCAGAGGACTACGAGGTTGTTTTCGCCATGGATCCTTCCCCGGACCGGACGGAGGAGGTGATTCTAGAGGCTCGGAGCGAGGACCCGCGCATCAAGCTTTTGAAGTTCTCGCGGCGGTTCGGGCAGCCGATGGCCACTCTTGCCGGGCTCAGGTACAGCAAGGGGCAGGCGGTCATCGTGACCGACGTCGACATGCAGGACCCGCCCGAACTGATTTCGCAGATGGTGGCCAAATGGAGGGAAGGTTTTGATGTTGTCATTCCCCAGCGCCGCTCGCGCACAGGCGAGCCATGGATCAAGACGCTGGTCGCACGGACCGGATACTGGATCATCCAACACGTCACTAACGTCAACATCCCGCCGAACACGGGGGACTTCCGGCTGATGTCGGCGCGGGTGGTGGCGGAGATAAACGCGCTGAAGGAAAGCCACGGCTTTCTGCGGGGGATGGTGGCTTCCGTGGGGTTCAACCAGTGTACCATCCCCTTTGACAGACCGGCCCGCTTCTCCGGTGAGACCAATTACAACCGCTTTTTAGGATCTCTCAAGATAGGCTTCAACGGCATCTTCTGCTTTTCAACCCATGCACTGACTTTGAGCACGGCTCTAGGCTTCAGTGTCGCGTTTCTCTCGCTCCTGCTCGGCGTGGTATACTTCGCAATGAAGCTGGGTGGCTTTGATTTCCCGATAGGGAATCCCACCATTGTTATCCTCATTCTCTTTCTCGGCGGCGTCCAACTGATCAGCGTGGGAGTGCTGGGCGAGTATGTCGGCCGGATCTACGAGGAAGTCAGACAGCGGCCAAAATACATTGTGGAGCAATCCTTTGGCTTCGACCTGGACCCCCTTGACTGAGCCGATGCATTCGACCGAAGACTTCGATTGGCCGAGGTTCCGGGACAACAAAGTCCATTGGACCGGAGAACGGTTTGAATCAAACGGAGCCCTCCTGGGAAGCGTGCTGCCACTTTCCGCAGCCCACAGCCACTGGGACGACAATCTGACCTTGTTGCACGAGTCGGCGGCAAGAAATGGAGACCACCCGATGGACCTCGCGTCACGGCAACTCGCGCTGCAAACGCTCAAAAGCTACGTGCCCGATGGAGTCGTGCTGGACGCAGGCTGCTCGTCGGGTTTTCTCCTGCAGGACATTCAGAGGGAACGCCCTGACTTGCAACTGATTGGATCAGTCTTTCTGGAGCCTCTGCTGCAGCGTCTCGCGCTTCGCCTTCCCAAAGTCCCCCTGCTTCAGTTCGACCTCACTCAATGCCCACTGCCCGATGCATGCGTTGATGCCGTCACGTGCTTGAACGTTCTGGAACACATCGAAAACGACAAGGCCGCCGTGTCCGAGATCCAAAGGATACTGAAGCCCGGGGGCGTTGCACACATCGAGGTTCCGGCCAGCCCTTTATATTACGATTTTTTTGACGAGTACCTCCAGCACTTCCGGCGCTATTCCTCAGGAAGTTTTAGAAGGCTTCTATCATCAGCGGGTTTCGAAATATTGAATTTCACCCATATCGGCTTTCTCGTTTTCCCAATGTTCTTAATGGTGAAATTCAAGAATAAACTGGCGGTGAGATTAATGGCTGATTTCAACAAAGAGGGAGCGCTCAAAGCTCTTTTGAGAGATAGCAAGCAAAGCAGCATGCTGTCTGCTTTGATGCGTGCAGAACTCAAACTTGGGACGATCACATCTTTCCCTATTGGAGTTCGTTTGCTGGCAGTCGTAAGAAAAATCCCATGAAATACTTTGTGACAGGCGCGGCCGGATTCATAGGTTCCACGTTGGTGGACCGGCTTCTCGGATTGGGACACAGCGTTGTCGGGTTCGACAATTTCTCAACAGGTCAGGAGCGATTTCTGGAAACGGCAAATCAGAGTGCCAAGTTCCGTCTGGTCCCCGGCGACATCCTTGACATAAACGCAATATCCAGCGCCCTGGAGGGTTGCGACACCGTGTTCCACCTTGCAGCCAACGCGGACGTGCGAAACGGGTGGATGCACCCTCAAAAAGACCTACAACAAAACACCATAGGAACGTTCAACGTGCTGGAGGCCATGCGCAAGGCGGGCGTCCGTCGGATCGCGTTTTCCTCCACCGGGTCCGTTTATGGAGAGGCCTTGGTGACGGCCGCGACCCCGACTCAGGAGGACGCTGCATTTCCCGTTCAAACCTCGCTTTACGGCGCCAGCAAACTCGCAGGCGAGGGTCTGATTTCTGCGTACGCCGAGGGAGGCCAGATCGACGAGGCGTACATCTTCCGATTTGTCTCCATTCTGGGGGAGAGGTACACGCACGGCCACGTGTTCGATTTTTACAGGCAGCTCCGAGAAAATCCGGAATCCCTGACCGTCCTCGGCAACGGAACTCAAAAGAAGAGCTACCTCTACGTCGGCGACTGCATCAACGCGATCCTGCACGCCACAGGCAACCACCTCGCAGCAAAGGCAAAACATCACACAAGCGTCTTCAACCTCGGGACGCGCGAATTCGTGGAGGTCAACGACAGCATCCGCATCATCTGCGACGAACTTGGAGTTAAACCCCGATTGCAATACACTGGGGGAGACAGAGGCTGGATCGGAGACAACCCGTTCATTTTTTTGAGCGCCGAGCGCATGCGGGGTTCCGGCTGGAGTCCGTCGCTTTCCATCGAAGAGGGGGTCCGAACCACGGTGCGATGGCTGCAAAACAACCAGTGGGTCTACGAGGCCCGGACGGGACAGTAAATATGACATCCCGGCCGCAGTTGAAGATTGTCATAAGCGGAGCCAGCTCTGGCATTGGCGCAGCTCTCGCTGAAGCGCTTGAGAAAGACGGGCACCTGATCACCGGCCTCTCGCGCCGCCAAGGCTGTGATGTATCAAAGTGGGAGGATATCGCGCAGGCCGTAAAACGAGTTGAAAAGACTCAGGGCTCCCTCGATGCGCTCGTCTGCTGTGCCGGAATCCAGGGCGAGATCCAACTAACGATGGAATCGGACCCTGCGCAATGGCGGTCCACTGTTGAGACAAACCTGCTCGGAACCTACCATGCCATCCGGGGGTTCGGCGCCCTCCTGAAGCGCGCGGAACGCCGGGCGAAAATAGTCTGCCTCTCAGGGGGCGGCGCGACGAGCCCGCGGCCGGGATTTTCAGCGTATGCAGCAGCGAAGACCGGCGTGGTTCGACTCATCGAGACGGTTGCGGCGGAAACATCCGATGAAGCAATAGACATCAACGCGATCGCACCCGGTGCAATTCCAACTGCCATGACCGAGGCCATTTTGGCAGCGGGTCCCGCGCGGAGCGGTCGGAAGGAATTTGATTCCGCCGTGGCGTTGAAACAAAACGGAACGAATGCGCTGGAACGCACCACCGCGCTCGTGCGCTGGCTGCTTTCGTCCGCCTCGGACGGCATATCAGGAAGGCTGATCAGCGCGCTGTGGGATCCATGGGAAACGCTTTCTGCACAGAGTTTTGAACAAAGGGACCTCTACACCCTGCGCCGGGTCCTGCCTCCCGGCCAGCCCTGACCCGGATTCGCATGAAAACACAACATCCACTCGGCGTCGCAATCGTCGGCTGCGGACTCATTGGCAACAAGCGGGCCGGAGCGCTCCGCCCCGGCCAGCTGCGTTTTGCCTGCGACACCAACCTTAAGAATGCTTCTGCACTGGCGGGCAAATTCCCGGGTTGCGAGGCCGTGTCTGACTTGGGCGCGATGCTCGCGTCTGAGTCGGTTTCACTGGTGATCGTTGCCGCCACCAATGCTGCGCTCGGGCCAGTTGCGTTAAGTTGTTTGAAGGCTGGAAAGCATGTTTTGGTGGAGAAGCCCGGCGGCCTCCACTCCACCGAATTGAGAGAGATGCTTCAAGTGGCGGAAGCCCGAGAGCTCCGCGTCGGAGTCGGTTACAACCACCGCTTTCATCCAGCGATCCAAAAGGCACGGAAGCTTGTTGATTCCGGGATCTTAGGCCCGCTGATGTTTCTCAGGGGCCGGTACGGCCATGGCGGGCGGGTCGGTTACGAGACGGAATGGCGGGCCGATCCCGCGCTCTCAGGCGGAGGCGAGCTCATTGACCAAGGCGTGCACCTGATCGATCTGGCGGGGTGGTTCCTGGGCGAGTTCTCCCTTATTGAAGGGCACGCCTGCACCTCGTTCTGGAAAATGGCTGTCGACGACAATGCCTTCCTCTCACTCCGCACACCGGCAGGGCAGACAGCTTGGCTGCACGTCAGCTGCACGGAGTGGAAAAATCTTTTCTCCCTAGAGGTCTACGGTCGTGATGGAAAGATCTCCATTGAAGGGCTTGGCGGGAGTTACGGCCTCGAAAAGGTCATCTGGTACAAGATGCTTCCCGAGATGGGCCCTCCGGAAACAACCTCCTGGGAATATCCCAGGGGAGACCAGTCGTGGGCGGCGGAACTAGAGTCGTTCCAAGAAGACATCCAAAAACCCTTTTCCGGGAACGAGGCGTTCGAACAAAATATTCGAACATTAGAAATCGTAGAGACAATCTATACGAAAAGCGGTTTCACTTGGGCGAGGCCGCCAGGCACGGCTTAGACACTTTATGATTATCTCGCGATCCCCCCTCCGCGTGTCGCTCGGCGGCGGCGGCACCGACCTTCCCTCTTACTACCGCGAACACGGCGGTTTTTTGGTCGCCGCAGCGATCGACAAGTATATCTACCTGACCATCCACCGGACGTTTCAGGAGGAAATCATCATCAAGTATTCAAAGCTGGAGCGGGTCCAACGCGTGGACGACATCGAACACCCCATCGTACGCGAAGCGCTCAAACTCACCAACACCACGGAGCCTCACCTCGAAATCTCGTCGATGGCAGACATTCCCGGTGGAACCGGCTTGGGGTCTTCGGGAAGCTTCACCACGGCACTCCTGAAAGCACTGCACACAAAAAACAAAAGCATTCTTTCTCCCGCCGACCTGGCAGAACAGGCCTGCCACATTGAGATTGAAAGACTCAACGAACCGGTTGGCAAGCAGGACCAGTACATATCGGCCATCGGAGGCATCACGGCTTTCACATTTCATCCGGACGGAAAAGTGGAGTACAGACACTGTCAGATTCCCGAGGAAACCCTGTTCAACCTTGAGGATAATCTTCTCCTATTTTTCACCGGCTATTCCCGGAGCGCGTCCTCGATCCTCAAAGACCAGCATGAGAAATCTCAGGCGAACGATTCCGAGATGCTGGACAACCTGCATTTCACCAAGGACCTCGGACTTCGCTCGCTCAAATGCCTCGAGTCCGGAGATCTGGAGGAGTTCGCGCGCCTGATGGACCTGCACTGGCAGCGGAAGAAGAACCGCTCTTCCGGGATGAGCAACTCCCACATCAACGCATGGTACGATCACGCGATGAAGCACGGGGCACTGGGAGGGAAGCTCATCGGAGCCGGGGGAGGAGGATTCCTCATGTTCTATGCAAACGACAAGACGACCCTCCGGCATGCCATGCGACAGGCGGGGTTGCAGGAGGTCCGGTTCCGCTTTGATTTTGAAGGGACCAAGATCATCGCCCAGAACTGAGACAGCCTGATGCAAAGTGCGTTTCCACCCGCGATCGCGGTTCTGGCAGGAGGCCTCGCCACCCGCTTGAGACCGCTCACCGAGACCATTCCTAAGGCGTTGGTGGAGGTTGCGGGAGAGCCGTTCCTTTTCCACCAACTCCGCCAGTTCCAGGAACAGGGCTTTCAAAAGGTCGTTCTGTGCCTTGGATATCTCGGAGAGCAGGTGGTGGCAGCAGTAGGAGGCGGGGAGGCCTTCGGCCTGGATGTCACCTGCGTGGATGATGGTCCGACACTTAAAGGCACGGCAGGCGCCTTGTTGCAGGCACTGCCGCACCTTGGGGAAAACTTCATGGTTTGCTACGGCGACTCGTATCTTCCGATTTCCTTCCGGGCGGTGCACGACGCGTATATTACCCAGGAAAAGCCCGCCCTGATGACCGTCCTTAAAAATCAAGGCCGCTGGGACGGCAGCAATGTTTGCTATCAGGAGGGATGTTTGCTCGAGTATAACAAACGCAATCCATCTCCTGAAATGCAACATATAGACTATGGTTTAAGCATGCTTTCAGCAGACCTGTTGTCGGCCCTCCCCAAAGACCAGCCCGCAGATTTGGCAGACCTGTTCCACACCCTTTCCCTTAAGGGGCTTCTCGGGTCGATTGAAGTGACCGAGAGGTTTTATGAGATCGGCTCCCCCTCCGGACTCAAGGAAACCGAGGCGTATCTGAGCGCCCTGCCCTCTTGTTAAGTTGCACCAGCCCCTCTCGATGACACCTCCACCCCAAAGGGACACCGTCGTTTCAGTCATTTTGCCAATCTATAACGAGGCAAAAACCGCAAGGGAGGTCATCGAGACGCTGCTCTCTCAGCGCATTCTCGGGATTTCGCTCCAGATCATCATCGTGGAAAGCAACTCCACGGACGGGACCCGGGAAGTCGTCCGAGGGTTTGAAGGCAGTCCGGGGGTGCAAATCGTGTTTGAAGAGGTCGCCCGAGGCAAGGGCCACGCGGCAAGGCGCGCTCTTGAGGAGGCCACGGGCGACATTATCCTCTTTCAGGACGCCGATTTGGAATATCGGATCGAGGACTACCCGAAGGTTTTGGAGCCGATTCTGAAGGGGCAGACAAATTTCGTCCTCGGAAGTCGCCACACCAAGCGCGGCGGCATGCGCACGTTTTCCTCCAAGTCCTACATGGCGCCCATTTACAACGCGGCTCATGTCGTGTTCACACAGTTGCTGAACATCACGCTGGGCTGCCGCATGACGGATCCGTTCACCATGTTCAAGGTGTTCCGCAGAAGCTGTCTGGACGGGTTAAACTTCGAATGCAACCGCTTTGACTTTGACTGGGAACTGGTTATCAAACTGACCCGGGCCGGCCACAAGCCGCTGGAAGTCCCCGTTCAATACGTTTCGAGGGATTTCAACGAGGGCAAAAAAATCCGCACTCTGGCGGATCCGCCCACCTGGATCCGGGCCTGGTGGAAATACGCAATTCTCCGCCGTCCATAAAAACCGCCTGGCATTGAATCCCAGAGATTCTTACGGCGCCGGCGCGAACGTCAGACGGGGAGCAATGAGGGCCGACAGCGGCGGAGGCTGGTGAGGGGCGGAAGCAGGCGCCTTGGAGCGAATCTCCACCCGGTTCAAGCCCGCGGAAATCGGGATTTCAATGTCCAGATTCCTGCCTGAACCGGTGTAAAACGGAGCACTCGTCCAGGTTCCGCAGCTCAAAATGCAATCGCTCGAGCCGTTCACAGGCATCACGCCGGAGGAAAACTGGAGCTTTCCGCTTTTTCCGCTCAGCAGACGCACGTAGGCGGGTTTCGGGCCAAACAGGAACGCATCTCGACCGTCGCTGGTGCGCGCCTGACCGCTTGGAGCGAGCACCTCCAACAGTTTAAACGGCTCGGCCGGACTGGGAGAATAAGCCCAGTTCGATACCGGTGAGAAAAAATCCTCCCACTCAAAAAAACTCTGGGGACTGACCGTTTTGGGGAGATTGTAATATCCCGAAAAGCCGAAGAAAAAATAGACAAACAGACAGCAGCCGCCCATCGCACGGGAGAGTCCCACGGCAAGACGCCTGGAAAGATCTTCCTTGCAGGCTTCGGACAGCGAAAGCATCGCAAAAACAGCCGCCACATGGAGCGGAAGCGCAAAGTCCAGCAGGTAGCGCATCGTGACCATGTGGAGCAACACACCGGAAAAGAGCAGGCACGCCCCCCCAGAGGCCACAAGGTAAAGCCAGGCCGGCTGGGAGACAAACGCACGCGCCCCCCGAGGGGCAACGCAGCCGAGCGTAAGAGCTCCAAGCAGGCCGGGGCAGCACCAGAAAAGCCCCGTGCTGGCTTCGCGCGCGCGGTAAATATCGCTCAAAAAACTGGGAAACCATCCCACCCGGGGGGTTAGAAAGGGAAATCCCACTTCAAAACTCGGCCCGTTTAGGAAATAATTGAACAAGTTAGGGACAAGATAAGAGAGATTTCTCCAGCCCAGTTGGATGTGCGGTTCAATATTCCCCAGCAACTGGTAGGTATTACCGAACTCGAAAAAACCGCCGAAACGGCAGCGGTTATAGGATAAAAGCATTAAGATACCGCAGACGCATGGCACCGTCACACCAGCGAGGTCCCGCCAAGTCCCACGGGTGAGCTTTCGACCCCAAACCAACAGCCCAAAAACGAGGGCGAAAAAGGGAGCGGCCTGCACAATCAAATTGGGACGGCAACCCGCCGCAAGAGCGACGCACAAACCAGCCCCGCCAAGATGCCCAAGCATCCTTCGAGTGCGCTGCAATGCCATCACAGCAAATAGAATCGAAAGCAGGGAAAAAAGAGCTCCGGTAACAATCGCCACCTCATAGACGATCGGGCGGCACAGGGTATACGAAACGAGTCCTCCGGCCCCCAAGAAAACCAGCCCAAGGGTAAAGGAAACAGGCCCCGGATTCACCTTCGAGACCTTCAACAACTGAAACAGTATCAGGATCGAGACGACAAGACACCCAGACGCGGCAAGGGCAACGGCATAAGGTTCGGTAATCTTGCCCATTCCCAGTAAACGAAACGGCGCGAACAGAACCAAAGCGGGAGTCGGCCCGAAATACATGTAGTACCGACCGTTGAAGTACGACAGATCGTGCATCCTGATCCCGCCGTTTTGCTGCGGGTCCAGAGGGTTTTGCAGCGCCTTCAGTTTTGGGTCTGGATCTAAAAGCAAATCAGTCCGACCCGCAAAAAAAGCATCTGTCAGGAGATTGTAAAAGCCGTAGTGGTCCGAGACATCGCTACGAATTTCATCGAATCGAAAGCTGGAATAAAACTCGACGGGGTCGGCCTTTGTGAAGGCAGGAACCCCCAGGGATCCCACAATATGAAAATAATGAAGGACAAAGAAAGCCGCAACCCCCGCTGCCAGCCAGAGCCTCAGTCGGGTTGGATCGGCGCCGGCGGCAGGCAAGGATTCGGCGGTTGCAGCCTTTTTTTTGGTACGCGTGCTCATGGAAGATGCGCGCGACCGCTATCGAAGGGCGAAACCGGCTGAAGCCGCATCCTTGGCGAACATTTTGACCGTATCTAGCGATAATGCGGCCAGGTCCATACCCGCAAAGGCAATGGCCTTCGCCAGGATGTCATGCGGCACAGTGACGATCTGAGCACCCGCCTGATCCGCTTGGTAAATGTTGAGCACCTCTCGCACACTCGCCCAAAGCAGGCGCGCCTTGGGAAGCGTGGCCAGCGCCTGAAGCGATTCCGCTACCATGGGCACGGGATCTCTTCCTGTATCGGCAATTCTTCCCGCAAACAATGATACTACGGACGCGACCCTGGCATCCAAGGCAGAGGCGACCCCTCGAACCTGGTCCAAAGTCAGAAGAGCGGTCACATTCAACTGGACCCCCTCGCGTGCAAGGTCGCGAATGAGCGGCACGCTGCTTTCGCCCAGCGTGTTGGTCACAGGAATCTTCACAAATACGTTTTCCTGCCAGGCGGCAATTTTCAGCGCCTCGCGCCGCATCTCTGCAAAATCGTCTGAAAACACTTCGAAGGAGATCGGCTTTTCACGGATCACCTCGAGCACGCTCCTTGCAAACCCCTCGTAGTCGGATATCCCCGCACGCCGCATCAGGGTGGGGTTGGTCGTGAGGCCCTTGATCAAAGGATTCGCGTACAATTCCAACATGCCATTCCGGTCGGCTCCGTCGGCATAAATTTCAATATTCAGATTTTGAAGCATATAAATTGCGGGTGGTGCGTTTCGTCTGAGGCTCCGTGGAATGCTTTGCTATGGGTTCACTCGAATAAAAAATAGAAATGCCCAGCAGATTCACGCCGCCCGACGGCGCAAGGCGCCCCAAAAAGCGGCTGAGACACAGCACCGATCAAGGAGCGCGACCCTTCCTCTGGAAAATTCACCTCGCCCCCCCCGACTTTGCTGACTGGTTTAATCGCACCACTTTTTTGAGCACGTGGCCGAAAATTGCGCCCGTGCGCAATTCTTTCTCGGTCTCGCATGAAGCCAACAAAGCGTCCCACGCGCCTTTTTGAAGATAGTGGAAACCGCCGTCCATATTGCGCCAGTAAAGATTCTGGATGGCACGGGGCACCGACCAGTCGTGGGCTAAATGGTCGAAAATCACGATCCACTTGCGGGTCACCCGCAAGACCTCGCGCATTAACTCCTCGGGCGGCTCCGCCACATGATGAAGGGTGAATCCCAGGATGGAGGTGTCGAAAGACTGGTCGGCAAAAGGCAGTTTCGTCGCAGACCCCGCCACAAAGGTCGAGGGAAACGGAGTGGCTTGGCTTGCCTTGACCGCAAAGTTCACGGACAGGTCGATTCCAGTATAGGACGCCGCCTTGGAAGGATCGTACTCCCCCCAATATCCCTCAACGGCCGGCCCGCACCCAACGTCCAAAACTTCCTGGCCATTCACAAACTCAGCAACCCCGAGCGTTGCGTCTGCGTACAGCCAGTGCTTGAAGTCGACGAGCCTCCGATAAGCCCTTGGAGAGGAAAAAAGGCTTTCGGCAAACCCCACTTTTTTTTTCTCTTCGAGTGCAGACAGCGCAGCGGGGGCGGGCAGCGGGGGTTGGCTGGACTCTCCCTCCCACTCTTCAAACACGGGTACCCCATGCTGAATCCTGAACGCCGCTCCGCAGGAGTCGCAGCTCAGCCGTGCCTCTCCCTGTCTTTGCACCTCAGAAGACCGGCACTTGGTGCAGACAAGTTTGCCAAGAGAGAGCAGAGTATCGATTCGGCTAAGATTCATTTTTCAAAACCCACCCCAAGATTCAGCGGCAATCGCAGAAAACCAAAGGGAGGGGTCCTAAGGGCACAATAAGGGCACAAACTTGTTCAGAAACACATTGAGAAACTGGAAGCACTATCTTTCAGGAATCACTAGCTTAAGTGCACCTTCAGGCAGACGCCACATGAGTTTTCCGGCAGAAAACGTTCATTCCGCTGGCAACGATCCGCACCGCGGCGCCTCTGAGAAACGCGGGAAGGATTTTTCCGAGCAGGCGAAGGAACGGAGTGACCCCGGCGACCGGAAACTTTTCGAAGTGAGCGTGGACGTAATCAAAACTGAGAACCTTCCATCCGGACTGGACCTTCACTCCGGAAAAGCCGGAGCGCTGCAAGGCCCCCGTCATGCTCTCGCGGTTGAAGTAGGATAAATGCTCGGGCTTCCACTCCATCCAGTGCCGGCCCATGATTCTGGCACTCCACGAATCCAAGGAGGGCGTGGCCAGAAAAAGCGTTCCGCCGGGCTTCAGAAGGCGGTGAATTTCCCCCAGCACCACCGCAGGCGAACGGACGTGTTCGATCACATCGTTGAGCACAATGACATCAAAACTTTCCGCCGCTAGCTGGGCTCCCTCCAGTTCCCCCTGCCGAACCCGCCCCCTTTTGAGCCTCCGATTAGCAGTGGCGCAAGCGGCGGAGGAATACTCCACACCTTCCACCTCAAAGCCAACTTGTTCCGCTTCGGCTAAAAAATCGCCCTCCCCGCAGCCCACCTCCAGCAAACGCCCCGAGGACGATCCCCGAAATGACTCTATCTCGCCTAAATACTGACGCGCAGTCGCCCGTTTTAGAAAACTGACGCTTTCTCTCCCCGCATCAGTGTCGTAACTCAAAAAATAGTGCTCCGTGTAAATTGCAGAGAGCTCTTCGTTGCTTGGCTGGGGATTCAAGAAACGCAAGCCGCACCCTCCGCACGCAATCACAGGATGCGATTTATGGGTGAAAAGATGCGTTAACCGGGCGTCGCCACAAATCAAACATTGGCGACGATCGAAGCTGGGGCTTTGGGGAAGGGGAATTTCCACTGGCACGCGCTCGGGGGGAGCATATTCTATGCCCTAGATTTCAGCCTGCCGCTTGCCCCCCACAGTTGAGCTGTCCGGCGCTCAGGACTGCGTCCCCTAACGGCTCCCACCTTTCTTCCCAAAAGCCTTCCCTCCGATACGGAAAGGCGCGCTGCACAAAAAAACAGGTCTGTACGCACCGCGGGGATTTTTGCACCATCGCAACCGCGAGCAAGGCTCTGTCCACCCATCCATAAACAAACCGAAACCGGGCGAGACCTTTCAGGATGGCGCTGCCGAACTCCCACGCCAATCGCGGCTTGATTGATTGAGAACACCAGAGAACTAGTTTGTGTTCTGTGGCCCGCCGGAATGAACCAACACATTATCAAATGAGTAAATCAGACAAATGGGGGTGGCTGGCTCTAGCGGCGGGGGTTGCCTCCCTTGCGATCATGGCCTCACAGGATCAGATCCCAACAGCTGCAGACGCGGCATTTTGGGCGCCCGGAGGAATCTATGGAGACAACTGGGATTCCGTGAAATTCGAGCCCTTCAGCGGAGGGCGTTGGGGATTCGGATTCACGTTGATTCTGACCCTGTATTTCGCCCTGACGCACCTCCTTGGCTACCGGATCGCCAAGCCATGGATGGATTCAAGCGATGCTCCCCTGGCGATCAAACTTTGCGCCGGATTCCTCCCCGGTTATCTCACCGTCACAGGGGTCAACCGTCTGCTGACTCTGTTCCTCCCCCACCCTATCGGTCCATACGCGTGCCTGGCCTCCCTGATTCTGCTCACTTTTGCCTTTTATTGGCCTTCGATCAAAACCCTGTTCAGGGCTCAGATTTCAAGCCGCACTGATTTCCTCAAAAATCGCTGGAAAAGCCTCCTTGCGCTCCTCGGGGTGTATCTTTTCTCGCTTTTGCTGCACGTCCAGGGCGGGCGGATTTTCATGGTTTCCGATTCCACGGGTAATATTTTCCTGCCCTTGATTGCGAAGCTGATCTCGCAGGCAGAAGCCATCCGGTTCTTTCCCGTTTTCGACCAGCAATACGACGAATTCACTTACGCCTACCCTCTAAACTTTATCCCTTGGGGCAAATCCCTTCCGATTGTTCCATTCTGGTGGCTCGCCTCCATCGGAAAAGTAGCCTTGGGCTGCGGGATATACCTCGTTCTCAACCAACCGGGATCCGCTCCGAAAAGCCGCTGGCTGCCACTGACAGCCGCGCTTGCTATTGTTTTTTCAGGCCTGCTTCCAAACCCCTTCAAATTTATCGAACTGACCGCCTGCATGCTGCCTGTCATTGACGCCTGGCACATCGGCCGAATGATCGGCGTTCTGATCCCCTTTTTGATGCTCGGCTTGTTTTTCCGACGGGCCGTTCCCCCGGTCAGCATTCCCGGCGCCGCCCTCCTTGGAATGGGACTTGGCGCCACCAGTATTCAAAATTCTCTCTTCGGCGTGGGGGTGATGGGGCTCGCGTTTTTCTGGCATTTCGTGCCCTACCTCAGGGTTCCCAAGCCGGCATGGCGCGTTCTGGTCGCCCTGACTTCGCTCGTCTGCCTGACTGCCGTTTTGTCCACGTACCTGACCGGTCCGGACTCCATGTATTTCCATGGAAAATTTCTGTTGGTCGCGGGCCTCCTTCCGGTGCTCTGCGTGCTGGTACGCCCCAAACTTTCCTTCGAATCGCCCGAGGCATCCCCAGAAGCCAATCCAAAGGCAAAATCCAAATCAAAGGCCAAAACTGCTGACATCCCCGCCGTTCCCACGCAAGGAATGCCCCCCAGCAACCTCTGGAGCTGCGGCGCCCTGCTGGCGGGGCTGGTGCTTTCGCTCTGCCTGTTCGGAAACATCACCTCCCCAAGCTGCATCGCCTCGGTGCGCTCAGCGACGCCAGAGGCACTCGTTCCCGGCGCCTACAGACAGCCCCCCGTCAGCAGGGCCGCTTCCGTGGCAAACATCCATTCCCCAAAGTTGTACTTCCGGTTCTTCGGCAATCGAAGTCCCTCCCAGCACGCAACCTCCGCCGCTAACTTTCTCGCTTATTACGGCCTGCTCATGGTTGGTGGTGTGATTCTTGCCCTCACATGGATCAAAACGGCAGACGGCCCCTTGGTCTCAGGCGCAAACCTGCTGCAGTTGCAACTGCTTCTGTTTTTCGCGGGAACCCTATGCCTGGCTTTTTTCTACGTGGACTTCGTCTACGACGCCGTCCTGCCCTGGATTAAATACCGGCTGATTGAAGTGCCGTTTGTGGGAATTATTTTACTTTTTGTTTTAAGAGCGAAAGATTTGGCTTCAGTCGCAGTCCAGCGGATGCTCTCAGCCCTGTTCCTATTCTGGGCCCTGAGCGGCCTGATCTGCCACAAAACCATCCCCCAAATGGCCGCCAATTTCGGCTACGTCACAAAGTTTTTCTCCTCCAAACCATGAATTTAATCCCCCGCGACAGCTGCGTTTTCACCCAGGATCCGGACATGGAGCTTCTGTTTGAAATCGAGCGCTTTCCCGTTTTCATGGGGTGCACCGAGTCGGATCCTTCCACGGACCAGTTCGCTCCGATGCGGTGGTGGATCAACCGGAACACAGGCAGCCTCCAACTCAACCCCCTGCTTCCTCTCGATGTCCTGTATGCGGCCCAGCACAACGAATCTTACGGGGCAATATGGGCAGCACACCACCGCGAGTTCGCCGCGTTTTTGCACGAGGTGGGCCCCTTCGACCGTGTTTTCGAAATCGGGGGCGCCCATGGCATTCTTTGCAAGGAGTACGCCGACCTGCGGTCCAATGCGCACTGGACCATTCTGGAACCCAATCCCCAGCTCGTGGAAGGCTCACCGGCGGAGGTGATCCGAGGCTTTTTTGACGACCGTTTCCGCTACGACAAACCCCTGGATGTCGTCGTGCACTCCCACGTGTTTGAGCATGTCTACCATCCTGCGGAGTTCATGCAGCATCTCCGGCAGTTCGTACCCGTGGGGAAGCTGATGGTATTCTCCGTTCCCAACCTGCTCCGCTTCCTTGAGGCATGCTTCACCAACTGCCTCAACTTCGAACATACTGTGTTTCTCTCAGAGGAGTACATTCTCTGGCTGCTCTCTGAAAACGGGTTCGTCCTCCGCGCAAAACGAAACTTCGGCGACCACAGCACTTTCTACGCTGCGGAACACGTGGGAGGCCTTCCGAAAACTCCCTGCCCTGACCTTTACGAACGCAACAAACGCCTCTACACGGCCTTCGTCGGCTACCACGACAAACTTATTGCGGACCTCAATCAGAAGCTGGCAGGCACCCAAAAAAAAGTTTTCCTCTTTGGAGCCCATATATTCTCACAATACCTGATCGCCCACGGCCTGGACGTCTCCAAAGTCGTCTCTATTCTGGACAATGGCCCCGGCAAAATCGGCAAGCGCCTGTTTGGCACCGCCTTCGCGGTAAACTCCCCCCGCATCCTGGCCGAAGAAGCCAACCCCCTCGTCGTCCTCAAGACAGGTTTTTACAACCAGGAGATCAAGGATGACATTCTCAAGAACATCAACCCGAACGTTGAGTTCGTAGAATAGACCCAGGGCCATCCCCACCTTTCTCCCCTTCCCCAGCATGCACGAGAAAACCGGTCTCCTCATCCCGTGCCGGAATGTCGCCGCAAACATCAGCGGGCTGCTCGATTCACTAGACCCCGCACTGCTGGAGGATATTACGGAAATACTGTGCATCGACAATCACAGCGCCGATGGCACGGCCCAGACCCTGCTCGACAAGCAGTCCAAGCGCTCCGCAGCCTATTCTGGCAAACTGACGGTCATCCAGAACAGCAGGGATTACAACTACGGCGGCAGCCTCAAAATTGGATTCCGATACTTTGTCGAAAACGACTTCGACTGGGTCATTGTCCTCCACAGCGATGACCAGGGGGACTCCAACACCATCCTCCAAAACTTCAAGCGCGCCAGGCAGGAGCACCCCGATTCCGACATGATCATCGCCTCCAGGTTTGAGGCTCAAAGCGACGTGAGCGGGTACAGCACCTCGCGCGTTTTGGGGAACCTCTTCTTCAACCTGCTGACCCGCGTTACCACTGGCTTGCGCATTTCCGATGGAGGCGCGGCCGTAGCGATGACCCGCATCAGCGTTCTCAAACGCATTCCGTTTTTTCAAATCACCAGCGGACTCCATTTCCACCCCCAGTTAAACATCCTCATTTACAGCCTCCCCGACCTAAAAATTCGCGAGATCCCGCTGCGCTGGAAAGATTCCAACGTCGGAAGCAGCGTCAGGGTGGTCCGCTACTCCTGGACGCTCATCCTCATGCTCGTAGGGTTCGTCTTCCGCAAGATGGCCGGCAAAAGGGGCGCGCACTTGTTTGATCCAAACGATCCCGCTTTCGACCCCGTGTTTGCGGTCTCTCGCTCCCCAGTAGACGCCCAAAAAAACTGATTCCTCCGCAAACAACGAAAAAGTCCAGAATCCCGAGAACGGGAAATGAAAACCGATCCAAACCTGTCCGAATTACGTTTGGAACTTTTCCATTTGTGATCTTTAGGGCTAGATTTGAGGCTTAACTCACCTCCTCCCTCCAGATTCCGCACCAAAAACGGGATCATGGGTAAAAACGCATATGATCCACCAAAAACTGGAGTCTTTTCTTCGGAAACGGCGCTGCACCCTGTTGGGGGTGGGTCCGATGAGCGTTCACTGCGTCGATGCAGCTATTGAACTCGCCAACGAACACGAGGCTCCGCTCATCCTGATCGCAAGCCGCCGCCAAATCGATGGAGAGGAGTTCGGCGGCGGTTATGTCAACCACTGGACCACAGAGCAGTTCGCCCAATACGTAATCGAGCGTGATAAAAAGGGAAAAGTCCTACTCGCTCGCGACCATGGAGGTCCATGGCAAAACACTTCGGAGAAAGAGGCGGGACTCGGGCTGCGCAGAGCCATGGAGTCCGCCAAATCATCCTACCTCGCAGACCTCCAGTCCGGCTTTCAGATATTGCACATCGATCCGAGCGTCGACATCCACAGCAAGCCCGACATCGACGAGGTTCTGGAGCGGGTGTTTGAGCTGTACGAGTATTGCTGGCGCGAGGCCCAATCCCTGCGTCAGGAGGTGATTTTTGAGATTGGAACAGAGGAACAAAGCGGCAGCACGAACTCGCAGGAAGAGCTCTCCTACACGCTCAACGCCGTTCAGACATTCTGTTCCAAAAACCGCCTTCCCTCTCCTTCCTTCGTCGTCATCCAAGCAGGAACGCGCGTCATGGAAACACGGAACGTGGGTTCTTTCGACAGCCCCGTGCGCGTGGCCAATGAAATTCCAGCCGAAATCCAGCTGCCCAAGATGATCGAAATCTGCAACAGCCATCAGATTTTCATGAAGGCACACAACACGGATTACCTCTCCGACGAGGGCCTGCAATGGCACCCCCGTCTGGGAATCCACGCCGCAAACGTGGCGCCCGAATTCGGGGTGGCCGAGACACGGGCGCTCGTGGACTGCCTTGAATCCAACGGCCTCCACTCGCTGAGCGAACGATTCCTGCGCCTCTCCTTTGAGTCACGCAAATGGGACAAGTGGATGCTGCCGGACACCAAGGCTTCTGACAGGGACCGCGGCATTATAGCAGGCCACTACGTTTTTGCGGCGCCCGAGTGCGTTGAAATCAAAAACGAGGCTTCCCGCACGCTCGAAACAAAAGGCATCTCTCTGGACAGTGTGCTCAAAGACGCGGTGAAAACCACGATTCGCAGGTACATGCGGCATTTCCGACTGGAGAAACTCAAATGAAACGCGTCGCCACGATCGTCCTCAACCGCAACCTGCCGGAGGTTACAGACCGGTTGTGCGAACATTTGCAGCGTCAGGACGGTGACTGCACGGACGTCTACGTTGTCGAGGCGGGTTCCGACGACAATCGCCTCTCAAAGCACGCAACCTGGCACGCGACGTGGCCCGAGGCTCGCAGCCTGGGACTGCGCTACTCGAGAGGCATGAACTACGGCCTCAGCCAACTTTGGAAAGAGGGCAGGTTTGAACAGTACGACGCCTTCTTTCTCCTTACCAACGACACCGAATTGCAGGAGAGCCCCAGCGTCGCCCCCCTCGCCGCCCTGCTCGACGCCCATCCCCGGGTCGGCATCCTCTCCCCCTGCGCTCCTCGCTGGGGGGAAAGGCTGCTCCTTCAGGAACATTCCATCCGCTACTTCTGGTTCATCCACAACAACGCCCTCCTGCTGCGGCGCAACTTCATCGAGTCCATCTTTAATCCTGAGACGCCGGATGCGATGGGCTTCGTTTTTGACGGCACCAACTTCCGCGGCTACGGCTCGGAGAGCGAACTCATTGCCAAAGCCTACGCCAACGACTGGGCCGCGGCCATCACACGGGACATCTGGGCGGGCGAAAACGAAACGCACCTCCTGGACAGAGCCGACGTAATTAAAACCGAAGAGTACGAACTAAACCTCAAGCTCTACGTGGAGGAAGGCCGCCGCTGGATGCGCAACAAATACGGATTCAACAGCCGCTGGTCCATGCAGCAGTATGTCAAAAGCTTCTACGACAGCTTCTTCGCATTCCACCCGGAATGCGAACCGTTCCGGATCTAGCGCGCATTAGCGGACTCCGCCGCGCCCCAAACCGACACCCAGGCGTGAGGAAATGCTACGCATTCCTTCGCATAAAGCTCCCGGCTATCACCGAATCCAACAATTCGACGGGAGGCAGAATGCCCGCGTAAATTTCAAACTGACGCTGTAGCTGAAACTTGGCCATCTCAACGCCGGGTACGGTCCAGTGTCCCAGTTGCTGCGCGGCCATTTCCAACGGCGAAGTCTCGGCGCGCACCCTCAGATCAAAAAGGCCGCCGCAGCGCGGCAGCCATTCCCGAATCGCATCCTCCGGAGCGTCGCCGGAAGGCGTCGCGTTGATCAGTAATTCAAAACGCTCCAGCGACTTTTGCCGGGCCTCATTGCCCGCGAGAGCGGGCACGCCAAGCAACCGCGCCTTCGCACGCGCCCGGGCGACATTACGCGCACCGATCCGGATTTCCGAAACCCCTGCCGCCTGCGCAGCACGGACAACGGAATTCACCACGGAACCACTGCCGTAAATCAAAACCGAATGGACGGGCCGCTGCCGCAGCACCTCCAGACAACCCGAATAGTCGGTATTGTATCCTTTCAACACCCCCGCAGTGTTCAAAATTGTGTTCACGGACCGAATCTCCCCGGCCTCCGGAGAGAGGTCGTCCAAGTGCGGGATGATGGCACTTTTGAGAGGCATGCTGACAGAGCACCCCGCGACTTCCAATGTGCGCAACGCGCGCGCAAGCACCGCGGCTCCCGGCGCCTTTCGCGGAATGTAGACGGCGTTCACGCCGTAATGCACAAACAGGGCGTTAAAAACAGTCGCCCCAAAATTACCGGGTTGAGCGGCAACCGAAAGGAAGAGCCGTGTTTGGTTGTTAACGGGCGGATTCATGCAAGGCGCCCTGCAAACTCTGACCTCCCAGAGCATAGAGGAGCTTGTCAAAGGGGTAGTGGTGAAGAGGCGCCATGTTCAGAAAAATCAGCGCAGTCATCAGATTCACGCGCTCCCAGTCGAGCCCCTGCTCCTGGACAAACGCATGCAAAATCCCGCGGTACTCGCCGGCCAGGTGGCGCGAGGCAAAGTCGAAGGTGATGTCAGAACCGCTCTCTTCATACGAGAAAAGTCCCTTCTTGATAAAATCATAGGCCAGCAAAATCCCACCGTTGAGCTTCGCCAGATCGTAATACTGGTCTCCAGAGTTCATGTCGCCCCCAAAGTCCTGTCGCCAATCCAGAAGCAGAAAGGCGTCGCCAGCCCTGTCGTAGATGATGTTGTCAAACTGGAGGTCGCCATGAAAGAAGGTGCTGCGCCCCTTCAGCAACCGAGGCCAGGGCACCCCGCCAAGCAACGAGGAAACAGACCGCACGCTCTCCCCGTTGACCACCGATGACACGTCGGACCCGGGGTATTTCTGGTGGTAAAAAGCAATGCGCTCTAGCGTTTTGGCTCGATAGAACGCCTCGCAATGCGATTCAAACCCCGCGGGAGTCGCCCCCTCGGCTTTCCAAAGATTTTGTTTCAGCCAGGAAAGAAGCTTCCGGAATATCGCGGGCGAATTCTCCTGATACAGCGTTTTCCCGGGCACGAAATCATACGCGTAAAACTGCCCGGAGCAGAACGTGATCTCAGGAAAGACAGAAGGATTCAACCGGGCGCGGGCCACCCGCTTCTGCACGATGGAGGCGTTTTCAAAAAACTTAACCACCCTGCCGTTCACAATGTACAGAAATTCACCCACCTTGCTGAAGTCGTACTCTTGAAACCTTGCCGCCGCCTGATGAAAACGCGCCTCGGTTCCCAAATCCGTCCACTCCAAAGTTCGGGCCACCGCCGTCTTGTTGTCCACAAGAGCGCGAATGCCGTTGGAAATCTGGTGCTCCCCTCCTACGAGGATGTCTTTTTTAAGCGACGGCCAGAACGCTCCGTAATCATGGATGAAACAGAGGCCGATAAACGCCTCCGCACGGCAAGCTGGCGGGGCGGTCTTGTCGAAAATATCGAGGATCAGCGGCGCTGAATCCGCCGGGGCGGCCGCTAGGGCAAAATTGCAGTAACTCGGAGCCTCCTCTGGAGGAACCACAGCAGTTCCAAACCAGTTCCCGTCCGCATCAAAGGGGATGTACCCTTCCCAAAGGGTGTCGCACGAGACAAAGAAAAACGGCTTCTGCAAAAACGGCTCACAGAGCGAAAGGGAATAACCCGGGCCGGAGGCCGGCCCCTCGTAGCGATCCACTTCCACAAAGTGAAAGCGCCCGGCGGGGTGGGCCGCAGAAAGATACGCCCTGACCTGCGCTCCGTGATACCCCACAGCAATCACAAACTCCGTCTCCGGGGGAAATCGCCCGATGATGTGCGAAATCACAGCCTCCTGCCCGAGAGGAAGCAGAGCCTTGTTCAATCCGGACCCAAGCGCCCCCATCCGAGTGCCTTTTCCAGCCGTTAAAATGCAGACCGTCGGAGCGTGCATGAATCAGCTCGAATGTTCGGTTTCAATGTGTCCGTCGGGCCGGGCCGTATCGTCGCTGACACGCACCACATCGTCGAGAAACGGGGTGGAGACCTCGTATAAAAGAATGTCTGTAACGGCCTCCAGGCGATGCAGGACAAAAGGGGTGACATCCACGGATGAAACGGGGGTCAAAGGCAGCGTGGCCATGCTCTCGAGCGAAGGCGCATCGATTGATGCATTGGGATCGGACTTGTAGTGCAACACCGCATCGCCTGCAAAAAGGATGTTGGTTTCCTGCTTGTGCCGGTGGTACTGCAGGCTGGTTTTCGTCCCCGCCTTCACAAAAATTTCTTTAAAAGCGTATTGCGGGTGGCCGCCATGAAACCACAGCTCATGCCCCCAGGGTTTGGAAACTTTTTTGATCTCGGACACCTTGAAATGCCTCGTTTCCGAAGCTTGCGCATCCGCCTCGGGAGCCCCCGCGACAAGGAGTTCAACGTCTCCACCCTCAGCCGTAACGCCTGCGCTCTGATGGACAAGCTGAACGGCCTCCCGGGCGTGCACTGGATGGCTCAGCGCGTCGAACCTGACGGACGCCCCGCCATGGGCGGCGAACACAAAGACACTGTAAACGCCCTTTTCCTTGGGGAGCTTCACCGTCTCGCCTGCCTTCAAGCGGAGATGAAAGTAAAGATAGGGCGTTAGGGCAAACGTATGGCGAGAGAAGGATTCAAGCGAGTGGCTGCCCACCAGGTTGCCTCCGTAATTTTGATTCATATAGGTTTGGAAAAACTAATCAGGAATTGCGCGCAGCCCGTCTTCAATCGGGGGCAATTTCAACGCGACACAGAATGGTTTTGGCAGGATCCTGTGCGAAACTCAGTTTTCTAAAAGCAGAAACAGGCGTCGAGAGAATGTCGTCAAGGATCACACCTCCCCCGACATCCTCTCCTCCACCGGGTCCGGTTGGCCGCTGTCCGCACGGCTACGTCCTTCCGCTGTTAGCTTGAATCCCTCCCGCAACTGCCGAAAACTCCACCTCCCATGTCAGCCCCCACCCCACCCACCGCGCCGAAACCCTCCGTTTTCATCCTGGACGTGGACGGCGTCATGACCTCGGGCACCTTCTTTTACAGCGCCGAGGGCAAGATGCTGAAGGTCTTCGGCGCCGACGACCACGACGGCCTCTCCCTTCTGAAGCCCTACATGAAAATCCGCTTCGTCACCGGAGACCGCAAGGGATTCGCCATCTCCCAAAAACGCATCGTCGACGACATGGGTTTCGAACTGGACCTTGTGAGCACCATCCGCCGCGTCGACTGGATCGCCGAAAGGTATCCGCTGGATTCCGTCATTTACATGGGAGACGGAATTTTCGACCACTACGTCATGCGCCAGGTGGCGTACGCCCTCGCTCCCGCAAACGCTGATCCCATGGCGAAGCAGGCGGCCCACTACGTCACGGCCCGCCCGGGAGGCGACCGCGCAGTGGCAGAGGCCTGCCTGCACCTGCTCGAACGCTTTTTCGTCCCCTACGATCCCCTCCAGCTTCCCGGAGCCCAGCACAAAATGTCGGGTGAATGGACGGTGTGACGCTGCCACTCCCCGCGCAGGGGGCGGCCAAAGGATTCAACGCTTCGCCGGCATCTTTGCCCGGCCGGCAGTCCTAAATGGATTGCAGATCGGGGATTTCAAACGCTCTACATCGCCCCTGGGAGCCCGTGGGAAAACCCTTACAGTGAGACGTTCAATAGCCGCTTTCGGGACTCCCTTCGGCATTCTGATGAACATCGTTGGAAAAACCCTGATGGTGGTGTTGTTTGGAGAACAGCTGGAGGAAGGCGACAGCGATGCCAACATCAGCGCCCTGCTGAAGAAGCTCTTCGGAGCCGGGCTGATCACCGGCGCCCGCTACGACAGCTTAAAGTCTGTGGATTCGCAGAAGCTGAAAGACATCCTGAACGGGCGTTCCTGACAAGCGTTGGACTTCTGAGAGGGCGAGGAATGACGCTGCGCTCATCTCCAAGGCTGAGCAAAAGCGCTCCAAACTCCGCAGGAACTCCACAGCACGCATCACCCAGGGGATGCATCGGGGCATCCCACACTGCCTGCGCAGGCGAATGCAGATTCGCCGTGTCCGGCAACCGGCGGGGAAGACAGAATTAGAAAGGACTGACGCTTCCCGGATTCAGCGTCTCTTTCTTCGAACTCAGAAGACGCATACGCCGCTTCATATCGGCCAGCGCTTTGTCCATGCGGGACTCCTCCCTGCCAGTCAGCAGGTTCGTAAGCACACGAAAAGGACGGAGCGGATGTGTCAGCCAAGAAACAAGGTAGAAGGACATCATCGCCACATTCCTGAGGCGGTTCAGCGCCTTCGGAGAAAAGTTTTCACACCAGCTCACTGTCTTCGACATGTCGGAGAAGGGAATGCTCATGTAGTAAGCATCGTCCAGTTTGGCCGGGATTTTTCCCTCCCGCTGCAGTTTGAAAAACAGTTCAGAGCCCGGGTATGGCGAAAAAGGCGCGATGGAAATGTCGCTTACCCCGACCAGAGCGATCCTCCACATAAACCACAACGTTGAAGGAATGTTCGCGTATGTGTCTTCGGGGAATCCGAAGATGAAGTTGTATTTGACGTTAATGCCGGCCCTGACGGCCGCCCGGGTCGACTTGATGATAGCGTCAAGATGGACCTTCTTTTTGATCCGCTTCAAAACCTCCAGATCGCCGCTTTCAGGAGCATACGTCATGTTCCGGCACCCCGAGGCGTAAAGATAAGGGGCGACCTCCTCGTCAATGGCCTCGCTTCGGGTTCCCGTAGGCAACTGCCAAGTGATAACTATGTTTTCCTCAATCAGCTTCTGACAGAAGCTAATGATCCAGTCCTTCTTAATGATTGCCGTAAGATCCTGAAAATCAATGTTTTTTGCTTGGTACTTCTCAATATAGAACTTGATTTCTGCAATGACATCATCCACCGAGCGAACCACCCACCGGGGAGTCCACATCTGGGGATTGGAGCAAAAAGTGCACTGGTAGGGACACCCTCGCGAGGCCACCATCGGCATGCTTCGTCCCCTGTTCACACCCCACCCGTGCCCCGCGCTCAAATAGTTCTCCAACGGAAACAAATCCCACGCGGGCCAAGGTATTTCATCAAGCGACTTCACCCGCGCCCGCTTCGGGGTGTGCAACACCTCGCCGGCAGAATTCCTGTAGTGAATGCCCGAAACCTTCGAGAGATCTCCCTTTTGATCCAGCGTCAGAAGCAATTCCGACATCGTGTACTCGCCCTCGCCCGAAACAATAAAGTCGAGCTCAGGACATCCCTCCATCGATCCTTTGGACTCCGCCGTCGCATGCTCCCCGCCACACACGATCAAAGAATGCGGATGCCTGTCCTTCAGCTTCTGAATCAAGATCCGCGTGAGAGGCCAGTCCTGTGAAAACATCACGCTGACACCGAAAACATCCGCCGCAGGCGAACGCTCCACGATCTGCTCCAAGGTGAGCCCCCGGTAAACAGTGTCATCACGAAAGGGAATATACTCGTCGATCGCCTCCCCAATCGAGTCAACTACTGAAACGTCATGACCGTCATGTACCAACATGGCAGCCACATAAGCGAGACCGATGGGCGGAACCGCAGGAGACGCCGATGCATATTTACTAAGAGTCAGCGGGGCTCGGACTAGGCAAACTTTCATAGGGTGGAAATTCAGCAATACGGCGACAAATATGAGCCTAACTTAACAGTCTTGTTCAGATTCGTTACCCAATCCCTCTAAAATATGGACAAAGGTTGCTCAGGAGCAAAGCTTTCACCGCAAAGCACGGACTCAAAGATAGCCACCCTTACTTTATCAACGAATCTCCGCTTTGAATCAACCCGTTTTCCTATCTAGCGAGATCTGCCGTACCTGCTCCTTAAAGACCACAGCGCAAATATTGCTCGAGATTTTTCCATACATTTTCTTTAGCAAGCCGACAGACACGCTGACAGAATGTAGTGGCACTGATCTTGAATTTTCGTGAGCCAAAAAAGTAGCCATCTGCCCCCATCACTCATTCAAATTCACAGCGATCAGCTACCGAACATTGGAACGCGGACTGTGGCAATAAAGCGGCCGCCGCCAACCGGTCCCAAGCCTCTGCGGAACCCAGACGCCCTTAAGCATCGCTGGAGTTTCAAACTTTGATTTCAGGCTAGCTTGGCTCCGCCTGCATCATAGATTCATTCCGCAATGAACTGGATATTCAAGCGCACCCCCTTGCTCCTGTTAATCGGGTTGTTTTTCAACCTCCCGTCGCTCAGGGCGGTCCAACTTTCGGAATATGCTGATTCCGGCGAATTCCGGGGCCTTTTTAAGGGCATCGCGCCGGGAAAACACCGTCTTCAGGGAAGCAAGAAGAACTTTCAGGGCTGGCTGGTCCAAAGCAAGACCGGCGAAACCAATGTCTTCGCCATTCTGGATGCGGAACCGTCGGTGAACAAAGTTGCGGCCTCCCCGAAGTCGTACATCGGAAAGGAATGTGTCGTTGTCTGGGACATGGTTGAGGAGGTTCTCGCCGGGCAAAAAGAGCCGACGGACCTGACCCGGATCCGTGACGTGAAGTGGGGTGCAGCCAAGTCTGCCCCGCCAGCAAAGACGGCGGCACAAACGCAGGAAAGTTCAATCGAAACCACGGTGCGCTCTTTTTTCAAAGCCATAGAGAACCAGGATCTCGGCGCTGTCACCCAGTTGTTAGATGATCCTGTGCAGTACTATCAACTTCGACCCATGTCTCGCGCCGCTGTACTCGCCGATATTAAAGGAGATTGGAAGCGTTACACGGACTGGCGAGGACAGGTCACCGACTTCAAATCCAGCAATCCGCTATCGTGTACCTTCAAATTGAGCTATACGGCGATGGAAGGTTCCAAACCGCGGTCGAGCACGCTGCAGTGCTCCCTGTCAGTCAATCCAAAGCGCCCAACCAGCATCAGCAAGATCACGTCGATGGTTGTTAAAAATGCTGCGCCGCCAAAGATTTCAGAGCAGAAAGAGCAGCCGGAGGCTCCCGCTAACGCAACGGTGAGACGGTTTCACTTCCACCGACCGGAAGACGACGCCGCGGTCGCCGCCCTGCATACGATTGATATCTCCATTGAGGATCGAAAGGTGACCAGGACATGGGCCGTCAAAACGGAGTACGACACCAAGGATGACGGAAAGCCGATCAGTTTTACTGGCCAAATTCTGAGCTGAGGCAACGACAGGGAAACAAAGATCTCCGTGAGCTTCAAAGGGACCGAACCGTATTTTCCGGTGTCTAAAAGCATCGTTTGGTCGCTCACCACAAGCGCCAACTTGGGCACCACCATTCAGGTTCCCAACTACTGGGTCTACGGCCGCACCCACAAGCCGGTCGTCTGGAACTTTCGCGAGATTCCGGGGGAACTGAGGTAATTGCGCGTCATCTCGTTCCCTGATTTCCTGACTGTTAACAACTCCCCAGGCCGGCGCATGGGCGACAAGGCAAGTAGGCCTCGAGCCTCGGCCCCTAACACCCATGGAGCGGGCTGCCATAGCCCCGTGGCAACGCCATGAGGCACGCCACCAATGCGATGCCGTGAAGGCGCCTCCGTTCCGCCGCCTCTACTCCGAGATGCTCAACAGATACTGCCGGATGGCGTCAAACTGCCGCCGGCCGTCCCCTTCGAGAATGCCGTTCAACTGCGTGCGCTCTTTCATGTCAGCGTAGCGCGGCATCTTCGTCTCGGGATCCACACGCTGCGGATTCGCCAGCCAGCGCTGGTAGTAGGACAGGCGCAGGCGCTGCGCGGCCCACGACAGGTTCAACGCCGGCGCCTCAAACGGAGCGGTGGCCATTTGCTTGCCAACGTCGTGGCAAACCGTGCACGCAAACCCGCCCTGATCCCCCAGCAACTTCGCCCCCGCAGCCGCCAGATCCCCGGCGGGGCCGCCCATCGTTTCCGCCCGGTCGCTGAACCCGTGCCAGTGCGAAAGGCCCCTCGCCAGCAACCCGGCGTGCGCCGTGAACGCGGGCATCCGTCCGAACAAATACGGACGCGGCTTCTCGGAAATCTCGCCCGCGATCATCCGCGTGCTCCACGCGGGCTGCAGTTTTTCACCCAGCCAGGTCAGCTGCGGAATGCTCGTCGTGTACCGCGGTCCGTGGGGCTTGGCCTGCGTCGGGCCGCCCTTCAGCGCCCCCAGCATGTTGGCCTCCTCCGTCACCGACGACCAAACGCTCTGCCGCGCGTCCATCTGATGGCAAGCCACGCACCGCAAATCCAGCACCGCGCGCTGGGCAAACTCGAGCGGCGAGTCCTGCTCCACCGAACGCACCCCCTCCTTCGCCAGCAACCGGAGCGCCTCGCGCTGAGGCCTGCTGAACTGGAAATCCGGCGCGGAGCCGCGCACCGCCGCCGTCTCTGCAAGGCACCCCGCGTCCCACGCCTTCGCCACCAACTTCGCAAGCGGCGCCGCGGTTCCGGGCACGCCCGCGTGGCACTGCAAGCATCCCACCGAAGCGAACAACTGCGCCCCCTTGTTCAGGTCGCCCGCGAGAACTTTCGCGGGAGCGGTCTTGGGAAAAGACATCAGGTACGAAGCCAGTTCGCCCGCCTCGCGGTCGTTCAGCGGCGTCTTCGGCATGCGCGCCCCGGGATGGTACTTGAGCGGATCCAGCAGGTAGCTCTTCAAGGCTGCGGGCTTCCACTTGTCGCTGACATGGTTCAGCGGAACGCGGTTGAAATCGTTGCCCACCTTGCTCTGAGGGGTGCTGTGACAAGCAATGCAGCCCAGGTTTCCAAACAGCTTCCCGCCCTCGGTCGCGCCGTCCGGAAGCACCTCCGCGGAGGGCGTCCCCTGGCTCCCCAAAAACGCCGCAATGTCGGCCGCCTGCTGCGCCGCCTCCGGCCCGTGCAGCACCGCCGGCATCAGACTCCCCGGCCGCGTCTGGTGCGGATTCCGGATCCATTCCGCGAGCCAGGCCTGCTCAAAACGCGCTCCCACTTCGGCGAGCAATGGCGCCTTGCGTCCCAGTTCGGGCATCGCGTCCGCCGACTGCCCCTTCACAGCCGCCACCGACACCTCGGCTCCCGCCTCGTGGCAGGACACACAGTTCGCCTGCGCAAACAACTGGCGCCCCTCGCGCAAAAGCATCCCCGAAGCCACCGCCCCGGACTGCTCCGCCGGCACCGAAAGCGCCGTCGGTTGCACCGGTTCCGCCGCAAAGTCCGAAGACGCCCACAAGAGGCGCAGCGTCGCTTCGCCCTTCGCCGGGCTCCGGTACTCAACCGAAAGCGCGTTGCCCCCCTTGCGAAGTTCCACCCCGCCCTCCAGGCGTTTCCCCGCCTCCGCGAGTGCCCCTTCAAACACGGCCCTTCCATTCACGCTCACCTTGACCGTGCCCTCACCCTCCGCGAGCAACGTCACCTGCTTGCGCAGCGGCACCGTCAGCACCGACTCCCAGCGCGCCTCAAACGCGCCCTTGGGCAAAAAGGGCGACAGCGCGCCGCCCTCCGGCACGTGCAACGCCACCAACCGGTCCCGGCGCACATCCGTCTTGCCGCCCGCCTTGAGGGTCAACGCCACGCCGCTACCCGCGGTCTGCAACGCCGCGCCGGTGGTCGAGACCACCGTCCCCGCGAGATCCGGACCGGTTTCCCGACCCACCGCGTTGATGGTGTGGTAAATCTTCTCCGGCAGCGCCACCCCGCTCGCCGACTTAATGCGCATCGTAATCTCGCTCTGCATCACCGGCTTCAATCCGGCCACCTGCAGCAGCACCGACTTTTTGTCCGCCGCCAAACGCACTCCGGTGACGTCCACAAAGTCATGGCCCAGCTCCTCCGGATTGCTCGGACGGTAGTCCTTCGACCCGTAATTAGAGGTCCAGCGGTAGTTGTACTGCTCCACGCTGTAGTTGTCCGGGTTCCCCGCGGTTTCGGGATCCACTGGTTCGTCAAAATCAATGTGCAGCCCGCGGTCGGTCACGCGCACCGCCTTGGGAGCGTGATGCGGCTTTCCAGTGTAACGCACCCGCTGGATCGCCCCCTCCTCCGTGCCGCTGGTCTGCCATCCCCGCTGCCCGGCCAGATACAACTGGCCGTCGGCCGGCGAAAAACGCCCGCGCATCAAACCCGTCGCGAACTTCAAGGGCACCTTGGTCACGCCCCCCTGCACCACGCCGTTCACCTCCTCCATCATGACCTCGTAAAGCGACGCCTGGCCGTAGCTCAGGTGCAGCATACGCCCCTGAAGCGGCCCCCACTTCGGACTCGTCACCCATACCTGGCCGCCGGACGAATTATCCACCGACTTGGGGAAAAAGCAGACATGCGGATCAAACGCCGTCGGCAGCGGCTCCTTGTGCGAAAGGTCCGGCACGCTCAAAAACGAGCCCTTTTTCACAATGTGCAGGTAGCACATCGGCACCCAGGTGCCCTCGTTGTCGCCCGAAGTCACGATGTCCCCCGGGCCGACGCAAATCCCGTTCGGCGCCCGCAACCCGGTCGCGAACACCTCAAACTTCGAGCCGTCCTTCGAAACCCGCATCATCGTCCCGTTGTGCTCGGCGATCGGATCCCAACCGCGGCCGCCGCCCTTCACCGGACCGCCTTTGGCGAAGTAAAAGTTTCCCTGCGAGTCCGTCTGCAAATCGAACATGAACTCGTGGAAGTTGGGCGTCACCTGCACCGTATTGTTGAAGCACTCGTAGAAATCAGCCTCCCCGTCCTTGTTCGAATCAATCAGCCGCATGATCCCGTCGCGGCAGGTGACGTAGATCACGTCGTCCACGATCCGGAGCCCGAGGGCCTGGTGCAAGCCCGCCGCAAACCGCTTCCAGCGGATGTTCTGCAACCCGTCGTCGATGCCGGATCCGATCCAAACGTCACCCGCGAAGGTGGAGAACGCCACGCGCCCGTCCTTAAAAAAGTCGAGCCCGCCCAGCCTCAGCCACGAGTGCCAGGGGTTGTCCATGGGCAGCGCAATCGTATCCAGTTGGAAGGTGCCGTCCTCAGTTCCCACCTGTCCCTTTGTTTCGACCACCTGCGGCCACAGCTGCGGCCCCGGTTTCGTCCACGGGGTCAAATCCGCCGCCGGCGCCAGCGCGCGCAACGCCGCAAACCCCTTCTCCAAGTCTCCAGCCGTGCCCTTCCAGTGACCGATTTTGAAGCGCTCGCCCCCAGCAAACGCGGGCAGTTCCAAGGCCGCCTTGCCCGGCCCCGCCCATTTCCAGCGGGCGCCTGCCGGCGCCCCGACCGCGCGCAGCACCAAGCGGGAATCCGCCTTCCCCGCGTCGTCCGCTAGAATCACAAACCCGTCCCGCTCCTCCCATTGCACGCCCTCCGGCACCTCCGCCACCAGAACCGACGAGGCAGCGCCCTTGTTTTGCACATGAAACGAGCGCGACAGCACGCCGCCTTCCAAGTCCGGCGCCTCCAGAATCGCGGCCGTGCCAACCGTGTACGACAGGACGACCTTCTCTCCGTGCCGGTACAAACCCTTGTACTGCGCCCATTCCTTGGGCAGCGGACCGTAAGGCACGGTCGACGCCCCAAACCCCGTGGGCAGCAGACGCGGATCCTTGAAGCTCCCTGCCCTGCTCCAGCCCGGCGTCGCCGACGTCCGGAACACCACCTGCCCCACAGGGCCGGGGTTTCCGCCGTGGGAACCGCTGAAGGCCACGCCCTTGTAATCAATAAACCCGCCGATCCATCCCCCGGTGCAGCGCATCAAATCCGCGTCGAAAACCACCGTCCCCTCCCGCTCCTTGCCCACCCGAACCGCCACCCCCTTGGGCGTGGACCCAGGATTTTCCCCGGGCATCTGCACGCTCAGGCTCAGAACGGGACCGTAATCCATGTCCCAGCGTTTGCGCTCCCCGCCTGAGGCAGCGGGCTGGGCCGCGCGGGCATCCAGCCCCAGGAGCAACCCGGTGGAAAGGGAGAGGAAGGTCTGAAAAAGGCTTCTTGCGGTCATAGCTTGGAAAAATCAGAGACGGGGGGAGAACGATACCTCCCGAGACACGACTAAAAGTCAGTTAAAATCTTAGTAGGCCCCAGAGGTTTGCATTCAAAAGATCCCTTAATTGGAATAATTCTTGATAAGGACCAGGGCGCGCGTATCGTCTCCCAGCCATGATTCCCCCCGCAGAAACGCTTCCAAAGGACTCCAGCGCCCCCAAAAAGGGCGTCCGCCAGACTGAACAGCGCAAGGCTGTCTTCGAAGCCTTGATGGCCAAGGCCGACCACCCCAATGCCGTGGACGTCTTCATGCGCGTCAAAAGCCGGATGCCCTCCATCTCCCTCGCAACGGTTTACAACTGCCTCGAAACCCTCACCAACGCCGGCCTCGTCCGCACCGTCAACCACGACCGCGAACCCTCCCGCTACTGCGCCAACCTGACGGAACACGCCCATTTGTTCTGCACCAACTGCAACTCCATCACGGATCTTCCCCTCCAGAACCCCATGCTCCCCGAGCAGGTCTGGAACCTGCCCCCCGGCATCACCATCGCCCGCCAGGAAGTCGCCTTTCAGGGTCTCTGCGCCCAGTGCTCCACCCCGGACCCCGCCTCCGGTTCCGCCCCCTCCGCTCCCCTTTCATAAACCCCGCCCCCTTTCGCTCTTTCCAAGCGCCCTTTTTCCAGAATTCGCCTTTCACACACCTTATGAGCCTAGTCATCCATAATCTCCACGCCCGCGTCGTCGGGGGGCAGGAAATCCTCCGCGGACTCAACCTCGAAATCGAAAAAGGTCGCGTCCACGCCATCATGGGACCCAACGGCTCAGGCAAAAGCACCCTTTCCAAAATCATCGCCGGCCACCCCGACTACGAGGTCACCGGCGGCGAAGTCCTGCTCGACGGCGTCAACATCCTCGGCATGGAACCCGACGCCCGCTCCCGCGCAGGCCTCTTCCTCGCCTTTCAGTACCCCGTTGAAATCCCCGGCGTGAGCAACGCCAACTTCATCCGCGCCGCCCTCCAAGCCCGCCTCGCCGCTGGTGAGGAACTCGAGGCCACGGAATACTACGGCGACCTGTACAAGGAGATGGACCGACTGGAAATTCCCCGCGGGTTCACCGCCCGCTCCGTGAACGAAGGGTTCTCCGGCGGTGAAAAGAAGCGCAACGAGGTCCTGCAAATGGCCATGCTCAAGCCCTCCTACGCCATCCTCGACGAAACCGACTCCGGCCTCGACATCGACGCCCTTAAAATCGTCGCCGCAGGCGTCAACGCCCAGCGCGGCCCCAACATCGGCATGCTGGTCATCACCCATTACCAGCGCCTCCTCGACTACATCGTGCCCGACGTCGTCCACGTGCTCGTCGGTGGCCGCATCGTGCGCACCGCGGGCCCCGAACTCGCCTACGAACTCGAATCCAAAGGTTACGATTGGATCAAAGACGAACTGGAAGCCGCCGCCACCGCCTAACCGGACCAGACTCCAACCCGACGCAGGACACAGAAACGCGCCGCACCCTACCCAAACCTTATGTCCACCGAAACAATCTCCCAGCTCGATGTCGACCGCACCCGGGGGGATTTCCATTACCCCGAACAGCACACCTTTGACGCCGGCGTCGGCCTTTCCCACGCCACCATCGACTACATCGCCGACGTCAAAAACGAGCCCGACTGGATCCGCGAGTTCCGGCACAAGGCGCTGGACGTGTTCGAGTCCAAGCCCATGCCCACCAACTGGGCCAGCAAGGACCTCGATAATATTCATTTCGATAAGATCCGCTACTACCTCGCCAACGCCCAGCGCCCCACCCGCTCCTGGGACGAAGTGCCGGACGACGTCAAGCGCACCTTCGAGCGCCTCGGCATCCCCGAGCAGGAACGCAAGTTCCTCGCAGGCGTCGAGGCCCAGTTCGACTCCGAGGCCGTCTATTCCAACATGAAGAAAGCCCTGGGCGACCAGGGGGTCATCTTCGTGGGGTCCACCGACGGCCTGAAAGACCACCCCGAAATCTTCCGGAAATGGTTCGGCAAGGTCATCCCCACAGGCGACAACAAATTCAGCGCGCTGAACTCCGCCGTCTTCTCCGGCGGCTCCTTCATCTACGTTCCGCCCGGCGTCAAACTGAAGCACCCGCTCCAGGCCTATTTCCGCATCAACGCGGAAAACTTCGGCCAGTTTGAACGCACCCTCATCATCGCCGACGAAGGCTCCGAGGTCATGTACATGGAGGGCTGCACCGCGCCCAAGTTCGAAACCGCCACGCTGCACTCCGCCGTCGTCGAACTCGTCGCCCTCAAAGGCGCCAAGATCCAGTACGTCACCGTCCAGAACTGGAGCGCCAACGTGTTCAACCTCGTCACCAAGCGCGCTGTCGCCCACGAGGAGGCCGAGGTGAAATGGATCGACTGCAACATCGGTTCGCGCCTCACCATGAAGTACCCGGGCGTCGTGCTCAAGGGACGCAAGGCCCGCGGCGAAGTCCTTTCCATCGCGCTCGCCAACAATGGCCAGCATCAGGACACCGGCGCAAAAATGATCCACGCCGCCGACGAAACCACCTCCAACGTCATCTCCAAGTCCATCTCCATCGGGGAGGGCCGCGCCAGCTACCGCGGGCAGGTTCACATTCCGAAACACCTCAAGGGCTGCAAAAACAACACGGAGTGCGACGCCCTCCTGATCAACTCCACCAGCCGCACCGATACCTACCCCGCCATCACCGTCCGCGGCTCCGGCAACTCCGTCCAGCACGAGGCTTCCGTGAGCCAGGTCAGCGCCGAGCAGATCTTCTACATGCAGCAGCGCGGCCTCTCCGAAGCTCAGGCCATGAGCTTGAGCGTCAACGGATTCGTCAACGACCTCGTGCGCGAGTTCCCGATGGAATACTCCGTCGAGCTCAAGCGCCTCATCGACCTTGAAATGGAAGGCTCCGTCGGCTGACCCAACGCCCGGCGTCTCCTTTCTCGCCCCCCAGATTCGACACCCCGCCGGGCGTCTCCGCCTCCCCCTCCAATTTCCCTTGAAAGCTGCGGCCTCCGCGCCGCTCCCCGTTCCGATTTCATGAGTGATTCTCTTCTTCAAGACGCCCCCTCCACGGCCGCACACCCGCTCCCCGACTGGTTCCGCAAAAACCAGAAGGCCGCTGCCGCCCGCTTTGACACCCTGCCCATGCCGACCCGCCGGGACGAATCCTGGCGCTTTTCCAACCTCAAGGCGGTGGATCCCCAGGATTTCGCACCCGCCCGCCCAGTCGCCCCCGAACTGGCCGCCGCCCTTCTCTCGCGTTCCCACGGACTGAAAAGCCCCGCGGGTTCCACCGTATTCGCCAACGACCGGCTCCTCGCGCACCAGCTCAGCCCCGCCCTCGCCGCACAGGGCGTCCTTTGGCTGCCCATCGAAGAGGCGCTGCAATCCCACGGGGAACTCCTCAAAGGACACCTTCTCAAGAACACCCCGCTTCTGGGCTCGGACAAATTTCTCGCCCTCCACCAGGCTTCCCTCCGCGCCGGCTCTTTCCTCTACGTCCCCAAGGGCGTCCACATCGAGGCGCCCCTGCAAACCTTCCACTGGGTCGCAGGCTCCGGACAGGCCGTCTTCCCCCACACCCTCGTCGTCGCGGAGGAAGGCAGTTCCGCCACCGTCGTCGACTGGTTCAAGTCCGAAGGAGAAGCCCGCAACCTTTCCATCGCGGCCAACGACCTCGTCGTCGCGAAGGACGCGAAAGTCCACTACGTTTCCGTCCAGGACTGGAGCCGCCAAAGCGTCTCCCTGCACTCCAACAACACGAACGTCGCAGCGGGCGGCGCCGCCCTGCACCTCGGGCTGCACCTCGGCGGGGTCTATTCGCGAAGCGAAAGCGTCAGCCGCCTCGAAGGAGCCGGCGCACGCAGCGAAATGCTCGCCGCCACCGTCGCAGACGGCGCCCAGGAGTTCGACCAGCGCACCCTTCAGGAACACGGCTCGCCCGACACCTACAGCGACCTGCTTTACAAAAACGCCCTTTACGACCGCGCCAAAACCATCGTCTCGGGCCTCATCCGCGTCGCCCCCCACGCCCACCGCACGGACGCCTACCAGAAGGTCCGCAACCTGATCCTCAGCCCGGACGCCGAGGCCAACTCGTTGCCCGGCCTCGAAATCCTCGCCGACCAGGTCCGCTGTTCCCACGGAGCCACCACCGGCGAGATCGACCCGGACGAACTGTTCTACATGCAGTCGAGGGGTATACGGAGTACGGACGCCTACCGGCTCATCACCTTCGGCTTCCTCAACGAAGTGCTGGATCGCCTCCCGCACGAAGAACTCAGATCCCAGCTTCAGGACGCCCTCAAAGCACGCCTCAGGGGCCATTAAAGGGATCCCGAAACTTGCCGGTCGGGAGGCCGGGCGCATGCGGAATGGAGAAATCAGCGGGAACGGGCATTGAAAAACTCCCGTTCTTCCCTCCATCCTGCTCCTCCCTCACGCCCCCGCTGCTGCATTGAACCCGTCCTCGTTTAACGGTCCCGAACTCTCCCACTGGGCACTCACCCGCCGGCTCTTCGCCCTGGCCTGGCGCTACCGTTCGGGCTGTTTCAAGGTCCTCGCCGCCCAATTTTTCCTGCTGCTCGCGAACCTCGCGACCATCGGCCTCACCGGCCTAGGCATCGACGCCCTCCGCCACGCCGTCGACCCCGCGGCACGCCCCCCGCACTGGCCGGAAATCCTCCTTCCACCGCCGCACTGGACCCCCATGCAGGTCCTCGCCGCCATCGCCGGCGGCCTCATTCTGACAGCCGCCGCGCGCATGATCAGCGGATACTACAACGGCGTCTGGTTCGGCATCCTCCTCCAAGGCCGCGTCGTCGTCGACCTCCGCGCCGAGTGCTACGACAAACTCCAACGCCTCAACTTCCGCTTCTTCGACGCCAACTCCAGCAGCTCCCTCATCAACCGCATCGGCGGCGACGTCCAGTCCGTGCGCCTCTTCATCGACGGCGTCCTCTTCCAGGTGCTGACCCTCGTCATCTCCGTCGCCGCCTTTCTGGCCTACATGCTCAGCATCCACGTCAAGCTGACCCTCGCCTGCCTCGCCACCACCCCCGTCCTGCTCCTCACTTCCGCAGCCTTCTCCCGCATCGCACGCCCCGCCTACAAACGCACCAGCGAACTCGTCGACGCCCTCGTCCAGCAGCTCGCAGAAAGCATCCGCGGCATGCAGGTCATCAAATCCTTCGCCCGCGAACCCGAGGAACTCGCCCGCCTCGAAGCCGCCAACGACGCCGTCCGCGACGCCCAGCACGACATTTTCCGCAAAGTCAGCGCCTTCGTCCCTTTCATCATTTTTCTCAGCCAGGGCAACATCATCGTCCTCCTCGCCTACGGCGGCTGGCTCGCCGTCCACGGCCAGATCGGAGTCGGCACCGGCCTCGTCGGCTTCGCTGCCATCCTCCAACAGTTCTCGGGGCAAATCGCCAACATCGGAAACATCGCCAATTCCATGCAGCAGTGCCTCCGCTCCTCCCAGCGGGTTTTCGAGGTTCTAGACGCCCCCACCCAAATCCAGTCCCCCGACAAAGCCCTCCCCGCAGACTCCCTCCGGGGCGAGGTCCGTTTTGAAAACGTGACCTTCAGCCACGCCGAGGAAGCCTCCCTGAAGGACGTCAGCTTCCAGGCCGTCCCCGGCGAATGCATCGCCATCGTCGGCCCCATCGGCAGCGGCAAAACCACCCTGCTCAGCCTCATCCCCCGCTTCTACGACCCCGTCCACGGGCGGGTACTCATCGACGGCACAGACCTCAAAGCCCTCGACCTGCCCCAACTACGCCGCAAAATCGGCCTCGTCTTTCAGGAAAGCTTCCTCTTCAGCACCACCATCGCTGCAAACATTGCCTTCGGACGGCCAGACGCTTCCCAGGATCAAATTGAAAAAGCCGCCCGCCTCGCCGCGGCCCACGACTTCATCACAGCGCTTCCAGACGGCTACAACACCATCTTGGGCGAAGCCGGCGTCGGCCTTTCCGGCGGCCAAAAACAACGCATCGCCATCGCTCGCGCCCTTCTCCTCGAGCCAGCCATCCTCCTCCTCGACGACCCCACCGCCGCCGTCGACTCCAGCACCGAACACGAAATCGCCGCCGCCCTCGATTCCGCCATGGCCGGCCGCACCACCTTCATCGTCGCCCACCGCCCGGTCATGCTCCAGCGCGCCACCCGGATCCTCGTCCTCGAAGACGGCCGCATCACCCAGACCGGCACCCACCAGGCCCTCATGAAGGAGCCCGGCTACTACCGCGACTCGCTCCTCCTCCAATCCGGTGGAGAAACCCCAGAGGCCGCACCCGCCCCATGAAGCCGCGGATCGTCCCCCTCACCCACGTCCAGCACGACCCGGAGGCCACCCAACTCCGGCCGGAACAGAACGTTTTCAAACTCCTGCGTCGGGTTTTCGCCTACGCTCTCCCCCACAAACGCCTATTCTACACGCTGATCTTCCAGGTCACGCTCCGCTCGATCCTGCTCCCCATTGGGATCTGGGCCATCGCCGCCGTCATCAACGGCCCCATTGAACACAGAGACGCAGGCGGCATCCTCTACGGAGCACTCTGCTACGCCGCGCTGGCCGCCTTCACCAACGTGATGTTCCACTACCGCTACAAGCTCGCTCTGCGCTTGGGCGAGGCTGTCATCCACGACCTGCGCGCGGACGTCGTCCGCCACCTCTTCCGGATGCCGATGACTTTCTTCGACACCACCAAAACCGGCCGCATCATCGGGCGCGTCACCTCCGACATCGACAGCATCCGCGCCGGCGTCCAAGACGTCGTCTTCATCAGCGCCGTCCAAACCGGCCAGATGCTCGTCTCGGCCGCGCTGATGCTCTACTACGACCACGTTTTGTTCCTCCTCGTGCTCGCCCTCGCCCCCATCGTCTGGGCCCTCAACAAAACCTTCACCCGCCGCATCACCGAAGCACAACGCCGCGCCTCCGAAAGCTACAGCCGCATCGCTGCAACCCTCGCCGAATCCGTCAGCGGCGTGCGCGTCACCCAAGGCTTCAGCCGCGAAAACACCAATGCCCTCTACTTCCGCGAACTCGCCGCAGACCAAGCCAAGTTCAACATGGTCATGTCCCGCGAATCCGCCCTCTTCCTGCCCCTTCTCGAATCCAACACCATCGTCTTCGCCGCCTTCCTCCTCCTGCTAGGCGGATGGCGCGTGCTCGCTCCCGGTTCCACCACCTCGATCGGCGATATCCTCCAGTTCCTCTTCCTTTCCACCCAGCTCTTCGAACCCATCAAAAGCCTCAGCACCCAGTACGCCGCCGCCCTCGCCGCCATGGTCGGCGCCGAGCGCGTCTTCCGTATGCTGGATACGCAGCCCGCCTGGGCCGACGCCCCAGACTCCAGACCCCTCTCCCTCCCGCTGCCTTCCCAATCCACTTCCACCGGCCTCCGCGTCCAATTCCAGGACCTCTCGTTCGCCTACACCCCCGGCAACGACGTCCTCCACTCCATCACCTTCACCGCCGAACCCGGGCAAACCGTAGCGCTGGTCGGCCACACCGGCAGCGGCAAAACCTCCATCACCAACCTCGTCGCCAAACTCTACCTCCCCTCCCGCGGTAAGCTCCTCCTCGACGGCGCCGACATCCTCACCCTCCGCTCCGATTCCCTCCACCAGCAGATGGGGTTCGTCCACCAGCACAGCTTCCTTTTTGAAGGCACCGTTCTGAGCAACATCCGCTTCGCACGCCCCGACGCATCCGAGGCGGAAGTCCGCTCGGTCATCGAAAAACTCGACTTCGCCGACCTCATCGACGCCCTGCCCGACGGCCTCCAAACCCGCGTGGGCGAAGGCGGCACCGGCCTCTCCAGCGGCCAGCGCCAGCTCGTCAGCTTCGCCCGCGCGCTTCTGGTCGACCCGCGCCTCCTGATCCTAGACGAGGCCACCAGCGCCATCGACGCCCCCACCGAAAAACGCATCCAGCACGCGCTCCAGGCGCTCCTGCGCAACCGCACCAGTTTCGTCATCGCGCACCGACTCAGCACGATTCGCAACGCCGACCTGATCCTCGTCCTCGAAAACGGCGCCATCATCGAGCGCGGCACCCACTCCGAACTCCTGGCACTCAACGGCGCCTACGCTCGGCTCCACTCCCACTTCCTGCGCGGCTGACCGCCCCTCTGGGAGCGCAGAGCCCCAGCTCCGCTTCAACGCTCCAATGACTCGGAGAGCCTTTTCCTAGGGTGCTCCGCGCCCCCCTGCGAAAACGCCCCCTTTGCCCCAAGATTTGGCATCCCTCATTGCACCCCGCCCAGTCTTTGACTTACATCGGACCCTCCCACCCCCTATCCGGCCCCTCCTCCTTTCCCCCAAAGAATCCGCCCACCTTAAAGGTTTCCTCCTAACGAATGAAAGCGCCCTTCCTGCTTCTCCCTGCTCTTCTCCCAGCCCTTCTTGCCGCCGATTCCAAGGCTCAAACCAGCCCGAAGGCCCCGACGACAACCGCCCCGGCCGCGCCAAGCACGGGAGCTAACACCCCCCTCCCAAAACCCGTCGCGGAAAGCCAGGTCCTCGAAAGCTCCTCGAAGGAACGCATTCTCACCCTCGAAGCCCCCCTCTCCGGCGCCAAGGAGCTCTACCTCGTCGTATCCTCCGAGGGCGACATCAGCTGCGACTGGGCCAACTGGATTTCCCCGGTCCTCGTCCGCGCCGACGGCTCCACCATCGACCTCACCTCGCTCACCTGGAAATCCGCCACCGCCGGAACCGGCCAGCCCCGCATCGGCAAATCCCAGGCCAACCTCCCGTTGCTCATCGACGGTAAAACCTACGAAAAGGGTATCGGCACCCACGCGGCGTCGGTCATCGCCTTCGACCTCCCTCCAGGAATCGAAAAACTCCGCACCCAGGCCGCCCTGGACGACGGGGCGATACTGCGCAACAACAAGCCGAGTGGAGCAAAGGTCAAGTTCCTCGTCTACACCGCCAAGCCTCCCACGGAAGCCGAACTCACCGAAAACCTCCCGACAGAAGTCCCGGTCGGAATGTTCACCGTCCCCGAAGGCTTCGAGGTCACCCTCTGGGCCAAGTCGCCTCTTCTCCAAAACCCCACCAACATCGACTTCGACGCCAAGGGCCGCCTCTGGGTCGCCGAAGGCGTCAACTACCGGGGCAAAGCCGGACGCCAGAAGGAGGGGGACCGCATCGTCGTCCTCGAAGACACCAAGGGTGCCGGCGTCGCGGACAAGACCACCGTCTTCGTGCAGGAACCCGGCCTCGCCTCACCGCTCGGCGTCGCCGTTTTTGAAAACAAAGTCATCGTCTCGCAGCCCCCGGACATGATCGTCTACACGGACGTCAACGGCGACGGCGTGTTCGACCCCGCCGTGGACAAGCGCGAGGTCCTGCTCACCGGCTTCAACGGCCGCCAGCACGACCACAGCCTCCACAGCGTCACAGCCGGACCCGACGGCCTCTGGTACTGGAACCAGGGCAACACCGGCGCCCAGTTCACTGACAAATCCGGCAAAACCTTCCGCATGGGCAGCCCCTACATGCTCCAGGACATCGCCGGCCAGAAAAGCGACGACGGCCACGTCTGGATCGGCGGGTTCGCCGCCCGCATGAACCCCGACGGTTCCAACGTCGCCATCATCGGCCACAACTTCCGCAACAGCTACGAACAGGCCGTCACCTCCCTCGGCGACGTCTTCCAAAGCGACAACGACGACCCGCCCGCCTGCCGCGTCACCGCAATGATGCAGGGCGGCAACGCGGGCTTCGCCTCCGCCGACGGCAAACGCTCCTGGGCGGCAGACCGCCGCCCCGGCCAGTCCATCCCCACCGCCGAATGGCGCCAGGAAGACCCCGGCACCATGCCCGCCGGAGACGTTTATGGCGGTGGCGCCCCCACAGGCGTGGCCTTCTATGAAAACGGCGCCCTCGATCCCAAATGGAACGGCCTCCTGCTCGCCTGCGAATCCGGCAAGAACGTCGTCTACGGCTACCTTCCCAAGCCCGACGGCGCAGGCTGGAAGCTCGAACGCTTCGACTTCTTCACCTCCAACAAGGAACGTGAATGGTCCGGCTCCGACTTCTTGAGCGGCCGCCCTCAGAAGTCCGAACTCAAAAACTATTTCCGTCCGAGCGACGTCTGCGTCGGACCCGACGGCGCCCTCTACGTTGCCGACTGGTTTGACTCCAAAGTGGGAGGCCACGGCACAAACGACGTCCGCTCCACCGGCGCCATCTACCGGATCGCCCCGAAGGGCTTCAAATCCAAAGTCCCGTCCATCAACCTGAAAACCACCGAAGGCCAGGTCGCCGCGCTGAAGAGTCCAACCCCGAACGTGCGCTACAGCGGCTTCACCCGCCTCAAAGCTCAAGGTGCAAAAGCGGTCCCCGCCGTCGCCGCCCTCCAGCAGGACGCCAACCCCTACATCGCCGCGCGCGCAACTTGGCTCCTCGCCCAAATGGGGGACGCCGGAATCGCCAAAGTCCGTTCCTGGCTCGACTCCTCAGACGCCTCCCAGCGGCTGGTCGCCTACCGCGCACTCAAGACGGCCGGACAAGACCCTCTCGCGCTCGCCACCAAACTGGCGACGGACGCCTCACCGGCGGTCCGCCGCGAAGTCGCCCTCAACCTGCGCGACGTACCCGCTCAAACCAGCGTGATCTTGCTCGCCAAGATCGCCGCCCTGTTTGACGGCAAAGACCGCGCCTACCTCGAAGCCATCGGCCTCGGCTCCGAAGGCAAGGAAGCCGCCGTGTTCAACGCCCTTGCCAAGACCTTCGCCAAAGACCCGGTAGCCTGGGGCCCCGCGGAAAGCAGCATCGCGTGGCGCCTCCACACCCCGGAATCCGTGCCCGCGCTCAAAGCCCGCGCGCTTTCCGAAAAACTGCCCCCGGAGGAACGCAAACGCATGATCACCGCACTCGCCTTCTCCGAAACCCGCGAGGCGTCCGACGCCATGCTCGAAGTAGCCGGCGCCAAAGTGACGGGTAACGAGGGCCTCGCCCTCTGGTGGCTCATGAGCAAAAAGTCGACCGACTGGTCGGCGTTTGACATTGCCGCAACACTCAAAGCAAAGGGCCTCTACGATCCGGACAACATCCGCCTCACCGCGGTCGAAATGCCTGCGACCCCCGCCAACGCAACTCCGCTCCCCGAGGTGTCTCAAATCGCCGCTCTCCCCGGAGACGCCGCCCGGGGCAAAGCGGCCGTGGGCGTCTGCTACGCCTGCCACCGCATCGCCGGCACGGGCGTCGAGTTCGGCCCCGAACTGACCGAGTTCGGCAAACAACAAACCACCGAGGCGATCGTCGAAGCCATCGCCAAACCCTCGGCCTCCATCTCCCACGGCTACGAAGGCCAGGAAGTGCTCACCACGGACGGCCTCACCATCACCGGAATGGCCCTGTCCAGCGGCGACCCCGTCATCCTCAAGTGCATGGGCGGCGTCGTCCAAACCATCCCGCGCAGCCGGATCAAGTCGATGAAGAAGCTCAGCCGCTCCCTCATGTACGACCCGCAGAACCTGGGCCTCGCCCCTCAGTCGATCGCCGACATCACGGCCTACCTCAAGGGCCTCTAACCCCGAATGCCGAAGCACCAGAGAAGAAGGGATCGCACGCGGAGCCGCCGAGCGCGCGGCGAAAAATCATATAACCAATAAATCAAAATTATTTATCCCCCTCCGCGGCTCCGTGTCTCCGCGTGAACTTCTGTTTTCGGATTAAAGGTTAAACCCGGCTCGAAATTCCCTGCCCCATCCCCCGCGACGCATCAAACCGTTTGCCTAGCCCGGGGTACTCATCGACTGCCACCCGGGAACACGCGAGCGGTCACCGGAACAATTCCTGCGGTTCCGAAGGGAGCGGCAGCGGCCGCGGCGCGTTGTTCCTGCGGACCCGCAAGGCCAGAGCGGCCTTCCGTACAAACATCGCGGCCTGCGCCTCAAGATCCTCCCACAAACCGGCTTCAATGAGCGCGGGCTCGCACAGGAAACGCCCTGCAACGGCAGCGGTCAAAGGCTCGGCCAGGTATCCCTCCACGTCAAACTGCTGGAGCCCGCCCGAGGGAATCATCGCCAGAGCGGTGTGCCGGTAGGGTTCGACGAGCGCCTGCAGCATCCGGATGCCGCCGAACGCCCCAGCGGGATGGAACTTTTGCAGCAGGCACCCCATCTGGATTCCGGATTCAATCTCGGAAGGCGTCATGGCGCCCGGAATGAAGGGCAGGTCGGCGGAGTGCGCCGAGTAAATGGTCTCCATGTGCATGGCCGGGCTGGCCCCAAAGCGCGCCCCGGCAAGGAGGGCATCCTGCACCTGGGCGCTGCACAGAAGCGTGCCGGCGCCCACCCAAAAATCAGGAAGCGCACTGCGGATCGCCTCGATGCAGTGCAGCGCGACCGGTGTCGTAAGCGAGATTTCCAGCACCGGCAGGCCCGCCCGCTGGAGCGCCTGGGCCAGCTGCACAGCATCGCCCGCGGCATCCAAGGCAGCCACCGGCAGCAGGCAGCGTTTAGAGAGATTGTCGTATAGGGTTTTCATGGGAGAGGTTCTCCCTCATCGCTACGGAAGGGGCTGGCAAAAAGTCGTAGTTTTTTTGCGCCGGGTCAGACACCAAGAACCAAGAACCAAGAACCAAGAACCAAGAACTAAGAACTAAGAACTAAGAACCTCCCCCCCCTCCCCCGCGCCGGGCGGCGCGCAACTGACCGCACCCCGCCGCCACATCAATCCCGCGAAACTGCCGGATCGTGCACGGAATCCCCGCCCCCTGCAGCCGCTTCCGGAACGCATCCGCAGCCGCCTCCCCGCTCGCTCCCCCGCCAAACCCCGCCGTCGCGTTGAGCCGAATCAGGTTCACATGCGCATCCATCCCCCCGAGCAGCCCCGCCAAACACTCCGCATGCTCCTTCGTGTCGTTCCGGCCGGCAATCAACGTCCACGCAAAAAACATCCGCCTCCCCAACCGTTCCGAATAATAACGGCACGCCTCCATCAACTCCGCAAGCGGCCACCGCTGGTTGACCGGCAGCAGCGCCGAACGCTCCGCGTCCGTAGCCGCATGCAAACTCACCGCCAGCGCGTACGGCCGCTTCTCCTCCACAAACCGCACCATCGCCGGCACCAATCCCACCGTGCTTACCGACACCCGGGATGGCGCAAGGCTGATCCCCGGCTTGTGGCACACCGTCTCAAGCGCCTGCATCACAGCGTCGTAGTTGTGAAGCGGCTCCCCCATCCCCATCATCACCAGATTCCGCAGCGCCCCGCCCTCCGCACGCAGCAACCGCTGCGCCTGCACCACCTGCGCCACTATCTCCCCTGCACTCAGGTGCCGCACAAACCCCATCTGTCCGGTCGCACAAAAAACGCACCCCATCGCACAACCCGCCTGCGAACTCAGGCACGCCGTAAACCGCCCGGGATACCCCATCAGCACCGTCTCAATCTCCTGCCGGTCGCTCAAATCCAACAACAGCTTCCGAGTCATTCCGTCGCTACTCTCCACCCTCTCTTTCACCGACGCCACGCTAAGTCCGAGCGTCTTTCCCCAGCCCTCACTCAGCCACCTCCGGAGCGGCGGCGGCAGGTCCTCCCGCTGCTGCGGGTCCGACTCCAGGTCCCGATACAGGGTCCGCCACAACGCCGTGGCATGGGCCGCCTTCAACCCGTCACCCACCAACCGGGCGCGCAGGCCTTCAAAACTCAAATCGTAGAGCGAAACCATTTCCATCCTGTGATCAACGCTTAGCTTCCATCCCCCTCTTCTCCAAACCGGCCCATAAAAATTCCGAACTCACTCCCCATCCCTCACACCGGATCCTGAAGATACGGATTTCCCAGACGCTCCGCCCCAATCGTGGTCCCCGGTCCGTGCCCCGGCAGCACCTTGACCCCGTCGCCCAACGGAAACAGCTTCCGCTGAATTCCTCCAAGCAACAGGTCCCGGTCGCCGCCCGGAAGATCCCAGCGCCCCACCCCTCCTGCAAAAAGCACATCCCCCCCAAAGAGGATTCCGGAGGCCAGGTGCAAAAAACACAGGGACCCTGGACAGTGCCCCGGCACCTCCAAAACCTGAAAGACCTCCCCGCGAATCTCCACCGACTCACACGCCTCCAGAAGCCGGTCGGGCCGGATCGGATCCACCCTCCACGGAAAACCCAGCCGCGCGTAAAACTCGGGATCCAACACCATCGGCTCGGTTTCTGGGTGATAAATCACCTCGCACCCGTGCTCCCTCTGGATCCGGGCCGCATCCCAAACGTGATCCACATGCCCGTGCGTCAAAAGCAGCGTCTCCACCCTGTACCCCTTCCTCTGTAGCCAATCCGCCGTATCCTCGGGAGCATCCACCAAAATACCACTTCCCGACAGATAGTAGGTGTTCGTTTCGAACAATCCGCCGGTAAACATGTCGATCGAAAGTGTCTTTTCCACGCTCCATCCCTCACAGCCCGCCCCGATTTCGTCAACGCCGTCTTCCACATCCCTCCGCTTCCCGACGCATTTTTTCACCCGTAAGGCCTTTTGGTGAAACTTTCCGCCGCCGCCCTCCGTAGAAAGGACAAAGCCCCTTTGCCGAACCTTGTCATCTGTGCCAACTTGTTTTCAGTTTAACCGGCTTCGCTGCCCCCCCTGTGAGCGCGGAGCCCCACCTCCGCAAAGACTCTCCGAGTAATTGGGGCGTCAGAATGGAGCTGGGACTCCACGACGCACAGGGGAAAAAGCCAGTTTTCTTCAAGTTTTGGTTCCCCCCCTAAAGCCCCTCTTTAACCGTCCTCAAGCCCCCTTAAACTTTCCTAAATTTCCCGCCACAAAAGTTTCCTAAACAAACTTCCCCCCGCGGACTCAACCCCGAAAGCCTTCCCTCAAACTCACCCCGCAGCTCCGCAGCCCCACCACCCAGCCACTCCGCCCCGTCTGAAAAGCGCAAACCCGCGCAAACCCACTCGAGCCAGCCTCCCCGCTCGATCCAAAAAAGTCCGCACCACATGAAGCTGCCACGCTCCCTCTGCCTTCCGCTCGCCGCAATCACGGCGCTCAGCTTCCTAACCGGACTGCCCGTTCCACGCGCCCACGCCGACCCCGACCCCGGCCAGGTCACCCTCGCCGTCGCCAAGCTGCTCGAAAACGTCCACTACTCCAAGACGCCCCTCAACGACGCCATGTCCCGGAAGCTGCTGCGCAACTACCTGGACACCCTCGACTACAACCACCTCTTCTTCACCCAGGAGGACGTGGACGCCTTTACCGCCCAGTGGGCCGACCGCCTCGACGACGAAATCCTCGCCGGCCGCACCCTCGCCGCCCACCAAATCTACGACCTCTTCCGCAAACGCGCCGAGGAACGCATCACGCTCGCCAAGGAACTCCTCGCCTCCAACCTCACCTTCGACGAAGACCGCACCGTCGAACTCAACCGACAGAAGGTCCCGTGGCCCGCAAACGAAGAGGCCGCGCGCCTGCTCTGGAAGGACCGCGTCACCTCCGAGCTTCTCCAGGAACGTCTGGGCAAAAAAAAGAGCGACCTCCCGGGCCGACAGGAGCCCGTCACCGACACGCCGGAAAAACCCGCCAAGAAAAAAACAGACCCGGCCCAGGCCGTCGGCAAGCGCTACGACCAGTTCATGCGCAACCTCCAAGAGCAGTCCTCCGAGGATGTCGTCAAAACCTTCCTGCTCTGCCTCGCCCAGACCTACGACCCCCATTCCGAGTACCTCAGCAAGAACGACCTCGAACAATTTAGCATCAACATGCGCCTCTCCCTCTTCGGCATCGGAGCCAAGCTCCGTTCCGAGGACGGCTACGCCAAGATCTGGGAGCTCGTCCCCGGCGGTCCGGCGATGAAGAGCGGCAAAATCAAGGCCGGCGACCGCATCGTCTCCGTTGCCCAGGGCGACAAGGAGTTCGTCGACTGCGTCGACATGAAGCTCGACAAGATCGTCAACATGATCCGCGGCAAGAAGGACACCATCGTCCGCATCCAGCTCATCCCCGTGGACGCCACCAACGGCACGGAGCGTAATATCGTCGAAATCAAGCGGGACGAGGTGAAGCTCAAGGACGAAGAGGCCAGGGCGGAACTCATCGAATGGACCAAGCCCAACGGCCAGACCGTCAAGCTCGGGATTATCGTCCTGCCCTCTTTCTACGGGGACCCCGAGCGCAACAGCAATCCGAACGCCAAGAGCACCACGCGCGACGTCCTGGCTCTGCTCAACCGCCTGAAGCAGGAAGGCATTCAGGGCCTTGTCATGGACCTGCGCCGCGACGGCGGCGGTTTCCTGGACGAGGCGGTCAACCTCACCGGTCTCTTCATCAAAAAAGGCCCCGTCGTGCAGGCCCGCAGCTGGAACGGCGACGTCACCGTCTCCCGCGACAAGGATCCCGCCGTCGCCTACGACGGCCCCATGCTCGTCCTTGTAAACCGCCAGAGCGCCTCCGCCAGCGAGATCTTCGCCGGCGCCATGCAGGACTACGGCCGCGCCCCCATCGTCGGGGACTCCAAAACCTTCGGCAAAGGCACCGTCCAGCAGATGATCGAGCTCAGCCGCGCCGTGCCCTTCCTAGCCAACGGTTCCGACGCCGGCGCCGTCAAGCTGACCATCCAGAAGTTCTACCGGGTCGCCGGCGGCTCCACCCAGCTCCACGGCGTGGAGAGCGACATCGTCCTACCCTCCATCTACGACCAGCCCGAAATCGGAGAGGAATCCCTGAAAGACCCGCTCCCCTACGACACCTTCAACTCCCTCGAGTTCGACAAGTGGGAAAAGCCCCTCCATATCGACGAACTCCGCCGCCGCTCGCTGACCCGCATCCCCCAGAACCCCGAGTTCGCCTACGTCCAGGAGGACCTGGAGCGCATCCGCAAGCGCACGGCAGAAAACAAGCTCTCGTTGAACGAGAAAGCGCGCCAGACCGAGCTTGACGAAGACAAGTCCCGCAAGGAAGCCCGCGACGCCGAACGCCTCGAGCGCTCCAAGGAAAAGGATCCGAAAGTGTTCCGCATCACCCTGGAAAACGCCGCCAAGAAGGAACTCATCCCCGTGCGTTTCGTGGACCCCAAGCCCTCGAAGGACGCGCCCGCAATCCTCGACGACGAGGACGCCCCCGCCAGCGACGCGTTATCCGAGCCGCAGAAGGACAAGGACGGCCGCACCGTCTTCAAAAGTCCGCCGATCCGCCTGGACCCCGTCAAACAGGAGACCCTGAACATCCTGAGCGAACTGATAGACCTGACCAAGATGGACACCACCTCGACGGCAAAGAAGAAATAGGCCCGGACAACACAGTGGGACCAAACGGCAAATGCCCCTCTGCGCCCGCCGCAGTTACTCCCGAAAACTGATCGCGAAACACGTTTTTCCCGCTACCAGGGCGACAAAAGTGGAATCGCTTGTCTCCCATTCCGTCGATATTTCTTGAAATCCGCATCCGTCGTAAAAACCGCGGCGCCGGGATGTAGCTCAGACATTCGAACCATGCACGCATCGGCAAAGCTCATCGGGGTGTCTCGGGACTGATGGATCAAGCGCAACGCATCACCAAGCTGATCCCGCAGTGAAAAATCGACCTGGATGTTGCCTCTCTCAAGCAAGGCAGAAAAAGCTCTCTTACCAAATGGAGTCCGCTCCAAAAGAAAAAAGCATTCCGAAAGAACGGCTTCGCAAGTCAGGCAAGGCGAGGACAAAGACTCGAAATTCGATCGAGCCCAGTCATGATGCTGGTCGCGTTTGATGAGCGCAGCGAGAACCGCCCCCGTATCAATCAGTACGGTTCGTGCCATACCCTGAGAGATGGTTTCTACTCGAGGACAGATCCGCAGGCACGTCTTCATCCTCGATGACAAGGTCTGCCATTTGACTCCAAAGGGACTGTGATTTGGGTGCGCCCTGAGCTAGCCGCTCTCGGACAATCTCAGACTTCGCCACCTTTCGAGATTCTGCAGCTCTACTGATATCGGCAAAGAGCTGGTCAGTCAGTTTGACTGTGAGCGTTCTCATTGTTTTCAACGTACTGTGGCGTGCCCCCGGTTTTTGATCCACTCGTTATGAGAGTTTTGGGTTAGTTTTGGATCCTTTGTTCTTGGTTTGTTGTTTGGGGGATGGAGCGCAGCCTTCCGGCTGCTGGAGCGTAGCGGAAGCGGCCGCAAGGCTGCGCTGCGCAA
>CANFTB010000025.1 GCA_947449735.1 Chthoniobacteraceae bacterium | reverse complement strand
AGGCCCAGTACTATTTGGCTCTGATGAAGGGACTTTGCGGGTTTGCCAACGGCATGAACCCCATTATGGCTGTGGAAGTTTCACGCCGATGCATTGACCACCACCTCACCCCTTCGGCTGAAAAGCTCGAAGAGATCCTCAAGGGAGCGGCCAAGTAGTCGGGTGGGGACTTGAACTAGGTCCCCTAGGACTGTACGCAAATGGCTAAGAAGAAAGACGCCCACCACGGAGGAGCTTGGAAGGTTGCCTACGCGGACTTTGTGACCGCGATGATGGCGCTCTTCATCGTGTTGTGGATCTGCAAGGAGAAGCCAAAACTTGCGGCATTGATCGCCGCCAGCTTTAAGGATCCGCTTCAGGGCTTTAGAGGCGGCTCCAAGGATGAGAAGGGGACCGTCGATCCTCTTGCGGATGTGAAGATGGAGGAGGCCGAGATTGAAAAGGCCATCGAGGCGATCGCGGCGGACATCCAGAAGAGCATCATGAAGGATGATCCGGATGATCCGTCGGTCGAGATTCAGGTGACTTCCGATGGACTGAAGATGATGGTTTTCGACAACCCGAAAAAGCCTTTGTTCGAGCCCATGACCGCCAAGTTGACCAAGTGGGGCGAGTTCGTGATGGAAAGCCTTTCGTGGCTCATCGAGAAGCACAAGCTCCGGGTTTTGATCGACGGCTTTGTCTCGAAGAGCGACAAGCCCTTTCCTAACAAGGACTACGGTCTTTGGGAGCTGAGCATCGACCGTTCAAAGTCCTGTCGCAAGGCCTTGATCAGTTATGCCTGCGCCCCGAAGGCCATCTTCCGGGTGACTGGCTTCGGAGACAGCCGGCCGCTGCCGGACACCGAACCGGAGTCCGAGGACAACGACCGGATGGTGTTTACCCTGAGTATCAAAATCTGGAATTAATATTATGGATAGTTACCTCGAGAACCGTCCGAAGGTCGACCCTTCCTCACCATTTGGAGGCGGGTTGCCCGCTGATGGGCTGGCGTACCGTGATCCCTTGGAGGGGGTCGATGGTTTCATGGCGGGCCTCCCTCAAACGGGTGGGTTTCAGTCGTTGAAATCTGCTCTTTTGGAAGCAGGAAGTATTGTGGATCCCGCCGACGCACATGCGCCGCGCAGGGGTGGCGCCCAAGGCGGCGTTGCTGGTGAACCTTCAGTGGAGGTTATCACAAACGAAGGACGGATAGAGAAGGTGGTGGTGACCTGCGCATGCTGCCGCAAGATCGAGCTAGAGTGCACCTATTAGAAGCTGGAAGCCGGCTTGATCGGCTCACTCCAGGAGGCCGGGAGATTCTCTAGGTTTCCCTGGCACGATTCGAACACAGCACGGAAGCAAGCAGTTAACTTTTATGGCGAAGAAAAAAGACGAGCATCACGGAGGAGCGTGGAAGGTCGCGTACGCGGACTTCGTCACGGCCATGATGGCGTTGTTCATCGTTCTCTGGATCATCGCGCCCGAGCCGAATGACAACAAGATCGTCTATGAGGACGAAATCGATTCGGCGCCTCCGCAGCCGGACCAAGGCGCTCAGGGCGGCGACAACAAGGAGCCGGGCGAGAAAAACTTGGACAAGGAGGGCGAAGGCGGGGCCGTTCAGCGCAAGCGGGATTTGCAGTTTATTGCGGACGAGTTAATCAAGCTCAACAAGGTGAACACGGAAGACGTCACCCGTCCGGTGGACGTGCAGTTGGTAGACGAGACCGTCAAGCTGACGCTTTACGACCGTGACAACCAGCCTGTGTTCGTGCGCAACGGAACCCAGCTTACCGAGTGGGGGCAGTTCGTACTGAAGAATCTGGCGTTTGTGGCGGTGAAGCATGACATGCGCCTCCTCTTGGATGCGCACACTGCCAAGGGGCAGCAGCTCGTGATGGCTGATCCTGAACAGTACGGTCCTTGGGAGCTGAGTGCCGACCGGGCGGCTGCCGCCCGCCGACGCCTGATAGGCTATGATCTTCCTTCGGCCAATGTCCTGCGGATCACAGGCTATGCCCACACCCGCCCTCTGGAGGAGTGGGATGGTGGAATGCCGCGCCAGCAGCGATTGACGGTGCACATGTCCCTAAAGTAGGACCCCGCCGTCAGGTCCCAGGCGGCGCCCTTGGTGTCGTGTTGAAATGAAAAGCGCCACCCCGTACGAAGGTGGCGCTTTCTTCTTTCTGAAGCCGGATAGAACCCCCGCTCAGTTGGCCAATTGGACTTCTCGGGGGGCTGAGTTCGCTGTCTCCACAAACTTGTAGACGCCGCGGGCTGTGCGAACGATGCGGCCGTCTCGCTTGCCGGTGCTCGAAAGCCAGACATGGATGTTCCGGTATTGGGATCCCGTTTTGAGCGCTAGGTCCGTCACTGTGATCCCTTCGTCGCCAGCTTCCCTAAGAGCCTGGAGGATACGCCGGGTGACCTCTCCCCGCTTTTGCGGTTGGGAGGGGAAGCCCTGTGCTTTTCGGGCGTTTCCAACCGTGTCGGCGTCCCCTTCGGAAATGCTGTCGGCGTTAAGCGCTCCGTTTAAGCGGTAGCGGCTCGGGCCGATTTTTTGAATCTGGGGAAACCTGCGCTGCGCGGTGTGGAACCACGAGTGGATGTTGACGCTCTTCATGGTGAGCAGGCTGGCGACCTCCTGAACCCGCACCCCGCGGTTGCCTGCCGTTTGAAGGAGTTCAAGAATGCGCGAACGAAGCTCGCCCCTGCCCATGCGGCGCCGGCCGTAGATCGAGGAACCGTCGCCCTTGTCTTTCAGGCGGGCGCGGAACGGGCGCCCGGCGGAGTGGTTCAGGAGCGTCCCGTGAAGGGCACAAATCCGGGAGTCCAGAGCCGCCAGATTGTGTTCGATGCTCATGCGCTCTTCTTCAAGCTGCATGAGCTCTTTGAGGGATGCGATCCTCTGCGCAGGATCTGCACCGGGTTGAGCCGACCGCTTGAGGGGCGAGTTTTGTTGGAGGTTAGTCATGTCAGTTGTTATTCGGGTGTTCGATGCGGGTTTGGTTCGGAAGTTGTATGTTCAGGAACGCCTTCAACTGAATATCGCCGGGGAACCTATGGTTGGATGCCGCCGTCAATATTTCTTTAGATACAGCGGCCCGGCGCGGGAGATGGGGGCAAAGAAAATCTCCTTCCAGAAGTTTACTGTGTGTGCGTACTATTCGCCGCGCACGGCCTGTCCCGATTTCCTTGCTTCATGAAACCCTCCCTCCTCATTTTTCTCTCACTTTCCTGCTTTTCGATCAGCTCCCAAGCTGCTGAAAAAACACCTGTTAAAGAAACCAAGGAGGCCGTCCCTCAGGGATGGCTGGACTGGCGGGGCCCCCTCCAAACCGGCGTTTCCCCTGAGACGCAGCTGCCCTCCAGCGTCGACTCCAAGAAGCCGCTTTGGAGCGCTGATTTTCCCGGGCAGTCGTCGCCCGTTTTGTTCAAGGGACGCCTCTATATCAATGGCTATCAGGGTGAAGGGCCCGATCTGCAGGAGGTCGTCGCTTGTTATGATGCGGAGACCGGCGCTCAAATTTGGGTGCATCGCTTTAATGACTTTCTGAGCGATACCATTTATCTCCGGTACGCGACATCCAGTCCTTGCATTGATGGAGAGTCCGGCAATGTCTACGTTTCAGGTACGCAGGGTTTGTTTTCCTGTTTCGACCGCGACGGGAAGCTGCTGTGGCAGCATTCGTTGATGGAGGAACTGGGCCGCCTGACCTTTCCCAATTCCCGCACGGCTTCGCCAAGAATTGACCACGAACTGGTGATCACGCGCTGCGTCACTTCAAACTGGGGGGCCAACGGGGCTGCGGGAGACCGGTTTTATGCTTTCGACAAAGTCACCGGAGAACTCGTCTGGAGCAGTTCCCCGGGCGAACGTCCCCAGGACAACACGTTCTCCCAGCCTTTTTTCACGTGGATCGACGGCTGCCGTGCTTTGATTTCGGCGGGCGGTGACTCCACCATCGTCGGCATCAACGCACGCAACGGAGATCCGATATTCCGCTTTCCTGCAGCCAAGGCGGGAGCGAAGGGCGGCATCAACGCGGCTATTTTGCGGTACAAGGACAGCCTGGTCGTCGTTCACGAGTCTGAAAACTTGGATTCGAGCGAAGTGGGGCGCACCGCACTTTTCCGACTGCCCACGGGCAGCAAGGCGCCCGAGCCAGGGAAGCCGCAGGTGTATGAACCTAAGGAGCTCGAACTGTGGCGTAATCCGCTTGGGACCCTGGCGAGTTCGCCGTGCATGGTGGGAAACAGGATCTACGAGGTGACCGGCACGGGAGAGCTCGCCGCTGTGGACCTGGATAATGGCAAGGTGCTCTGGAAGAAGAAGCTTGCTGCTGAACAGCGCCAGAGCTCGCCGCTTTACGGGGACGGGAAGCTGTACGTTGCCATGTACATCGCGGACGCCACCGCGGCGGGCAAGGCGGGAGCGAAGGACGACACCGGTGGAAACGGAGAGTTGCTCATTCTGAAGCCCGGCGATTCGGATGCGGAAATTCTTTCCCGTACGCTTCTAGACGGGCGCTGCTACGGGTCGCCCGTGGCCTACAACGGCAAACTCTACATACAGACGGACAAGCGCCTGTACTGCTTTGGAAAGAAGGGCGCCAGCGCCAGCGCGGCCCTCGTGAAAACGAATGATGTGTGGCCGAAAATTGAACCCGGTCCGGCGGCCCGGTTGCAGATCATCCCTAGTGAAATGCTGCTCAAGCCCGCCGAGGCAAAGCAGGTGCGCGTACGCGTTTTGGATGCGAAGGGCTTTACGGTGAAGGAAAACGCGGACCTTGCTCAGGTTAAGTTTGAAAGCTACGTGCCGCCCACAGCATTGGTGAAGGCCCAGATGAAGGGGGCCTTCGACGCTCAGGCGCGGTTGGTTGCGGATGCTGCTCCAGTCGCGAGCGCCGGAGCCTACCAAGCGAGCCTCGGCGACGTGAAGGGAACGATGCGGGCCAGGGTCATTCCCGACCTCCCCATCAAGGCAGACTTTGAACAGTTCGAGCTGTCTCTGAGCACCGACAATCCGCCCGCCCCCGCGGTGCCGAACACCCTCGAGGCGCCCACTCCGTTTGCCTACCCCCCGCTGGCCTGGAACGCGGCCCGGTTCCGGTTTGAAGTGCGGCAGGCACCCGGAGAGGGGGGATCCAAGGCGCTTTGCAAAACCATTGATAACAAGCTGTTTCAAAGGGGGCAGGTCTTCGTCGGGCATCCCGGATCGAAAAACTACACGGTCGAAATGGACGTGCTCTCCGAGGGTAACAAGCGGAAGATGAGCGAAGTCGGGCTTGTTAATCAGCGTTACCTCGCGGTGCTCAAGGGAAACCAGCAGGAACTGGAGATCAGCTCAAATCAGGAGAGGCTTCGGCAGTCCGTCCGGTTCCCATGGGTGCCAAACCAGTGGTACCGCCTCAAATGCCGAGTGGACGTCGCGGCCGACGGCTCCGGAGTTGTGCGCGCCAAGGCTTGGAAGAAAGGCGAGGACGAGCCTTCTGAATGGACAATCGAGGTGGCACACAAACACGCTCATGCGGAGGGCGCCCCCGGCATCTTCGTGTTCACCCCGCAGGAGCAACGCGCCTGGATCGACAATCTTTCCGTGACACCCAATACCCTTGTAAAGCCCTGACCCGACTATGAACTCCTCCCTACGTTATTTACTTCCGGCGGGCGGCGCCCTTTTTTGCGGCGTCCTCCTTTGTCCGCTAGCCAACGCCCAGGACTGGCCGCAATGGGGCGGCAACAATCCCGGACGCAACATGTTCTCGCCCGCGAAGGGCATGCCACAGTCCATCCAACCGGGCAAGTTCAAGCCCAACACTGAGGAGATCGACCTCGCCACCACTAAAAACGTGAAGTGGATTGCGAAGCTCGGATCACAGTCCTACGGAAACCCCGTCGTAGCGAAGGGCGTGGTGCTCGTCGGCACGAACAACGCCTCGCCAAGGGATCCCCGGTTCAAGGACGACAAGTCTGTGCTCTACGCGCTGCGCGAGCAGGACGGCACTTTGTTGTGGCAGCTCACCGTTCCGAAACTCGCATCGGGCAAGGTGAACGATTGGGAGTATCTCGGGCTGCTTTCCTCACCTTGTGTCGAGGGGGACCGCGTTTACGTCGTCACCAGCCGCTGTGAAGTGCTCTGCCTGGACCTGCATGGGCAGGCCAACGGAAACCAGGGTCCGTTCATGGACGAGGGACAGTACATGGTTGGGCCTGGAAAACCAAAGGTCGACGTTCTGCCAACGGATGCGGACATCCTTTGGAAATACGACATGATGGATGAGCTCGGCGTATTTCCTCACAATGCTTCGAACTGCTCGGTGATCATTGAAGGCGATTCGATCTTCGTCTGCACCTCCAACGGGCAGGACTGGACGCATGTGAACATCCCTTCGCCGCAGTCCCCTTCGTTTATTGCCCTGAACAAAAACACTGGCGAGCTCATCGGCGAGGACGATGCGGGTGTTGGACCTAAAATCTTCCACGGTCAGTGGACTTCGCCGTCCATCGGTAAGGTCAACGACAAGACGCAGGTTTACTTCGGTGGCGGAGACGGGGTGCTCTACGCGCTCGATTCCAAGCCGGTGAAGGAGGGGGACTCGAACTTCCTCAAGAAGGTCTGGTGGTTTGACTGTGTTCCGCCCGAGTACAAGAAGGACAAGAACGGCAAGGTGATCAAATACCCCGCGGCGGAGGGGCCTAGCGAAGTGAACGCAACACCTGTTTTTTACAACGGCCGCGTTTACGTGGCGGTGGGCCAGGATCCCGAGCACGGCGAGGGCGTCGGCCGGTTGCTGTGCATTGATCCGACCAAGGAAGGGGATGTGACAGCCAGCGCGCTGGTGTGGGATTACAAGGGTGCCAAACGCTCCATTTCCACCGTTTCAATCGACCCCGATAACGGTCTCCTCTATCTGGCGGACTTCTCTGGCTTCGTGCACTGTCTTGACTCGGCGACTGGCAAGTTGAACTGGGTTCACGACATGCAGGCGCACATGTGGGGCTCCACGTTTGTCGTCGACGGCAAGGTCTACGTCGGTGACGAGGACGGCGACTTTGTCGTGCTGGCCTCGAGCAAGGAGAAAAAGATTCTGAGCGAGTGCAATGTGGGAGCCCCGATCCTTTCCACTCCGATCGTTGCGAACGGAATCATGTACCTCGGTTCACAGACGCATTTGTTCGCCGTAGGTGAAGGTGCCAAGCCGGTGCCTGCCGCGGCTAAGCCCTAGCCGCGATTGGCTCTGCGGCGTTTCTTGCGCGTTTTCGTTGCAAGCCGCCGCAGGGCCGGCCCGCCGCCCACTCCGGTGAAATACACTCCATGAGTCTCCCCGCAAACTCCCCCGTGTCGGACGCCAGAACCCGCTGGCTGGTCCTGATCATCGCCAGCATCGGGTTTCTTTTCGACACCTACGAGCTGTTGATGACCCCGCTCGTGGGCGTCCCGGCAATCGCAGAACTCCTGGGGCTCCCGCCCAATAATCCGATCGTCACCGACTGGACCGGGCGCATGCTCTGGATTTCAGCCCTGTGCGGGGGAGTCTTCGGACTGCTGGGGGGCTGGTTGATCGACCGGTTCGGGCGCAAGCGCATCATGGCGCTCAGCATCTTCGTCTATTCGTTTTCCCCCTGCGCGGCGGCATTCGCCTCCACCCTTCCGGTGTTTGTCTTTTTCCGGAGCCTCACCTTCGTCGGGGTCTGCATCGAATTCATCGCTGCGATCACTTGGCTTGCCGAGTTGTTTTCCGACCGCAAACAGCGTGAGTTCGCGCTCGGTTTCACGCAGGCCTTCGCCTCGGTGGGCGGGATTCTGGTGACCGCGGTGAGCGGTTGGATCGTGATGCACGCGAACGAACTGCCGGCGCTCCCCATTGCCGACATTTTCAATACGCACGCCTCTTGGCGCTACACGCTCATCACCGGTTTGATTCCTGCGATCCCCATTGCTCTACTGCTGCCTTTTGTTCCCGAATCACGTGTGTGGCTGGAGCGCCGTGCGTCTGGCTCCCTCTCGCGTCCTAGCCTGTCCGGCTTGTTTTCTCCCGAACTGAGGCGGACGACGCTCGTCACCGCAGGACTCTCGGCCTGCGCTTACGCCGCCGCGTTCGGCGCCCTTCAGCTCACGCCTCTCCGGGTGATCCCGGGTGTTCCGGAGCTTGCGGAGCAGCGCAAGGTGTTGAAGCCTCTGCAGGACGAGGCGAAGGAACTCAACGCAGGTATTCTCGCTGTGGACCCGCTGCTGCGCGCCTCCTATGAGGCGGTACCCAGTCTCCGGGAACTTGCCGCGAAGCGTGCCAAAAACCGCGTGGCATTTCGCGGCGCCATGAAGTCGGGTGACAAGGCCCGCGCGGACCAACTGAACGCCGACTTCAAGGCGCTGGGAGAGGAACTCGACCGCCTGACGGCATCCGCACCCGAAGCGAAGAAAAACCTGGTCGACCGCGAGAAGCTTCTGAAGCAATTGGGGGACAACAGGGAAAAGCAGGAGCCTGCGGACATCGCGATCAAGGCGCGGGGAAACGCGGCGCAGTTCTGGCAGGAAATGGGAGGCTTGGCCGGGCGCCTGATTCTGGCCGTACTGCTGGTTCTTGCAGTCGCAAGGAGGACGCTTTTGCGCTTATTTCTGGTTCCCGGTCTCATCGCGGTTCCTCTGACGTATTTTTCCCTCTACCACACGGGTGGAACGGGCCTCAACTGGGCGATCGCAGTTTGCGGACTGTTGATTGTCGCGCAGTTCTCCTACTTTGGAGAGTTCCTTCCAAAGGTCTTCCCGCTTCATCTGCGCGGCACCGGCGGATCTTTCGCAACCAACGTCGGCGGCCGCATGGTCGGGACGTCGGCGGCTTTTCTAACGACCAACATCATCGCGCCCGCTATGCCCGGGGTGTCGACCTTCGACAAGGTCGCGCTGGCGGCCGGCATCGTGGGAACGTCGGTCTTTGCGATCGGCCTTGTGTTGAGCTTCTTCCTTCCCAACCCGCCGGCCGAAGCCGGCGAATCTGCGCACTAAAATCTGTCCAGCTCCTTTTAACCCTATGACACACTCCACACCCGAAGCCGCACAGGCCCAGCTTGAAGCGCACCTGCGCGAGATCATCCACTGGCACTTCAGTCCCGAGACCGGCAGCCCGTTCTGGCTCAACTGGGCGGCAAAGGCCGGATGGGATCCGCGCTCGGAAGTTCACACCGTCGCCGACCTGCAGAAATTCCCCCACTTTCAGGACGAGTGGCTGCGCGATCTCCAGCCCGAGGTGTGGGTTCCCAAGGCGTTTGCCGGGAGGCCGTTCAACATCTTTGAAACCGGCGGAACCACCGGCATGCCCAAACAGCGCATCGGCTGGGAGGACTACAAAACCGACTACAGCGAGTTCAGCGAGAAAATCAGCGACGAGCATTTTCCCCGGAATCACTTCTGGCTGATGATGGGCCCCACGGGTCCGCGCAGGCTCCGCCTCGCGATCGAGCATCTCGCCAACGTCAGGGGGTCCTCCTGTTACTTTATCGACCTGGATCCGCGCTGGGTGAAGCGGCTCATCTCAAACAAGCAGTTCGACCAGGCCAAGGCCTACATGGACCACGTCGTGGACCAGGCTGCGAACATTCTCAAGCACCGCAAGGTCAGCGGCTTGTTCACGACGCCCAAGCTGCTCGAGGCGCTGGCGGAACGGGTCGATATCTGGGATGCCGGCATCCGCGGGGTATTCTGCGGCGGAACGACGATGCTCCCGCAGTACGTGCGTTTTATTGTGGAAGAGGTGCTTGAAAACCGGATCGGGTTTTATCCGACGTACGGCAACACGCTGATGGGGCTCGCCGCGTCGGTGCCGCTGACGCCGGAGGACCAGTATTCGATCACCTATTACGCGCCCCAACCGCGCGCAATCCTCCGCGTGGTGGATTCGGAAAACACCGCAAAGACGGTAGACTACGACGCCTGGGGCCGGGTCGAACTCACGACGCTCACAAAGGAGTTTTTCATGCCGCGCTTTTTAGAAAGGGACGAGGCCATCCGCCGCAAGCCCCGGGGCCAGTACGCCTGGGACGGGGTCGCCGAGGTGCGTCCGTTCGGAGCGATGCAGAAGAACATCGTGGAGGGCGTGTACTAATGGACTCGCTGCCTCATCTCCCCGCGCTTCGCCGCGGAAAGCCATACGAAAGCCTCGAGAAGACCGATGTGCTGGATCACAGCACAGGCAAGGTTGTTGCGCAGGTCAGCCAGGTCAACGCCGGGATTCTGAAGAAGGACCTCCAGCGCATCGGCGAGGCGCGCGCCGCCCTTCGTAAATTCACTGTGGCCGAGTTGGTGGAGATTTCCTCGAAGGCGGGGGAGTTTTTCCTCAATGGAACACTGCCTCTTGGCGACAGGGGCCATACCCAGAGCGCCGACGATTACGTACGCACGCTCTCCGGCACCAGCGGCCTGCCCCATGTCATGGTGCGCCGGAACATGGCGAAGATCCACTATGCCCTCACGCACGTGCAGACTGTGTTGAACGGGCTGACCCGCGGGCTGCCTTTCGACGTGATAGACCGCGGCTATGGTGAGCAGAGCGGCGCCGCCGTCAGTTACTATCCGACCACCCAGGCGCTGGGTCTCGTGATGCCGAGCAACTCTCCGGCGGTCAACTCTTTGTGGCTGCCGGCAGTCGCCCTCAAGACGCCGGTCGTCATCAAGCCGGGACGCGAGGAGCCCTGGACGCCCTACCGCCTGATTCAGGCTTTCATCGCCGCCGGAGCGCCGGCCGAGGCTTTCGGATTCTATCCCACGGACCACGAAGGCGCTGGAGAGGTGATGCGCATCTGCGGCCGCGCGCTCATCTTCGGAGACGCCAACACGGTTGCGCAGTACCGCGACAACCCGAAGTTCTCGGTGCACGGCCCCGGGTTCTCCAAGATTCTGATCGGCGAGGATGCGATCGACCAGTGGCCGCAGTACATTGATCTCATGGTGGCGTCGATCTCCGACAACGGGGGCCGGTCCTGCGTGAACGCTTCTGCGGTAGTGGTTCCGCGGTTCGGCCGCGAAATTGCGGAGGCTCTGGCCCAGAAGCTCGGGGCCATGGCTCCACTGCGCTCCGATGACGAGGGGGCGAAGCTCTCCGGATTTGCGAACCCGAAGATGGCTGATTACATCGACGGTGCTATCGAGGAAGGGCTAAAGACTCCGGGTGCGGAGGATGTGACGGCGCGCCACCGTTCTGGCGGCCGGAAGGTTATTTTCGAGGGAGGCACCTTCTTGCAGCCGACTATCGTGCATTGCGACTCATTTTCGCATCCCCTGGCGAACCGCGAGTTTCTGTGCCCGTACGCAAGCGTGGTTGAGGTGCCGGAGGCTGAAATGCTTTCAGTCATAGGGCCTTCGCTGGTGGTGACGGCAGTAACGAAGGATCCGGCGTTCACCTCGCAGCTGCTCGACTCGCCTTTGATTGAAAGGCTGAACCTCGGACCCATCTCAACGATGAAGATCTCCTGGGACCAACCCCACGAGGGCAACATGTTTGAGTTCCTCTACCGCCGCCGTTCCATCGAGAGAGCAGAATAAACTGCGTCATGGTGCCCTTCGATTACCAACCGCGAACTCGTGTTGTGTTTGGGGCTGGGGTCCTCTCACGCCTCGGGGAGCTCGCGCAGGAATTCGGTGCCTCCCGCGTGTTGGTTGTCACCGACCCCGGCATCGCGTCCGCTGGCCACGCTGCGCGCGCAGAGGCTTTGCTGCGCGCCGCCGGCATGTCTGTTGCAACCTACACGGGCGTTCGTGAGAACCCCGACGAGGACGATGTCGACCGGTGTCTCGCTGTTGCCGTCGAGCACGGAGCCGGCTTGTTCGTTGGCCTTGGTGGGGGGAGTGCCATGGACACTGCAAAGGGGGTCAACTTCCTCCTTACAAACGGAGGCAGGATGGCTGACTACAAGGGAATCGGAAAGGCCTCCAAGCCGATGCTGCCGCTCATCGCCATTCCTACTACGGCCGGCACCGGCAGTGAATGCCAGTCGTTCGCGCTGATCAGCGATCCCTCAACGCACATGAAGATGGCGTGCGGAGACCCCAAGGCAGCCGCAAAAATCGCGCTTCTAGATCCCGAGCTCACGCTCTCGCTTCCAGCGAGAGTGACCGCCTGCACGGGCGTGGACGCCTTGGTGCATTCGCTTGAGACTGCGGTGACCCGCAAACGCACGGCTCTTTCCCAGGTCTTTTCGAGGGAGGCGTTCCGGCTCTGTTTCGAGGCGCTTCCAAAGGTGCTGTCCGGGCCCTCGGATCTGGATGCACGCGGTGCGATGCTCCTCGGGGCTGCCTACGCGGGCATCGCGATTGAGAATTCGATGCTCGGCTGTGCGCATGCCGCTGCCAACCCGCTCACGGCACATTTCGGCGTTGTTCACGGTGAGGCCGTCGGTTGTTTGATCAGTGGAGTGATTCGCAGGAACGCCGAGGATCCAGCCTCCGCCGGAGAGTATCTCGCGCTGGCAAAAAGTGTTGGACTGCCCTCGATAAAAGCCCTGCTTCAGGGTATATCTGAAATCCTCTCCCTTGCCGCATTTCAGCGTCCCATGGCGGTTTCGGGTGCCACGGACGAACTCATCGCCCGGATGGCTGTGGAAGCCTCCGCGCAATGGACGGGCACTTTCAATCCAGTGGCGTTTTCATGCGAAGATTTTGAAGCCCTTTACCGGGAGGTGCTGCGGTGAAAGCCGTGCGTGGAGTCACCGCCGCGGCGGGCCTGGCAGTTTTGCTTGTGTCGTCCTTCGTCGTCCGGGCGGGGGCCGACTGGCCCATGCACCGCGGCAATCCCCAGCTCAACGGGTTTTCTTCGATGGTGGCGTCTTCAGCGCCAAAGGAGATCTGGACCTACTCGGCCGGAAAGCCCGTCAAGGGCGGGGCCGCGGTTGTGTCTGACAAGGTGTTTGTAGGAGATGATGCCGGGTTCGTGCATTGCCTTGATCTTCAGAAGGGGCTCGAAAAGTGGAGCTTTAAAACGGACGGGCCCGTGGAGGCCACGCCCCTTGTCCTTGGCTCCCGAGTCTATGTGGGTTCCAGTGACGGCAACCTCTACGCGCTGGACCGGGAGACCGGGGAAAAAGTGTGGTCGTACTCCACCGGCGACAAAATCATCGGTGGAGCGAATACGCTCAAGGCGAGCGACGGGGTGTCTGATTGGATTGTCGTTGGAAGTTACGATTCGCAGCTGCATTGCGTGGACGCGTCGACTGGCAAGGCGGCTTGGACCCTGCAAACGGATAACTACATCAACGGGACGCCCGCGTTGCTTCCGGGTGGCGAGTTTATATTCGGCGGTTGCGATTCGATGCTGAGAATTGTCTCCGGACTGGACGGAAAGCAGTTGAGACAGATCGAGGCGGATGCCTACGTGGCTTCTTCCGTGGCGGTTGCGGACGACGGCTCGGCCTACGTCGGGCATTATGGAAACGTCGTGCTGGGCCTTGATACGAAGCAGGCTTCGATTTTGTGGAAGTACCGGGAGAGGCAGTTTCCTTATCTCTCCAGCGCGTCCGTGACGGGTGACAGGGTTTTGATTGGCGGAGGCGACAAGCGGTTGCACTGCATAGATCGCAAGAGCGGCACCGCTGTCTGGCAGTTTGCAACCCGCGGCAAAGTGGACGGATCTCCTGTGGTCTGCGCCGACACGGTTGTCTTTGGTTCCATGGATGGTCGTCTTTACGGAGTGGCGCTGGCCGACGGCTCAGAGCGCTGGTCCTACGACCTGGGATCCCCGGTTGCGGCATCCCCCGCGGTTTCCGACGGCTGGATTATCATCGGTTCGGAAGACGGTGCCGTGCACGGTCTGAAAACATCAGCAAAGTCCCCATGAGCCAAACAAGCGCGCAAGACTGCAAAACCGAGACGGTGGAGGCCGGCGAAACCACAGCGGGGAACTATTTTGTCTCAAACTACCCGCCCTTTCATTTCTGGGACAAGGGGACGGCACAGCATCTCGGGGAGATGCTGGCGCAGCCGGCCGCGCCCGAGACGCCGCTCGGAGTTTACTTTCATATCCCATTCTGCCGCAAGCGCTGCCATTTCTGCTACTTCCGCGTCTATACCGACCGGGGGGCGCAGGAGATCCACCGGTACCTGGATGCGGGGGTCGAGGAATTGGCGCGGTACGCGGCCGCCCCTTTTGTGAACGGCAGGCTGCCCCGGTTTGTGTACTTCGGCGGGGGGACTCCCAGTTATTTGAGCGTCTCCCAGCTCCGTTCGCTCACGGACAGGATGAAGGCGATTCTGCCGTGGAACGAGGTCGAGGAAGTCACGTTCGAGGCGGAGCCGGGCACTTTGAACGAGTCGAAATTACACGCGATCCGGGAGCTCGGAGTGACCCGGCTGAGTCTTGGCGTCGAGAATTTCAACTCGCATATTTTGGAGATCAACGGCCGCGCGCACCGTGCGGATGAGATCCAGCGAGCCTACGCCGCCGCGCGTGCCGCCGGGTTTCCGCAGATCAACATCGATCTCATTTCGGGAATGGTGGAGGAGACGGAGGAAAACTGGCAGGAAAACATCCGGCTGCTGCTCGAGATGGAGCCGGACTGCGTAACGATCTACCAGATGGAGGTTCCGTACAACACGGGTATTTTCAAGCAGATGAAGGCGGAGGGTAAACTGGTTGCGCCCGTCGCCAACTGGGCTACCAAGAGGGCTTGGACCGGGTATGCTTTTGAGCAGTTGGAAAAGGCGGGATACACGGTCACCAGTGGTTACACGGCGGTACGCAATCCGGAACGTACCAGGTTTGTCTACCGGGACTCCCTGTGGAAGGGAGCCGACTTGATCGGTGCGGGAGTCTCCGCCTTCTCCCACATCGGGGGCGTGCATTTTCAGAACGTGACCGAAATCGAGCAGTACATCGAGCAGGTCGGCAAGGGGGAACTACCCGTCTTGAGGGCCATGGCGACGACGCCCGAGGAGCGGATGATTCGCGAGTTGATTCTCCAACTGAAGCTGGGGCGGGTTTCCGCCGAGTATTTTACGCGCAAGTTCGGCGAGGACGTCGCCATCAAGTTTGCCCCGCAATGGGCGGATCTGGCCGCACGCGGGCTCGGTTTATGGAAGGGAGAAGCCTTCGAGCTCACGCGAAACGCGCTGCTGATGGTCGACTCCCTCTTGCACGCGTTCTTCCTGCCCCGGCACCAAAACTCCCGCTACGTATGAGTTTGCTCGACCCGGCACTGTTGGATCCGCTGAGCAGGTTTCACCCGGCGGAGGAGGCGGAATTCGATTCCGTTTCTCCCGAGGGCCTATCTCCCGAAATGAGGAGGCTTCTCGTGCACGGCGGGGACATGACATCACGGCTTGAGGCTTTACACGGCAGCGCGATACGACTGGAGGTTTTGAAGTCTGAACATTCCGGTGAAGCGCTGTACTCAAGGGAGGTGCTGTTGCGAAGCGCCTCTAGCGGCCGCGCGGTGGAGTACGGCGCGATCCAGATTTTCTTGGACGCATTCGAGCCTTCCGTGCGCGCAAGCATACTGGAGGGGCGGATTCCGCTGGGTGGCATCTTAAACGCGTCCGGAATGCATTACTACAGCGAGCCGCAGGCGTTTTTCTTTGTGCAAAACGGCAGGCGACTGGCGGACCTTCTGGAGGTTGAATCCTCGGCCAGGCTGTGTGGAAGGTGCAACGTGCTGCGCGGGGAGCGCGGTGAAATGCTGGCACGTATTGTGGAAGTGGTTCCGCCGGCGGTTCCGTGTGCTACACCTTCGCACGGGCATTCCCCTTTAGAATCGACCGCCTTATGAAGATGTTTCCCTCGTTGACTGCTTTTTTGGGTCTGGTGGCGGCGGTTGCCTCGCCCGCGAAGGCCGCCGACTGGCCGCATTTTCTGGGTCCCCGTCACGACTGCAGGGTCGCGAACGAGGATGCGGCTGATTTCTGGCGGGATGGCGGGTTGAAGCGTGAGTGGGAGTACCCCAAGGGTAAAGGCTGGGCCAGCCCGACAGTGGTGGACGACAGGGTTTTATTGTTTCACCGCAGCGGGACGCAGGAAGTTTTGGACTGCCTGGAACTGGATTCCGGCAGGCGCATCTGGCAGGTCGCTTACGAGGCTCCCTACAGGGACCGGTATGGCTCGGGAGACGGGGCCCGCACAAGTCCGGTGATCGGCGGCGGCAGGGTCTGGAGTTTCGGCATCACCGGCGTGATGCACTGCGTGGACCTCAAAAGTGGGAGCGTGGTTTGGAAGAAGGATCTGGGTTCCGAATATTCGATGAAGGACAACTTTTTCGGCCACGGCTCGAGCCCCTTGCTTCTTGACGGACGAATCATCGTTCCTGTCGGAGGGACCGAGGACCGCTGCGTGGTCGCGCTGGACGGCGAGTCCGGCAGGCAGTTGTGGGTTGCGAAACATACCTGGGGGGCAGGTTATGCCTCGGCGGTTCCGTTCAAGATACAGAATGGCTCCGGCGCGCGGCAGGCTGTGTTGGTGTTTACCGGAGGGGAGACCCGCCCGCCCACGGGCGGTTTGCTGTGCATTGACGCCGAGTCCGGGGGCGTGCTTGGAGAAGCCTGGCACCGTTCGCGCATCGCCGAGTCCGTGAATGCCGCCTCGCCCGTGGTCGTGTCTCCCGGGAGGGTCTTTACGACCGAGGGTTACGGCAGCGGGGGCGTGTTGCACGAGATCGCTTCAGATGGTTCGATCAAGCCGGTTTGGTCGGCTTCAAGACTGGGTTCCCAGTTCGGAACGCCGATTGAGAAGGACGGAATGATTTTGGGTTTCGACGGCCAGAACCCCCGTCTGGCGCAGTTGGTGTGCTTGGACGCATCGAGTGGACGGGAGAAATGGAGCGATGATCTTGGCGGGAAATTCGGCCGGGGCAGCCTGCTGGACCTTGGGGACCGGGGCGTTGTTGCGCTTGGGGAATCCGGTGAGTTGGTGCGCTTTTTCGCTGAGGCGGACAAGCCGAGAGTCGTTCAGCGGGAGCAGCTTTTTGAGGCCCCCGAAACATGGTCGATCCCCGTCCTTGCCGGGCGCAGGCTGCTTGTCATGCAGAATGAACGGTCTAGGGACGGCGCGCCGCCGCGGTTGATCTGCTATCGTTACTGATGGTTTTTCAAACTCCGCTTTCGATGTCGCTTGAAGGTTCGGAGATCGACTGCCGGATATCGCCTGCGAGTGACTCCAGCATGGCGTAACGCTGGCGGTACATGGATCGCTTGTTGGGTTTGATTTCCGCAATGTCACGGACTGCAGGAACGACAGGCAGTCTGAAAAGGCCCCCGGGATCCATTTCACCGCCTGATTCCTTCCAGAAGGTATCGTAATCTGCCGCGACGTCCTTGCGTTTCCAAAAGGAACGGTAGATGTGCCGGCCGTTGCTCACGGCCTTCAGAGCGGTTATTTTCCAGATGCAGGCCAGCTGCTGGAGCGTATACAGGATCAGGGCTTTAGGTCTGAGGCCGCGCATGCCCCGCGTCATGCTCACGATGCGCTGCTTTTCATCTGTGAAATCATGACCCTGAAGTCCCCCAATCAGGATCTCACGCTTGTCTGCGCTCCAATGCACCACGGTGAATCCGAGGGAGCAAATCCATTCGCCCGTCGTTTCACTGCGAAGCGAGATGCTGAGTTCTCCCTCCCTGTCGAACACGCTGAAACGCAGAGCCAGTCCGAGGGTTTCTGTGTCATCGAGGCGGAGTGTTGCCAATTGTGCTGGAACTCCTTCGCAAATGTTTTGGAGGATCTTGTCGTTGAGCTCGCCGGCAAGGAAGGAGTAGTGGTGTTCCAGCGCCTCAATTTTCTCCGCAGCGCTTAAGTCGCAGGTCAGGTAGGGGCGCTGGAGGCGGCTCCGCATGTGAGGGCGCCTGTTTGCCAGCGTCTTAAAAGGCTGGTGTGAAAGGATTTCAAACCACTTCTGTGTCGCCGTGGGAAAAAGGAGCGCCCGGCCGATGTACTTGAACTGCTGGAGGCGGTCCTTAACGTCAGGCTCGGGATAAACGAGCGGAGCTGTGGCGCGAAGCTCGGCCAGCAGTGAAAGAAAACCCATCGAAAGCGTGGTGAATTATCGGGCCCAAGTGGGTTCCGAAATCCTGCCGAGTCCTCCAGCGATGGCATTTCGTTGCATGGTGAGCGTGTCGAACAAGACGAGCGAACCGCCTTGTGCGTAGACCAGATGCCGGGAGTTGGGGGCCCACGCAGGGCTTTGTCCTTCCCCTACAATCCGGACTTGCCCGGAGTTGAGATCCAGAACGGCCACTTGAAAGGAGCCACCCTCCCGGATGTTGAACACGACACGCTTGCCGTCAGGCGACCAGTTGGGCTCGGTATTGTAGGAATGGCCGGTGCGGACTGCAGTGGGGGAGCCGCCGGAGGAGGAGATCCGATAGAGCATGGGGCTGCCGCTTGAATCGCTCGAGTAGATGATTTCCCGCCCGTCTGGCGACCATGTCGGAGAGCTTTCCACGCCGGGTGTCATCGTGATGCGCCTCGGAGAGCCGCCACCAGAGTCGGTGACGTAAAGCTCGGGGTTTCCATCTTTGCTCAGCGTCACGGCAAAGCGGCTGCCGTCCGGTGAGTAGGCCGCACCGGAGTTCGTGCCGGGATAGCTCATGATTTTACTGCGCCGCCCAGAGCCCAGTTCAATTTCGTAAACGTCGGCATACCCGCTTTGATAGCCGGTGTAGGCGATGCGCCTAGCTCCGCTGGAGAACCGTGGCGAAACGCTGATCACGGAGTCGTGAGTGAGCTGCATCAGGTTGCCTCCATCCGAGTCGACGAGATAGATTTCCTTGCTGCCAGAACGGTTGGCCACGAATCCGATGCGTGAACCGGCGATCCCCTTCACTCCGGTTACCGCCTCGATGATGTCGTTTGCAAACGCGTGAGCTTGTGAACGGGCCGGCCCTGAGTAGGTGCGTTCCAGAATGACCTTTCCACCGCGCTCTGTCAGGAGGCCGCGCAACTGGACTCCCGAGCTGGATCCCGCTGCCAGAAAGTTCGCCCCGGGAGTGTTTGACAGCGAAAAAGCACCTGAAAGCTGAAGGTCCTTCTGCAGAACTTGAGAGATGCTGGCGCCGTCTTTTCCGCTGATGGCATTCAAGGCGATCGATATCTTGTCGCTCTTAGTGATTGTGATGAGGGGAGCCTCCTCTGCGTGGAGGGCGCTGGCGGAAAGACAAAGGATCGCTGCGATCGCCGGGAATGTCCGGCAAGATGCAATGAATCCTGCGAGCGTTGAAAGAAAGTCTTCGCGCGAGCGTTTCGGAGCAGGGGCATGGATCGCGTTTTTCATGAAAAATAAGACAGTGAAGATTCCTTCATGTTTAGCACGGGCCAACTTATTTCCAAGCCGTTTGCGATGCAGCCTGACTGGTGTCGAAATTGAGACGGTTTCAACGAGCCGGATAGCCGTACGTGTCGTTCTTGCCCCAGCTTTAAGTAAGTGCGGCTTATTCTCTGCAGTGCTGAATAACAAGAAGGCTGCCCGCGGATTGCAGGCAGCCTTCGTGATCAGCTGTGTGCGGATCTAAAGATCGTACGGGCTATTCCTTCTCGACGCCGCTGTTCCAGAATTTCTGCATTTCCTCGGGCGAAGGCGTCTTCAGAGGACGAACGACGCGGAAGCCGAGGAACTGTGCATCTGTGTGATACCAGATGCTCTTGGGAAACTGGGGATCCTGGATCTTCCAGTCGGGATCTGAGAAACGTCTGGCCGCAATGCGGAGTTTCTCCGCGGAGTCGTCGTCCCAAGCGCCGCCGCGGGCGACATGGGGATAAGGCTTGGTTGCCTTGACCCATGGATCCGTGGCCCCTGCCTCTGCATAGGCGGATGCCGAGTACTGGTCGATGGTCCACTCGATGACATTGCCGAGAATGTCGTGGAGGCCCCAAGGATTTGGTTTTTTGCGCCCGACCTTCTGGTATTTGCCTTCGCTGTTGTTTGCCCACCAGCAGTACTCGTCCATTTTGCCGGCGTCATCACCCCAGAAGTAAGCGGTGGTCGTTCCCGCGCGAGCGGCGTACTCCCATTCTGCCTCCGTCGGCAGGCGGTAGAAGTGCCCGGTCTTTGCGCTCAGCCATTCGCAGTATTTGTTGGCGGAATGCTGGGTCATTGAAATCGCGGGGTACCCGTCCTTGCCCATGCCGAAGCTCATCTCGACGTAGGGCTGCGTGGGCCTTGAGCTGGCGTCGGTCAAGTCATTGAGCTTGGGATCCACCTGGCGCGTGGCCCTGATGCGCTTTTCCTCGGTTGGGTACATGAAGAGCTCGAATTCGTTCCAAGTCACCTCGCATTTCCCCATCCAGAAAGGCGAAATGGAGACTTCTCTCTGCGGGCCCTCGTCGGAACTCCTGCCTTCTTCGCTGGAAGGGCTTCCCATCTTGTATTTCCCGCCCGGAATGGCCACCAGGTCGAACGTTACCTCAGTTCCCGGAATTGGTTCGGAGTAGGCCTTCATCTCCTTTTCCGCAATGGCCGGGGAGTTTGAAGAGATGCGTTCATGAATTTGAACCACCAGTTTGGGTTCATCCACCTTCGCTGTTTCCTCCTTCTTTTTGGAAACTAGCGTCAGGTCTTCAGGCCAAGCTGCGCCCTCGTCAATCCAGGCGCGGATGAGTTCGGCGGTGGTTTTCGGCAGCGGGCCGCCCTTCTTTTTGGGAGGCATCAGAAGGTCGTCGTCTTCTGGAAGGACCATGGTGGTGTAAAGTGGACTCTTCGCAGATTTTCCGGGAACCAGGGCCGGCCCGTTGTCTCCGCTGGTTGTCGCTTGTTTCCGGGTGTCCAAACGCACGCCTCCCTTTACGTTGCCCTGCCGGTGGCAAGAAACGCAGTTGTTTTCCAAGATCGGCTGGATGTCCTTTACGAAATCGATCGCGCCGTTGGCGCTCGGCAGCACGCCGGGAAGGACCAGCGTGGCAAGTGTGGTGATACGTGAGGCGAGTTTCATGAAAAGGGAATCAGAACTTCTAGAACCAGCAGAAGTCAAGAGATGGTCTGGGATAGCGAGACTGGCTTTATACAAAAAACAGGCTAAGAAGAAAGGGTCCGGTTTGCTTCCCCCCGCCCGTCTACACGGACAGGTTCCACGGGGTTTGAAGGGAGTCCGGATCCTTCAGACTTTTTCCTGTCCCTCCTCCGCGAAGTATTTCTTCTGAATTATTTATGGCCTTTGATGTCTTTTATGACTGCCAGCGATGCACGGCTTGCTGCCGTTGGCCGGGGCAGGTGAAGATTGGGGAGGTCGAAATTGAGGCGATGGCGCGACTGTTTGGCGTGTCGGAGTTTGATTTTGTGCAGGAGTATACACGTGTCAGGCCACAGCGGGACGGTCTCGCTCTGAAGGACAAGGCCAACGGAGAGTGTATCTTTTTGGAGGACGGGGGATGCCGTGTGCAGGCGGCAAAGCCTGTGCAATGCAAGGGCTTTCCAAACACGTGGGGCTTTCCGGGATGGAGGAACGTGTGCGAGGCGGTTCCGCGTCTCGTCCCGGCTTCTGCGCGCTCCGCCGATGGGGTGGGGTTGGCTGTTTCAAAGGAGGGCGGGGTGTGAAACGGCGGATCTTCACACAGCAGAAGGGTTTTACACTGTTGGAAATCAGTCTGACCGTGGTGATCGGTCTATTGATGCTCAGCCTCGCGATTCCAAGCCTGCGAGGCTTGTTTGCCGAGCAACGTCTCCGGGAACGGATGGAGATGTTCGAGCAGTTTGTTGGCAAGGCCGCTGCACTGGCGCGCTCGAGTCGCAACGAAGTGCGGCTTCGTTGGGAGGAAGGAGGAGTGCGTTTGGTTCAGGCCGAGGCGCCGATGGATGATTTAACGCAGCCGGCGACAGAGGGAGGTGAATTGTTCGCCCTTTCAAAAGACGAGTCGCTGGAGCTTGTCCGGACGGCGGCAAGGGATTCCAAGCCGCTCATGGAATGGAGTTTTTGGAGGGAGGGCGTGCGCGAACCGGTGGAGGTTTTATACAGTGGTCCCGGTGGGAGCTGGGCGCTGAGGTTCGGAGCGTTGCTGCCCGAACCTGACGTGCTTTCGGTGCAGGCCAAGTAAGCGGATGAATATGAGACTTCCTTTGTTCAAAGGCAGGCTGTTTCGGAACTTGGGCGGGTTCATACTGCTCGAGGCAATGATTGCCACAGCTATTTTTGGAATGGCAGTGCTGGCGCTAGCGAGGTCCATCGAGGCGGGCCTGCAGGCCGGAGTGCTGCAGCGTGAGGACGGACGGGCCCGTCGGGCGCTTTTGAACCGGATGCGTGAATTGGAGGCCGGAGCCCAACCGTACGCGGACAGCACGACTGTAGAGTTAAAGGGCGAGTTTACGGGGATGCGTCTCAGGCAGGGGGTGGTGCCGCTGGAGTTGGTGGATCAGAACAAAAAGATTGTGGATGGCCTGTACGAGGTCACGCTGGAGGTGAGCTGGCCGGGGGCAGGAAACACACGGGCTACCAAAGAGTTAAAATTTTATGCGTATCCAGCGGCCGGATAGAGGTGCCAATGTGCCTCGGGCGGCATTCACCTTGTTGGAAATCATGGTTGGGGTTGGGGTTTTGGGCCTCCTGCTGATGACCATGTACAGGCTGGTGGGGACTCAGTTGATGGCCCTTCAGATCTCCAGAGACAGTCAGTTGGAGGCTGTGGCGATGGAGGGGCTGGTCCGCTATGTGAAGGGAGTACTCGTTAGCCTTCCGCTCAGGCAGAACGATGTCCTGCGTGGTATTCCTCATGTGTACGGAATGTCTCCCGCGGACGAGCTGCAGTGGGTGGCGCGGCCCGGCATGTCTGTCCTAACTTCAGCGGCCCCGGAGGATGATTACGCCATGACGCTCACCCTACAGCCGAAAAGTTCCACGTCGCGGCTGCAGGACCTAGGAGTCCGGCGGCGCTTGGTGAGCGAGCCCGACAGGAACTATGAATGGATCCCGCTTCTCGCCGATATAGCGGCACTAGAGTTCCGTTACTGGCAGCCTTCCATGGGGGCATGGATTGAGAAGTGGGATGACCAGAACTCCAGGCCCGTTTTGGTAAGGATGAAGGTTTGGAGGCGCCCAACAGATGAGCCTTTCGAAGTCGTTCTTCCGGTTCCCTCCGCGCGCGTCCAATGAAATCGAAACGGATTTCAGTCGCTAAAATGGTGAAGGGCTCCCATCGGAATGGAGGGTCGGCTTTGCTTGCCGTGTTTTGGGCTGTGATTGTCCTTACCATGGCGGTGGCGAGCTGGTTTTTCTGGCTGCAGCAGCGTTTACAACTGCATGGGGAAGAGACCCGGGACGTGGAGGCTTTGGCGATGGCGCATTCCGGTGTGGCGGTGGCACTGAACCCCAAGGTAGACCGTTACAGTTCGCTTCTGCAGGCGGAAGTTGCCCCCGGAGTGGGTTATCGGGTGACGATTGAAAGCGAGGGGGGACGTCTCAATTTGGCGTGGATCCTCAGTGGAAACGACCACGGGCGCATGGCTGTTTTCAAACAGTGGCTCGAGTTGGTGATTGGCGTGAATCCCCTCGACCGTGACCGGTTGGTGGATTGCTTGATGGATTATGTGGATGCCGATAACATTGCTCGTCCCAACGGTCAGGAGGACAACAAGGACTACCATCCGGCCAACCGGATGATTCAGAGTCTTGATGAGTTGCGTCGGATTCCGGGCATGGAGCCTTTGCTCGCTTACACGGGGTGGGAGGAGTTAGTGACGCTGGAAAGCACCGGGCCGTTTGACCTTTTGGAGGTTCCCGAGGAGCTTTTGCGGCTTTTGCCCGGCTTGGGCGAGGGGCAGGTGCAGCGGTGGCTGCAGGTCCGGGCGGGAAATGACCAGATCTTGCACACCGAGGACGATCCAAAGTTTACGGGAGCCGACCAAGTGCGTCAGGCTCTTGGTTTTGACCTCAAGCGTTGGGAGCGTTTGGCGCCACTTGTGACGGTCGGCGACCAGACCATCCGCATCCGGGCGGAAGGTTATTCTGGAAAAGTCGTTCGACAAGTGCAGGTGGTTGTACGAAAAGGCACTGGTACCCCGCAGATACGTTCTTGGATCGAATGAAACCCCGAGTCGGCGCAAAAACAGCTCGAATAGTCCCAGCACCACAAGGGTGGCAGGCTGTGGTGGAAGGCGCGCCGCGATATGCCTCTTCAATCTTTGAACTGTGCGAGGCGTTGCCTGCCGGGGTGAGTGCGGAGCTTTTGGTGCCCTCGTCGGCGATTGTCACGGAGCGTTTGACGCTCCCTCCGGCGCCCAGAGACGAGTTGGTGGCGATGGCGCAGCTTCAACTCGAGAAGCTCCTGCCTTACAACGCAGAAGACTTTGTTTTTGATATTGAGGAGCTTGGCGGTTCGGAAGAGTCGGTCACGGTTCTTGCGGTCACCGTGGCATTGGCGGAGTTGAAAGCGATTGGAGACCCCCTTCGGTTGGGTGGTTTCGGCCCCTCTGCGGTGGGGGTATATGCGGTGCAGTTGGCCCGCAGTCTTTCAGGCGAAGGCGAGGTGATGGCTCTCTGGATGGAGGGGGGCATGGCGTTTCTGCTAGTGGCTATGGATGGGAAGTTGGCCTGGCTGGAGGCGGTGGGACTCGAGAACGACCTCCCCTCCCCAGCTGAAATCACGAGAGCGCGTTTGGGAGCCGAGCTGTCCGGGTCTTTGAGCCGGCCGGTAAGCAAGATTTTCGTGGGTTCTAGCCAGTGGCGGGGGGTGGTGCGGGAGGCGCTTCCTGAGATGATTGTAGAGGAGCTGCCCTCCGTTTTAGACGACAAACTTGCGGGCAACTGGCTGCCGCCCGCCTGGGCTGCGGAACGGATGGAGATTTCGCAGAAGGCGCGCTTTGTAGAACGGCTTCAGATGATTGCGATGGTGTACATGGCGCTGCTGGCGCTCGGGTTTTCCTGGTTGGCGTATCAGAAGGCGCAGCTTAGGAAAGTCACCGCCCAGATTGCAGAGCTGCAGCCACAAGTGGAGCTTTTCAAGTCGCGTCAGACCCGCTGGCGTTCCCTCGAGGCCGCCGTGGATCCTTCCCGGTACCTGGTGGAGTTGTTGCATCAGGCGACCAAGGCCGTGGGCGGCGCTGATATCCGCATTACGGAGTTCCAGCTAAACCCGAAGGAATTTGCGTTTGCCGCCGAGGCAGCGAATGTGGATGAGGCGATCAATTATGTGAGGCGTTTGAAAACGGAGCCGGAGCTTAGCGGCTACCGGATTGAATCGCCCAACCCCAACATCCTTCCCAACGAGCGCGCGCAGTTTCGCGTGAGTGGGAAGGTGGACAGCACTCTTGCGCAGCGATGAAACTAAACCAGCTCTCAAAGAGTGAAGCCCGGTTGGTCGGCATTGTGGCGGTGATGGCCGTGGTGCTTTTGAATCTCGTTGTTTTCAAGTACTTTTCAACGACACGTGCGCAGCTTGTTCTGGATGCTTCTCAGAAAAGCACGACTCTTGAGGGCTTACGGCAACTACAGAAGGATTTTGGCTTTTGGGAGGAAAGGGCGCAGTGGCTGCAAAAAGCTCAGCCCAAGCTCGCCAGTGATGCCGAAGGTGGAACGCTTCTCAACTTTTTAAAGGAGAGTGCAGCGAAGAACGGACTGACACTTTCCAAACAGCAACTCGTGTCGTCGCGAAATGAAGCGGGTGTTGTCGCCGTGCCTGTGCAGTTTGAGCTCAAGGGCAATTGGAAGAGTTTGTGTGCCTTTCTCACTGATCTGCAGGCCCCCGAGCGCTTCATCGTCGTTCAACAGGCGCGTCTCCGTGTGGATGCGGCGGATGCCACTCAAATGCAATGCGACTTCACTGTCGCGAAATGGTTCGCCCCACGCTGATGAGAGCCTCGCTGCACCGTCCTTTGAGCGCTTTTTTCCTCCTGACGATGTTCGCCGGGGTGGCGGATTGCGTTGCGCAGGATTCTCCGGTGCCTTCACAAGCGTCCCCCAGTGGGCAACCCTCGCCTGGTCTGATTGGGGAGGCAGCTCAGGGCAAGCCGGCGGGTCCCGACTCCGGCGCTTCTCAAGCCATTCCAAAAGCCTTTCCAGCGGAGCGGTATTCCGGCTTGGTGTCCAAGTCGCCATTTGCCATAGCGAGCGCTCCTCCCGAGCCAGCGGCTCCTGTTGAAAATTTCGCCACAAACTTTGTGGTGACTGGTATTTCAAAGCAGAAAAACAAGGACGGACAGGAGACATACAACGTCTTTGTGAGGTCTCGTGATATGGCGACGCGCCTGGTCTTGGTTGGAGATCGTCCAAGCGATGAGGGCATTTCCGTAGTTTCGGTGGAAGAGGCTGCGGTAGCCGCGAAATCGGTTGTCGTCCTTCGCAAGGGTTCTGAGACCGGGAGAGTGGAGTTTGACCAAGCTGCTGTGGCGGCCAGTGCGAGTCCTGCAAGTCCCACCCAGCCGGGGGCGAGGTCTCCGACGTCTGCGGTGAGAACTCCTCCGAAAGCTACCACGATTCCGCGCCCCGGAATGGCGACAGGAACAGTTCCGCGGCCTGGTGCCTCTCAGGCCGTCGTGCCAACACCGGCGGCGCCCCCCAACGGGCAGCCGACGAGCCAGGAGCCCCGCCGGAGGGTGCGTCCCATTGCAGAACCGCCTTAGGCTGAATGTGGTGCGGGGCGCCGTGTTTACCGCCCGGATGGCTGTCTGATCTGCTGTATTGCAGCGCTCATATCCGGAGCCCGGAACACCGAAGTTCCGGCGACAAGAGTGTCCGCTCCCGCCGCAATGCAGTCGCGTGCTGTGGCCGCAATGATTCCGCCGTCCACTTCGATCCGGAAGCCAAGTCCGTGTTTTTTCCGGTATTCCGCTCCTGCTGAAACTTTTTCAAGCATAGCAGGCTGAAAAGCCTGACCGCCAAATCCCGGTTCGACGGTCATGACCAGCAGGAGGTCTATCGCGTTCAAGTACGGCTCCACCGCGGAAAAAGGCGTTCCCGGTCTCAGTGAAAGTCCGCAGGTTCTGCCCGCGCTCCGAATGGATTTGAGCACGCTGGCCACGTCGCAATCCGACTCCACATGAATGGTGATGTTGTGGGAGTTTTTAAGAAAACGGGGCAGGTAGTGGTCCGGCCGTGAAATCATCAGGTGCGTGTCGACTGGAACGGTTGCGGCAGAGGCTGCTGCATCGACAAAGGCCGGTCCGAACGAGATGTTGTCGACGAAGTGTCCGTCCATGACATCGAGATGCAGCCAGTCCGCTCCGGCTTGCTCGGCGCGGTGAATTTCATCATGGAGGCGGCCGAAGTCGCAGGCCAAAACTGATGGGGCGACAAGAATGGAATGCATGGTTCAAAGCGTGGCGGTTCGTGCTCAAAGCTGGCTAGGAAAAAAGCAGTGCCGCCCGCGGATCGGAATTAAATACACATCGCAGTCCGAAAGGCGTTAGGTTTCTGGTTTATTCCGCTTGGTTGTCCGTTTCCGGGAGCAAGGCGACATCCTTATGAAAAAAAACTCTCCCGACCTTGTTAAGGAACACTATCGCAGACTGCGCGACATGAGCTGCGAGGCTTTGTGGACACTGGAGGTTCCCCTCTTCAATGCCGGGGCCCCGTTGGAAAGGGTGCAGAAAGTCTCTGTGGTGAGGGCGGTAGGGGTGGTATTTTCAGAAAAGGGTACCGAGTCGCAAAAGCGGCAGGCCCGAGAATGGCTGAGGGGGCTGCTGGCTGATCCTTCCGAAAAAATCAGGCGGTATGCGATGGTGGCGCTTCCCAAGTTGGGGGCTGACGAAGCCGATGAGAGGCAGCTTTTGGATCTGGCTTCCGGCGCTGTTGGGGAGAGGGAGAAGCGCTTTGCTCTTCAGTCTTTGGAGCGGATCGGTGGAAGTGAGACTTTGAAAGCCGGCGAGGAGGAAGGCTCGGGCGAGTGGTCCCGGGTGGTGCAAAAGGTCCGCGCGAATGTCGCTCGAAAACACGATGCTGGGGGTGTTTCTATGGATCGCGTGCTCGATCGGATCGCTGGCGTCCTCGTTTTTCTGGAGTGTCGCTCAGGGCTGGAGTCCCTGCTGCTTGACGAGCTTTCCCAAACTCGCGCACTTCAGGGTGTCTTCGAAGTGGTGCACTCCGGTGCCGGCTGGATCGAGCTTAGGCCCTTGAAGCCGTTCAGCCTCGGTCAACTCTATGCGCTGCGTTGCTTCAGCTCCGTCGGCTTTGTACTCGGAAAGCTTCCCCCGCTTCCACGCGCGGGGGCTCCTCTGGAGCCAAAGCAGTTGGCGGGATTCGTATCCGGCAGCGCTGCGCGGGCGGTCTTTGAAGGCTTCACCGATGGGCCGGTGAGGTACCGGCTGGAGTTTGCGTCTCGAAGGGCAAACGAGTCTCTGGTGCGGGAGGTGACGGAGGAGGTGTTCCGGACCTGTCCGAGTTTGTTGAACGACTCGCGTGCGGCGCTTTGGGAGGTGCGCGTCTGGGAGTCTGCGCGAGGCATCAGTGTTGAGTTGACTCCAAGACTACGCCCGGACCCCAGGTTTGCCTACCGGCAGGGGGATGTGCCGGCGGCTTCCCATCCGCCTTTAGCGGCCGCCCTTGCGAGGGTTGCGGATGTCGGGGTCAAGGTTGCTGAACGAATCTGGGATCCGTTTTGCGGATCGGGTTTGGAGCTGGCCGAATGCGTGCGTTTGGGAGGCGTTGAAGCTGTTTTTGGAACGGATCTGAGTGCGTCCGCCGTCTTGATAGCGGAGGCAAACGTGAAGGCTGCTGCCCCGGCTGGTCCTGCTCGATTGGTCTTCGCCAACTGTGACTTCCGGGATGCGGGGACGGTGAAGGGCTTGGGGGATCTCTCGCTGATCATCACCAATCCTCCGCTTGGAAAGCGTGTTCCGGTGCGGGACTTGCAGGAGATGGTGCGCGGCTTGTTCGACGCCGCGGACCGCTTGCTGCGCCCCGGTGGGAGGCTTGTTTTTGTGAATCCGCTGGAAGGGCAGATGTGTCCTGCGGGACTGCGTCTGGAATCAAAAAGACGCGTGGACGTGGGTTTTGCGCATTTCCACATCGAGAAATACGTAAGACGGGAGTCGCGTGTGCCGCGGTGAGCCCCGCTGCGAAGGGCAATACCTGACGGTTTGGATCGACGGTTTGAAAGTGGGCCTGCCTTAGCCTACAGGCTCTCCAATCAAGTCGTACACCTGGGTTCCGGTGATGCGCACCTCAATGAACTCCCCAACGGAAGCGGGCGAGCTGAGGTGGATCCGGCCGTCGATGTCCGGAGCGTCTGCATGGGCGCGGGCGGTGTTGGGTTGGTCCACAAGGGCGCGCAGGGTGCGGCCGATCTGTTGTTTGGAAATCTCCCCGGCAATCCGTTGCTGCAGTTTCATGGCCTTCCGGTAGCGGGCCTGCTTTGTCTTGGCTGGGAGATGATCCTCCATCTTGGCAGCCTTCGAGCCTTCCTCCTGCGAGTAGGTGAACACGCCAAGGCGTTCAAACCTAGTGCGTTTGATGAAGTCGAGCAGGTACTCGAACTCCTCGTCTGTCTCCCCGGGGAACCCCACGATGAAGGTGGTTCTGATCGAGATCCCCGGGATGCCTGCGCGGATCCTGGCGATGAGGTCCTCGATGTGCTCGCTACTGGTTTCGCGCTGCATGAGCTTGAGCATCCGGGGATGGATGTGTTGCAGGGGCATGTCGATGTAGCGGCACACTTTTTCACACTGGGCGATGGCTTCGATCAGTTCATCGCTCCAATGAGCGGGGTGGGTGTAGAGCAGGCGGATCCAGAAGTCGCCCTGGATGGCGTTGAGTTCGCGCAGAAGGGTCGAGAGCGTCGGGCCGCGCGATGAATCCACCGGCTGGCGTGGGCCGGCCTTCTGTTCCCACAAGTCCATTCCGTAATAGGTGGTGTCTTGGGAGATTAGGTTGATCTCCTTGACCCCTTCTGAAACCAGCTGGCGGACCTCAGCGACCACCGAGGCGATGCTTCTCGAGCGGTGGCGGCCGCGCATTTGCGGGATCACGCAAAAGGAGCACGGATGATTGCAGCCCTCGGCGATCTTGGTGAAAGCGGTGTGTTTCGGCGTGAGCCTGACCCTTGGCGTGTCCCAGTCCGGAATGTAGACAGGCTTCCTCGTCACAAGATTGAGCGGCTCCCAGGCTTCGTCCGTCAGGACGGTCGCCTTTTTTGCGGCGGCACGCAGCGCGGGGCTCAGGGGACGGTCCAGCACCTGGCGGACGATCTTGCCCGTGTCAGCGACTTGGTCGAGGCCGAGAAAGGCGTCGACTTCCGAAAGATCGCCGGCGAGCTCCTTGGAGAAACGCTGGGACATGCAGCCGGTCACGATCAGTCTCTGGCCCGCGCGTTTCTTCATGCCGCGCTGCTCGTGAGATTCGAGAATGGCCTCGATGGACTCTTCCTTCGCCGAGTCGATGAAGGCGCATGTATTGACGATGAGGACGTCGGCGGCGTCCGCGTCCGAGGTGATCTCCATGCCTTCCTTAAGGACGCTTCCAAGCATGATTTCCGCGTCGACCAGGTTCTTAGCGCAGCCCAGGCTGATCATTCCAACTTTTGGAGCGGTAGAGGTTTTCATAAAATTAGGGCGCGTATTGGGATTCAGAGTGCGGCTGCCGGCACGGGGAGCGGGGTGTGGGAGTTTCCTCCGGCAACGTGCTTACGGTGGAGCAATGCGTACACGGCTGGAACAAAAAACAATGTGGCGACGGTTGCGAGGCAAAGGCCGCCGATGACTGCCCGGGCCAGTGGGGCGTTCTGTTCGCCGCCCTCACCCATGCCGAAGGCCATCGGAACCATGCCGATCATCATCGCGAGAGCGGTCATGACCACCGCGCGGAGGCGCGTGGAACCGGCATCCAAGGCCGCTTGGGATGCGGAAAGACCCTCGTTAAAGCGTTCGCGGGCGAAGCTGATGACTAGGACGGAGTTGGCGGTGGCGACTCCGAGGCTCATAATTGCCCCCATCAGGGCCGGCACGCTCAGCGGAGTCTGTGTGAGGTGCAGCGCCCAGACGAAGCCGGCGGCAGCACCGGGCAGGGCCATGATGATGATAAAGGGGTCGAGCCAGCTCTGGAAATTTACGACCAGCAGCAGGTAGATGAGCAGGACGGCCGCAGCGAGTCCCATTCCGAGTGCAGTGAAGCTCGTGCGCATGGTCTCCGCCTGGCCGCGCATCTCGATAAAGGAACCCCGGGGAAGGTCTTTGCGGAATTCATCCAGCACCGGCTGGAGCTCGCTTAATACCGCGCCCAAATCCCTGCCTGCAACGCCGGCAAATATGTCGATGACCGGCAGGATGTTGTAGTGCGTGATGAGCGGCGGACCCTGGGATCTGCCGATGGTTGCCAGATTGCTCAGCAATTGCCCGTCCGCCTCGCCCGCCGTGTTTCTGGTGACGGGAATTCCCCCCAAAGCTTCCAAAGAGCCCATGGCATCGTCCGATGCGCGGAAATTCACCAGATACTGCACCCCGATTTTCGGATTGAGCCAGAAGACGGGCTGCATCTGGGCGCTTCCGCTGAGGCTGAGGAGTACGGAGTTCGCGACGTCGCGTTCGCTGAGGTTCATCAAGGCTGCGCGCTCGCGGTTGATGTTGATCTGAAGTCTGGGGAGATCGGCCGGCTGCTGGATGCGAATGTCCACCATGCCCGGGATGGAGCGAATCCGGTCTGCGATTTTGGCGGCGATCAGCCTGTTGCCTGTCTGGTCGCGGCCGCGGATCTGAATGTCGAAGGGGGCCGGAAGCCCGAAGTTCAGCGTCTGGCTGACGATGTCGGCTGGCAGGAAGTAAAAAAGAGTCCCGGGAAATTCCCTTGCGAGCTGGTGGCGGATGGCTCTTTCGTAAGTGGCGGTGGGGGCGTGCCCGTGCTTGAGGGTGATCAGGATGTCGGAGTCCCCAGTCCCCAGAAGCCCGTTGTTGGAGTAGCTCAGGCTGATTCCTGAATTGGGAATACCGATATTGTCGAGGATGCCCTCCAGATCCTTTGGAGGAATGATCTTGCGGATGGCATTTCCGACCTTTTCCACCAGCTGAGCTGTTTCCTCAATGCGTGTTCCGGAGCGCGCCCGCAGGTGTAGCCTGATCTGGCCGCTGTCGACGGCGGGGAAAAAATCCCTGCCAAGAACGGGAAGCATGGTAACCGAAGCCGAACAAAGCAGCAGGAACACGATTGTGAAGACGCCCCGGCGTTGGAGACAGGCGGATAACACACGGAGGTATGCGTGGCGGAAGCTTGCGAAGCCGCTTTCAAAAGCACGCTGAAACAGGGCGAAGGGGCGCATGATACCCCTCGGGAGTTCTCCGCCGCCATGGCCTGCATAGCTCGTGTTTTTGTAAAACCACTGGACCATGGTCGGGATCAGCGTCCGGGAGAGCACATAACTGGCTAGCATCGCGAAGACCACGGCTTCGGCGAGAGGTACAAAGAGGAACCGTGCGACGCCGCTGAGGAAGAACATCGGAACGAAAACGATGCAGATGCACAGAGTAGAGACCAGAGCGGGAAGGGCGATCTCTTCCGCTCCGTCCAGAATGGCGGTGGTGAGGTCCTTGCCCATCGCCATCTGCCTGTGCACATTTTCGATTTCGACCGTGGCGTCGTCCACGAGAATGCCTACTGCGAGCGCGAGGCCGCCCAGTGTCATCAGGTTGATGGTTTCGCCAAGGGCGCTCAACACAGCGATGGCGGTGAGAACGGCGAGGGGAATGGAGACGGCGATGATCACGGTGCTTCGCCAGGAGCCGATAAACAGTAGGATCATCAGCGCAGTGAGCGAGGCGGCAATCACGCCTTCGTGCAAAACACCCTCGATCGCCGCGCGCACGAATTTCGACTGGTCCGAGAACTCTTTCACCACGATCTCGGATGTGACCGTGGAGAGAGCTTTGGGCATCTGCGCCTTGATGTTCTCGACGACCTGCAGTGTCGAAGACAGGCCGCTCTTCATGATGGTCAGCAGAACTCCCCTGGTGCCGTTGTGGCGTACGATATTCTGCTGCGGTTGTGAGCCGTCCCTCGCCTGGGCGACTTCCTTCAGGCGGATGGTTGTATTGTCCAGGGTCTTGACGGGCAGTTCGTTCAGCTCCTCCAGGACCTTGGGGCTGACGTTCACTTCGACGTCATATTCGGTGCCCCCGACCTTTGCCGTGCCGCTTGGCATGATAAGATTTTGCGAACTGACGGCGTTGACCACGTCCTGAGGCGTCATCCCCCGCGCCTTGAGTGCGGTGAGATCGAGATCGACCGAAACGAGGCGGGTCTTCCCTCCGTATGGCCACGGAATCTGGGCGCCCTGGACGGTTGCGAGGGCGGTGCGGATCTGGTTCAGGGTGGTATCGTAAATTTCGCCTTCGGAAAGCGTTTCGCTTGTCAGGGAATATTGGAGAACCGGTACTGTGGAGGCGCTGTAGCGGATGACCAGTGGAGGCATCTGGCCCGGCGGCATGAGACGGGTGACCGTCTGGGCGACGGCCGTGATTTGCGCGACTGCGCCGTCGACGGAGGCGCCATCGCGCAAAAACACTTTGATGATGCCGACTCCGTTGTAGGAGTTGGATTCAACATGTTCGATGTCGTTGACCGTGGCGGAGAGCGAACGTTCGTGGACGTAGATAATGCGCTGCTCGATCTCCTGTGCGTTCAAACCGGCGTACTGCCAGATGACGGACACGACAGGGATGTTGATGGACGGAAAGATGTCCGTCGGCGTTCGCAGGAGTACGAACGGAGTGAGCAGCAGCAGGGCAAGTGCTGCGACTACAAAGGTGTAAGGGCGTCGGAGCGCCAGGCGGACAATCCACATCGGAGGAAGGGGGCGGCGGTGTCGGCCCGCACTGACGCAGGCTAGCCGTGGTGCGACAGGTGGCGCTCGGCGTCGAGGGCGGCAGCGCAGCCCTGACCCGCCGCAGTGATCGCTTGGCGGTAGGTACGGTCCGCCACATCACCGGCGGCGAAAACGCCTGGCACATTGGTGTGGGTTCCCTTGGTCTGCAGCAGGTAACCGTCGGCGTCCATGTCCAGCTTGCCGCGGAATGGCTGCGTGTTGGGCGTGTGGCCGATGGCGACAAAGACGCACTTTACTTCGAGTTCGCGCTCGGCACCGGTGACCGTGTCCTTGAGTTTGACCCCGCGCATCTCGCCCTCGGCGTCGGTGAGGTATTCTGTTGGGGCGCTGTTCCAGAGCACCTCAATCTTGGGATGGTTGGCGGCGCGTTCCGCCATGATTTTGGAGGCGCGCAGGCTGTCTCTGCGGTGGATCAGATAAACTTTGGAGGCAAAACGCGTGAGGAAGGTGGCTTCTTCGCAGGCCGAGTCACCGCCGCCGACGACGCACACGGGGACGTTGCGGTAAAAGGCTCCGTCGCAGGTGGCGCAGGAGGTCAGGCCGTGCCCGATCATCTCCTTCTCACGGGGCAATCCGAGCCATTTTGCAGAAGCGCCGGATGCGATTACGAGCGTCTCGGTTTCAATCCAGGCATCGTCGACTTTGATTTTGGCGCCAGTGGCGGTGGGTTCGAAATCAGCCACGGTGGCGTACTGGAAGCGCGCGCCGAAACGCTCCGCCTGGCTTTTCATCGCCATGATCAGTTCAGGTCCCTCGACGCCCTGGGGAAAGCCGGGGAAGTTTTCCACGAGGGTCGTCGTGGAGAGCTGGCCGCCCGGTTCGTGTCCTTCAAGAACGAGCGGAGAAAAATTGGCGCGTGACGCGTAGATGGCTGCTGTGAGACCGGCACATCCAGTGCCTACGATGATCATCTTTTCCATAGGAATCGTGATACTAAGCTCTGGGATGCCCTGTAGGCAACCCATGCGAAGGATTTTGTGGGTCCGAAAGGCGGAAAGATGGTGAGCGCAATGGTTGCTGTGCCGGCGGCCCCGGGGCGATTTTCGCGAGTTTGCCTTCATCCCGGGCGGTGTTTGTGGCTAAGTCTCCGCCCATGCATGACCCCCGTTTTGACAAGCTTGCTCAATCCCTGGTTTCGTTTTCAACGAGCTTGAAGAAGGGCGACAAGGCCTTGATTGACGCCTTTGACATTCCATCCGAGATGACCGTGGCGCTGGTGCGCGCCGTGCGCGACGCCGGGGGCCTGCCGTATGTGCAGCTGCATCAGGGCGTCGTGAGCCGTGCCATGGCGCAGGTCGCGAGCGACGCGCAGTTGGAGGTTTCTTCAGCGATCGAACTGGCGCGCATGAAAAAGATGGATGCCTATATCGCGCTCCGCGGCGGGGCCAACATCACGGAGATGAGCGACGTGCCTCCCGAGCAGATGAAACTGGTGGCCCGCAAGATGAAGCCCGTTCTGGACTGGCGCGTGAAGAAGACGCGCTGGTGCGTTCTCCGCTGGCCGTCGTCTTCAATGGCGCAGCTGGCCGGAATGAGCACCGAGGCCTTTGAGAAGTTTTACTTCGATGTTTGCACGCTGGACTATTCCAAGATGGTTCCGGGGATGAAGGCGCTGAAGGCGCTGATGGATCGCACTGACAAGGTGCACATTCGGGGGCCGGGCACCGACCTTTCCTTTTCCATCAAGGACATTCCGGCGATTCCCTGCGGAGGGAAGCACAACATTCCGGATGGTGAGGTGTTCACCGCGCCGGTGAAGAACAGCGTGGAGGGGTATGTGACCTACAACGCCCCGACCATCTATCAGGGCACGGCGTTTGACAACGTGCGTCTGGAGTTCAAGGCCGGCCGCATTGTCGGGGCGACGGCAAACAACACCCAGAAATTGAACGAGATTTTGGACAGCGATCCGGGCGCCCGCTACATCGGCGAGTTTGCGATCGCCTTCAATCCGTATATCTTAAAACCGATGCGTGACATTCTCTTCGACGAGAAGATTTCCGGTTCGTTTCACTTCACGCCCGGCCAGTGCTACGAGGACACAGAGAATGGCAACCGCTCGCAGGTGCACTGGGACATGGTGAACATCCAGAGGAAGGACTGGGGAGGCGGCACGATTCATTTCGATGGAAAGCTGGTTCGTGAAGACGGGGTGTTTGTTCCCAAGTCGCTGCATGGTTTGAATCCCGAAAACCTTGTTTGAGGTACGGACGGACTGAGTGATCTGGCGTAATCCCGGGGAGATTGCGGAACGAAAAAAGGCACGCTTAGTGGCGTGCCTTTTTTTGTTTGTGCGCCCGGCAGGGCGTGCACTTTCGGGGCTCCAGAGGAGCGCGTCAGTTTACGTATGCAGCCTCGTTGGAGAAGAGCAGGGCTTGCACGAGGGTTTCCCAAGGGGAGAACGCCACGCGCTGCACCATCTCGCCTTCGTTCTGAATGGCCTGGAAAGCAGACTTGGCAGACTGCGCCTGGGCGGTCTTGGCCTTCTTGTCCGCTGTCTTCGCGGCGTCCTGAGATAGCTTTGCCGCCTCGACCTTCACCGTGGCCTGCTGCTTGTTCTCGGCTAGCAGAAACTTCATTGCGCGATCGCGCTCGGAGGCGGTCGGGATGCGCTGCAGTACGACTCTGTACACGGCAGTGAGGCCGCGGTCGGAACCCTCCCGAACCGCCTGCACAATCTCAGGTCGTTTCACGATGTTCTGGACGATCTGCGCGACGAAGGAGCTGTTCATGAGGAAGAGGGCCTGCTGGGGAACAATGGTCGTGGTACGTCTGCTGTTGGGCTGGTCCGGATTGGCCATGTCGAACTGCATCAGCAAGTCGGGCATGCCTGCGCGGTCGATGTACGAGTAGACGGAGCGGCGGAAGCTGTAGGGCTCCTCGTTCACATTGAAGGACTGTCCTCCAAGCGAGTGGTCCATGATGCCGGCCATGCTGATAAGGGAGTCGCGGAACGCTTCGAAATCCAGGCGGCGCACGTTTGAGCGCCAGAGAAGCGAGTTCGCGGGGTCCATTTTGTCGTAGGCAATAGTTCCACCCTTGAAGGCGGTGTTGCTGGACTGCTGGTAGGTGCGGGTGAGCATGATGGCCTTGTGCAGCGCCTTCAGGGACCAGGCTGGCTTTTGCGGACCGAAGTCCTCAACGAACCAGTTCGCAAGGAAGTCCAGAAGCTCGGGGTGCGTCGGGGCGCCCGCCTGGTTTCCGAGATCGTCGGGCGTGCGCACCAGGCCATCGCCGAAGTGGTGCATCCACACCCGGTTTACGATCACGCGGGCGGTGAGCGGATTGGTCTTGCTGGCAATAGATTGGGCGAGTTCGAGGCGTCCGCTTCCTTCCTTGAAGGCAACCGGTTGTTGGTTGTCGCTGAGCACTTCTAGAAAGCGTCTTGGAACCGTCTTTACCTTGTCTCCGGGTTTAGGGGCGTTTCCGCGGACGTAAATCGGCGAGTCCACGGCCTTGGGAAGGTCCTCGAGAGCCATCGCGCGCACCGGGCCGCCCTTGAAGGTGATCTTGAACTTGTTGATGCCCGCCAGATCGGCGCCGGTTGCCAGCATTCCCCGGATCTTGGGGTTCGGAAAGGAGCGGTTCGCCTCTTCCATCATGCGCTCTATGCTCAGCTCAGACGCTGGAAGCAGCTTCAGCGGGAACACGGCCACGTCCATGGAGGCCTTGTCTGGCGAATTGGAAACGTCCTTCGCCTTGTCCATGAACTCCGCGTAAAGGGCCGCGGTTTTGGGCTCGGATTTTGCAAAGAACTTGCCGACCAGAACAGCCACCTGATGGGGATCGGAGGGCAGGCTGGGCTGCTCTTTCAAGAAGGCGATGACCTCGGAGTTGTACTTTGACTTGTCCTTGCCGTTGAGCATCGATTCGATCACGGCCTCCCTGTTGGTTGTGACTGTGGCCAGTTTGAAAAACGGGCCGTAGATGTCATCGCTCGCCCGCATGCGGTTGGAGGACATCACGGACGAGTTCACGATTGCCAGCGTATCCTTGTCCAGCTTGCTCTCCTTCAGGATCTCGTTCGCACGTGCGTTCTGCTCCGCGGTGGCGGATTTCTGGGTGAGCAGCGCCGCCTCAAATATGGCTTCGCCGTTTTTACGCATCTTGTCGGAGTACTCGCGTTGGATCTTGTAGAATTCGGCGTACGCCTTTTCCTCCATCTTTGCCAGATCGCTCTGGTATTTTAAGAAGGTGGGCGACTGAGGGTCTCCGGCGATGAGCGGCCCCTCCTTCGGTTCGGCGCAACTTGCGAAGATGCCGCGGAGCGCGTAATAGTCGGCAGCTGTGACGGGATCGAACTTGTGGTCGTGGCAGCGCGCGCAGGCGATGGTGAGTCCGAGAAAGCCGCGGCCGATCACATCGATGCGGTCGTTGATGATGTCGTCCTTCATCGGGAAGCGCTGGCCGACCGTCATCAAGCCCAGTGCCGCGAGGTTTTCCCTTGGATTGTTGGGGATTTTGTCGGCCGCAAGCTGCTGCATGATGAACTGGTTGTAGGGCAGGTCGCTGTTCATCGCCTTGATGACCCATTCCCTGTAGGTCCACGCGTAAGGATATCGGTACTCGGAGATCCGGTCCGCCTGGTTGGTGAGATCCCCTGTGGTGTCGGAGTAGCGGGCTGTATCCATCCAGTGCCTGCCCCAGCGTTCGCCGTAGGCTGGACTTGCGAGGAGTCGGTCGATCACTGCGGCGTAGGCGCGGTCCGGGCTTGGATCCCGCACGAAGGCCTCGATCTCCCTCGGCGAAGGGGGCAGCCCGATAAGGTCAAAGTAGGCGCGGCGCAGGAGTGTCTCCTTTTCCGCCTGGGGCGCGGGAAGCATCTGCTTCTCTTCGAGCTTTGCCAGGACGAAGTTGTCCAGCTTGTTGACGCACCACGCGGCGTTTTTGACCGCCGGAGGCGTCTGCTTTTGCACGGGCTGGAAAGCCCAGTGGGCCTTCTTGTCTTTCTTCGTTGATTTCGACGGGTCGCGCGGGTCCGGGGCGCCCATGGTGACCCACTTCTTCAAGTCCGCGATTTGTTCGTCGCTGAGCTTCTTCTTGGGGGGCATTTGGAGGTCGTCCTCCCAGGTCACAGCCTTGATTAGGGCGCTTCCCTTGGCGTCGCCGGGCTTGAGGGCTGAACCTGTTTCTCCCCCCTTGAGGATTTCCTCCCGGGAGTCCATGCTGAAGCTGCCCTTCGTCTTGCCCTTCTCCGCGGAATGACATTCGAAACAGTGGTTGGCGAATATGGGGCGGATTTTGCTCTCGAAGAATTCGTTCTGCTCGGGAGTGACCGCTGGTGTCACCGCCGCGGTAGCGGTGGGAGCGGAGTGCAGAAGCGGCAGCGCGACAAGAGCCGCCAGCGTTGGAAGGGAAAACGACGGGATGTGTCGCATAGACTGAGATGGATGACTGTTGAAGGTGGCCGCTTGGGGCGGCCGCCCGTAGAAAGCAAAAGAATGCGAAACTAGGAGATGATTTCCTTGGCCACGTTGCCGAAGTTGTCGGTGAGGCGGAATTCGCGGCCGTTGTAGGTGTACGTTAGCTTGGTGTGGTCGAACCCGAGCAGTGCAAGGATCGTGGCGTGCAGATCGTGGACGTGCATCTTGTTTTCGACCGCCCGACCGCCAAACTCGTCCGTGGATCCGTAGCTCTGCCCGCCTTTCACCCCTCCGCCGGCCATCCAGGAAACCATAGCGTTGCCGTTGTGGTCGCGTCCGGGCGCTCCCGCGCCGCCGCCGCCGGAGGTCACGGTACGGCCGAACTCTCCGCCCCAAATCACCAAGGTCGAGTCCAGCAGGCCGCGCTCCTTGAGGTCGGTGAGCAGTGCGGCGGCCGGGCCGTCCACCGCCATGGCGGCTTCCTTCGCCTTGGTCGCGATGCTCTCGTGGTGGTCCCAGTTCCCTGTCGCAACCTGCACAAAGCGCACGCCGCGCTCCACCAGGCGGCGGGCGACAAGCATGCGCGCGCCGGTTTCCTTCATGGCCCTGGCGCCGGCGGTGTAGACGTTCGAGGCGCCCATGTACTTTTCGCGCATCGCCTCGGGTTCCTTGGAAATGTCAAAAGCGTCCGTGGCTTCGGTCTGCATCTTGAACGCAATTTCGAACGCCTGGATGCGCGCCTCCAGCTGCTCGTCCTTCTGCAGCATCGCCGCGTGTTCCCTGTTGGACTGCGCCGCGAAGTCGATTTGGCGGCGCTGGCGGTCCAGAGTGCTGAACTCGCTCTGGATGTTCGCCAGGATCGTTTTGAGGTTCGAGTTCGTGTCGTAGTTGACGTTGCAACCCTGATAGATGCCGGGGAGAAACGCGCATTGCCGGTAGTCCGGGCTTCCGCCCAGCGTGATGAAGCCGGGCATGTTCTGGTTCACGCTGCCCAGACCGTAGGTGACCCAGGAGCCGAGGCTGGGCTTGGAAAGCTGTCCTGAACCTGTGTTCAGCATCTTGCCCGCAATGACATGGTCCGGGATTTCGGTAAACAGAGACTTGATGACGGCCATCTCGTCCACATGCTTGGCGAGTTCGGGAAAAATTTCGCTGACTTCGATCCCGGACTTCCCGCTTTTCGCAAATTTGAAAGGCGAGGCGAATGCGAGCCCCTCATAGCCCGGAATTTTCTTGCCGTTCGCCTTCTCCAGTTCGGGCTTGTAGTCCCAAGTGTCCACCGTCGAGGGGGCGCCCCCAGCATAGATCTGGATTACCGCCTTGGCCTTGGCCGGGAAGTGCGGAGCCTTCGGCATGAGCGGGCCCCCCGTGGCTGCCGCGTTCAGGTCGAAGGGGTTGATGCCGAACAGTGCGGCGAGGCTCAGGCCTCCAAATCCGAGGCCGCCGCGAATCAGGAAATCACGGCGTGAAGCGAAGCCTGCCGAGTCCGGATGGATGAGGGAGGAGCTGTCGGGGCCGAAGGAGCAGTGGGAAGAGGGGCGGAAATTCATGGCGTGGGTGCAGGGCGTCACTCTTCAAGGAAGCAGGATTTGTGCCGCCCGCCCGGATGGTTGCCTCCTCGCCTGTTAATAACGCGTTAAAAGAGTTCGCCTTGGAGCGTTTGCCGCCCGGGCTGCGACCCCCCGGCTTCCAGCATGGCAAGGAGCCCGGCTTCGTCCAGAATAGGGATGCCCAGCTGCGTCGCCTCCTCCAGCTTGGAACCCGCCTCCGCTCCGGCGACGACATAATCTGTTTTGCGGCTGACCGAGGAGGTCACGCTGCCTCCGGCCAGGCGGATCCGTTCTGCAGCCTCCGGCCGCTTGAGCGTTGGCAGCGTGCCGGTGAGAACGAAGGTTTTTCCCGAGAGGTGTCCGGGGGAGGTGGGGTTTGCCGCCGAGACCGGGTGGATGCCCAGTTGTTTGAGGCGCCGCAGCAGTTCGGTGCCTGCATCCGATGTAAAATACGCGAGGACGGCGCCCGCCACGTTCGGGCCCACCGTGCAGACGATGCCTTCCTCGTCCGTCTTTCGCTTGGACTTCTTCGCAAAACCACTGGAAAGCAGGCTTTCTTCGATGCTCCTGAGTTCCTGCCTGGCGGCTGTATGCGTTTCCAAAAGGCGCTCGGCTTCCTGCGGCGGGGCCTCCTTGTGTCTCCTGCTTTTCGGGTTGGAATCTTCCACAAGCTTGCGCAACTCCTCGCGCCGAAGGACGTTCTTCAGCAGCTCCGAAGTCGCGACTTGAGGAATGTCCTGGTGGCTGGCCGCGAGCGCGTGTGCGATGGTTTCCCCGACTTCGGGAATGGCGAGGGCGTGCAGCCAGCGTGCGAGGGGAAGGGTTCTGGCGCGTTGGACCGCGGCGGAAAGTTTTTGGGCGTTCTTCGGGCCGAACACTCTGGGGTCTTCGGTGGTTCCCAGATTCAGGGAAGCGAGCTGGGGCGAGAGCGTCTGGTTCTGCTCGAGGGCGAAGAGGTCGAGGGGGTGTTTAACGAGCCCGCTCTCCACTAGTTTGTCCGCCACGATCCCGCCCAGTCCCTCGAGGTCGAGCGCCGTGCGCTTGGCCATGTATTCGAGTCGGCGCGTTCGCTGGGCGGGGCAGTGCAGGTTCGGGCAAAGCCAGACCGCGAAATCCGGGTTTTTCACGATGTCGCCGCCGCAGGCAGGGCATTTGCCGCCGAGGTGATTTGCAAAGTCGAATGGCTCCGCGAGCGGGTTCCGCTTTGAGAGGACCACGTTGAGCACTGCCGGGATGACTTCACCCGCTTTTTGGATGATCACCGCGTCTCCGATCCGGATGTCTTTTTCCCGGATCTCGTCCGCGTTGTGGAGAGTGGCGCGTGAAATGGTGCTGCCCCTCAGGTGGACGGGCTCCAACTCGGCCACGGGTGTGAGCGCGCCGGTGCGCCCCACCTGAACGGTGATGCCGCGCAAGACCGTCTCCGCTTGTTCGGGAACGAACTTGTAGGCGCGGGCCCAGCGCGGCGCCCTTGCGGTGAAGCCGGCGCGCGCGCGGAGGCCGATTGTGTTCAGCTTGATCACGGCCCCGTCGGTCTCGAATCCGAAAGAGTCGCGGACCGCGTCCAGTGCCAGGATGGCGTCGACGACCTCGGCGGCGGAGTGGCAGAGCCTAAAAAAGCGGGGGGTTCTGAAGCCGAACGTTGCGAGCCACTGCAGCAGTCCGTCCTGTGTGTCGGGGGCGCCTTCCGGAGTTTCCCCGAGGCCATAGAGCACGATCTCGAGCGGACGTTTGGCAACTTCCCGGGGATCGAGTAATTTGAGGGAGCCGGCCGCCGCGTTTCGCGGATTCGCAAAGGGAGGTTCGCCGGCAGCCTGCAGGGATTCGCAGAAGCGTCCGAAGCCCTCGAGCGGCATGTACACTTCGCCCCGGACTTCCAGAACCGGCGGTGCGCCGTGCAAACGCAGCGGCAGGCTGCGGATGGTGCGCAGGTTCTGGGTGATGTCGTCCCCGTGGTCGCCATCGCCCCGGGTCGCCCCGAGCGCCAGGCCGCCGTCCTCGTAGCGCAGGCTGACGGCCACTCCGTCGACCTTCGGTTCAAGCAGCCATTCCAGCGTCTCGCCGGGGAGTAGTTTTTCAACGGATTGAATCCATTTTGCCACCGCCGCCGGACCGTCCTTGTCTGCGTACAGGTTGTCCAGGGAAAGCATCGGGACGCTGTGCGCGACCTGACGGAACCCCTCCAAGGGCTTGCCCCCGACCCTTTGGGTGGGGGAATCCGGGGTTAGAAGCTCGGGGTGCGCTTCCTCGAGTTCGCGGAGTTCGCGAAAAAGGGCGTCGTAGTCGCGGTCGGAAATGGAGGGGGCGGCATCGATGTAATAGCGCCGGTCGTGCTCGAGAATTTCGGTGCGCAGTTGGGAGGTGCGTTGTGCGGGCGACATGGCGGGAAGGGCGGCTTTCCAGAGTGCGGCCGAACGGGGCGGCTTGCAAGGATGCGGCTTGTGAAGGCTGTTGCGTTCGGTGGCCGCGGCTAATGCGAATAGAGCGCGTTTACGATGCTGGTGGCCCGGAGGTTTGGGAGCACGCCCGGCTCCATCTGGTTCATGATGTAAGCAAACCCTATCCCGCGCTCGGGGTCAGCGAAGGCGAGGCTTCCTCCCGCTCCGGGGTGTCCGAACGCCCCGGGAGACGGGCCGAAGGTCTGCCGCAGCTTTGTTCCGTCGGGCGCTACCGGATCTTTCATGAATCCATGTGAAAACGCGGTTTCCATGAGGAGGACGCTGTCGGGGCCCTGGATCTGTGTTTTGCACAAAGCGCCGACTGTCTCGCGCTTTAGGAAGACCGTTCCCTGCCAAGTCCCGCCGACGGCCAGCATGGCATAGAATTTTGCGAGAGCCGTGGCAGTGCCGATTCCGCCGAAGCCGGGATAGGAGGCCAATCTGGCTTCACGGGTGTTCATGGAGGCCGCGGAATGAAGGCCCTTTGGGGAAGCGAAAGAGCGGGAAGTCAGCGACCCCGGCGTCATAAACGCGGCGAGGAAGGGGTCGCCTTTCGGCATGGTTCCCTGCGGCGGGAACACCGGGGCGATGCGAGGAAGGATCTCCTCCGGAGCGCCGATCCAAAAGTCCAGTTGGAGGGGGTCACCGAACACCCGCCGCCAGTAGGCGCCTAGGCGTTCCGAGCCGGTAATGTGTTGAACCGCCTCGTCCAAAAGGAATCCGAAGGTGCGGGGGTGGTACCCGTGGGCGGACCCTGGAACCCATGCGGGGCGCTGTTGTTCGAGGGCCTGCCGGACGGCGTCCCGGTCCTCCACGGGCGGCTGGCTGTCCAGGGCGCACAGCCCGGACTGGTGGTGCAGGAGCATGCGGAAGGTGACGGTCTCCTTGCCGTTGGCCGCGAACGCGGGCCACACCGCCGCCACGGGTGAGTCGAGCGGGATTCCTTCGCAGTCTAGCGCGTGCAGAAGACAGGCGGAGGCTGGGCCTTTTGTCGCCGACCAAACCAGCGCCGGAGTGTCCTGTTCCCAGGGTTTGGACCGTTCCTTGTCTTGAAATCCTCCGGAAAGGCACATTTTTTCGCCGTTTTCGTCCCAGACTGCGGCGGCAGCGCCGATTTCGCCTTTAGAGGAGAAGTTTTCTTGGGAAGCCAGAAGGGCTGCTTCAAAGTTCATAGGGTCGAGTAAGGGGCAAAAGTTGCGGGTTCTGGAGTGTTTTTCGGGCGGTGACAGGAGAGTTGTAGCGAAAACGCTTGACCGGAGGAGCTGAATCCACCAACTTCCGCGGCCCGAATCGATCCAGAAGGAGACTAATCATGAGCCGAGTTTGTAGCATCACCAAAGCCAAGCCCACCAAGGGGTCCGTCATTCACCGCCGCGGTTTGGCAAAGAAAAAGGGCGGCATCGGCCAGCACGTGACCAAGGTCGTGTCCCGCACCTTTTACCCGAACCTTCAGCACAAGCGTATCTGGGTGCCTGAGGAAAACCGTTTTGTGACGGTCAAGCTGACCGCCCGCGCCTTGAAGACCGTGAACAAGAACGGTGCATATTCGACCTTGAAAAAGGCGGGGCTAATCTAGTTAATCCGTCCTCTCCGACTTCAACGTCGCTAAATTCATCCCCGTAAAACCTTAAATAATCCCAACATTATGGCATACAGCGTCCAAAGCAAAAAGTCCGGCAAAACCTACATCCTGCATGCCCGCAAGCAGGTTCTCAAGGGCGGCCAGACGGTGACCCTTTACTATTTCGCAGGTGAAGCCAAGGAAGGTGCCCTCGACGCACTTCCCGCCGGCTACGAGGTGTCTGAAAATACTTCTACCGGTCTTCCCCTTCTCAAGAAGATCAAGCCCGCCGCCTAGTCGGCTGTCGAATTGTTTTTAGGAAAGCGGTCCCGTTTTGGCGGGGCCGCTTTTTTGTTGGGTCATTTCCTCCTTTGGCGTTGAATGCAGGGGTTCCTCCTTCGATGAAATTACGCAATCAACTGATCGCTCTCGCCTCGCTGCTAGCCTTTGTCGGCCTGGGAGTCCTCTACGTCCGCATGTGGGTGGTGCAGAAGCCCAGGCAGATCATTCTCTTTGTCAGCGACGCGCTTGCGACCCGGCCCCTGACGGCTGCGCGGTTGTATGCAGGAGGAGCGGAGCACCGGCTCGAGTTGGAAAAGAGTTTTCCGCACACGGCGCTCCTGAGGAATGCCAGCGAAGAATTTGCCGTTCCTGACACCGCTTCCGCCGCAACAGCGATTGCCACGGGCCGACGAACCCGGCACCGCGCCGTGGCTGCCACAGGCAAGGGGCGCGCCTTTGAAACCATCTTGGAAAAAGCCCGCGCCGAGGGGCGGGCGATCGGCTTGGTCACCAATACCGTTTTAACGGCGCCTTCTTCCGCCGCGTTTTATGCGCATACCGCGCGTCCGGAGGAGAATGACGGGATTGCGCTGCAGCTTTTCGAACGGGAGTGGATGAAGGTGGTGCTGGGCGGGGGCAGGGGTGACTTTCAGCCCGAGGGGGACGGGGGCAGGCGCAAGGACGGCCGGGATTTAGTGGCCGAATGGAAGGGCAAGGGCGTGGAGGTGGTCCGCAACAAGGTGGAGCTTGAGGTGGCGCAGGGTGGGGATTCAGGCCGCGTGGTGGGGTTGTTCAGTCAGGGTGCGCTGGCGTATGCCAACCAAATGGAGTCCGGAAGCGAGCAGCCGTCGCTGGCCGACATGACGCGCAGGGCGATCGAGCTTTTGCGTTCCCATAGACGGGGGTACGTGCTGGTTGTGGACGCCGCTCTTTTCACGGCGGCCTGTGAGGGCAATCAGGCTGAACGGGCGTTGAGGGAGGTGCTTGCGCTGGACGAGGCTGTGTCGGTGGCGTTGCGCGAGGCAGGGGAGAAGGCGCTGGTGCTGGCGGTCGGGCGGCATGGCACGGGCGGGCTTTCGCTCAGCGGTTATCCGTTGCTGAAGCAGCAGAAGGGCGAGTTTTTCGGGCCGGACCCCTCGGGTTATCCCTACTTGAGCTGGGCGACCGGGCCGAACGGCCCGCAGGCTGGGGCGACCGTGCCGCGGAATGAACCGGCCGCCGTGTCGCAGCCGTCAGGCTTGAACACTGCGGAAGACATGATCGCCGTTGGTAGGGGCCCGGGGGCGGAAAGGCTGTCAGGCTTTCTGGATAACACGGTGATTTTTTCCATTCTCAAGGACGCCCTCTAGGCACGAAGGGCGTCTTTTTCGATTCCATCCGAGAAGCGATTCCTTTTTATGGCAATTCTTGTAACCGGCGGCGCCGGATTTATTGGTTCGAACTTTGTTCTCGAATGGTTTGCGAAGGAGCGGGAACCGGTGGTGGTTCTCGACAAGCTGACGTACGCGGGCAACGCCGAAAATTTGTCGGCCGTCTTCTCGGACGCCCGTCTGACGTTCGTCCGGGGTGATATCGGCGACCGTGCCCTGGTGGGCTCGCTCCTGAAGGACCACTCCGTGCGCGCAGTGTTGAATTTTGCGGCGGAAAGCCACGTGGACCGTTCGATTCTCGGACCGGGCGAGTTCATCCAGACCAACATGGTGGGCACTTTCGAGCTCCTGGAGGCGGTCCGAGCTTACTGGGGGGATTTGGACGCCACTGCCCGAGGCGAATTCCGTTTTCTGCACGTTTCCACAGACGAAGTGTACGGTTCGCTAGGCCCCGAGGATCCGGCTTTCACCGAGCGGCACCAGTACCAGCCCAACAGTCCTTACTCCGCCTCCAAGGCGGCGAGCGACCATCTGGTGCGCGCCTACCACCACACTTACGGCATCCCGGTTCTGACCACCAATTGTTCCAACAATTACGGACCCTATCATTTTCCCGAGAAGCTGATCCCCCTGATGATTCTAAACGCGCTCGCAGGGAAGCCTCTTCCGATTTACGGGGACGGGACAAATGTGCGGGACTGGCTTTACGTCACCGACCACTGTGCAGCCATCCGTGCGGTGCTCGCAGGCGGTCGGCCAGGGGAGACTTACAACGTGGGCGGACGCAACGAGATGACAAATCTGGAGGTGGTTCGAACGCTGTGCTCCATATTGGACGAGCTGAAGCCCAAGGCGGCGGGGGCCTCGTACTGGGAGCAGGTGCAGTTCGTCAAGGACCGTCCGGGCCACGACCGGCGCTACGCGATTGACGCCTCGTTCATCGAGCGCGAGCTCGGCTGGGTGCCGGCGGAAACTTTCGAGACAGGAATCCGCAAGACCGTGCAATGGTATTTGTCTCACTCCGAATGGGTTCAGGGGGTCCTTTCGGGTTCCTACAGGGAGTGGGTGGCGACGCAGTACGGGGCCTGAGGCGGGGAGGGCGCGAACTGCGCCATGTGTGCCAATTTGGCCCCCTCTTGTGTCGCAGATGTGCCAGAAATGTGCCCCAGACACGCTCCATCGTTCTGGGGGTATTTTGTAAATTTCTGCAGCGCATGGGTTTGTGGATGCAGGTTCGCGCGGCGCGCCGCTTGCTGAAGGAGAGTGGGAGAAAACCAAAAGTTTAATCTCCGAACTTTCCTTATGGCAAAAATTCTAGGCATCGATCTCGGCACCACCAATTCCTGCATGGCAGTGATGGAGGGCGGTGAACCCGCAGTACTTGAAAACAGCGAGGGCGCCCGCACGACACCTTCCGTCGTGGCTTTCACCAAAACCGGCGAACGCGTGGTCGGCCAGGCGGCGAAGCGCCAGGCCATCACGAACCCGCAAAACACCATTTTCTCCGTGAAGCGTTTCATGGGGAGAAAGTTTGTGGAGGTGCAGGACGAGCTTCACAGGGTCCCCTACACTGTGGTGAAGGCGCCCAACGGCGACGCACACATCCAGGTGACTGTCGGTGGCGAAACCCGCACCTACTCTCCCCCGGAGATCAGCGCGATGATCTTGAGCAAGCTCAAGGCCGACGCGGAGGCCAAGCTCGGAGAAAAGATCACCCAGGCCGTCATCACGGTTCCCGCCTACTTCAACGACTCCCAGCGCAACGCAACAAAGGACGCCGGCAAGATCGCCGGGCTCGAGGTGCTGCGCATCATCAACGAACCGACAGCGGCATCGCTGGCCTACGGCCTGGACAAAAAGAAGGACGAGAAGATCGCTGTTTATGACCTCGGCGGCGGCACCTTCGATATTTCCGTGCTCGAGATCGGAGACGGCGTCTTTGAAGTGAAGGCCACAAACGGCGACACCCATCTGGGTGGCGACGATTGGGACAACACGCTCATGGACTGGATGTTCAAGGAGTTTAAGACCGACTCCGGCATTGATCTTACGAAGCAGCCCGACGCCGTGCAGCGTGTGAAGGAAGAGGCGGAAAAGGCGAAGATCGCCCTCTCCTCCTCCCAGCAGTACGACATCAACCTGCCATTCATCACGGCCGACCAGACGGGTCCCAAGCACATCCAGAAGTCGCTGACACGCTCGAAGCTGGAGCAGCTGACGGACTCGCTTTTCGAGCGCACGATGAAGCCCGTGCGCGCCTGCCTCTCGGATGCCAAGCTGACGGAGAAAGACGTGGACGAATTGGTTCTGGTGGGCGGCATGACACGCATGCCCAAGGTGGTTGAGACCGCCCGGGCGATTATCGGCAAGGAACCGCACAAGGGTGTGAATCCCGATGAAGTCGTGGCCGTTGGCGCTGCGATCCAGGGCGGCGTGCTGCGCGGGGACGTGAAGGACGTGCTCTTGCTGGACGTGACGCCGCTGACGCTTGCCATCGAGACCGCGGGCGGCGTTGCAACGCCGATGATTCCGCGCAACACCACGATTCCGACGCGCAAGCAGAACACCTTCTCCACCTACGCAGACAGCCAGCCCGGAGTGGAAATCGTCGTTCTCCAGGGAGAGCGTGCGATGAGCCGCGACAACAAGCAGCTGGGGACCTTCAAGCTGGACGGCATCCCGCCAGCACCTCGCGGAGTGCCCCAGATCGAAGTCACGTTCGACATCGATGTGAACGGCATCCTGCACGTGTCCGCCAAGGATCTTGGGACGGGCAAGGAACAGAAGATCTCGATCACGGGTTCCTCAGGCCTGAGCAAGGAAGAGGTGGAGCGCATGCAGCGCGAAGCCGAGGCGCATGCTGACGAAGACCGGAATGCCCGCGAGGCCGCGGAAGTACGTAACAACGCGGACAACCTGGCCTACCAGTGCGAGAAGCAGCTGAAGGATCTTGGTGACAAGATTCCCGCGGAGAAGCGCTCCGAGATCGAGAAAGCCGTCGAAACCGTCCGCGAAGCGCTCAAGGGTAGCGACGTGGAGGGGATCAAGACGGCCTACACGGACCTGCAGAACAAGTTCCAGTCCGTGAGCGAAGAGATTTACAAAAACGCAGGAGCCGAAGGCGCTGCTGCTGAGCACGCCGAGCATTCCGGGGAGGCGCATGCTTCCGCGAAGAAGGACGGCAAGGGCGACGTCGTTGATGCCGATTTCGAGGTAATCGACGAGGACAAGAAGAAGCACTAGGCGCCCGCTGCTCACATCAAAACTTTACCCTGCCCGTCGGTGGCGATCGGTATCTCGAAAACCGCTAGGGGCTGCGTAAACCTGAAAACCAAAACCAACAGAACAAACCAACAAACAACCATGAGTGTTAAAATTCGGCCCCTCGGTGATCGGGTTCTCGTGAAACCGATCGAGGAAACAGAAGTAAAAAAAGGCGGCATCATCATTCCTGATACCGCGAAGGAAAAACCCCAGGAGGCGGAAGTAGTCGCCATCGGGACCGGCAAGCACGACGACCACGGCAAGAAAATCGAGTTCACCGTAAAGAAGGGTGACAAGGTCATCATCTCCAAGTACGGCGGCACGGAAGTGAAGCTGGATGGTCATCACTACCTGATCCTTCGCGAGGACGACATCCTCGGGATCATTGGCTAAGCGGCAGGTAAAACCTTCAAACAACCCCATAATCTCTAAAACATATGGCAGCTAAACAACTCCTCTTCGACGAAGCCGCACGGCACGCACTGCTGCGCGGCGTTGAGAAACTCGCAAGAACCGTCAAGGCGACCCTCGGGCCGGCCGGACGCAACGTGATTCTCGACAAGAAATTCGGTTCTCCGACGATCACCAAGGACGGCGTCACCGTCGCCAAGGAAATCGAACTCGAGTGCCCCTACGAAAACATGGGCGCGCAGCTCGTGCGTGAAGTCGCTTCCAAGACCAGCGACATGGCCGGCGACGGCACCACGACGGCAACCGTTCTCGCCGAAGCGATTTATCGCGAAGGTCTCAAGAACGTGACCGCCGGTGCAAACCCGACCTCGCTTCAGCGCGGCATTCAGAAGGCCGTGGACGCCGTTGTCGGCGAACTCCACAAGATCTCCAAGAAGGTCAAGGACCGCACGGAAATCGCCCAGGTCGCGACCGTCTCCGCAAACTGGGACGCTGCGATCGGCGAAATCATCGCCGACGCGATGGACAAGGTTGGCAAGGACGGGACGATCACCGTTGAAGAAGCCAAGTCCATCGAGACCACCCTCGACGTTGTCGAAGGGATGCAGTTCGACAAGGGCTACATTTCTCCGTACTTCGTGACGAATTCCGAGAGCATGGAAGCGATCCTCGAGACGCCTTACATCCTCCTTCACGAGAAGAAGATCTCCAGCCTTAAGGACATCCTGCCCCTCCTCGAAAAGGTGGCCAAGACCGGCAAGCCGCTCTTGATCATCTCCGAAGACGTCGAAGGTGAAGCACTGGCCACCCTCGTGGTGAACAAGCTCCGCGGCACCCTGCAGATCGCTGCAGTCAAGGCTCCTGGTTTCGGCGACCGCCGCAAGGCCATGATGGAAGACATCGCTGTCCTCACCGGCGGCCGTCTCATCACCGAAGATCTCGGCTTGAAGCTCGAGAACCTCGGCCTCGAAGACTTGGGCAAGGCCAAGCGCATCACCATCGACAAGGAAAACACCACCATCGTCGAAGGTTCCGGCAAGCAGGCTGACATCCAGGGCCGCGTCTCGCAGATCCGCCATCAGATCGAAGAAACCACCTCCGACTACGACCGTGAGAAGCTCCAGGAGCGCCTCGCGAAGCTCGCCGGCGGCGTGGCAGTCATCCACGTGGGTGCTGCAACCGAGACAGAGATGAAGGAAAAGAAGGCCCGCGTTGAAGACGCCCTCCACGCCACCCGTGCGGCAGTGGAAGAAGGGATCGTCCCCGGCGGCGGCGTCGCTCTGATCCGCGCCCAGAAGGCCATCGACAAGCTCACGCTGGAAGGCGACGAGAAGATCGGCGCCGCGATCGTCACCCGTGCGATTGAAGCTCCCCTGCGCCAGCTGGCCGACAACGCCGGTTTGGAAGGCGCGCTCATCGTGAGCGAAGCCAAGCGTCGCAAGGGCAATGAAGGTTTGAACATCGCCACCGGCGAATGGATCGACCTCGTGAAGGCCGGTGTCGTTGACCCGACCAAGGTGACCCGCAGCGCTCTGCAGCACGCTTCCTCCATCTCCGGATTGCTCCTCACCACCGAAGCGGTGGTAACGGAACTGCCTGAGAAGAAGTCCGCTCCCGCAGGCGACCCGCACCACGGGCACGGCGGTGGAATGGACTACTAAGCCGTTCCTCAGTTAGTCTTGATGCGCCGGGCCTCGAAAGGGGTCCGGCGTGTTTTTTGTGTAGAAGCATTGGGTTGCGGCCGTTCCGGAAGCGGGCGCCCGGGAGCACAGGCACGCAGTCAGGCCCTCGGATGGGCTTCGTCGTAGGCGGAGCGCAGGCGTTCAATGCTCACATGCGTATAAATTTGCGTGGTTGAAAGACTGGCGTGGCCAAGCAGCGACTGCACGCTTCTCAGGTCGGCTCCAGCGTCGAGCAGGTGCGTTGCAAACGAGTGTCGCAGCTTGTGCGGGCTGACCTCCTGCGGGATGCTTGTATGCTTGAGGTAACGTTTCAAAAGGGCCCAGACAGCGGTAACCCCGAGGCGCTTTCTCGCCTTGTTGAGAAACAGCGGCCCGGCTTCGACCTTTGCGGCGTGGCGGTACTGTTGAATCGCCTTCAAAGCCGGGGCCCCCACCGGCACTACTCTTTCTTTGCGTCCCTTGCCGAGCACCCTGACGGATTCGGAGTACGGATCGACATCCGAAACATTCAATCCGGTCAGCTCTGACAAGCGGAGGCCGCTGGAGTAAAAAAACTCCAAAATCGCCGCATCCCTGGCCGGCATCCACACCGGTGCCTGCTTCTCTTTTGGGATGCGCAGCGGCGCACTCAACAGCTCGTCAATTTGGTTTGGAGTGAGAACAAAGGGCAGCTTCCGCCCGAGCTTTGGCAACTGGACCTGTTTGAGAGGGTTGTCTTTGAGGTTAAAGCGCTCCGAGAGGAAGCGGTAAAACGTGCGCAGCGCCGCAAAATGGAGGCGGACGGTCGGTTTTGACAGATCCTCGGCGGCGAGGCGCATCAGGTAGCGCCTGAAGTCGTCCGCTTTGAGGTCCATCCATCCGGGCAGGTCGTCTTTCGAGGCCCTGAACTTCGCGAGGGCGTGCTTGTAATTGATCAGCGTACGCGGGGAAACGCCTCTCTCAAACTCCAGGCACCTGAAGAACTCCGTTGTGTAGCGGTCCGGGCGAGTTCGCTGTTTCACGCGTTGCAGCGTAGCTGAAGCTTCTCCGGTTTGCCACCGCACATGCGTCCTTGGTACTCGGGTGTCGAGGCTTGTCGAGAATCAGGTTGCGGAGGGTTCATCCGCGCTTTTAGCTTAGTAGATGCGCCGACGGATTCTCCCGAGGCCTTTCTCTCCCTGATACCGCCCAAGCCATGGTTAACATCTTTCGTCGTTTTCAGCAGCCGCTGTTGATCGTTCTCACGGTTTTCGTGATTATCGCCTTCGTGATTTTGTACGGAGGCCCGGGTACGCGACTGGACCGGCTGGGTTCGGACCGCGTGGCGACTATTTATGGAAGAAACGTCCAGCCTGTCGAGTACACCACCATTGGGAGGCAGTTTGAGATCTGCCGGATGCTTGGGATGTTCGACCTGATCATCCCGCTCGCACAGAACGCCCGTGCGATGTCGGAAGTGACGGAAAATTACATTTGGAACACCATCGTGTTGCGCACCCAGGCGCGGAAGCTCGGGATTGAACCCACGGAGACCCAGGTTGCCGAGGCTATCCAGAATTTGCCGGCTTTCCAAAACAACGGCCAGTACGACCACGCGCGCTACAGCCAGGCGGTGCAGAGCGTCCTCGCGCCACGCGGAATGGGGTCAGCCCAGCTGGAGGAGATTATCCGCGATTCACTTCGCATTCAGGTTTTGAAGGATCTGTTGGGGGCTGGGTACGCTCCGGCTCCGGATGAGCTGGAGGCAGCCTACGTCCGGCAGTATCAGAAGGTGGAGGCGGCACTTGTGCGCGTTTCCAGGGAGGAGATCGCGAAGGGCGTTCAGGTTCCTGCGGACGACGTTCAAAAGGCATTTGATGCCCGCAAAGACACGCTGAAGTCGGCGGAGAAAAGGAAGGTGCAGTTCGTAGTTTTCAATCTGCCAGAGAAGGCTAAGGACGGCCCGGCTCCTGCAGCGGCGGATTTGCAAAAGGTCGCTGATCGCGCTGACGACTTTTCGGCTGCGCTTCTTGCTCCTGAGGCGAAGTTTGAGGAGATCGCCAAGCGGTTTGAGCTGGAGGTGAAAACCACCCCGCTGTTCGCCGCAAGCGAGCGTCTCGAGGAGTTTTCCAAACAGTCCAACATTGCGGCTGCCGCTTTCCGGATGACTGCTGAGAAGCCTTTTTCAGACACCCTCCAGACGGACAAGGGCTACATCATTCTGCATCTGGTCGAAACGCAGGCGTCCAAGCCTTTGACCCTTGATCAGGCCAAACCCCAGTTGGTGGAAAGTTTGAAAGGCGACCGCGTTCGGGAATTGCTCTCGCTCAAGGCGGCGGATGTGAGGAAGAAGCTCGAGGAGGGTGTGAAGGCCGGTAAGACCTTTGTGCAGGCTGCCGAGGCTGCAGGCGTGAAGGCCGAGGTGTTGGAGGCTTTTTCGCGGTCTGAATCCACGCTCAAGGGGCCGGATGCTTCTTTGATTCAGAATGCAGTGTCGGACTTGAAGCCCGGGCAGACCAGCTCTGCTCTTGACGGGCCGGAGGGGACATTGCTTGTGCATTTGATCAAGCGCCAGCCGGTGGACCCTGCTGATTTGGAAAAGCAGAAGGCCTCGATGCTGCCGATGTTGGAAACTCAGCGCTTGGACGGGTTGTTGTCCGAATGGGTGGACCGGCAGCGGGCTGCTGCCGGTTTGCAACTTGCACAACCCCGGTAAGAAACAAGCGCCCTGATGGACCCGAGTGTCGAGGCTCTGTTTGATGAAGCCAATGGTGATTTTGCCCTCGGAGAGCTGGAAACTGCCGTGGGCAAGTTCAAGAACTGCACCGAGCTGGCTCCTGAATACTTCGAGGCGTGGCACGCACTCGGAATGGCACTCATGAAGCTGGGGCGTTTTCCGGAGGCCATTTCAGCCGGGCTGAAGTCCGTCGAACTGCAGCCAAAGGACCGCCTGGCTTGGTCCAGTCTGTCCCTTTTTTACGTCCGCAACGGGCAGATTCCGGAGGCGGAGGCTGCCGGAGCAAAGGCGCGGGTGCTCGGTTGGAGCGAACAACTTAAAGAAAAATCCGCGCAGTGAACGGCCGGTTTTTACGTTCAATGTGGGTGCTGATGACCTTTGCAGTTGGGCTTTCACTTTTCACCGGTGTTTGCATGCATGCCGCCGGTTCGGGTTTTGGGTTCGAGGTCGGAGAGGCGGCCGGGCGCGGCCGGGTGGCATGCGTCGAGGTGGAGCAGTTGGTCAAGCCCGAGAAGAAGGCGAGGTTTTTCAAGGGTAAGGAATTGGCTCCAGTCGCGGTGGGTGTGGCCGTGCGGTTTCAGGAATTGGATGTGGAGGCTTTGGACGAGATTCCTCCTGTGGTGCAGGCGCGCACCAATTTTCAAAAGGTGCAGATGCGGAGGCTCGCTCTCTACGCGCCGGGCGACCCTGTGCCCAGGCTGATGGCCGAGGAGGCCGTGGTATTGTCCAAGGGTGAATGGGCATTGAAGAAGGTTCTCCTTGCAGACCGTCCGAGCGCCTCGGAGTGCCGTCTCGTGTGGGGCAATGGCTCCGAGCCGAGACTGGCCTTTTTACGCAGCAAAAAAACACTGCCTTTGAGCGAGTTGCTGGCATCGCGGGGCGCGCCCTAGCCTTCGAAAGGGTGGAGGTTTCCATCAAAATTCAAGACGACATCACGTTATGAAAAACGTCCCGTTTCACGGCGCCGCCGGGCGCGGCTTAACACTCGCTTTTCTGTGGCTCAACGGCACTGCTCTCGCAGAAAAGCCCGCCCCCCGACCGGAGAAGCCCGGGGTTTGTTCCCTGGAGGTTTGTTCCGATGGCGCGAGGTTGCACATGCTTCTTGGCGAGCTTGCGGAACCTGGAGCCCCTCCCGTTTTGACGCACCAAATTTCCCCGGATGCCGGAGCCACTTGGTCGGCTCCTGTGCAGGTAAATGCGGGTGCGCCAAAACCCCACGGGCTTCATCGCGGCTCCGACGCAAGGTTGGCGGCCAGAGGCGATCATGTGGTCGTGGCTTGGACCGGAGCCGGAACTGACGCGTGGGGAAGCGGTCCGATTTCAGTCGTCGCATCGAGGGACTCGGGGCGCACCTGGGTGCAGGGAGCAAATCCGGCGGATGATGGAATGACCGACGGCCACAACTTTCTCGCACTGGGCGCGGATCAAGCCGGTGGATTCCATTTGGCTTGGCTGGACAAGCGGGATGGCGACAGGGGGCTGCGCTACGCGTCATCCGCCGACGGCGGTCTGCTCTGGACTGGCAACGTCACTCCTGCGCCCAAGACCTGCGAATGCTGCTGGAATGCGATCGCGCCGCTTTCAGGGGGACGAATGGCCATTCTTTTTCGCGACCGTTCGCCCCGCGACATGCGCGTCGTCACTTCCACTCCCGGCGGACAGGGGTGGATGGACCCGGTAAGCGTGGGAGATTTCAAATGGCAGTTCAACGCATGCCCCCATGTCGGAGGTGCTTTGGTGACGCGCTCGACGCCTGCAGGTGAACAACTTCACGCTGCTGTTTGGACCGGAGCCCCCGGGGCCGCGGGATTGTATCACCTGCGCTCAGAGGATGCGGGGCGTTCCTGGTCTGCGCCTCACAAGATGAATGTTCCACTGGCCTGGCATCCAGCGATGGCGGTCGACGCCACGGGGCGGATTGCAGTTGCGTGGGATACGATGGCTGCTTCGGCGCCGGAAACTTGGGCCGTGTTGTCGGCAGACGGGGGCGTCCACTGGGGTGCCCCGGTGCGCCTGTCAGTACCTGAGACTCCTGCGGCTCATCCGCGGATTGTGGCCGCTGGAAAAGGCTTCAGGGTGTTTTGGACCGAGGAGAAGCTTCCTGCTCCTGCCGTCTGGAAGAGCGTCGTCTTTCCCGGCGAATAGGGCGAGGCAGGGGATGTGGAAACGTGCTCAGCGTGAGGCGTGCCGGATCTCGAAAGCGCTATTTTGCATTCAAAAAAACATCCATTTGTTGTCCCGCGTAGATGGGGACATCCGAACGGTCGAAGCGGAAGATGACCTGAAGCACGCGCGTATCGACCCTCTCTCCACTTTCCCCTGTCAGCGAACGTTTCGGAAGAATATAGGGTTCGATCCGCACGAAACGGAGGGGAATGGAGGCATGTGTGGAGCCCTTGATGAAGGCGACGGCCTCACAGTTTTTTTTGACTCTGGGTGCGTTGTCCTCGTCTACGTCCACGCGAAGTTGAAACTGGTCCGTACGTCCCATGAGGAGGCTGTACTCTGCGGCCCCGGGAATGGCGTATTCGCCGGGACGGATGTTGATTTGAAGGACGGTCCCGCCGCGTGGAGCGCGCACCATGAGAAGATCCCTCTGCACCCGGGCCCTTGCCAGGACGGCCTCCGCAGACTTCAAGTCGCTTTTTCTTGATTGAAGACGGCTTGCCGCAGCCCGCATCGCAAACTGAGTCCTTTGTTTCTCGTCGATACTGACGACCCGGTTCTCGCCGAGTAGCAGCACCCTGTTCCACTGGTCCTCCTTGTCGGCTAACGCCACCTCCGCCTCGCCAATCGAGCTTTGGATGGCAGCGGCATTTGCCTCTTGAACAACGATCTGTGCCTCGGCATCACGTGCGTCCTGTTCAAAAAGGACCTGGTCCGTTTGTACCTCGTCGCCCACTTTCACGTGTACCGAAGCGATGAGGCCTGCCACGGCGGGCGCGATGCGAAGATTCTCCTCCACCCCTTCCACAAGTCCCCGGGCTCCTATGGAGTCCGTATAAGGTGCTGGTGCCGGCGAGGAGGCGGGCGCCGCAGGCGACTCTTCGATGTTTTGTTTGCGCACCAAATTGGAAGCCAGCCCGATGCCGGCGATGGCAAGGAGTAAAGAGAGGCGGTTAAACATAAAGTGATTGGATTTCCCCCGGGCCGTGGACGGCCTTGATGTAGCCGTCTTCCATCTCCGCGATCCGGTCTGCGAATGGAAAAATACGGCTGTCGTGTGTCACCACGATGACGCAGCGGTCGGGCCGGCATGCACGATCCTTCAGTAGTTGAAGGACGCGCTTTCCGGAGGCCGCGTCGAGCGCGGCTGTGGGTTCGTCGCAAATGAGGAGGCGCGGTTCGTGGACAAGCGCCCTTGCGATGGCAACACGCTGTTGCTGTCCTCCGGAAAGTTGTGAGGGCAGGGATTTTAGTTTGTCTCCCAGACCCACCTCTTTGAGCAGGTCGGCCGCTGCCTTCTCTGCCTGACTGCGGGATCCGCCGGTTAGCAGCACGGGCACGGTCACGTTTTCCAAAGCGGTCCAAGTCGGGATGAGGTTGAACTGCTGGAAGACAAACCCCACGTGCTTTCCACGGAATGCAGTCAGCCTGCCTGAACTCATCTTTGCGAGGTCCTCGCCAAAAACATGCACCGTGCCGGTGTCGTTCCGGAGAGTGCCGCAAATCACGCTGAGCAGCGTCGTTTTCCCGCAGCCCGAAGGGCCGACGATCATCATCAATTCGCCGCAGCGGGCCTCGAAGTTAACGCCTTTGAGAGCGTGGACAATTCCCTCCCCCTTTCCGTAGCTTTTTCCCAATCCGGAGGTAAGAACCGCTGGCGGCTGCTGGCGGGTTGGCTCAATCGAGGAAAGGGCGCTCATTTGAAGACCATCGCAGCCTCGGTTCTTGTGATTTTGACCAGGCCGATAAAAGCGGACAATAGACAGATGAACAGGATGACCGATCCGCTGAATGCCATGATCTGCCAGGGCATGTAAAAAGGAGGCTCGCCCTTTTTAAGGACGGCGTTTCCGAACAAAGCCGCTATTCCCACGCCAAGGCCGTATCCGATCAAGCCGACGGTGAACGCCTGCAGGAAGACCATCCGGGCGAGTACGCCGAACCCCGCCCCCATTGCTTTCAACGCTGCGAGATAACGCATGTTCTCATGCACAAACAGGTAGAAAGTCTGTCCCGCGATGGCGATGCCCACAACCATTCCCAGTATCACGACGGTTCCGAATGAAATGGGAATGCCTGTGTTCTTAAAATACCAGAGAATGGTCTCCTTCGAAAACTGCTTCGCAGTGAACGCCCGCAGGCCGCCCAGTGAGGAAATGTGTGCAAGCAGCGAGTCAATTTGGACTCCCTCCTTCGGCTGGACCAGTATGAAGGACAGAAGTTTCCGCTGCATGGGTGCGTACTCGAGCGCCCGGGAGTAGGTGGTGAAGACGTAGGGCTGCCCAAGAAAGGAGCGCTCGGTCTCACAAATTCCCACCACCCGCGCCTCCTTGTCATTGATCTCGAACACCGACCCAACTTTGAGATCGATGCCGCGCTTCGCAAATTTGTGAATGGCGACCTGGTCCACGATGACAGCACTGGGAAGCCGCAGATCTTCAATTCGCCCCTCCTTCATCTTGGACGGCCTTCCAACCAGCGAGGCCCCGTCCAGTCCGGTCAACTGCACGCCTTGGAACGTACCGTCAGGCAAGCGTGCCTGAAGAATGTTCCAAAACAAAGGAACCGCCCATTCCACCCCGGGAATCGAACGCACGCGCTGGACCTCAATCTCGCGCAGCGGAACCACCTCGTTGACCTGTTCGACCTTTGCATCGGCAACCCAGACAGGAACCCGGACATTGCGAAGGGTTGCTGTCGTCCAAAGGAGCAGTCCGCAGAACACAGAGGTTTGCTGCGTCATCAGAAGGGCGCAGAAGCTGAGGCCGCACACTAGCATCGTGTACTTGGCCCGGTCGCCGAAAAGCATTTTGAGAGCAAGTCGGAGCATGCGCAGGGCATCCAATCAGCGAGTGGCCCTAGCGTCAATGTCCGCCCGAAACGGGGCCAGGTGTCTCGCTCCTCCGTGAGGAGGGGTGTTAAAAGATACAATTTTTTACAGTCTCGGAGACTTTTAAAGATACAGTCTGTACTCCAGTACGCCGTGCACGTTTCCAAAGAACACCCGTCAACCGCTGAAATTCCGTCAAGCTCCGGCGTGAGCTTTTACGGGCTGATGCTGCTTGTGCTGCTGGCGGGCGGGGGGGCCTTCTACTGGGGATTGCTTCCAAAGCTTAAGCGTCACGAGCAGGCTGTGTTGGACACCAAGGAGCTGGCGCGTGTGCGGGTGCGGACCGCTTTTCCCGTCCCAGCTCCTGCCGGAGCGCCCCTTTCCCTTTCTGGCGAACTCAAGCCTTCCTCGGAGGCTTCTATTTTGGCAAGGGTGTCCGGTTATGTGCACCGGTGGACCGCGGAAATGGGCGATCATGTTCAGGCCGGCCAGGTTCTGGCCGAACTGGACACTCCCGAATTACTTCGCGAAACGGCCAGGGCCGAGGCGCAACTGGCTCTTGCGGAGGCAGCTTGCAGGCTTGCGGAAACCACCGCAACCCGGTGGAAGGAATTACTATCGGCCCGGACCGCTTCCGCCCAGGAAGCGGATGAGAAGCATGCGGATTTCGAACTTAAGACCGCTGCGGTGGGCGCCGCGCGCGCGGAAGTCCAGCGTCTACAGCAGATCGGCAAATTTGCCACAATCACTGCCCCTTTCGCCGGAGTAATCACCGCGCGGAAACTGGATATCGGGCAGTTGGTGGAGGCTGGAGGAAGCAGGGAGTTGTTCCGGCTTGCCGAAATCACCCGGCTTCGGGTGTTTGTGCGTGTGCCGCAGGGTTACGCGCGCAGTGTGAAGGCCGGACAAACAGCCGAGCTGTCGCTGCCCGAGCTGCATGGCAAGACCTTCAAGGCCGTGGTCGTGCGTACCGCCGGTTCCATCGATCCCGCGTCCCGAACGCTGCTGACCGAGCTCGAGGTGGACAATTCTAGCGGCGTGCTTCTCGCGGGCAGCTATGCACAGGTGTTGCTGCCCGGGGCGCAAGCTGAGGCGCCATTAACTATTTCTGCCAATGCGCTGATCTACCGGTCTGAGGGAGCCCAGCTGGGATTGGTCGCCGAGGGCGGGGTGGTGCACCTCGTCAAAGTGGCTTTGGGGCGGGACTTTGGAAGTTCAGTCGAAATAGTCGACGGGGTGGCGGCCTCCTCCCGGGTGATCCTCAATCCCCCGGACTCACTCGCTGAAGGCGTTCAGGTCGAGGTTGTTGAGTGATTTTATTTGCGCCTCGTTTCGTTCCGGATGTTTCGGAATGTTCGACGCCCGCGGCAAGCCGGGCCGATTGAGGCCGCCCGGCCTCTCCTCGGGATTGCCAAGCACCCCGGTCGGGGCGATGCTTAGACCCTTTCCATTTCTCCTATGATTCCGGATCCAAGCCGCAAATACCGCGCATTTCCGCCAGTTGTCCTGCCCGACCGCCAGTGGCCCGGCAAGACTCTGAGCCATGCACCCGTCTGGTGCAGCGTGGATCTTCGGGACGGAAACCAGGCTCTGGCTGTGCCGATGAATGTGTCGCAAAAACTGGAGCTATTCGACGCTTTGGTCGCCTGCGGATTCAAGGAAATCGAGGTGGGCTTTCCCTCGGCCTCCAACACCGAATTCGCATTCATGCGCCGACTCATAGAGGACGGCCGGATTCCGGAGGATGTGACTGTGCAGGTGCTGGTTCAGGCGAGGGAGGACCTGATAGAGCGCACATTTGAAGCCTTGCAAGGAGTCCGCCGCGCCATTGTCCATCTCTACAACTCGACTTCACCAGCGCAAAGACGGATCGTGTTCGGCCTTGAGAAGCCGCAGATCGTCGAGATGGCGCGCAAGGGCGCGCGCTGGATCAAAGAGCGGCTTCCGAAACTTGCCGGGGCCGATATTCGCCTTGAATACTCGCCTGAGAGTTTCTCGGCGACGGAGGTGGAGTTTTCCGTCGAGATTTGCGACGCGGTCATGGAGGAGTGGGGCCCTTCGCCCGAGCGGAAAATCATTCTAAACCTGCCCGACACGGTGGAAGTCGCGATGCCGAACGTATACGCCGACCAAATTGAGTGGTTCTGCCGCAACATCAAGCGACGCGACTGCGCTCTGATCAGCGTCCACACGCACAACGACCGGGGCACGGGTGCGGCCGCTACGGAGCTTGCGCTGCTGGCTGGAGCTGAACGGGTTGAAGGTACGCTGTTTGGGAATGGAGAGCGCACGGGGAACCTGGATTTGGTGACGGTTGCTCTTAATTTGTACATGCACGGCATCAGTCCCGGGCTGGACTTCTCGGACATGAGCGCCCTGCGGGGCGTGTACGAGCGGTGCACCGGGATGACCGTTCCGCCGCGGCATCCGTACGCGGGCGAACTCGTATTCACTGCATTCTCCGGCTCGCATCAGGACGCGATTCGGAAGGGTCTTGTGGAATGGTCGGGCCGGGGGGAGGGGGCAATTTGGGATATCCCCTACCTGACCATCGATCCGTCGGACCTTGGGCGTGAGTACCGCGAGGTGATTCGAGTGAACAGCCAGTCGGGCAAGGGAGGTGTGGCATACCTGCTGGAGAGCGAGTTCGGCATTGAACTTCCCAAGGAACTCCAGCGCGAATTCGGCCCGCTTGCCAACGATGCGGTGGACGCTCTGGGCCGCGAAGTCACGGCATTGGAACTGAAGGAAATGTTCTGGAGGGAGTACGTTGAGCGGAGGACGCCCCTTGCGTTGCATCATTTTCATGCCGATGGTGTTGACGGAGTGTTCCGCTGCCGTGCAAGCCTGAGGCGAGAGGGGGTTGAGTTTGCCGTGACTGGCGAGGGCAACGGTCCGATCGCCGCTTTTGTGACTGCACTTGCAAGCATTGGAGTCGAGCCTTTCGAGGTTGTGGACTACCGGCAGGTCGCGCTTGGCAGCGGCACGGAAGCGAGTGCCATTTCGTTTGTACGCATCCGGACGGGCGCCGGCAGACTGGTTTGGGGCGCCGGTGTGAATACCCACATCCAGCTGGCATCGATAGAGGGAGTGATCAGCGCCCTCAATCGTGCTGTGTAATCTCGGGATGCAACCTGCCCGGTGAGGGCGTTGGTAGAACTTTAAACAATCCGGCGAATGCCTTTTCGAATCTGCAAATCCTTTGAAATAGAGAACGGCCACATGCTGTCCAAACATCCGGACAAGTGCCGTTTTCCGCACGGACACACCCGCAAGGTGGAGTGCGTGTTTTCTGCCGAGACCTTGGACCAGAACGAAATGGTCTGTGACTTCAAGGTGGTGAAGGGTTTGGTCGGCGAGTTTTTGGAGCGTTACGACCATGCGTTGTGCATGAACACGGACGATCCTGAATATGCGCATTTCAAGGCTGCTTACGGCGACCGCGTCATCGGATTTGCCTCCCAGGACCCCTCCACGGAGGTATTGGCGCGGGCAATCTACGAACATCTCGCAGAGAGGCTTTCAGGGCACATTGCGGATCCCGGCGTGGAGTATCCGGTGCGCGAGTGCGTGCGCCTCGAGAAGGTCAGACTGTGGGAGACGAGCAGTTCTTGGGCTGAATACTGGGAGTGAGCCAGAGCGGTTGCCGCGAAAGACCGCGCGACTTTGGCGCGTCCGCCGGCCGGTCCCTGAAGAGGGAATCTGAGTTGCGGCGGAATTTACGGAGGTCCGGGGGCGTTGCGGGAGAGGGCGTAGAGGGCACGGAAAGCTGTTGCCGAAATCCTCCGAAGCAGCGAGGCTTTGCCGCACAACTCCATGCAAGCCATCCCGCCGTCCGCTCGGAAGAATTTCGTGCTAGATACGAACGTCCTGCTGCACGATCCGCATTCCATGTTCTGTTTTGAAGAAAATGTGGTCTGGATACCGGTCGAGGTGCTGGAGGAATTAGACAAGTTCAAACCGGAAAACACAACCCGGGGGGCTAACGCGCGGGAGGTACATCGCAAATTGAATGAACGGTTTCCGAGCTCAGCCCAGATGACCGGAGGTGTTGACTTGGAGGGCGGCGGTGTGCTGAGAGTTTGCGTAAACGCGGCGCTGAAGTTTCAGGACGGCCGGTGGCAGGATACCGGCGAGAGTCCGCGCTCGGTCGCTGCGAGGTCCGTGTTCCCGGATCTTTCGCGCATGGACAACCGCATATTGGCGACGGCTGCCCACCTCGCGGATACAGAAGCTTCTGTCACAATATTGGTGACAAAGGACTTGAACCTGCAGCTCAAGGCCCGTGCGCTGGGCTTGGAGGCGCAGGACTACCGCACCGACCGGGTGGAGGACGACCAGGACATCCGGCGCACACAGCGGGAGAGCGGTGCGGAGGATTACGAGACGATCGAGCTTCCCCGGACGCGGTTGCAGGCATTCTCGAGCGACGGATACATCAAGCTCGAGGCGTCGGAGCGCAAGTTGTTGAACAACCAGTTTGTTGTACTGAGCAGCTCGGAGACTCCCAAGCATGGAGTGCCTGCACGGCACATGAAGGATGGGCAGTTTCAAACTCTGAGCCGCGAGCACGTCAATATTCGCGGAGGCCGCAGCCTGCAGGCGTTGAACCTCGGGCAGCGGTTTCTTCTGGACGCATTGTACGATCCAAATATCACGTTGGTGACGGTTTATGGCAAGGCGGGGACTGGCAAGACGCTTCTCAGCGTTGGAGCCGCGCTCGAGCAGGTGCAGGCCGGTGAATATGAAAAGATGCTGATCACCAGGGTGATCATGCCCACTGGCAAGGACATCGGCTTTCTTCCGGGCCGTGTGGAGGAGAAGATGCAGCCGTGGTTGCAGCCGTCCTACGATGCTCTGGAGTACCTGCTGGCCAAGCCCCGCAAGCCCGAGCAGTTTGAAGGTAGAAAAGTGAGCGCCCGCAAGACTTCGGCATCGGCAGGCGGGTTGTTGAGCGGCGGTGACAAGAGGGTGAAGCCGTACGAGCCGCTGATTCAGTCCGGAATTTTGGAGGTTGAGGCGATCACACATATTCGTGGTCGTTCGATTCCGCGCTCCATCTTCATCGTGGACGAGGCACAGCAATTGACGCCCCACGAGGCGAAGACATTGGTCACCCGCATGGGCAAGGGGAGCAAAATGATCCTGATCGGGGATTTGGGGCAGATCGACAATCCCTACGTTGATGCGCATACAAACGGGCTCGTGTACGCACGCAACCGTCTGCAGGGGCAGGGCTTCATGGCGCATGTAAACCTTTTCAAGGGCGAACGTAGCGAGATGGCTGAGGTGGCTGCCAACCTCATGTAGTCCGGCGACGGTCCTATTGTTCCACGAAATTTTTTGATGCCTCCCTCCCCCCGCAATTTGTGTCAGCGCGCCTTGTTGGAATGGGAGAAGGGCAAGGTGTTTTCGGACGAGATCCTGCACGGTATTCTTCAGCGGCACGTGCTTGCGCCCTCGGACAGGGGTTTTCTGACCGAGCTGTTCTACGGCGTCCTTCGCCATCTGCGTAAGCTGGACTGCTTGATCGGATGGCTGCGTAGCGGTGAGCTTGACGTGGCGACGCGCAATTTGCTGCGGGCTGGCCTGTATCAGATTTTCGAGCTCCGGACTCCCTCTCATGCCGCGGTCTTTGAAACAGTTGCGCTGGCTGGCAAGTCCCGTGGGTTGGTGAACGCGGTCTTGCGGCGGGCGTCGAGGGAGGCGGTGGCCCTGGAGGTTTTGCTCGGGAGGGAGCCGCTGGGGGTGCGCGAGTCACATCCGGATTTTTTGGTGAGGCGCTGGGAGGCGCAGTTTGGAGCGGAAGCGACGGAGTCTTTGTGCAGGATCAACAATGCTGCTTCGGAGAATTTTTTCCGCGTGAACACCCTCAAGGCGTCCGAGGACACTCTGCTGGGAATGGCTGGAGAAACCGACTTGGTGAAGTATCCGGTGCGCGGTGTTTCTGTTTTGAAGATGCGACGCATTCCCCCGGACTGGCTAGAGACAGGTCTTGGGTACGTTCAGGATCCGAGTACTTTGACGGCGCCGGACCTTCTCGACCCTCAGCCTGGGGAACGGGTGTTGGACGCGTGTGCTGCGCCCGGCGGAAAGACCACCTACATGGCGCAGAAGATGGAGGGGCGCGGAGAGCTCGTGGCGTGTGACCTGTATGAGAGCCGTGTCAGCCGTTTGCGCGAGAATGTGGAGAGGCTCGGAGCGGCGAATGTGCGGGTGCTGTTGCTGGATTTCATGATGCCTCCCGAGGCCGGGAGTCCATTGCTGGAGTTTCCTTTCGACAGGATTTTGTTGGATGTTCCGTGTTCTAACACGGGTGTGATTCGCAGGCGGGTGGACGTGCGGTGGAGGCTGACCGAGGAGGATTTTTTGCGGATGCCGTTCCAGCAGATGGCGCTTGTGCGGCGGGCTGTTCCGCTTTTAAAGACGGGAGGCAGACTGGTCTACAGCACGTGTTCGCTCGAACCCGAGGAGAATGCCGGGGTTGTTGAGGCGATTCAGCGTGAATTTCCCGGGCTGGAGCTGGAAGCGACGCGGAGCATGCTTCCGTTCAGAGACGGAACAGACGGTGCGTTTGCGGCTCTTTTCAAGAAACGTTAGCACCGCCTATTGAAGGGCTGTGAAAACGGAGCTGTGAAAGGAATGGGATTTCCCGTCAGGATCCAAGCGGGGTGACGATTCTGGCTTCGCCGTTGCACCAGCGCTTCCATGCTTTGCGCAGTTCCGCTCCGAAGGACTGGGAAAAAGCCTCACCATTAGTGAGTTGCACGGCCATTCTCTCCCGCATGGAAGCCCGCACGGAGGCGAGGTAGGAGAGGTCTTTTGTCAGGGCGACCGCTTTTTGGACAAACTCCTGCGGGTCTTTTGCGATGAAGTCGTCGAGTCCCAGCGAATGCTGCAGGGAGGCTCCGGCACGGGCGCAGGGCGTGTTGCCGGCGACGGTCATGGTGGGCACGCCCATCCATGCGGCAAAAGCGGAGACTGTCAATCCGCCGAAAGGAAAGCAGTCTAGCGCGAAGTCGATCGGATCGTGCAGGTGCAAATAGGCGTCGTGGGACTTTCGCTCGCTTCTGATGATTCGTTCGGGAGCGATATTTTTGGCCTGCATGAAGGCCTCGAAAGTGGTGCCCTTCGGAACCACAGCGACGAGTCTGCTGTTGGGAACCTGGTGAAGAATTTCGGCCCATGCCTCCAAAACGTACGCGTTGGCCTTGGCAAAATTGTTGAACGAGCCGAAGGTGATGTACCCGTTTTTAAGAGCAGGAAGCGCGGCAATGGGGGGAGAAGGCTTTGGCGGTTCGAAGGCAAAGCCGAGAGGAAGTCTCATGAGTTCCTCGGTATGGAGCCGCTCTGTCATGCCCGGAGGGTCCATGAATGCGTCCGTCACGCGGTAGTCCATCGACTGGATGCCTGAGGTTTGCTGCATGCCGATCATGGTGATCTGCACCGGGGCGGGCTTTCGGACAAAGGTCAGGATTCGAGAGCCTGCGGAATGGCATATAAGATCGACGAAGATGTCGATTTCCTCCTGGCGGACACGGTCCGCGAGCTGTTCATAACTAAGCGAGCCCGCATCGATCCACTGATCACAAAGGGATTTGAGATGTTCAGTTTTGTGGTCCCTCCAGGTGTGTGAAAGAATGCCCCAAACCTCGAACTCGTTGCGGTCGAGATTTTTTAAGATGGGCTCGATAAAGTAGGAGACGGAATGAGTCCGGAAGTCTGGGGAGACGAAGGCGATCTTCAATCTGCGATTTGGATCGCGGGAATTGGTGTGCGGCTTGTGGGGAAGCAGGGGTGTTTCAAACTGCTTCGCGAAATCGGCGTGCATCGCCATGGCGTCCTCCTGATCTAAGTCAGGAAGGTAGTTCATCGAATGGAGATGGTTGCTGAAGACGTCGTTGCTGGAAGGCTCGTACTGACGCGCCTTGCGATAGGCGGAGAATGCTTCGTTCGGCATCCCGAGAAACAGCAGGGCGTTGCCGAGGTTCAAAAATGCGGCCGGGGAGTCGGGTATTTTCTCAAGGACCTTTGACAGCGAGATAATGGCCTCTTCAAATTCGCCGCACTTTTCCTGATAGACGGCCAGATTGAGAAGCAGTTTCGGATCGGATGAAAACCGTGTAGCTGGCTCAGCCAGCAGGAGCGCTTCACGGAATTCTCCGCGCCTGTATAGAAGGTTCCCCAGGTTGAGGTAGGCTTCCCAAACGGAGGGACTAAGACTGATGGTCCGACGGCACCAAAGCTCCGCCTCTTCGGCTTCTCCTTCATCGGCCAGCAGGCATGCCAGGGCCAATGTCGCGTGGGGTTTTACATCCTCCATGCCGCAGGCGATCTCGAATGCGCGCCGGGCCTCCTTAGCCCGCCTCGACCGGAGAAGGCAGCGTCCGAGCCACGGCCATGCTTCGACATTTGTCGGACTGTTCGCGACGCGATTGAAACAACGGTCGGCGTGTTCTGGGTAGTCGAGGGTCGCAAAAAGCTCTCCACATGTAGCCATGGCTTTCCACTTTGCCTCCCCTGGTGTGTCACTTTTGGAGAGTAAGGACTCTTCGAGAGCCAGAAGGATGGACAGCGGAACTGCCGAATCCTTGAGGCGTTGAATCGTCGTTTGAAGCAGCTCTGTTGGATCAATAATCTCAGTGATTTTTGAAACGGCGGTTTGCAGCCATTCTACTTCGGTTTCAGCGTTTGATCCGCTCAGGTCCTTGTCTCTCGGCAAAGCGTCGGATTTTGATCCGGCGGCCAGGCAGGAAGGTGAATCCTGCTGTGACGGGGTGGGTGTCACTGCTTCCGTTGTACGAGCGCCCGCCTGCTTCTCAAAGTCAGTCGTTTCGATGGCGCAGGAAGGAGGAGCGGTCGGAATCTCTCCAGAAAAGGATTTCCACATGTCGCGGAAGTGCATCTCCAGTTCCCTTGTGTAGGCCGAAGCGTCGGCCCACACGTGAGTCATCCGACCTCTGAGTTCCGTTCGGATCTGGCTGAGGACTTGCGGGTTGCGTGCGTAGTGTGTGGCAATTTTTACGTATTGCTCTGGCGTGTGTGCGACAAACTCCTCCAGTCCGACTCTGGAGAGCAGGCACGCGCCTGCCCGGCTGGCGGAGGTGTTTCCCGTCAGGGTGATGCACGGAACCCCCATCCAAAGGGCGTTCATCGAAACTGTCAGACCGTTGAAAGGAAAGGTATCGAGTATCAGGTCAACCGAGCCATGTGACTTCAGGTACTCCGGCTCCGGCATGCGGCGTAGAATCTGAAAGCGGTCTCGGGGGATACCTCTTTGTTCCATGCCACGAAGAAAGGGCTCTTCGCCATCGGCGACGACCTGCATTCTTGCTTCCGGAACGGCGCGAAGCACCCGGCTCCAGAGGTCGAGTACGCTCGGGGTCACTTTTGCCAAATTATTGTAGGAACCGAAGGTGAAAGGGGCGCCCTGCAGGCAAGGAAGCGGGTCTGTGGCCGGGGCCTTCGAATGCGGCATAAAACAAACCGCCCCCGTTTTCATTCGAACAAGCGACTCTGTGTGAAGCGATTCGCTCTCTCCTTCTGGATCCAGCCAGGCGTCCGAGATGCGGTAGTCTATGGCTCGCAGTCCTGTTGTCTGCATGCACCCGATCATGGTGACTTGAATCGGAGCAGGCTTGAGAGCGAAAGCAGGAAGACGGTTACGGGTGGTGTGTCCGGAAAGATCCACGAGGATATCGATACGGTCCGTCTGAATGAGCCGGCAAAGCGCTTGGTCTGAAAGGTTCGTGACATCCCTCCAGTGCAGGGGAAGCGTTTTCAGCCGTTCTGTGGTGCTATCGACTCGGGCAAAGTTATAGTAGCAGAAAACCTCGAAAGAGGCTCGATCGTGTTCGCGAAGAACAGGCTCTATGAATGTGGTGACCGGATGATGGCAGAAATCTCCGGAAACGTATCCCACTCTCAGTTTGCGTGGAAACGGGGCGGGCACCTGGTGTTCACACCGCGAATTTTCCAGCGGCTTCTCTATCAGTTCGCTGTACTTGCGGTAGAAGTCGAAGAGTTCCTTTGGATCTTCGTACGGCAGGTAGTTCGCGGTGTAAACCAAAGACTTGTAGGCATCAAGGTCGTTTGGCTGTAACTCGATGGCTTTCTTGTACTGAACAAGCGCTTCCTCCGCCCTGCCGATGCGTGAGAGGCAGGCTCCGAGCAAGATGCGGTAGGTGTGTGTCTTGGGTGACTGGTGGACGACGATTTCTGCGAGATCGAGGGCCTCCTGAAGGCGGTTTGCTTCCCGCAGCGCAAAGGAAAGCCGTGCCAGATCGCGTTCTGCGTTTCCCCGGAGCTTGGTCAGGTGCAAGAGATGGGGGATTGCTTTGTGGAAAAGGTCCATCTGCATCAAAACGCCGCAGAGGTTGTTGAGCAGATCCACGCCATCCGGGTTGAGCTCGAGGGCCTGGCTGTAAGCTTGGAGGGCTCCTTTAAGCTCCCCGTGTGCCTGCAGTGCATTGCCAAGATTGTATAGAACGAGCGCGGACTTTGGATTCATCCTGCTCGCGGCTCCATGGAACTCCAGGGCTTCGGGAATCTTGCCAAGCTCTTTGAGAACTGAGCCCGCCATGGTGAGGCTCAGTTCGGAGTAGGGCTTCAATTCGACGGCTCGCTTGAAGGCTTCGAGTGCCTCTGGAAACTTGCGCAGGCGAAGGTAACTGATTCCAAGGTTATGGTAGAGGTGCGCTGCCTTCGGATGGGACAAGGTCATGCGCTGCAGGAATTCCGCAGATTCAGCGTGCATCTCGGCTCCGCCGAGGACCTCTCCTATGAGCGAACAGTGCGTCTCGTCTTTTGGATCACCCTGGGCGAGGACTCTTGCCAGCTCCAATGTTTTTTCATGTCCGGATGTCGTCCTGAGCTCGTGCAGCAATGAGCAGGCGTAATACCAATTGTCGGGATTACGCTCCCTAGCCGCCCCTAAAAGTCGGACTCGCAGTTCTTTTTTGCCCGGATCTTGAAGGTTTGAGAGAAAATGGAACACCTCATCGCTGGAGGGTTCAGGCTCGGCAAGGTCGCCTAGGCGGCGGACGAGCGAATCAAGTTGGACGGTATCTGTAACTTCGGGGCTTTCAGCTGGGGTGGCCATTCAGATGGCAAGTTTGTCCCATTTGCGGACCGACTGCAACAGGAGACAAACGGATGGAGCGAAGGTTAAACTCGTTTGGACTGCTAAGTCTGTTGAGCCAGCAGGCCGTGAAGATGCGCTCGAACCTGTCGTTCAAACTCGCCGGCGTAAAGGCGGCCATCGCACCATGCTGCTTTGGTGCGGCTTCGCAGGTTTTGTCGTAGATTCGCCAGATGTTCTTGGTTCGCGAACATTCTGGCAGCCACCTCGGCATAGTCGTCGGGAGTTGCGCACACGAACTCGTGCAGTCCGATTCGAGAAAGCACGCCGGCGGCCGTCCTGGCAGGAGGTGTCTGGCCGGTGAGGGTGACTGTTGGAACTCCCATCCAGCAGGCCATGAGGGTGACTGTGAGTCCGTTGTAAGGAAACGGATCCAATGCGAGATCCACCTCGCCGTGCATCGTAAGGTATGCATGGAGGGACGCATAGCCCCGCTCTTGGATTCTTTGTCCTGCGACACCCAGATCCTGCAGGGCGTCTTTGAGTCTGGATCCAGGTCGTCTGACTAGGAGGAGCTCCGAGTCGGGGGCCTCCAGCAGAATTCGAGCCCACAAACTCAGCGTTTCCGGGGTGATTTTTGCCGGGTCGTTCAGGCTGGCGAAGGTGAACCGAGTTCCCCTTGAGCAGGGAGGTGAAACAACCGCTGGGGCATCATCCGGCGGGCGGAAGACCACTGCACCTGAATCCATGAAAAGAGGCGCCTCGGATTCGTGCTCTTCACGGGAATCGTGGTCAAGGAAGTGGTCCGTGACCCTGAGATCCATTGATGGAAGCCCGGTCGTCTGCATGCAGCCGATCATTGTGATCTGGAGGGGGGCCGGACGGCTTCCAAAAACCCTGAGCCGGTTTCCAGGCGTGTGTCCGGAAAGGTCTACCAGGACATGGATTCCATCTTTATGAATCTGCGCATGTAGTGATTGGTCTGCCAGCGTCCAAATATCTCTCCAGTGATCGAACAAAGCTTTGAATCGGTTTGTCGTGACATCAATCTTCGGGCTGTTGTTGTAGGCGAAAAGTTCGAAGGACTTTTTGTCGTGATGTTCGAGCAATGGTTCGAAAAAATAGGCGACAGGGTGGTCGGAGAAGTCTGCCGAAACGTAGCCGATTTTGAGCCGCTCTGGAAGTGGACTGGGCAGCGTTGGGCGTGAACCGATAGGACCGAAACGGTTTCCGGCCGACCTGTAGAGAGCGGTTAAGTTGCCCTGCAAACTAGAGGGCAGATAGTTGAGGGAAAACAGGTATTGGCTCAAGGAAGTCGTGTCTTCCGGGGCGAGGAGGCAGCAGTGTTGCAACGAGGAAAGCGCTGCTGCGTGTTCGGATTTTTGCAGCTGTGCCATCGCGAGATGCCGGAATGGAAGATGCCATCTGGAACGAAGCTGTGTTGCTTTTTGAAGCGCCACGGCCGCTTCATCAGGATCACCGCAAGCCAGAAGAGAGGCCCCAAGATGGCACCAAGCCTCTGCGCTTTTTGGCGAGACTCGTGAGAGGGCTCGGAAAAAGCCTGAGGATTCCTCGTGCATCCCCTCCGCCTGTCTGCAAAGACCGAATTCTTCGAGAAGGCCGGCTTCCAGGGGCGTCTGTAATAGTCCTTGGAGCAATATCTGGACGGCATCTTGAAGGCGGCCGGCTAGGCGATGGTCTCTGGCCAGGTTTCTAATTTTCAGGTTTCTCTCGGCCGCGACAGCTTGCACGCAATCCTCCGGCCCGGGATTTGAAAACAGATGTTTTGCCTCGGTTAAGCCGGGATGGGACGGGTTCAGTGATATGCCAGTCTCCAGAACCCTTTGCGCGCCGTTGAAGTCCGAGAGCCCCCGGCCAAGCACATATGCTAGGTGCAGGAAGGGCTCTGGCGGACAGGGAGGACGCAGGCTTTCTGTGAGATGAGCCGCCGCATCTTCAAACCGTCCGGACCACGCGGAAATCAGAGCGAGTGCATGGTGAGGCAAAGACTGCCGCGGCTGCGACTGAATAATCCGCTCGCATGCCGCCTTGAGAAACGCGAAGTTTTTTTGCCTGAGAAGGGCCATCAAATCGTCGGACATAGAGGCGGATGGGTTGTGCATTTTCTTATGGCAGCTGGGTCGAGGGCTTTTCCCCGCAAAAAGGTCTCTCGAATAAAACAAAAATAACGGCTTGTCTGTGAATCGGATGTCTCAACCCGAAGCCAGTGTCAGGTTGGCGAGGTTGAGCATAAAGTCATGGTTTATGAAAAAGTTTGCCATCAAGCCCCGGGTCTGGTTGCATTGTGTGTAAGCGGACGTTTTTTTTCGTGCCGCGTTGTTACGTAAATCACTAAAAACAAGGAAGTAAAAATATGGCAGTTGTCATCAATACCAACGGGTCGGCGTCCTACGCCTCGATGAATCTCACCAAGTCGAGCGACCTGCTTCAGAAGAGCCTCGCTCGTCTGTCCAGCGGTTCCCGCATTTCCGCTCCTGCGGACGATGCAGGCGGCCTCGCTGTCAGCTTGAAGCTCGCGGCCTCGATCAAGCGCACGGACGCCTCCGCTGTGAACGTGTCCAATGCTCTTTCGTTCCTGCAGACGCAGGCGGGTTCCTTGAAGAGCGCCGCAGCCGTTCTGGATCGGATGTCCGAACTCGGGACGCTCGCTGGCGATGTCACGAAGTCCTCTTCGGACATCCAGAACTACAGCACGGAGTTCACCAATCTGGCAAATGAGCTTTACAAGCTGACTTCAGATTCCTTCAACGGAATCAGTCTCTTCAGCGGAGGTGGCACCGGAAGTTTGACTGTGTACCTCTCCGAAGACGGTGCGCAGACGATGAATATCCACAAGGCAGACCTTTCCAGCGTTTTTGCTGCGAATACGGTTCTTGGCAATATTACCGGCGCCAACATCAGCAAGGCGACGAGTGCTATCCAGTCTCTCGCGACCTTGATGGCAACCAACGGAGCACAGGCCAGCCGTCTGCAGTTCGCTTTGGATTCGCTCAATGTGAACAAGGTGAACCTCGAAGCAGCCAACAGCCGTATCTACGACGTGGACGTTGCAGCCGAAACGACGAAGCTCGCCCGCGCGAACATCCTCGTTCAGTCCGGAGCAGCGATGCTCTCCCAGGCGAACGCCGCTTCGCAGATCGCCCTCAAGCTTCTCCAGTAGTCGCTTGCAGGCACGGACTTCAGTCCGGTCTAGTCTTGAAAAACTCCACCTCGAAAGGGGTGGAGTTTTTTTTGTCGCGAGACCGGCGGGGCGCACATCTTGCAAAAGAACCTGCGCGCCTGGGGAGGGGACGAAACATGGAGCGCTTCATCAAAGAAGGTCTTAATGCTCAGCTGCTGGGATGGGCGAACGACCAACGGAATGTCATTCGCATGGATTATTCGAGCCATTGAAAGGGTGGGTGCGCCGGAAACTGCGCAGCAGGATCTTTGCTGTTCCTCGGTTGTGTGGAAGCCAAAGCACGGTGGAACACAGATGAACGCAGTCGAGCCCGCCGGAACATTTCGGCGAATGAGCCGGACCTCGCTGCTGGAGAAGCTCCAAGCCGATGCCTGAATGACATCAATTTGATCCAGTCGCCGTGATGTCGCCGGTAGTTTGGGCGGGCTTTCCACCGGTGATTTATGATGGCTGAACCTTGGCTGGCTTTATTTTAAAATATTGATTGTCAGTGCTTTAGTGTGATGTCAGGCATTTGCCGGGCGCCGGCCGGGAATTTTTTCCGAAAAAAGTCTTAACAAAATTCGGCGGCTCAGTTATCTATGGATTGTCGGCTAAGGGTGGTTGTGCATGTGCCCAGCCGGGCCGACGTTAGCCTAACAAACTGAAAACAAGGAAGTAATATGGCAGTTGTAATTAACACCAACGCATCGGCGTCGTACGCCTCGATGAACCTCACGAAGTCGAGCGATCTTCTCCAGAAGAGCCTCGCCCGCTTGTCCAGCGGTTCCCGCATCTCAAATCCTGCGGATGATGCCGGCGGTCTCGCTGTCAGCATGAAACTCGCCGCCGCCATCAAGCGGACGGATGCATCTGCGGTCAACGTATCTAACGCCCTTTCGTTCCTCCAGACGCAGGCTGGCTCTTTGAAGAGCGCCGCCGCTGTTCTGGACCGGATGTCCGAACTGGGCACTCTGGCAGGGGACGTGACGAAGTCCTCCTCGGACATTGCGAACTACAGCACCGAGTTCGTCAATCTCTACAAGGAACTCGGCAAGCTGACCGCTGATGCTTTCAACGGCATCAACCTGTTCAGCGGTGGCGCTGGCGCGAATTTGACTGTGTACCTCTCCGAAGACGGTGCGCAGACGATGAATATCCATCAGGCTGGCTTGTTGGGTGTGTACACGACATCCAGTGATCTGACTGCAGTGACCGGCGGCAACGCAAGCGTGGTGACTGGTGCAATTCAGGCACTTGCTACATTGATGGCGACCAATGGTGCTCAGGCCAGCCGCCTGCAGTTCGCTTTGGATTCCCTCAACGTGAACAAGGTCAATCTCGAAGCTGCCAACAGCCGCATCTACGACGTGGATGTTGCCTCGGAAACGACGAAGCTTGCTCGCGCGAACATTCTCGTTCAGTCCGGAGCAGCGATGCTGTCCCAGGCCAACGCCGCTTCGCAGATCGCCCTCAAGCTTCTCCAGTAGTCGCTTTCAGGCGTGGACTTCGGTTCAAGCTAAACTTCAAAAACTCCACCTCGAAAGAGGTGGAGTTTTTTT
>CANFTB010000024.1 GCA_947449735.1 Chthoniobacteraceae bacterium | reverse complement strand
GGCTCGCTCGGGGGTGTGTGGACTTCGTCGCTGCTCGGCTACCTGCTGGATTTCGACAAACCCGGATTCAACCAGGAACTCGTGCGCCGGTTGCGGGAGCGCGACGCGATCAACGGCACCGGCATGAACGGCCTCAGCTATCACCCGGAGGAAATGAAGCTGCTTTTGGAGGAGCTCTGCACCACTGCCGGAGTGAGCGTCCAGCTGCACACCCGCGTCGCCGCCGCCTACCGGGAGGGCGCCGCACTCCGAACCATCGTGACCGAATCCAAGTCCGGCCGTGAAGCCTGGCAGGCGCCTGTTTTTATCGACACCACCGGCGACGGCGATCTGGGCGCTCAGGCCGGCTGCGAATTTGAAATCGGGCGAGAAAAGTCCTGCCCCTGCCAGCCGATGACGATGTACGCGCTGTTGGTCGTCAAAAACGCCGCCGAAATCGCCGACCAGCTCCACGGAACCGGCGACGGAGGACGGCACACGGGACCAAGGGCGTTTCAGGAAACGCTCAAGCGCGCCGGCGTCACCCCGAGCTACGGGCACGCCTGCCTGTTCCCGATCCGCGACAACCTGGTCCTGCTCATGGCCAACCACGAATACGGAATCAACGCCACCAACTCAGCCCAGGTCACCGAGGCCACGCTCCGCGCGCGGGGTGAACTGCACCAAATCGTGCGAGGCCTGCGCAAACTGGGCGGCCCCTGGGACGGCGTCCAGATTGCGGCGACTCCCGCGCAGATCGGCGTCCGCGACGGACGGCGCATCCGCGGACGCTACGTGGTCAGCAAGGACGACCTCGTGACGGGGGCGGTCCAGGAGGACGCCGTGGTGAAGGCCCGCTTCCCCGTGGACATCCACGCCCTCAGCGCGGAGGAAAACAAAAAGGCGGCGTACGGAAACGCGGGCGTGAAAATGAAGCCGTACGACATCCCCCTGCGCGCCCTGATCGCGCGCGACGTCGACGGACTGATGATGGCGGGACGCTGCATCAGCGGCGATTTCATCGCGCACGCCAGTTACCGGGTGACGGGCAACGCCGTGGCCATGGGCGAGGCGGCCGGGGCGGTCGCTGCGATCGCAGCCCGAACCAGACGCCAGCCGCACGAAGTCTCCTGGAGTGAAGCGGGCCCCGTCATCGAGCAGACGCGCTCCAGCGTTTGAGCATCACGACCGCTTCAGCTCTGAAAACGAACCCGTGCTGCTGGCAAACTTGTCGGCTTCGATCCCCAGCCCCTGCAGCATGGTCACAAACAAGTTGGAGAGCGGCGTGTTGTTCGCCGTATCGAACGCAAGGTTCCGGCCGTGCTTGAAGCCGCCACCCGCGAGGACCAGAGGAAGGTTCTGGTTGCTGTGCGAATTCGCATTCCCGAGACAGCTGCCGTAAAGCACCTGGGTGTGGTCGAGCAAGCTCCCGCCGTTCTCGCCCACCGACTGCAGCCCATCCAGCAGCGAGGATAACGCGGACATCTGCGCCTCCTCGATCTGGCGCAGTTCGGCGATCTTTTCCGGCTCGTTGCCGTGGTGCGTCAGGCTGTGCGTTTCGCTCTTCACCCCCGGCACGTGCGGCACGACCGAAAAAGTGCTGAGGGTCAAGGTCACCACGCGGGTGCTGTCTGTCTGGAGGGCGAGCCGGATCAGGTCAAACATGAGCTTCGACTTCGCCACCACCTCGTTTGCGTCCGCAATGTCCTTCGGCTGGGGATACTCGACAGCCGGCTTCGGGCGGTTCTCCCAATCAATGTTGCGTTTGAGGCGCCCCTCAAGCTCCCGGACACTTTGAAAATATTGGTCCAACCGGCTCCGGTCCTCCGCGGCGACGCTGTTCTCAAGCCCCCTCGCCTTGTCCAGAATCAGATCGAGAACGCTTCCTCCCGCCTCGATCCGGCGCATGGTGGCCGCCTTTTCAGCCGGGGTCCCCGCCACAAAAAGACGCCGGTAAAGCCGTTCCGCACTGGTTTCCGTCGGAAGCACAACGCCGGACCGGGACACCGCGATCGAATCGGCGTAGTGCTCCCCTTTGCGCACGGAAAGCGCCAGCGAGGGAAACCGCGTGTCGAGGCCGATCTTTTCGGCGGCGAGCTGGTCGAGGGAAAGGCTGTTGCGAAACGTCGGCTGGCCGGGATGCGGGGCTCCGGTGAGAAAACACTGACCGGCGTGATGGTTCCCGTCCACTCCGGGATGCGAGACCCCGCTGAACGCCGTGAAGCGCTCCCGGTGTGACTTGAGCAACTCCAGGTAGGGACTCGACGCCTCTCCTGCCTTTGGAAAGAAAAACATGGGCATCATCCCCAGGGGCACATGGACCGCAAGCAGCCGCCTGGGCGACGACTTTTCAGCCGCACGGCCCAGGCTCGGAAGCGCCAGCAGGGCACCGGCCGCACGCAAAAAATGGCGTCGGGAGAACGCGTGGGAAGTTGGTGGATGGTTCATTAAAGCGCTTCGGTTTTGGTGTTTTTCCAAGGGGACGTCGCCAGGTCGTCGGCGATGATGCACAAAAAATTGGGCCTGGCGCCCTTAGCCTCCGCCGCACTGAGAGGCCCGGTCACCGAAAGCAACACGCAGACGGCGAAGCCCCCCCGGAAAACACTCTGTAATTTCATGGATTTTTTAAAAAACTGGCGGCAGAAAAGCCCGGGAGTCAGCGGCCCGCGCCAGCCTGCGGACACATCAAGCGGCTCGCCCCAAGCGCGTGGACCAGGGAGCGGATGCGGTACCCGTCGGCCTTCGCACCCGCAACGATCCGGCGGATTTCGGCGCGGTCGCCGTAGCCGACATCCGTCCCGGTGACATAACGGGAGAGGTGCGCCACGAACGCCGTCGCCAGCCTTTCGTCGTCGGCCGCAAGCAGGTCCACGAGCGAATGGAACCCCTCAAACGCCCTGCCGTCGGCGAGTCCGCCCGAGGGGTCGACCTTCGGTCCCAGCTTGTATTGCACCCGCCACGGGGTCTTCCCCTTCTCCGGCGGCTCCTCCCCCGCGCCGTTGGAACGGTAGCGCTCGCGCAATCCGCCAACGGGATCAAAGACTTCCAAGGCGAATCCCGGGGGATCGATTTTGGCATGGCAGGCAGCGCAGTTGGCGTCGCTGCGGTGGCGGTCCAGTTGTTCGCGGACGGTCGTGGCTCCCCGCGTATCCGGGTCAATCTGACTGACACCCGGAGGTGGCGGCGGTGCCGGCGCGTTCAGCAGACGGTCCATCACCCACACCCCGCGCTTTACCGGCGAGGTGGTCGTGCCGTTTGCGGTCAGCTTATGAATCGCCGCCTGCCCGAGCAGCCCGCCCCGGGCGCTGCCCGGTTCCAGCGAGACCTTGCGCACCTCGACACCTTGGACGTCCGGGAGGGCATAGTGCTCCGCAAGGCGCTGGGTCAACATGGCGAATCCGGGCTTCAAAAGTGCGCGGACGGGAAGATTCCCCTCAAGAAGCGCCCGCACAAAAGCGCGCGTCTCGGCGGCCATGCCCTGATGCAGCAGAAAACGGTATTCGGGATAAAGCTGGGGATCCGGCGTCGTCTCCTCGAGGCGGCTGAGCTCCAGCCATTGGTCCGTGAAATCCTCGATGAAACGCTCGCTGCGTTCATCCGCAAGCAGGCGGTCGATCTGGGCGCGGAGCACTTCGGGCCGACGCAACGATTCGTCGCGCGCCTTCGCAAGCAGTTCCTCATCCGGGGGGCCGTTCCAGAGCCAGTAGGAAAGCCGGGAGGCCAGAGTGTAGGCTTCCTTGTCCGTAAATAATCCGCGCCCCGCCTTTGCGTCCGCCGGATGAAACAGGAACTCCGGGGATGTCAGCACGGCCACGTACACGCGCCTCATCGCGTCTTCAAAGCAGTCGTTTGCCTTGAGTCGAGACTTGAGCAGGGACACGTAGGGTTCCACTTCCCGGGCCGCGACTTCGCGCCGGAATGCCTTAGGCAAAAAGGAGGAAAGGAGAAGGCGCGCGTCCTCCTCTGGCTGGGTGGACTGCACCGTCTCCAGCGGGGGCTTCCGGTCCTGGGGCGTAAGGTCGGCGAACATACTTGGCAGGTAACCGCCGAGGCTGCGCACCTCTTCGCGCCGGGGCGGAACGGCGTCCCCAGCTGCGGGCAGGGCGGCGATCGGCAGCCCGCCGAACAACTGTTTGTGGCTCCGCGGGGGCCACTCGGCGTTCAGGGGGCCCTCGATTTCAAACCAGTCCACGGCCACCCCTGGGCCCACGTGCTTGGCGGCGCGGCCGGCGATTTGCCCGATCCGAAGCCCAAGCCAGGGAACCGACACGGGGTCGAAAACAATCGACTCATGCTCCTTGAGCCACGCGGTGAACTCCACCTCGTTCGACTGCATGGACGGAGCGCTGAAAACGCGCAGCAAACGGCCGCCCTCCTGCTGCTTTCCCTCCTCATGCGCCCGCAAAACGGCCGCCTGCGGAGCCGCGCAGGGAACTGGACTGCCTTTGTCCCATTGAAAGCCCCAGACGGAAATTTTCAGCCGATAGTTTCCGGCGTAAATCGGAGCCACGTTCATCGCCGCCTCGTAGCCCGCAAGGCTTGGATTGAGCAAACCGACCGCGCTCTTGCTCTCCGAAACCTTGCCCTCCTTGAGCAAACGCTTCCGCTCTTCAATGTCAGGGCCGTCGTGCCCCACGTGCCCCGTTTTGTCCTCAAACCCGCCGCGAACCGGCAACGCCGGATCCGGAGCCTTGTCCTTCAAAAGGACAAACTGCCCGTGCACGAGATTGGCTCCAAACTTGAACAACCCTGCCGGATAAATGCGCCGTTGAAACACAGGCGGCGGCGTGCTCCGGGTGGCAATCGCCGCGTCCAGGGCTTTCTCCGCGGCCTCCTGGTAAGCCGCCAGATGCCCCGGTGAAAGATCAAGTCCACCGGCGATCTTGTCGTAGCCAGCGACCCGGCCGTCCGCTGGGAGCAGGCCTGTGATGTCCAACGACGGAAGGGCCAGCAAGTCGCGAAGCGTGTTCTCAAACTCCCGCCGCGTCATCCTGCGCATGCGCACCCTGCCCTCTTTTTCCGAACCCGATTCGGCCGTGAGGCGGGCATCCAGCTCGGACAGAAAGGCGGCCTTCGCGTCCGGTTCGGGGCGCTTCTTCTTTTTGGGAGGCATCTCCCCCGATTCGACGGCGTCGTGAATTTTAATCCAAAGATCTGTGCTCCCGCCGCCGGATTCGAGCTTGGTGAGATCCAGTCCGCCCTTTTTGGTGTCGCTGTCGTGGCAGTCGGAACAGTAACGCTCTAAAAACGGCCCGGGCGCCGCCACAGCGCGGGCGCAAAAACTGGCGACGGCAAAAATCAAAACAAGGGTGCGCATACGATTTCCAAAAAGAAGGTTCCCTCAGCGATCAAGCCGCCGCACAGGCAGACGCGGCTGGGTTTTGAGGGTGAGGCTTACGTTGTCCGCAAACTGGTTCCCGAGCTCGGGGACCTGCGCCCCAGCGACCCGGACGCGCCCGCAGGCGACCTGCACCACGGCAAAATCGGCGCCCGCGGGCACAACGCACCGGGCCGTGACCCGCCGCCAGTCCCCTGCCCCGTCCCCGCCTTGCGTCACACATTCATCCACGCCCGACCCCAGCGCCTCGCGCAATACGTACGGCCAGGAGGCGTGCAGCGCCTCGGGCTTTCCAGCAAACAAATACAGATGGCAGCTGAACCGGACGGGAACACCGGCGTCCCTCCGGGCGTTGCGAAAATCCGCCGACAGCTCCAAAACCGAATCTCCCGCGCCCTCGCCCTTTCCTCGCAGAGAACGCAAGTCCACGATCTGGAACACGTCACACGAGTCGGCCGGACTCTGCTCCACCGCGGCATCGCCCTGGGCCCGCTCAAAGCGAAGGGCCCGTCCCCCGTCCTTCGCGTTCCCCTGAACGACGCTGGCTTCATCCCCGCTCCAGACTCCGAACTCCGTGGGAAATCCGGATCCGACGCGATCCGCCTTTCCCTCGAAGCTCCCGTCGACCAGCGACAGCAAGCGCGAAGCCGTCACGACCGCCTGCGGCGAGGCGTAGGCAAAAACTAGGGACGCGCTGAATAAGCCGATCAACAAACCCGCCGCGGCCGCCGCGAACTGGCGCATGGAGAAACGGCGCGCTACGGGCTGTTCCCCACCCGGCACCGGCGACAACAGCATCTGCCTGACCGAGTCCTGGCAACTGGCCTGCGCCTCCAGCGCGACATCCAGGTTTGCATAACTGAGATAAAGATCCCTCAGCTCCGGCTCCCGTTTGAGGAGCTCCTGGAGCCGCAGCGCCTCCGCATCCGTGCTGGTGCCGGACAAGTAGCGCTGGATGAGTTCGTGCCAGTCGTGGTTCATGCGAGTTCGCTCCGGGCGATGGTTTTTTGGACGCACTCCAGCAGGATCTGGCGGGTCCGGTGCAGAAACTTGTAGAGAGACATCGGGGTTTGTCCGCGCGCGGCGGCCAGTTCGTCCATGGAGCAGCCCTTGGCATAGGCCTGAAGCACCAAATCCCGCTGGCCGTCGGGCAGCTTTTGCAGGCAACCCTCCAGGGCGTCCCGCTCCACGGAATGCCGCCGATCCAGAAGCACGGCGCGGTCCGCGAGCTGGTTGACCAGGTCGCCGTCAAACACGTGCCGGTCGCGTTTGCGTGACTGGAGAAACTTCAGCACCTCGAGGCGGGCCACACCGAAGGCCCACTTCTTGAAGTCCCCCGCCGTCTCATACTTCTGCCACAGGACCACGATCACGTTCTGCAACACCTCGGACGCCTCCGCACGTCCTGGCAGCATCACCCTGACAAAGGCGTGCAAGGCGGCCTCGTGTTCGGCGTACAGTCGCAGAAACGAATCGTGCTGTTGGCGGTCCTCGGGGGAGATCATGGGGGTGCTATTGGATAGCCTCGGGATCCGGCGCCTTTTGCCGAACTTTTTTCAAAATTGTTAATCAAGGCTCCACTTCCAGAGGCAACTGCGGCTTGCCACAAAAAAGAGGGCCTCGGATTTCTCCGAGGCCCTCTTGGTGAAGCAAACGCTAAAACCTTCTGAAAATTGCCGGACCTACTTAGGCAGGACAACCTTCGCGGCGGCCGGCCAATCGTCATTCGACTCCAACGCGTTCTTGCCGGTGTCCGTCATCAGCTTCAAATCCTTCAGCGTGTCCTTGGAAGCCGAGCCATTCACTCGCACGACAATGGCAACCTTGCCCTCCCAGACCCCGCCCTTTTCAGACTTCTTGCTCGAATAGGTCGAGGCGTCCTTGGGGGCGTCCACGATCACCGGGATGAACTCAGAGCTGTCGTTGTTCAAACCCTTGATGTAAGCCCAATGGTTGTCCCCGTCCTCCAAGGTGACCTGCTCGCCCGGCTTGGTCTTGGTGCCGTGGTAGGCGCACCCCTTCACAAAAAAGCTCTTTTTATCCTTAATGTAGGAGGGAATCAGCTTGTTGAATGCGGCATTGGAATCGTCGCCGTCCGGAAACGCTCCATCATTGTCGTTCGCAAACAACTTGATGGCCATGCCGATGTTGCGCGCCCCATTCAGGGCCTTGGCCTGGTTGGCGTTTGTAAGCACGCCGTTGATCGCCGTGGGAGCGAGCGTTGCCAAAATGCCGATGATCGTGATGACCACCAGCAACTCGATCAGTGTAAAGCCTTCGCGGTTCTGGATCAGTTTTTTCATATAGGGAACTTTCGGGGGATTAACTAGTTTCTTTCTAATAAAACCAACATCCCGACGCAATTTCAATCGGCTCAGTCCAGGCTTTTGCGGGTAGCAAGAGAACCCGACGGAACAAACTCACCGTCCAACTCCGCAGGCCGAGGGCGGGTCCATTTGAGCCCAACCACCGACAGCGGAGGCAACTCCAAAACCAAAGAGTGCAAGCGGCCCTGCCACGGCTGCGGATCCGCCCACAGCCCGCCGCGGTTGCCCACATTCCCGCCGCCGTAGGTCTCCGCGTCCGTATTGACCACTTCAGAGTAAAAGCCGGCATTGCTCACGCCGATCCTGTAACCCGTGCGGGGTACGGGAGTGGCATTGGCGACGAAAACTATCACGTCCCCCCCGAGGCTTTTGCGCAGGAATGCCACCACCGAATGGTCCGCATCGTGAAAATCAATCCACTCGAACCCGTCGTAGGTGTCGTCCAGTTCGTAAAGCGCCGGCTCGTTGCGGTACAACCAGTTCAAGTGCTGCACCATCCGCCGCAACCCGTCGTGGAGCGGAAACTGAAGGAGATGCCAGTCCAAACTCCGGTTGTGGTTCCACTCCGCCCACTGCCCGAACTCCCCACCCATGAACAAAAGTTTTTTACCCGGGTGCGCGTACATCCAGGCGTAGAGCATTCGAAGATTGGCAAACTTTTGCCAAGCGTCGCCAGGCATCTTGTTCAGCATCGATCCCTTGCCGTGCACCACTTCGTCGTGGCTGAAGACCAGCATGAAATGCTCGTGAAAGGCGTAGCAAAGCGAAAACGTGATCTGACCCTGGTGGTAGCGCCGGTAGACCGGTTCAAGCTCCATGTAATGCAAAAAGTCATGCATCCACCCCATATTCCACTTGAACCCGAAGCCGAGCCCCCCCAGGTACGTGGGCCGCGAAACCCCGGGCCAGGCGGTCGACTCCTCCGCGATGGTCATCACCCCGGGGTAGCGGTTGTAGCAAACCTCGTTGAAGCGCTTCAAAAAATCCACCGCCTCCAGGTTTTCACGCCCCCCGTGGCAGTTCGGCACCCACTCGCCTGATTTTCTGGAGTAATCCAGGTACAGCATGGACGCCACGGCATCCACCCGCAGCCCGTCCACGTGAAACTGGTCCAGCCAGAAGAGCGCGTTTGCGATCAGAAAATTCCGCACCTCGTTGCGGCCAAAATTGAAAATCAGCGTGCCCCAGTCGCAGTGCTCCCCCTGGCGAGGATCCCCGTGCTCGTAAAGAGCCGTGCCGTCGAATTTTGCAAGACCGTGAAGGTCCTTGGGGAAATGCCCCGGCACCCAGTCCAGGATCACCCCGATCCCCTGCTGGTGGGCGAAATCCACGAAATACCGGAAATCGTCCGGGTTCCCATGCCGGCTCGTCGGCGCAAAATAGCCGGCGACCTGGTACCCCCAGGAACCTTCAAAGGGATGCTCCGCCACCGGCAACAGCTCCACGTGCGTATAACCCATGTCCTTCACATAAGGGATGAGCTCGTGCGCAAGCTCCCGGTAGCTCAGGGGCCGCCCGCCGTCCTCGACTTTGCGCCGCCACGAACCGAGATGCACTTCGTAAACAGAAATCGGCCTCCGGTGCCACTCCTGCCGGCAGCGGTGCTCCATCCACTCCTCGTCCCGCCAGCCGAAGCGGTGCAGGTCAAAAACGATCGAGGCAGTCTGGAGCCCGTTCTGGGAAAAGAACGCAAACGGGTCGCTTTTGAGGACCACCTCGCTCTTGGAGTTCAAAACCTCTAACTTGTAGTGGGCCCCGGCTCCAACCCCGGGAATGAAAAGCTCCCAAACGCCGCACTCCTGAAGCTTCCGCATCGGATGCACACGGCCATCCCAATGGTTAAAATCCCCCACCACCGACACCCGCCTCGCGTTCGGCGCCCATACGTGGAAAGAGCATCCTTCAACACCCTCCACTACACGCAGATGCGCTCCAAACTTTTCATAAAGATTCCAGTGATGCCCCTCGGCAAAAAGATGGGTGTCAAACTCCCCAAGCAGTCGCCCGAAGGTGTACGGATCGTGCGTCCTAACCACGGCACCCGACTTCAGCGTGACTTCGAGCTCGTAAGCAAGCCCACCGGAGACCGGCTGGCACATTATTTCAAACAATCCCTCCCCGTGGGTCCGGGACAATTCGACCCGCTCCGCACCGTCCCGCAACAGCAAAACCACCCGCTCCGCGTCCGGACGAAACACGCGGACAACCAAGTGATTTCCCCATTCATGCAGGCCAAGTACGGCGAAAGGATCGCCATGCGAGGCGTTCATTAGCGCGTCGAGAGCGCCGGAAGGAAGAGTCGGATGTTCCGGTGGAAGAAAAGTCATGGGTGAATGATTGAGGAAACTCCGAGGTGAATCGGAGCCACGTTTTTTCTGTATCTGGATTGCCATCGGAAGTCGCGGAGAATGAGCCTGCGCGCTAAAATCGGTTTTCCCCGCCCAAAACGCTGTATCGCCGGGCGGCCCTGAGCTCCTTTTCACGCAGATAAGCGCATTCCGAAGCATCCGGGCGGAATCGTAATCACCCAACAAACGAGTCCCCTTCGCCGCGGAACCGCCCCCCCCCAACTTGGAACGCCTTTTTTTCACAGCTGGCAAGGCCGCAGGGAGACCCTCCACGAATATCTCTGCTTGCAACCACGGGGGCGAAAGTCGCATAGTTCGCCCCCGTTTCGAGCCAGGGTAGCTCAGTGGTAGAGCAGGGGACTCATAAGCCCTTGGTCGGGAGTTCAATTCTCCCCCCTGGCACCATGCCCCTGCCCTTCTCCCCCCTCCCCGCCGCTTAAACACCCCGGCGGATCATCCAGACAACGCTCAGTTCTAAGGGGGGCCAGCTGGGTCTACCTCGCCGGTTTGACTGCGGAGAATGCGACGTGCTATCTTTTGGACCTAGTCGGAACAAGAACTCCAATGAACCCAAGAATTTCCATGGATCCGCGAATCTGTCACGGCAAGCCGGTCATTCGTGGAACCCGCGTTTTGGTCTCGACCCTTTTAGGAGCCCTTGCTGGGGGTGAATCGATGGAACACATCCAGGAGGATTATCATGTTACAAAAGAGGACATTACCGCCGCTCTTGAATTCGCAAAGGATGCGAGCGAATACCAAGTATACAGCTACGGGGCTGTGGCGTGAGTGCCGGACCCTGTGGCGAACCTTGACCGGCTCCTGCGGTTACTGGTTTGCCCGGAGACAGTTTGCTTCATCAAGGACCTGCACATATATCTGGGCGATATGAACCTGCGGTCAATGGCGGTGCTGTTTCGAAACTTTGGTCGGATCGAGGATGTGCTGGTTTCGTTGAAATGCCGGGTGAAGTATTTGAAGCCTGACTGGTGGCAGAAGGCGCACCTCAAAGGGAGGGCGCAGGCGCTGTTTCCGAAGGTGGAGGTCACGCTTAAAACGGCAGACGCGCTACTGATCCTGGAGGCTGGACGGATGTTGTTTGCCCAGACAGAACCGCCATGCAGCACAAATTAGCTCTTTCGGAGTAAATCGAGTAGCTCCTGAGAAACCCAGAATCCGGCTTTCTCACGCAGCAAATTGGCGACCTCAGAGGCATCTGCAATCAGGCCGCGTCGTTTTGCCTCGATTAAAAATCCGACCAATCCAACGCAACGCAACCCAAGCCGTTGGGCGGCAGATCGCCCCAAGCGCTCGTCCATCAAAATAAAATCTGCAGCAACTTCGCGGGACATCACGATGGCTTCAGACTCACCCGGCCCCAAATCCCTACGCAGGAGATTGACCAAACGAACGTCCGCGACGGAGCGACGCTCAATCCAAGAGGCCTCCAGTAGCTCCTGAACTCCGGCATTCGAAGCGTCGTCTGAGGTGAGTTCACGCCAAACAGCTTCGGGAACTATCACGTGGTTGAATGTCTCCCGAAGCAGGTGAAGCATTCCGATTCGGCAGAGGCCAATCAACGGCGAGGAATCAGCCACGACGAGCATGGACTAGGCAGCGGAATGTGCGGCAAGCGTCCGAGCATCTTCAAGGGCATCTTCAACCCCGTAGTGCGCGCCAATCCGGCGGGAACACAAAATCCCTTGAAATGTCTGAACAGACAATCCAGCAAGCTCAGCCGCCCGTCCCAGAGAAAGGCGTTCAACACGGAACAAGGCTACGGCAATCTCCAAACGAACCTCTTCCGCCGAAATACGGGCCGATTCCATTACGTCTGCAGGAAGTTCAACCGTCATGACTGCACTCATCACAATAGGGTAGCTCACCTTTCGCCAAAACCAAATTCAGAACTTGGGATTCTTACCGTTTGAGGTTGCCGGCGGCGGCCCTTCCCACAACGCAGTGGCAGCCGCTTTAGTCGGCGACGGAAAAGGACCGTTGGGAGTGGCGCAGAAAGACTCGTCGACACAGCGGATGGATTCCCGCGAACAACAGAAGCGAATCAATGTCCGAATACAGGCGGAAGCGGGTTCGCTCAAGGCATTGTAGGAGCCGCACAGGAGACGGTCGACAATTTCAGGGCGCAGCACCTTAACGTCGAAAGTCTCCCCCTTGAGGGGAATGAATTTTCTGGGGAGCGAGCCGATCTTGGGAAAGGCCACCCGGATCAGGGAGGTGAAGGATGGGTTGACCTCCACCCACAAAAATCGCAATTCATGCATGCGATCGCCTTGCCCTTTTCAAATCTTGGCTCTCTTAGGCTCCTTTCGTCTGTAGCCCGACTCCTAGCCAAGGACGATGTCGCGCGTTCGAGTCGCGTCACGCGCTCCACTTCAACCATTTGTAAACAGTCTCAAGGCCTCGCGGCCACCTCGGCACGCGCCTTTTCCAGCACCTGCTGCAGGTCCACCTCCGCCCCGTCCCGGCGCTTGCTCTCGTCCGCCGCCTCCATGAAAGCGTACAGCTCAAGGGTTTCCGCAGCATCCACCGGCGCCTTCCCAGACCTGAACATCTCCACGATCTCAAACAGCAAAACGTCATACCCGTCGTAGGCCCCAACCGCCGCCTCCCCCTTCTCCCCGAAAGCAACGCCTCCGTAACCCTTGCGGTCCATTCCGTTTTCCTGACGGAACACCCCCCGCCGCCCGTCCGCCCAGGTTCCCACAACCTCCACTTTTCCGTCGGCACTGAGGCCGCGCTTCACCGTCTTGCAGCCCGTACCCATGACCGTGTAAAGGCTCTCACAGCCGTGGATTCCGTACCAAAAAAGATCGGGATGCGTCGGCTCGAGGTTCACGGGACTGAAGGTCTCCGCCGACTTCACCCTGCCGATGGAGCCGCCTTTCACGGCCTGAGTTCCGCGCCCAAAACGCAGCGAAGAGGCGCAAAAGAGCGGCACCTTGGCCCGCTTGGCCGCTTCCAGAATCCGGATGGTGTCCGCCAGCGAGGCGGCGATCGGCTTGTCGATAAACACCGGCTTTCCAGCCTTCAAAACAGGCTGCAACTGTTCCAGATGCACCCGGCCGTCATTGGACTCGAGAAGCACCGCGTCCACCTTCGGCAGCAGCGCCTCGATGGAGTCGACAATCTCCACGCCCATCGCCACCACCTTCTCCGTGTACTCCGGCACGCGCTTCGTGCTGCTTTCAATATCCCGGCTGCCTTGGGGATACGCCGCAACCACGCGAACACCCGCAACCTTCGCCGCGTCCTCCGGCTTTTTCGGCCACTTGTTCAAGGTCTGCGTGAACGCGATGGCATGGGAGGTGTCCAGTCCGATGATGCCGACGCGAATGGTTTTGGAGTCGCCCCCCGTCTGTGCATTCAGCACAACTCTGGAAGCCGGCAGGAAGGCCAGCAGGATACCCGTGAGAACAACCGGTCGTAGCGAGGGGGAGGTGAACATTCCAATCCACTAACAGTTTCCAACACGGAAATCCATCCCGCTGATTCGCCCGTCTCCGCGTCGAAAGACTTGCAAGCCTCCCCCTTCGAAGAGGATTCGCAGAGACACACCGCACGGTTTGCGCTCAATCAACCTTCAGGCTCCGGGACCGGTACTCCCTCGGGCTGCACCCCATGCAGCGCCGGAAATAGCGGTTAAAAAATGAAACCTGCGTAAAGCCGCACCCCAGAGCCGTCTCCAATACGGACGCATCCCCCTGCAGCAGCTCGCGGCACGCGGCCTGGAGTCTCAGCCCGTTTAAAAACTCCCCAAAACTCCTCCCCGAATGCCGTTTAAATTGCCGTGAAAAGGTCGGACGACTCATCCCCGTGAGGCGCAGCAAGTCCTCCAAGCGCACCTCCTCCCGGAAATGACCCAGAAGGTAACGCACCGACTCCGCCACCGCCCGCTGGTGGACAGACTGCCCGTCCAATGAGAAAGCCTGGTTTGAAAGCACCCCAAAATCCTCCCGAGGACTGCACCTCAAACACTCCAGAATCTTCAGCAAAACAGCAAACCGGCCAGCACCCTCCGTGCCCAAAAACTCATGCATCAAAACAGCCACACCAGCTGCCGTTTCCCCCGAATACCGGAGGCCCCTGCCCGCGTTCCGGAAAAGTTCCTTCAACGCCAGATTCTCGGGAAAGCTCCAAAATCCGTGCCCCTCAGGGAAATGCCACTGCACTGACAGCCCGCCCGAGGCACCCTTGGTGTGCCAGTAGTGCGGAAGGTTCGTCCCGAGGAGCACCAGATCCCCCGCCCCGAAAGCCTCAATATGGTCGCCCACAAACCGCGTCCCCTCGCCAGTCGCGAACAAAGTGAGCTCCATCTCCGCGTGAAAGTGCCAGTGCGTCCCCTGCCCCCGCATCGCAAGCGTCCTTCCCGGACCGACCACGCAGTCCACCTGCTCCACGGAGCGCGTCCAGCGGAGCACACGAAACGAATGCCCCTCGGGCATTTCAATGCTTTCTCTTTCGCCGCGCACGGCGTCTTTCGTACCTCGATGCGAGGCCAAACGCAATCCAACTTGAGACAATACACGCAGTTTTGGAGACTCCAGACGTAGATTCCGACACCCCCCAGCGCTAGGATTGGAGCCCACTATGAGCAGCTCCTCCTACCGTTTTTCCTTCGGCCCCTGGAACATCAGCGAAGGCTCGGACCCCTTCGGCGTGGACGTCCGTCCCGTCTTTCCGCACGAATCGAAATTCGCCCTCTACCGCCCGCTGGGCTTCGAGGGCGTGCAATTCCATGACGACGACGTGGTTCCGGGCATGGACGACCTCTCCCCCTCCCAGATCGCGGCCAATGCTGAGGAAGTACGGGGCATGCTTCACAACCAGGGACTCACCCCCGAGTTTGTGGCGCCCAGGCTCTGGTTCGCCCAAGAAACGACGGACGGCGCCTACACATCGAACTGCGCCTCGGACCGGGCCTACGCCTGGGACAGGACCAAGAAGTGCATCGACATCGCCCGCGCCATCAACAGCAAGGCGATCGTGCTGTGGCTCGCCCGGGAAGGCAGCTACATCCGCGAGTCCAAGGACGCCCGCCTTGCCTACCAGCGCATCCTCGACACCATCAACGCGATGCTCGACTACGACAAAGAGATCGAAATCTGGATCGAGCCCAAGCCAAACGAGCCGACAGACCAGGCCTACGTCCCCACGATCGGACACGCCGTGGCTCTGTCCTTCGCCTCCAAGGATCACTCCAGGGTCAAAGGCCTCATCGAAAGCGCCCACGCGCTTCTCGCCGGGCTCGATCCCAGCGATGAAATGGCGTTCGCCCTGGCGCACGACAAACTCGCGAGTGTCCATCTCAACGACCAGAACGGCCTCAAGTACGACCAGGACAAAAACTTCGGCGGAGCCAACCTGCGCGCCGCCTTCAACCAGGTGCGCGTCCTCGAGGAGGCCGGCTTCGGGAGCCGCGGCGAGTTCGTGGGACTCGATGTAAAGGCCATCCGCACGCAGAGGGGGTGCCCGGTCACGGACCACCTGCGGAACAGCCGCGAGTTGTTCCTCCATCTCGTCGACAAGGCCCGCTCCTTCGACAAGACGCTCCTTCAAAAGCTCCGCGACGAACGCGACTACGAGGCGCTCGAACTTTATACCCTAAAGCACCTCATGGGCGTACGCTGATCTGGAAACTACTCGCCACCATGAAACTCGCCCGCCTTAACCGTCTCTTCAACGCCTCTTCAGGCCGCTGCTTCGACGTGGCCGTTGACCACGGCTTCTTCAACCAGGCTAACTTCCTCCTGGGGATCGAATGCATGCGCGACGTCATTGGCACGCTCGTCGACGCAGCGCCTGACGCCATCCAGCTCACGCTCGGCCAGGCGCGCCACCTGCAGTCCATCCCCGGCAAGGCGAAGCCCGCGCTCGTGCTCCGCACAGACACCGCAAACGTCTACGGAACAGAGCTTCCCGCGACGCGTTTCAGCACCATGATCGACGAACCCATGCTGCAGGCCGTCCGTCTGGACGCCGCGTGCGTTTGCGTGAACTTGTTCCTGATTCCCGGTGCGCCCGACGTCTACGCCAAGTGCATCGAGAACATCACCCGCCTCAAGACGCAGTCCGACCACTACGGCATGCCCATGATGGTGGAACCGCTCGTGTTCAAAATGAACGACAAGGCGGGCGGTTACGCCGTGGACGGGGACCCCGAAAAGATCGTGCCTCTCGTGCGGCAGGCCGTCGAACTCGGCGCCGACGTGCTCAAGGCCGACCCCACGGACGATCCCTCCGTCTACCACCGGGTCGTGCAGACCGCCGGCGGGGTGCCGCTTCTGGTGCGCGGGGGAGGACGGGTACCCGATGCTGAACTGCTTGAACGCACCGGGGTTCTGCTCTCCCAGGGAGTGCAGGGCATCGTCTACGGGCGGAACATCATCCAGCATCCGAACCCGGCGGGCATCACCCGCGCGCTGATGGCGATGGTACACTCGGGCGCCAGTGCAACGGAAGCCCTCGCGCTCGTCCACGCCGAAGCCTGAGCGAATGCCATGACGCCCGCATTCCTTGATTCACTCTCAGAGATCGTCGGGCGATCATCGCTTCTCACCGCCCAGGAAGATCTTGTTCCGTACGGATTCGACGGCACCGCGGCCCTCAAAGGGACGCCTGGCGCCGTCGTTTTTCCGGGGACAACCGCACAGGTCGCGGCCTGTGTGCGACTCGCCGCCGACCACAGAGTGCCGGTTGTCACGCGCGGATCGGGCACGGGCTTGAGCGGGGGAAGCGTCCCTTCCCCGGGCTCACTGGTTCTCTGCCTCGTCGAGATGAACGCCATTCTCAACGTAGACGCCCGGAACCTGACACTCCGGGCGCAGTGCGGGGTCATCACCCAGCGCATAGACGAGGCCGCCGCGCCGCACGGCCTGTTCTACCCTCCGGACCCTGGTTCGCTGAAAATCAGCACCATCGGCGGTAACGTCGCAGAAAACTCGGGCGGACTGCGCGGCCTCAAATACGGGGTAACTCGAGACTATGTCATGGGACTGGAGGTGGTTCTGCCCGACGGCTCGATCGCCCACCTGGGCAACGCCTGCGTCAAAGATGTCGCAGGCTATTCGATGAAGGACCTTTTCATCGGTTCGGAAGGAACTCTGGGAATCATCACCGAGGTCCTGTTAAAGCTGGTTCCGCGTCCCGCGGCGCGGCGCACCCTGCTCGCCGTGTTCGACCGGATGGAGGACGCGGCGCAGACCGTATCGGCGATCATCGCGGCGCGGATCATCCCCTGCACCTTGGAGTTTTTGGACAAGATGACCGTCGGTTGTGTCGAAGCCTACGCCAAGATCGGACTGCCAACCGACTGCGAAGCCGTTCTTTTGATGGAAACCGACGGGCATCCCGCTGCAGTCGAGGAAGAGGCCGGACGCATGGCGGAGCTCGCCACTGAGCACGGGGCGCGTTCCGTGCGCGCGGCAAAGGACGAGGCGGAGGCTCTTGCTCTCGCGGCCGCGAGGAGGAACGCTTTTTCAGCGCTGGCACGGGTCAAACCCACCACCATTTTGGAGGACGTCACCGTGCCGCGCAGCGAGCTGGCTGCCATGGTCGCGTTCATCGCTCAAACTTCTGCGAGGCTGAACCTTCAGGTCGGCACCTTCGGGCACATGGGCGACGGCAACCTGCATCCCACCTTTCTCACCAACGAACGCGACGCCGCCGAAATGGAGCGGGTCCACACGGCGCTCGAAGCCATTGTGGAAAAGGCGCTCGAACTCGGCGGCACGATCACCGGCGAGCACGGGGTCGGGCTCGCCAAGAAGCCCTGGCTCAAAAAGCAGGTCGGCGATTCCAGCTACGCCCTGATGAAGCTCGTAAAGTCTGCGCTCGACCCGCAACGCCTGCTGAACCCGGGGAAAATCTTCGACTAACACACCGTGGCAGCGTCCCTCACAGAACTCGATTATTCGGTGCTCCAGCAGTGCATGCACTGCGGAATGTGCCTGCCCACGTGCCCGACTTACGACGCCACAAGACGCGAACGCCACAGTCCGAGGGGCCGTATCGCGCTCATGCGGGCGGTCGCCGACGGAGAGTTGACCGCCTCGAAGTCTTTCGCCGAGGAGATGAGTTACTGCCTCGGATGTCTTGCCTGCCAAACAGCCTGCCCGGCAGGAGTCGAGTACGGACAGCTTCTGGAAACGGCTCGCGCCGAGGTTGAGGCGTCCGGCGCAGTTTCCACACCGGCGCGCTCCTTCTGGCGCGCGCTGACGCTCAAGGTGTTGTTTACAGACCCGGGGCTTCTGCGCCTGGCAGGCCGGTTCCTCAGGCTCTACCAGCAATCCGGCCTCCAGACACTCGTACGCAAACTGAAGCTGACCCGACTGCTTCCGGAGAATCTCCGCTCCTTGGAACCGATGACCCCGGAAATCGCCCCGGTTTTTTCGGACGAGAACATCCGCCTGCTGGAAGCCCCTGCCGGGACCGCCCCCCGCAAGCACGTAGCACTCCTCACAGGATGCGTCCAGGACCTCGTGTTTTCAGACATCAACAGGGAAACGGCGGACGTCCTTCTGGCCAACGGATGCAGCGTCTACACTCCCCGTGAACAACCGTGCTGCGGCTCCCTGCACGCCCACAACGGCGAACACGCGCTCGCAGCCGGCCTCGCCCGGCGGATGATCGACCTGCTGCCACCGGAGCGTTTCGACGCCATCATTTCCAACGCAGGCGGATGCGGTTCGCACCTCCGCCACTACACCCCCCTGCTCGCGGATGACCCGGCCTACGCGGGGCGGGCCGTTCTGTGGGATTCCAAGATCCGCGACATTCACGAATGGTTGCTCGAGTCCGGGATGCGCACGCCGGAGGCCACGCCCTTCGATGATCCGGTGACCGTAGCTTACCACGACTCCTGCCATCTCGCCCACGGGCAGAAAGTCACACGGCAGCCCAGGGAACTGTTGGCGAAAATCCCCGGGGTGAAACTTCAAGAACTGCCGGAGGCCTCCTGGTGCTGCGGCAGCGCAGGGGTCTACAACATCACGCAACCGGAGCAGTCGGCCGACCTCCTTTCCCGCAAGGTTGCCAACATTCAAAAAACAGGGGTGCAATATCTCGCGCAGTCAAACCCGGGCTGCCACCTCCAGATCGCAAGGGGCCTCGCCGCCGCAGGTTCTTCCACGCAGGTGACGCAGCCCGTGTCTCTCTTAGCCCGCGCCTACAGGCGGGAATCCAACTGTAAATCGCACTGACCACAGCCCTCTCTGACCTATGAAAACAGCACGAATCGGAATCATCGGAGGCGGCCTCATGGGCCGTGAAATCGCCAGCGCATTCGCCCGCTGGTGCGCCTTCACAGACGCCACAGTCACCCCGATCCTCACAGCCGTCGCCGACCTGAATCCGGCCGCCCTGGAGTGGTTCTCCCAAATTCCCTCCTGCACCCTCCGCACGACTAATCCCGCAGAACTGCTGGCCAGCAGTGAGGTCGATGTCGTGTATGTCGCCGTTCCCCACGACCAGCACGAGGCCCTCTACACGCAGGTGCTCGCCGCAGGAAAGGATCTGCTGGCCGAAAAACCCTTCGGCATCGACCTTCCATCTGCGCAGCGCATCCGCGATGCGGTCCAAAAGAGCGGACGCTTCGTGCGCTGCAGCTCGGAGATGCCCTTCTTTCCAGGTGCGCAAAGAGTTGTGGAATACGCAAGAAGCGGCGCTCTCGGCCGGGTGCTGGAAGTCGTAAGCGGCTTCCACCACAGCAGCGACCTGGATCCGTCCAAGGCAGCGAACTGGAAACGCATCAGCGCGAAGTGCGGAGAGGGAGGCGCCCTCAACGACCTCGGCATGCATGCTTGCCACATCCCGCTGCGCCTCGGATGGAAGCCTCAACGCCTGTTCGCCCAGTTGCAAAAGGGGTACGCGCAGCGTCCCGACGGCAAAGGCGGCACTGCTTCGTGCGACACTTGGGACAACGCCCTCGTGCATTGCTGGACGTCCATAGGCGGGGAAGAAGTCCCGCTGAGGCTCGAAATGAAGCGGCTCGCTCCCGGGGCGACGAACTCCTGGTTCATTGAAATCCTGGGCACGGACGGCGGGATCCGCTTCACAACAGCCGAGCCCAAGACGCTTCATGTCTTCGAAAGGGGCAAGGAGCAGTGGTGGAAACGCACGGATCTCGGCTTCGCCGTGCCTTTCAAGACCGTCACCGGCGGTATCTTTGAACCCGGCTTCCCCGACGTCATCCAGCAAATGTGGGCCGCTTTTCTAGAAGAGCGTGCAGGCAACCTCAACGGACGCTTCGGATGCGCCACCCCGGATGAGGCGGTCGCCTCCCACGAGATTTTCGCCGCTGCCCTCGCCTCGCAAAAAGACGGCAGGGTCGTCGCCGTTTGACAGAAGGAGCAATGACGCACGCATCGGGCTGAGGATGAACCCCATGAAAAGGAACGCACTTCTCGCCAGTCTGGCTCTTTCCTGCGCAGCCCCTGCGGCGGACTTCGAGGCGGAGATCCGCCCTCTTCTGCAAAAGCACTGCGTTGAATGCCATGGAGCAAAAAAACAGAAGGGTGAGCTAAGGCTCGACGCGCGGTCCTTTGCGTTCAAAGGGGGCCATGGCGGCCCGGCAATCGCTCCAGGGGACAAGGCGGCAAGCCTTCTCTTCAAGCGCATCACATCCGAGGACGATGATGAAAAGATGCCGCCCAAAGGCGAGCGACTGAGTCCTGGAGAGATTCAAAAAATCGCGCGATGGCTCGAGTCGGGGGCCCAGTGGAAGGAAACCGATGCCGACCGGGCGGCGTCCGAAGACACACGAGCCAAGCACTGGGCGGTCCAACCCGTTCAAAGCGCCTTTCCTGCGGAAGCCGGCGTCGATTACTTCATCCGCCGCAGCCTGAGTGAAAAGGGTCTGGCCATGGCTCCCCAAGCCGACAAGCGGACACTAATCCGTCGTCTTTATTTTGACCTGACCGGGCTCCCGCCGTCTCCGGAACAGGTTGAGCATTTCGAAGCGGACGCTTCGACCGATGCCTACGAGAGGCTTGTCGACACGCTTCTCGCCTCGCCCCGTTACGGCGAAAGGTGGGCGCGGCACTGGCTCGACATCGCGCATTACGCCGACACCCACGGGTTTGAGCGGGACCAGTTGCGCCCCAATGCGTGGCGCTACCGCGACTACGTCATCCAGTCGCTGAACGCCGACAAGCCCTACGACCAGTTTTTGAGGGAACAAATCGCCGGCGACATCCTCGCACCGGCAAAGGCCGACTCTATCATCGCCACGGGGTTCCTTGCCGCCGGACCCTGGGATTTTGTGGGCCAGGTGGAAACCAAAAGCGAAGCGCTCAGGCGCGCCGCCCGCGCGGGCGACCTGGACGACATGGTCACGCAGGTCATCACCTCCACAATGGCGATCACCATCAACTGTGCGCGCTGCCACGACCACAAGCTGGACCCGATTTCGCAGAAGGAATACTTCGGCCTGCAGGCGGTCTTCGCCGGACTGAAGCGCGAGAATCGGGAGGTGCGCACGGGTGAGACGGCGCGAATTCAGACTGAAAAAAAGCGCATCGAATCGGCCTTGGCTGAGACACGTAAACAGATCGCGAAGATCAATGGAGAGGGGTTCGATCTCGCCGACATGGTCGCCGGCGGCGATGGTCGCGGGTCGGGAGTCAAGGGAACCGGGATCGTCCTCGGAAAGGGTGTCTTCACAAAGGAAAAGATGGGCCACCAGCGCAACATCGTCCCAAACACCCTTTTGCAACCAGCGTACGACGCATCGAAAAACGCGCCCAGAATGGTCAGGGGAGTTTTCCTCCCGAACGGACACGATCCAGAACACCGCACGGTCAAAATCACCCCGGACATTTCGCTCACGGATATTCCGAAAACCAACGGCGAAGCCTGGGATGCCATCCGCGAAGGCGGCTTGAACGCACAGGTGCATGCGAAGATCGGCGCCGTCGATTTCCTCTCGGGAGGCCACACCCTGCTCGGAATCCACGCAAACGGAGGGATTGTTTTTGATCTCGAGGAGATCCGGAAGGCAGGTGGTGTCACAGACCTCATTTTCACTGCGCAAGCCGGTTTCGGGGCGTCGCCTTCGGCGGCCTCAACCAAGGCGGATTTCACCGTCTATGTGGATGGGAACAAGGCACTCGAACGCAGCGGCCTTAAAAAACAAGACAGCCTTCAGGTTGAGGTAAAGGTCCCGACTACCGCGCGATTCCTGACCTTGATGGCCACGGACGGAGGCGACGGCATCAATAGCGACCTTCTCTTTTTGGGAGATCCACGCCTGATGCCCGAATCCACGCCCGCTGCCCTTACAGACTCAGCAAGGGGCGAACTGGACCGGTTGAAAGCCGAGGCGAGCAGTCTTGAAAAGGCCATCAAGGCCCTGCCCCAACCAGAGCAGGTTTACGCCGTGACGAGTGCTGCAACCCCTCCGGTGGTACGGGTTCATGTCCGTGGAAATCCGGAGCAGGAAGGCGACGAGGTTCTCCCGGCGTCCTTCAATTGGAGCACCCACGCCCCGGCGTTGCTGGGCGACAAGTCCACGCCTGAAGGGCAAAGGCGGCTGGCGCTGGCAAAATGGATTACCGATCCCAGCAACCCGCTGACCCGCCGCGTGATCGTAAACCGCCTCTGGCAGCACCTCTTTGGCCAGGGCATCGCCCCCACTCCCAGCGACTTCGGGCTGGGTGGACAGCCTCCCTCGCATCCCGAACTTCTGGACTGGCTTGCACAGGAACTGCTGAGGGAAGGCTGGTCCCTCAAGCGGCTTCAAAAACGGATCCTTCTCAGCGACACCTACCGGCAGCAATCCAACGTCCCAAACCCGGGCGCACAAGCCTTGGACGCCTCGAACCGGCTTGTCTGGCGCCAAAACCCCCGACGCCTTGACGCCGAATCTCTCAGGGACTCCGTCTTGAGCACGAGCGGACGCCTAAACCTTTCCTTTGGCGGGCCCGGGTTCAAAGACTTCAAATACACCGAAGCCTACGCCCCGATTTACGAGTACAAGACGGAGGACGACCCGGAGGTGCAGAAGCGCAGCATCTACCGGTTTGTGGTGCGGACGACACCGCACCAGTTTCTAACCACCCTAGACTGCTCGGATCCGGCAAACCTCACGCCGGTGCGCTCTCAAACCACGACGGCCCTGCAGGCTTTAACGCTCGCAAACAATGCCTTCATGCTCCAGCAGGCGCGCCATCTCGCCACCCGCGCTGAAAACGAAACGGCGCCGGGAGCGGCCTCTGTCCGACGCGCCTTCCAACTGGCCCTGCTGCGCCAGCCCACCGCCGGGGAGTTGAAGGCGGCGGAACGCCTCGCCGGGGAGCAGGGGCTTTTCGCGCTCTGCAGGATGCTTCTGAACACCAACGAATTCATGTACCTGGACTGACCATGAGCACGCACCCTGACCCATTTTCGGGACTGATCGCCGGTTCGCGGCGGGAGTTTCTCAAAACCGCAGGAGGAGGACTCGGCGCTGTAGCCCTCGGAACCCTACTCCACGAGGCCACCGCAAAAGCCAGCCCGCTGGAGGTCAAGGCAACGCACCATCCGGCTAAGGCGAAGGCGGTCATTCAAATTTTCTGCCCCGGCGGCCTGAGCCATCTGGACACATGGGACTACAAGCCGGAGCTCGCCGAGCGCCAGGGCAAGCCTTTCGATCCGGACGGCAAACTGCAGTTCTTCGCATCGAAGCCTGGCAACTGCCAGGGCTCCTATTGGCCGTTTCAACAGCACGGTGGCTCCGGCTTGTGGGTGAGCTCGCTCCTGCCCAACCTGGCGAAGCGAGTCGACGACATGGCCTTCATCTACTCCATGCAGAGCAAGAGCGCCCTGCACGGGCCCGCGATGTTCATGGCCAACAGCGGTTTCATCCTGCCGGGGTTCCCGAGCATGGGGTCGTGGGTGACATACGGCCTTGGCAGCGAAACCGCCGAATTGCCGGCCTTTGTCGTGCTACCCGACGTGCGAGGGCTACCGCCCGGCGGAGTCATCAACTGGGGCGCGGGATTTCTGCCGGCTGTGCACCAGGGAACAACCATCCAGTCGGACGCAGAAAAGCCGCCCATCTCGGACCTCTTTCCCGCACCGGGCTACGAGCATCTCCGCTCCGGAGCCGAGGCCGCGAGCCGTGATTTTCTTCAAATGCTAAACCGCGGGCACGCCGCCTCGCGCTCCACCAACACGGAACTGGATGCACGGATTTCGGCATACGAGCTTGCCGCGCGCCTGCAACTGAGCGCGCCCGAGGCCACTGACCTGAGCAAGGAGAGCGACTCCACCAGAGAGCTCTACCAACTGGCGCACGAGGACATAGGACCTTTCGGAAGACAGTGCCTCCTGGCCAGACGCTTGGTGGAGCGGGGCGTGCGTTTTGTCCAAATTTATTGCGGCGCCGAAAATACAACGGCGAAAAAGATCCGTCCAAACTGGGACAGCCACGAAGACCTGGTGCGCGACCACGGCTACTGGGGTGCGGTGCTCGACACCGGCGCCGCCGCTTTGCTCACAGACTTGAAGCAGAGAGGACTCCTCGAAAGCACCCTGGTCATCTGCACGACGGAGTTCGGCCGGCAGCCTGCGGCCCAAGGAAAAGGCAGGGACCACAACCCGGGGGCGTTCACCGCGTGGATGGCCGGGGGCGGCATCAAGGGAGGCACCGGATACGGAACCACGGATCCTCTGGGTTCCAAGGCGCAGGACAAGCCAACCTACTGTTACGACCTGCACGCCACCGCCCTGCACCTTCTCGGCATCGACCACGAAAAACTCTCGTTCTACCACAACGGAATCCCAAGGCGTCTGACCGATGTCCATGGCAAGGTGATACGGGAGCTCATCACCTGACAAAGTTTGCAAAGTCACTCCTGCGCGATTGCCCGGAAGATGCTCCCTAAATAGGGTGATCCAAGTCAGCCTGCGCCCGTGCTCGGTTGCAAAATCCGGACTCATGTTCCCGGTTTTGCCTCCGTCCGGCGCGAGCCACCCGACTCGAATGCGCGCCACCCTACCCTACCTCGCAACTGTTTTCGCCATTCACGCTTCGATGCGTGTCTCCGGGCAGGAGCCTGCGCCCGCAGCCTCGGACAAAGCCGAGGCACATGCCCCGCTGCTGGGCGACGAAATCCGTCTGGTACCCGTTACCCCCGGCACAACGCCAGCGCTTCCAAAATACAGACTCGGCCTCGCACCCGACACGCTCCCACCCATTCTTCCCAAGACCAGCCAGTTTCAAAGTTCCGCAGCGCCGGCTCTGGAGCAAGCGAACTCCCTGCAGATCCGGGTGAACAAATTCGAGTTCACGGGCAATACCGTGTTTTCAAGCGCACACCTCTCCCGCGTGCTGGCCCATTACACCGGACGTAGCATCAGCGAAGCGGAGCTTGAGGCTGCGAGGGTTGCGGTCACCCGGGAGTATGTCGACGCAGGCTATATCAACTCCGGCGCGGTTCTTCCGGACCAGGATGTGGAGGGGGGAACGATCCATCTGGAGATTGTGGAAGGACGGCTGAGAGAGGTGGAACTGGAAGGCAACAGATGGTTCCGGACTTGGTGGTTGAAGTCCCAGCTGCGACATGCCGCTGGCACGCCAGTCAATTTCAACACCCTCAAAACCGGCTTGCAGCTGCTCCGGCAGAACCCCGGAATCTCGAGGATTAACGCCGAACTCAAGCCTGGCGCGCTGCCGGGTGAAGGGATTCTTCATACAGCAATCAAGGACGAGCACCCCTTTCGTCTGGATATGGAGCTTAGCAACAAGCGACCTCCGAGCGTGGGCGAGGGTTCCGCGGAATTCCGGTTTGCCGACCTCAATCTGCTTGGCATCAACGACCCGTTCGAACTCCGCTGGGGTGCCGCCCACGCCACGAAGGACGCCGGCTTTTACGGCGATGGAATTGAGAATGTCGCGGTGAACTATGAACTCCCCCTCACCCCTTGGGGAACCTACTTCGGCTTCAACGCGAGCCGGAGCAACTCGGGGGTGCTCGATGAAACCTTCGCGGCACTAGACATTCAAAGCCGTTCTGAGGAGCTCGGGTTGCGGCTGCGCCAACAGCTCGTAAACACGCTCGGAAACTCCGTTTCGGCAACCGTCTCAGCGGCCCGCAAGCACAGTGAAACCTCTCTCCTTGGCGTTCCATTCAGCCTTTCCCCGGGCGCGAGCGACGGAGATTCCGACGTCTTCGCAACACGCTTCGCCGTTGAATGGACCAACCGCACTCCGGTTCAAGTCTTCTCCCTGCGCTCAACCATCAGCCGCGGTTTTCACGCCCTGGGTTCCTCCGACGCGTCCAAACAGGTTCCCTCTGCAAACGGTGACGCCATTCCAGACAGCCGCTTTACCGCGTGGATGAACCAGGCCCAGTACATCCGCAGAATCTTCGACACTCCGGGCGACCAGCACCGTTCAAACACTCTCGGCGCCAGCATGCTGAGGAACACCCTGATCATCCTCAGGGCGAATACACAGCTCGCAGGCAACGCGCTTCTTTCTCTGGAGCAATTCAGCCTTGGAGGGGCGCAGAGCGTTCGGGGCTACCGCGAAAACCAGATTCTGCGCGACAACGGTGTCTTCGCCTCAGCGGAGGTGCGCATCCCTCTTTGGACCAAACAGGACCAGGATCCCGTCGTGTCGCTGGCTCCGTTTTTCGACATCGGCAACGGCTGGGACAGCCACAAAACAAACAACGGCTCGCAGACCCTCAGCAGCGCCGGAGCCGGACTCCTTTTTCACCTCTCAAAGAGGGCCGACGTCTCGCTCTACTGGGGGCAGCCTTTGGTTCGTCTGCAAAAGTCCAAAACCAGCCTTCAGGACTACGGAATCCACTTCCAAATCTCCGTCAGCGCTTTTTAGTGCCGCGCCGCCAAACCGCGCTCTCCAACCAGGAACCCGACGCATCCGAGGCCACGCCTCCGCGACCGACTACTAAAAAGCTGCTGACGTCTCCCCCCAACCGCATCGCACAGCGCTCCTGCAACTGCCCGGAGGAAGGCGCGAACCCGCCCCTCAGCGGTGCAACTGCATTCGCAATGTTGGCGTCGATTGCCGAGATCTGCAGCGCCCCAGTCGCAAACACGCGGCTTTCATTCGAAAAGAAGTAGTCGCACTCGATTGTCAGATTTCCAGCCCGCCCGCCACCATACGACTGGGCGCTGATCAGACCGTGGTCTACGAACACAAAATGCGGGTCAATCGACACGTTGCCCCCCTGCACGCTGGCCATCGCGGAAATGGTCGAGCGGTTGATGTCGATTACGTCGCGGGCGGTCACTTCGATGTCCCCGCCCAAACCCACCGGGGCGCTCGCACTGAGGGAGCTCGAATTCTTTAACTGAAGGACCGAACCCACGTGAAGTGTCAGAACGCCGGCATCGCCTCGGAGTGCCTCCGTTGTAATCACGCTCGCACCGTCCATCGAGAGTCTGCCCGTGACGTCTATCCGGACGCTCCCTGCATTCCCCCGCAGCCCGTTCGCTCCCGAGACCAACATATTGGCGCTGGAAATAGAGGCTGCGGAATCCATCAAAAGGCTCGCAGCCTCCAAAACAATCGCCCCTGCGGCGGAAGATGTTACAGAGCGCGCGGTGATTCCACTCTCCGCATCGGCGTTTCCATAAATAGAGACATCGCTCGCCTTGATACGGATGCGCCCCCCCAGGCCGGTGGCTCCGGAAAGCGAACTGACGGACACCCCCGTAACCCCCAAGGAACCCCGCCCATCGATGTCCAAACTCTTGGAGGCGACAATCGACACCTCACCGGCGTCACCGGAACCGGAGGTGTTCGCGAGAACATAGCTCCCACGCAAAACAACGCTCTCAGAGTCGATCTGTACATTGCCGGCAACCCCCGATCCGGAGCTGCTTGCGTAGACACCGCTGTATCCGGCCAGGCTCACCTCCTTCGCTCCGTAAATATGAATCGTCCCGCTCGGACCGCTGGATCCGGACCGAGCGCTGATATAAACGGGGCCGTCCATGGTGAGCCGCTCGACTTCGAGCTCTACATCCCCGCCCCTGCCCGGCCCCTCAGTTCCCACTGATACGCCGCCAAGATGGCCTCCAATGGAGAACACGCCCGAACGAATCTTCACCAAGCCGCCCGCGCCCGAAGCCCCCGGCCCCACATCGCTCGAAATATAACCGTTCGAGATCTCCAGCCTCCCTCCGGCTCCAGATGAAACCACCGCCCCGCCCAATGCATAAGAAACACTCCCCGGTTCACTCAACACCGTACCGGCAGCGCCCTCGCCAGTCGTTCCGGTAAACACACCGCCGTACCCATTAATCAGAAGATCGCTGCTGATCAACTTCACGCTGCCGCCGGCGCCCTTTCCCGACGACTCGGCCTTCACAAATCCGCCACCATTTCCGGCACCGACAAGTTTGTCCGAGAGGGACAACTTTGTCGCGGCAATCTCGATGCTCCCCCCGGCGCCGGAAGACGTCGCACTAGCAGAAACGGTTCCATATCCGGTGAGCAAAAACTCCGGCGTACGAATCACCACATTCCCCCCCGCACCCGACCCGATGCTGTTCGCATTGATCGAAGCGGCGTCGATTGTGACCTTTCCCGCCGAAATTGAAATATCACCTCCAAGCCCGACACCCTCGCTGCTGGAATTAAGCTCCCCGGCATTCGAAAGCGAAAAAACATCGGCATGAACGGCAACACCGCCCGCGTTGCCTCTTGCTCCGCTGCTTGAAACCGAAAAAACATATCCGCCATCGATGGACAAACGCGCAGCCGAAAGGTCGATCTCGCCCGCATTGCCTATTCCCGAGGTGGAGGCGTAAATGCCTGCGTAGCCCTTGAGGGTTAAGTCCGTGGATTTCACCCGCACAGAGCCAGCATCACCCTGGCCGGAGGCGTTTACGTTCAAGTAGACATTGCCATCCAGCAACACGTTTGAAGCGTTAACCGCGATGTTGCCGCCACTCCCTGAACCATAGGACTGCGTGGAGATCCCTCCCGTATAGCCTGACACCAAAAACGTCTCGGCGTTTACGGTTACACTCCCGCCCCGTCCGGAACTGAACGCCTTTGCACTCACAAAACCATTATCGATGACAATGCGGCCGGCATTCAGTCGGACCGCAGCTCCCGCGCCGCCCGCATAGCTGTCTGCGAAAATACCGCCCACATAATTTCCAAGGAGAGAAAGCTCAGCGGTCTCCACATAAACCTCACCGCCGTTACCCGCCCCGCGCACATCGGCTTTGATTTCGCCGTCCGATAGGCTGACTGACTCTGTGGTGCGCACGTCTATCCCCCCTCCGGTTCCGGGCCCCGTGTGTTCCGCATTGATACTGGAGCGCCCTGTCATCTGGAGTTTCCCGCCCCGGATCACGACGCGACCGCCACCGGAGCCGTTCACATCCACCTTCGCCCCGTTCTTCAACTCCACCTTCCCCATGACGGAAACCGTCGCAGCCGAGGCTGCAGCGAGCTCCGAAACTCCGGCAGGCACGACGCCTGCCGCTCCAACCGCCAGAAGACCGATGCGCCCCGAGGCCGCCGACAAAACCGCCGCATCCAAACTCACTTCGCCGGCTGCGACAAAGATCTCGCTTCCTGCCCCGCCTGCGAACTGCGTCTCACGGAACGTGATGGAAGAAGGCTTCGCCGACAAAAAACCGAAGGCGCTGACCGGAGCGCTCGTGAGCGAATCCCGCTCGCCAAGGACCGGGGCGGCGCTAAAGCGGGAGCCATCAGAGAATTTGATATAGTCGGCGGTGGCGACAGAAAAAGCGCCGGCGACATCGATGGCGGCGTTGGGTCCAAACACGATCCCGGCAGGGTTGATCAGAAAAAGATTCGCCGAACATTCGATGCGCCCGTTGATGCTCGAGGCACCGCCTGTCACCCGGGAGAGGACGTTCTGCACTCCGTTCAGTCCTCCGAAAACGGCCTTTTCTCCGGTAACTAGGTTGAACTGGCTGAAACTGTGAAAGAGATTTCCCCCCTTCAACAAGCCGGCAGCCGCCGGTATCGCATAGATGCCACCGCTGGCGGACACTCCGGCGGCCCCAAGCGTCTGGTCTGAAACCACCACGCCTGCAGACCATTGCACGGAGCATAGCCACACGGCCGCTCCAAGCCAAAACCGGGAAGTCGCACAGTTCATCACAGCAGGTTGCAACCGCAGCGTCCGTAGGAACAGCCGTCTACCGGCCCTTTCCTTTCTCCAAAATCCGTCCCAGGCCGATCTGCTCAAGCAGCGAAGCGCGCGCTTGTTCCCACTCACGGTTTTGGGGCTCCGCAAGAATGCGGTTGGATACCTCCTCCAGAGCGTCGTACCAGATTCCGTGCTGCGCGTAGATCTCGGCGCGCTTCCCTGGCGAAGCCTCGAGCGCTTTGGTCAGCTCCGCCGAAGGTTCCACATACCGGATCACGCCCGAGGCAAAGACATCCGAAGAACGCCCCTCGCCAGCCCCAAGCGAAACGCGCCATTCATAGCGGACCCCAGGCTGCAACTCCACGGAATACCTGGCCAACTGGACGCGGCGGAAGCCCGGCTCGGGATTCTCCGCCTTGGCCTTCAGCAGCGGCGTCGGGCGGGTGGGGTCCACCACGGTCAAAGTCAAACCACTCTTGGAATCCGCCTCGCCACCCCGCTGAAAATAGAACAACGAAGGCTGCTTTTGCGTCGTCAACGCCTCGCCGTCTGGCGCCAAAAGGTAGATCGCGGCGTCCTTTGCGCCCGTTCCCCGGGAGCCGCCGTCGCCGTCAACCCGCGCTCCCGGGCTCCCAGCCGCCTTCGGTGCCGCGTATTTCAGGAGCGGCCGCTTGGTCGTCTGGGCGGGCGCGTCGGTGGTTGCTGGGGCGTTGGGCGCCGGAGCATCGGCCGCAGTCTGGGCCGTCGCGGTGGCCGCACAAAGAGTGACGAAAGATAAACCAGCCAGTCGAAATTTCATGGGTGGGTAGAGGTTACACGTTGGGCAGGACGCTATAAACTGTAATCGACTCGCCCTTTCCCTTTAATTTCATCGGGCCGATGTAACGGGTTTGGTAACGGTTTCCAAGGCGCTCAAATGTCGTCTCGCTCACGAGGATCGTGCATTCCGGATCGCAGTCCTCAGCGCGAATCTCCTTCCCGGCCCCCTCCAGCCTAGCCCCCGTATTCACTGTGTCGCCCAGCACGGTAAACTCCAGGCGATCCCGGCTGCCGAAGCTGCCCGATACCAGATCCCCAGTGTTGATGCCGACCCTCATGAATGTCGTGGGCAGGCCCCGCCTTTCCCACTCCTCATTTTTTCGTTTCAGGGCCTCCCGCATTCCCATTGCACACTCCACCGCATTCACGGCGTCCTGCGCGATATCCTCCTCGGTAGTCCTCGCAATGGGCACCCCGAAAACCGCCATAATCGAATCGCCAATGTACTTGTTGACGAAGCCCCCATGCAATTCCACCTGCGGAGCCATGGCGCTCATATACTCATTCATCCACTCCAAAAGAGTGGCCGGATTCATCTTCTCTGAGGTCGTCGAGAAGCCCTTCAAGTCTGTGAAAAAAACCGTCGCAGTCAGCCTTTGCGCACGCAACTGCCCCCCCTGCATGAAGCTCTCGCGGTCCTCCCAAAGCGCGTCGACGACTTTCTCTGACACGTGTCTCGAGAAAATCGACTTCATCACACCCAAGCTAGCCTTCTGAGCGTATGCGACGAAGGACGTGACAAATGCCGCCGAAAGAATGAACCCCAACCCCGGAGCCACGACAGGAGTCCAGACACTAGCCGCCATCAAACTACACCAAACGGCCGCCAAGCCTGAAACACCCACAGTCATCAGCGGAGCGAGCCTCCATGGCGAGGCGCAAAAAACGCCCAGTCCGCCGCCAATCAACGACGCCAGCGCCGTCCACAACACCTCACCCCATTCCGGCCACCAACCGACTGGGCGGACGCCGGCCAGTCCGGACTCCAAAAGTTGGTGAATGATTGCAGCATGCTGGAACACACCACGGTGGTTGTCGTTCACCGGACTCTTGTTGGCGTCCTTCACGCTGTCCATCGTCGTCGCGACCAAGACAATCTTTCCCCGCAACTCCTCGGCAAGCGGGGGATTCTCCAAAATGTCTGCAAAACTCAAAGTGGGAAACCCGACCGGCCGCCGGTAGTCCACAAGCGTTTCATAATCGCGCACGTTGAGATTGGCGTAGCATCCCGCATCCGGAGTGATTCTCGGAAAAACCACCCCGCCGAGCTTCAACAGAGGAGGCACGCCGGGCGCCTCCACCATCTCAACCTCCACGTTGTGCGCCGAGAGGTATTCCATCGCCAACGTCAGCGCCAGAGACGGCCTCGGCTCGGGAACACCATCCTCCAAGAACAAATAGGCGCGCCTGAAAACATCGTCCACCGCGTAATCACGAGGCATGTTATTCGGGGCAACACGCTCCGGTTTGTCAGCAAGGGCGGGCGGAGACTTTATCTTACCCACCCTCTCGATGCAAATGATCCGGTCATTCTTCTCAAGGGTCGAAGCCAGGCGCGGATACCCTTCTCCAGAACGTGGTTCCTTCAAGTCCCGATACAGGTCCACCCCGATGACAGCCGCTTCGGCCAGAGTGAGCTTTTCCAAAAGCTCGGAAAGGCGAATGTCGTCTATGGGATGCCCGTACTTCACCAAGTCCTCGTCCGTCATTCCGCAAACCACGATCCTGTCGTCATAGCGGGTTGGCAAAAACTCCCCTTTGTTTGAGGGCGAGGGAACCCACTCCCTGCGCATAAACCGATCGTAAAAAAGCAGTTCAGCTCTCTGAAGGCCCCCGCCCGCGCGCAGCATCAGCACAAGGCAAAACACCACTGCGCTGATATAGAGCCAGGCGAAATCGGCCCACTTGAACTTCTTGCCAAAGAGTTTCACAGCCAGTTCCCGATGATTAGAAAAGGAGCCCAGTAGCAGGGATGCTTGTAGCGCTCCTGGCGCAACAGGGTCTTCTGCGCGTCCTGCAAAGCAACGGCCTTTGCAACCCCGGGCCCTCCTGTCAGCTTAGCGTAAAAGTCCCCCACGAGCCTCGACGCGGCCTCGTCGTTCACAAACCACAGGGAGGCGAAAGCGCTCCTCGCCCCCGCCTTCACAGCCACGCCCGCGAGCCCCAACGCCGCTCGATCGTCCCCCGCCGCGGTCTGGCAGGCGCTCAACGCCAGCATCTCCAGCGGATGATCGCGCAACTGCGCAGGCCGGATGCAACGCTCCAAATCATCCAGAGTCAGCTTCGAGTCGTGCGTCAGCACGAAGCTCTTCCGGATGTCCTGATTAAAAACGCCATGGGAGGCGATGTGTACTACTGAAAACTCCTCGGTCAGGATGGCCTTTGAAATAGCCGCCTTCGAAAATCCTTTGTCGGTAAAGGAGCTGCTCCCGGGATAAAGTTTTTGGAGATTTGCAATCTCGCCAGGTACATAAACGAGTGGGGCAAAACCCTGCACACTCTCAGACAACCCGCCCAGCATTACCTTTGTTACTCCCCCGAGCGACGGCTTTGACTCCATCAACTCCAGTCCGGGAGTCACGACGACGGCAACCTTCTCCACGAGGAAACCGACACCATCGTGCAGCGCCGCCATCGGCACCGTGCGCAACGCGCCATCCGGAACAAAGACCAGAGTCCGGCACCCATGCCGCTGGATTTCCGCCTCCCAAGGCCTGACCAGCCAGTCATACAACTCCCGCGACTGCTCCATGAACTCGTCGGTCGTTCGATCCTCCAGATTCAACCGGAATCGGCGGACCGTCTCCCGCAGCCTCGCTTCACCAACATCGGATTTGCAACGGATGAGCTCCCCTCCCGGCGCCCCCACGAGAATCTCAGTGCGGTCCGCCAACGGAATCACATACACCACCAGAGCGGAAGGGTCGAGATTCTGAACCTGCTTCTGCTTGGAACGCAGTCGGTTCACGCAATCGTCCTGGAAGTAGTCCTCAAGCTCGGCGGACTTCAAATGCTCAGCGGTGTCGCGCGCCTCGCGCAAAAGAGCCTGCGATGCGGATGCCCCCCCGGCCTCTCCCGCCTTGCGCAGAAGCAGGTCGGCAAGCTCGAGGTACAAATCGCCCGCCACCTCACGGAACGACGACCGGGCGTTTGAATTTCCGTGCCGTATCGCCACATCGTTACGCACCGACTGGAGCGTCGAGACGGCAATGCGATACAGCTCGATTGCCTCATCCCGGCGGCCGTTCTTTGAAGTGATGCGCGCGCTCTGCCACTGAAAACGGTACACGAGATCGACGGCCTGAGCACGCTGCGCAAAAAACAATGCCCGGGCTGAGAGGCGGGCAGCTTCTTCATAGCGGCCCTCGCCCTCCAACAACAACGCCTGGTGCCCCAGCGCACCGGATTTCACTCGCTCATCTCCGATTGCCTCAGCCACGGCCAGTGCCGACTCGTCGCACCGGAACGCCCGCAACCGCATCCCGTCGTCCTTCTGCGAGGTGTTATAGAAGAGCTGCTCCTGCAACTGGGCTGCAGCCAGTAACAGGGAACCTTTTGTGTGAGAAGGCACAAGCTTTGAGACTGCCCGCTCCATGCGGGCGATCTCTTCCCGCGCACTCGAAAAGTCCCGCCTCCCCATCAAGGACTCGACGGTACCCTTCCTAGCGACCGATTCCAAATCGGGGCGGCCGATTTTCGAGGCTTGAGCCAGAAGCTTCGAGAAACACACCAATGCTTCGTCATACTCGCCCCTCGAAACAAGCAGTCCGCCAAGGTTGCAAAGCACGTTTGCGTGCAGATCCAACTCCCCACGCTTGCGGGCCTCCAAAAGCACCTCCCGCAACAACGGCTCAGCATCGCCCGACTCGCGGGAGAACGCGGCGACCACGCCCCTCAATGCCTTAACTTGAAGCTGTAAAACGGAATCTGAACCGCTCTTACAAAGGCCTTCCGCGCGATTCAGAAGATCCATGGCCAGCTTGTGTCGGCCCGTTTCATGACTGGCTGCCGCCTGGCGCAAAAATACTTGAGCTGCCAACGAGGGCTCCTTGCGCACCGCCGACGCCGGCACGGCACCACGCCACTCGCGGATCGCGCCCTCAAAATCACCGGAATCAAACAGCCGTTCGCCAGGCTCCAAAGCAGTGATGCCTCCAGATGCAGAAGCACCCTCCGCAGCGCAAGGGCCAAGAAGCAGGGGCAGAAGCGAAACCAAACAACAGATTTTCTTGCGTGTCCTGGGCATGCCGCGAAGGGGTGTTTTACAGAGACTGAGAGACTAGCCTGCCGCGCCAAAACTTACATTCATAAACGAGGCAAAAGCCCAGTCATCGATCTCGCGTCCCCCCAAGTACCACTTCAAACGCGCAGTGACCACCGGGCGCGCCGCCCGAAAAGCTAGGATCTTCCGGAAAACTGCGGATGGCCGGAGATCAACGACTCAAACGCCCGACGCTCCGCAGCATCGACCCAGGTGGGAAACTGTGCAGCCGAACGGCGCCACTTCGCCAGCCACTCGGCACCCAAAACCTCGTGCCCGGCGCAACCCGGCGACCTCCAGGCCTCGCTTGTGAATGCAATCGTCGTCTCCTGCTTCTCCCCGGTCGGGCGCCCGCGCGCTACGACGAAGCCGGCCGCAAGCATCGCCACGCGCGCAGCAGTAGAACAAGTGTACGTAAACAACTCGGCGGCTCCGCCCTTGCACGCGGCATGCAGCCGCGCAAAGGCGTCCCGTGTCCACTGATCGCCGCAGGTTTTACTCGAAAACATGTCGTAAAAAACCACCTGCGGCGCCGCAGAGGCCGTCTCCATGGTTTCCAAAAAATCGCCGCGCACCAGTTCCCAACTAAGCCCGGGATGTTCGCGCGACTGCCAGTGTCCCTGCCGTAAAATCCACGCGGGCCCACTGTGCCGTAGATAGTCGAACTTGTCCGAATGCCGGAAAGCCAACTCGAGCGAGTCTAGATCGTTCTCAAAGCTAATGATCCGCATCGGCCGAACGGGCCCGCGGAGGGCCTCCGCCTCGTAACAGCCAATCGCCGCCATCGCATTGGCGCCCGCGCCAAGTCCCACGTCCCAAACCACGAGGGGCGCGTTCTCCCCTTCTCCGGCGGATACCCGGACCCGCTCCGAAAGGTTCGCCTGCTCCGTGTACAGCTGCCGCGCCTCATCCATGGGATGGTTGCGCGAATGCATGATCTCGCCCGAGGAGACGTGCCGGATGCTGGCAAACCCCTCTATTGCAATGTGCACCGCGTAGTTTCCAAGCTCGAGCGGAGGCGACTTTTTCCGCTTCACCTTCTGTTTCGACACCGGATTGTCCAGATCGTCCTCCTGCAGGAACAACCTCTTTGCGTGGTACAACTCGAGAAACGTGTCGTTGAGAATGCTCCCCCGGATCTCACGCATCAGCGTGTGGTAGAAATAGATGTTGTGCTGCCCCAGCAGCTGCCAACCCAGAGTCTCCTTCGACTTTGTGAGGTGGTGCAGATAGGCACGGTTGTAGCGGGCACACGTCGGACACGCGCAATCCGCGTCCAGAGGCTCGTCGGAAGCCTTGTACACGCCGCGGCGCAACTGCAAAAAACCGCGAGAGGTAAACGCCCCGCCACGCTGGGCCACCTGGGTTGGAATGATGCAGTCGAACATGTCCACCCCGCGATGCACCGCCTCGAGAATGTCGAGCGGGGTGCCCACCCCCATCAGGTAACGAGGAAGATTCCGGGGCAACAGGTCGGCTGTGAACGCGCAAGTGTCCTCCCTTGCGCTCTTACCCTCTCCCACGGCAAGACCCCCGATTGCAAACCCGTCAAAGGGCATCGCACTCAAAGCCTCCGCACTTTCCCTTCGCAAATTCTCGAAAAGCGCGCCCTGTACGATGCCGAAGAGAGATTGCGCGGAATCTCCGCGCGCAACCAGACTACGCGCGGCCCAGCGGTGGGTGATCTCCATCGCGGCCCGCGCCTCCGACTCCCCGGCAGTCGAGGGAATGCACTGGTCGAGCACCATCATGATGTCGCTTCCAATGGAGCGCTGGGTGGAAATGCTCACCTCCGGGCTCAGCAAGATCGTACTGCCGTCGAGGTAGCTCTGAAACACGGCCCCCTCCTCGCTCATGAACCTCGCGTGCGGCAGCGAAAAGATCTGAAACCCGCCGGAGTCCGTGAGAACTGACTTTGGCCAGCTCATAAACCGGTGTATCCCCCCCATTTGCTCGAACACGCGTGCGCCCGGGCGGAGCAACAGGTGATAGGTGTTGGCCAGCAGGATCTGCGAACCCGCGTCCTCCAGCGACTGGGTCAACTGCGCCTTGACGGTGGCATGGGTTCCGACCGGCATGAAAACCGGAGTCAGAACCTCGTTGTGCAGAGTCCTGAACCGGGTGGCTCGGGCCCTGGAACCCGAGGCGGTGGCCTCAAGCTGAAAGTTTAAGCGAGACGCTGTCATGAAAAACCGGCCGGAACGCGCACGCGGGACTGGCTATGCCGACCGTCAAAACAGCCGCTTAACCAACCGCCCCGCCGAGTCGCGCCCGAGCGTCCGTGAAAACCGGAGGACCTAACGCCCCGCGGACTTGGCCCGCAGGGCGCTGCGTAAAAGCATTTTACAGTCCGCTGCCAGCCTCCAGCTTCTGGCGGCCCTTGTAGATGACGTCCTTGTAGGTGGCGCCACTGGGAATCATCGGAAGCACGTGCTCCGTGTAGGGAACCATCACGTCGAGGACGTACGCCTCCTTCGAATCCAACATGCGCTGCATCGCGGCGCGGAGATCCTTCTTGTGGACGACGCGCTCGCACGGAACGCCGAACCCCTTGCAGATGTTGATGTAGTCGGGGTAGATCCGGTTGAGATCCTCCGGATCGCCGAGGAAGGTGTGGCCGCGGTTGGAGTTGTAAAAGCGGTCCTCCCACTGCACCACCATTCCCAACCACTGGTTGTTCAGGATCAGCGCCTTGGCGGCGATCTTCTCAATGTGCGCGAGTGCCAGTTCCTGAACGTTCATCAGGAAGGAGCCGTCGCCGTCGATGTCCACCACCTGCTTGTCGGGACGGGCTACTTTGGCGCCAATGGCCGCCGGATAACCGAAGCCCATCGAGCCCAGCCCGGCGGAGGTTACGAATGTGCGTGGATCGTTGAATTTATAGAACTGCCCGGCCCACATCTGGTGCTGCCCCACGCCCGTGGTGATGATGGCGTCGCCCTTGGTGAGCTCGTACAGCAGCTCAATCGCGTACTGGGGCTGGATGAGGTCGGGTGTGTCGTCGTAGGTGAACGGGAAATTGTCCCTCCAGAGGGCGATCTGCTTGTACCACTCCGGAAAAGCCGTGAACTGGGTGAGTTCCGCATGATCTTGGGGCTTCTTTCCAGCCCGCTCGAGCAACTGGTTCAGACGCCCGAGGGCGTACTTCACGTCGCTCAGGATCGGCAGACGAACATGCTTGTTCTTGTTGATCTCAGACTCGTCGATCTCGATGTGGACGATGGTGCCGTGCTTCGCAAACTCGGAGAGCTTGCCAGTGACGCGGTCGTCGAAGCGGACCCCGACGGCGAGCAAAAGGTCGGCCTCGTTCACCGCGTTGTTTGCGTAGACGGTCCCGTGCATCCCGAGCCAGCGCAGGGAGAGAGGATGCGTTTCAGGGAAGCAGCCGATGCCCATCAACGTCGACGCCACGGGGATCCCCGTGCGCAGGGCGAACTCCTTGAGCTCGGCGGCAGCCTCGCTCGAAATCACACCACCGCCCACGTAAAGCATCGGACGCTTCGCCTGTTCGATCAACCCGACCAGCTCGTTCAGCGCAAGGTCGTCAGCGTGGCGCACGGGGTTGTAGCCGCGCAGCTTCACTTCGGAGGGGAACACGGGCCGGGCGATGGCCTGCTGGATGTTCTTGGGAATGTCGATGAGCACGGGGCCCGGACGGCCGGTCTGGGCGATGTGGAACGCCTCCTTCACAATCCGGGGAATGTCGTTCACATCCATCACCAGATAATTGTGCTTCACCACCTGGGCGGTGACGGAAAACACATCGGTCTCCTGAAATGCGCCCTTCCCGATCATGTGCTGCGGCACCTGGCCGGTGATGGCCACAAGAGGAATGGAATCCAGATACGCGTCGGCGATGCAGGTGACAAGATTGGTCGCGCCAGGTCCCGAGGTCGCCATCACCACGCCGGCACGACCGGTCACCCTCGCGTAACCCTCTGCGGAAAAGCCGCCCCCCTGCTCATGGCGGGGAAGCAAGGTGCGAATCTGCTTCGAACGCGTCAGCGCCTGGTGCATGTGCATGGAGGCGCCGCCGGGATAGGCGAAGATCGTGTCGACTCCTTCCCGCTCCAAGCAGGCCACCAAAATGTCCGCGCCGCTCATAGGTTCGCCCCGCTCAAGCGCCGGGCTGGAACTGTGGGCGTCAGACGGTGCCCCGTGGGATGCGGCGGAGTGCGTGTTGGAAGAGGATTGACTCATAAAATTCAAATTAGGTCCGGCAGAACCTTAGACATTAAACTAAACCCCGCCCCGCTCGCAAGCTGAAGGTTGCCGTCGGAGACAACCGAAGATCGCCGGAACCGCCCAAGCAACACGCCCGATCTCTCTTTGGGCGGCCCCAGTGACTCAATCTTTAAAAGTTAGGCCGGCTCAAGGCAGCGGCTTCACCTCAATCTTGCGGTACTCGACCTTGCTCACCGGATCGTGCCCCTGGATGGCGAAAGTGCCGTGATCGAGCACGCGGCCCGGATTGCCCTTCGGGGGTTCGGCCGGGGTGGGCTCAGTGAAGTCGGTGATCACCTTGCCATCGACCTTGGTCACGATATGTTTGCCCTCTACGATCACCTCCATCACGAACCACTTGCCGTCCTCTGCGGGAGCGGTGAAGTTGTCTTTGACGTTGTAGAGTCCGGCCGTCTTTTTGGGGTCCCCGTGTGTGTTGTTGACCTGCGTCTCAAAACCCTTGTTCGGCCAGCCCGAGTCCTGGAACTCCGTGTGAAAATACACGCCTGAATTCGAGTTCTCGTGGGTCTTGAGCTCCACCCGCAGGTGGAAGTTAGTAAAATCGTGGTTCTTCACTTCCCCGTCATAGAACATATGAGCGCGCGGGCCGTTGACCACCAGAACGCCGTCCTTTACGGAGAACGTGTCCGGCTTTTCATTCACCTTCCAACCGTCCAGATTCTTGCCGTTGAAAAGCGGAATGAACCCTGAGTCGTCGGCTGCAAAGGCCGCAATCGGCAGAAGGAGTGCTGGGAGAAAAGATAACAGTTTCATGTACCCCACCAGTTCGCGCCGAGCCGGATTCCCCGTCAATCCGAATCCGCCGCACAGGCGCAGCCAGCATTGTGCAAGCGGAGACAGAGCCCAAAACCCGGGACCAGGTTAACGCTCCTCCAACAACCGCAACTCCTTGTTCACATCTTTTAGCTTCTGCGCGATGGCCAGCGCGATTCGGGCAAACAGCTGCGCACCCACGGCGGCGTCTGATCGCGAGTAGTCGTTGAAACGGCTCCGGGACAAGCCGTAAAGATGCAGAGGCTCCTTTGCCACGGCATCGACGTTGCGGGTGCCGTTGTCCAGAAACGCCATTTCACCGAACACACCGCCACTGGAGACCGTGATAAGGTGGTGGTACTTGCCCGTCTCCAGCGGCAGCAACACCCGCACGCTCCCTTTTCGAACGAAGAACACCTCGTCGCCACGATCCCCTTGGGAAAAAACCTTCGCTCCGGCGTCCAGCGAGATCTCCGTCATGCATCGTTCCAGCGCTGAAATAGTCGCATCATCGAACTGCCGAAAATAAGTGATCTCGGACAAGCGGAATGCCGGTTGCGTCGACTGGCTAGCCATCCCGTGGGAAAGAAGGATCTGCTGCTCCATCCACTCCAACCCCTCATCCATGGTCTCCCAGATGATGACGCCGTTTCCTTCCTTAAGCAGACCAAGCTCCTCCATATACTTCTCAAACTGCACCTGGACGAACGCTCCCGAAGGCATGCCGGAAAACATCAGACTTCCGCTCCTCTCTTTGAGCCGCGAGTGGATCTGTTCAAATAGATGCACCGCTGTATAGTCGATCGAGCGAACGCGACGCAGGTCCAACAGCAGAAAGCGTGTGTGCTGAAGATCCACGTCCAGTTGCGAATACAGCTGGTCTGTCGTGCCAAAGAACAGGTTTCCCTGCAGCATGCAAACAAGGCCCTCGCGCCCCTTTTCCGCTAGTACAAGCCGCTCTTCCCCCGGACGAAGCGTCTTGGATGCAATCTGCCCCAGCTCGGATTTTCGAAGAATCACCCCGCTGTGGATCTGGTCGCGGATGAACAGCAGGATCGCGAGCGCGATGCCCACCCCGGACGCTGCGATGAGGTCCACGCTCAGCGCGACTACCACCACGGCGGCGATGACGGCAAAGTCCACCCGTCCATGCGGGTGGAGCAGCAGCTTGAAAACGTGCCGGTCGAACATCCTCCAGGCGATCACCAGCAAAATTCCCGCAAGCGCGCCAGTGGGCACCCAGGCAATCCAGGGTCCGAGGAGAAGCACCGCCAGAAGCACGCATACACCCTCGATCACTCCAGCCCTCGGCGTGCGACCGCCGCTTGTCACGTTGACTAGAGTCGGCCCCATGGTCCCGGCGCCCGGCATCCCCCCCACAAAAAAGGAGGCAAGGTTCCCGACTCCCTGCCCGATTAGCTCGCGATTGGGCTGGTGGCGGCCCCGCGTCAAGGCGTCCAAGCCCACGCAGGTCTTAAGGGTGTCGATGGACAGCAGCACCGAAAGTGTCAGAGCCGGAACCAGAACCAGCTTCAGTGTGGCAAGATCGACCCGGACTAGGGCGCTGAACTGGGAGCGGACCTGCTCGAGAATGGGCCCGTTCGCCTTGATCGCGCCGATGACGAGGGGATTGTTTTCAAGCTGCAACAGCGACGGCACAAAGAGACCGATCAAAAAGTACGCCGCGACTCCAGCAAACAGTCCGCAGATGGCCGCCGGAATACGCTTGGTTAGCTTCGGCGCCAGCACGGTCGCCGCAATAGTGACCAACCCCACAACAAGCCCCGGCCATTTCCAGAGTTCAGGCGAGGTGAGTCCGGCAAACAAGGGCAAGCCCTTTTGAAAGCCGAACAGCTTGGGAATCTGCCCCATTGCGATGATCAGCCCCACGCTGGAGAGGTATCCGGTCACCACCTGGTACGGGATGAATTTGATCAACTTCCCGCCGCCCAGAGCGCCGTACAGCACTTGAAACAAGGCGGAAAGAAGGGTCGTCCACGCCAGGATGGGCAGGAGAGTTTCGGCGTTGAGAGCCGATCCATTGCTTCCGGAGCCCAGTTCAGCAATCAGCGCGGTGAGAACCGCTGCCGCTGGGGCGCACGGCGCCGAGATCAACCCAGGATTGCGGCCGATGAACGGAGCCACAAGCCCCAAAGCCGCGGCTCCAAGCAGACCGGCCATGGCTCCGCGCCCGGAGTATTCCGCCCCCAGGCTGGAATAGACGAGAATACCGAAGGCGATGGAGGACGGGAGTGCGACCAGCATGGAGGCCAGCCCGCCCCAGAGGTCTCCCGAAAGAGAGGGCGCAGTTTGTTCTGAGGGTGGTGACTGGTTATCCATTCGATGACTCGTTAAAAATTTAACAGAATTGTCACCTTTTAGATAGCTGTAGCACCTTCAAGCACGAATCTGAATCACACCCGGTGACTCAAATCACAAAACTGAAGCCCAGCACCCAAACTCATGGCGAAACTCGAGCCCCCTCAAATCAAATGGCTTCCAAGCGTGGAAGAGCACGATTACCCGGCCGCAGCCTCCTACCTTTCCCTCCATTACCCGGAAGCTCAGGTTAAGGACATCGTGAAGCGCCTCAGAAAGGCGCCGGTGACGGAATTCAAAGCAAAGGATGTGTTCCGGGCCTCGGGGCTCTCACTGCTTGGAATCAGCAACTCCCACGTGGCCAAGGACACCAAAAAAATCCACAAAGGAAAACCCCTCTCTCCCCTGCTTCTGGTGCGCGACACCCAAAACGGCAAGGTCATCATTGCCGACGGATACCATAGGATGTGCGCCATCTATAAGCTCAACGAGGACGCCCTGATCCGCTGCCAGATCGTGTGAGCAGGCGCGGACCTTATCCGCCGGGCGCGTCAGGCCCCCAGCGCTTTAGCCCGAACGCCGAAGCACAAGAGAAGAAGGGATCGCACGCGGGGCCGCGGAGGGCGCGGAGAAAAATCATATAAACCAATAAATCAAAATTATTTATCCCCCTCCGCGGCTCCGTGTCTCCGCGTGAACTTCTGTTTTCGGGTTTAGTAAGCCATTCACCTAGGCCTCCCGGTGCAGTTTGTAAGGATAAACCTGGCTGCTGTTCCACTGGCAGACATACAGGTTGCCTTCCTTGTCCACCGCCACGTCGTGGCAATTATTGAACACCGGCTGGTCCTGCAGCATCAGCTGAAGCCGGTTCTCTCGGTACTCCGGCGCGCGCCCTCCCGGATTGGAAACCACCCTGCCCTCCTCGTCCAAAATCGTGACGTATCCCCGCTGCTGCCACATCCGGTAGTCGTCCGGCCGCGCGCCGAAACACACGCCCGAGTACAAATGACGGCCCGCAATGACGGGACGGCTCACATAGGCGCCCGGTAGGTACACCCCCCTGACATGGACGCCCTCGAGCGTGAACCAGTTGAACTCGTTGCGAATCCGCTCGGTACAAACCAAAAGTGGGGCCGGTCCGCGGGTGTCCAGCGCGACCCCGTGCGCCTGCATGAAGCGGCCGGGATTTGTGGGCTGCGTGCTGCGGCCACCGAACTTGGAAACAAACCTGCCCTCGCGGTCGAAGCGCAGGATGTACTGGGAACCGTAACCATCCGCCACATAGATGTCCCCGTTGGGGGCGACAGCCGTCTCCGTCGGACTATAAACGTCCCTCGCTCCGTAGGCTCCCGAGGCGGATGGCGCCTGCAACTCAAGCATCACCTCGCCTTCGAGTGTCGTTTTGACCACCTTTCCGCCGGTGTCGGTGATGAACAAAACCTCCCGGCCTCCTGCCTCCTCGTGGAGTGACAGACCGTGGGCACCGCCGAACCCGAGCGTCCAAGTGTTCAAAAGCGTGCCGTCCACATGGTACACCAGCACGTTATTGCGCGCCTGGTTCGTCAGCAGGAAAAGCCTGCCATCCTTTGCCTGCACCATTTCGTGGCAGTCCTTCACCGGGGTCTTCTCGGGGTCGGCTTTGCTCCAGAGTTTGTCGACCCGGTACCGGAAATCGCCGTGACCGACGATGGCTCCGTGAAACTCGGGGGCTGTCTTGCTCTGGGCGCGCACGTACGGGGCGAGGAAGGCGGCGGAGCCTACGGCGAGAAAAGTCCGGCGGCTGAGCGGTGCGTTTGAGGGATTCATGCAGGACGTTTTGCAAGGAAACCTCACGGGTGCAAGGCTGCGTTTGGGCCAAAGGCATCCGGGCAAGAATGTTTGCAGTTTTCCAAGCCGCCGGTCTGGGATACCCATTTGAGGGCGGGCTTGAATCGTCCGCGCCGTTGATTGCAACGGCCCGAGTCCCGTCCCAGGAAATCCACACCCCGATGAAGTCCGCGTACGTTTCTACACTTTCCCTATTGCTTCAAATATCCGCGGCAACCGTCCTGGCCGCCGACCTGCCGGCAACGCCAAAGTCTGCGAAATCTTTCAGAGAAACGATTCAAAACGGGCTTCAACCATTCGTGGAGCACCGCGAACTTGCCGGAGCCGTCGCGTTGGCCGCTGACTCCAAGGGCGTCCTCGCTTCAGCGGCAGCCGGGTGGAAGGACATGGACACCAAGGTTCCCCTGCCCGAGGACACTGTGTTCTGGGTCGCCTCCCAAACCAAGCCCATCACAGCAGCGGCGCTCCTGATGCTGGTCGACCGCGGGCTGGTGAGCGTGGACGACCCCGTTTCCAAGTTCATCCCGGAGTTCGCCAGTCTGCAGGTCGCCGAGGGACAGGAGGGTGGCCCGCAGACCATCCGGCCCGCGCGCGAAACCATGCTCATCCGCCACCTCTTGATGCACTCGGCCGGCATCGGCACCAAGACGCAGTTCGACGGCCCGACTTTTGATTTCCACCCGATCTCCCTGCGCGCCAAAGCCCACGCAAAGGAACCCCTCCAATGGGAACCCGGAACCAACGCACGCTACTCCAACGGCGCCTACACGGTGCTCGGCTACCTTGTGGAAGTCATTTCAGGCGAGCCGTACGGCGAGTTTTTGGAAAAATATATCTTCGAGCCTCTGCGCATGAAGGACACGACTTTCTGGCCGTCCGACGCCCAGTGCGCCCGAATGATGACCCCCTACCGCACGGACGAGGCGTGGACAAAGCTCACCCCCGCGAAAATCACCATCCTCTCGACCCCGCTGCACGACAGGACAAAGCGCCATCCCACCGCGCAGCTCGGTCTCTTCTCCACCGCTCAGGACCTCGCCCGCTTTTACCGAATGCTGATAAACGACGGTGCCCTCGACGGCGCAAAAATCCTTTCGCCGGAGTTGGCCCGCAAAATGAGGGACCGCCAGACGCCCGAGGCATGGACCGGGGCGTTCAGTTACGGAATGATTACCAAGGGCGACACCTTCGGGCACATGGGTTCCTTTGGAACAAACACCCTGGCGGACCGTACCACCGGTTTGATCTGCGTTTGGCTCACCCAGCAGACGGCCAATCCGGGCGACGCCTGGGAAGCCGAATACATTTTTCAAAAGGCGGCCAAAGCGCTGACCCGCTGACGCCACAGGGCGATCTTTAAGTTTGTCTGTGCGGGATTAACGACCGTTCGGAAAATACTTCTGAATCAGAGGGTCCCACCGCGATTATATAAGAGACAGGCCTTTCAGCCCGGCCGCCCGCAAACGCAATCCTTCCCATGCGCACCCGCTTTCTCCCCAAGCTCTTTCTCTGCTGCCTCCCAGCACACTCCCTGTTGGCCGCCACCTCCGTTAATTTCCAAAAGGACATCCAGCCCTTTTTCGCGGAGCACTGCCTGGAATGCCACGGGACCGACAAAGCCAAGGGCGGACTCTCGTTGACCACCCGCAAGGCCGCTCTCAAAACGTTGGAAAGCGGCGCGCCCGGGATTGTCCCCAGCAAGCCCGAGCAAAGCGAAGTTCTCGCCCGCCTGAAGACCGCGCACGGCGACGATGTCATGCCGCCCCTTAAAAAGGCAAAGCGCCCGACTCCCGCCGAGATCGAAAAGGTAAATCGCTGGATCGTCGAAGGAGCCAACTGGGCGGACCACTGGGCTTACCGCCCGATCCAGGCGCCGAGAACAGACGCGAAAACTCCGAGCGCGCAGGTGGACGAGCTGGTCCGCAAGCGCCTTGCTCAGGATGCCATCCAGCCTTCGCCCGAGGCCTCAAAGACAACGCTCCTCAAACGCGTCTATTACGATCTGCTGGGGCTCCCTCCCTCTTCAGAGGAGGCCGCCCTCTTCCTAAACGACTCCAGTCCAGACGCCTATGCCAAGCTCGTGGAGCGGGCACTCGCCTCCCCCCATTTCGGTGAACGTTGGGGCCGGCACTGGCTGGACCAGGCGCGCTACGCCGACAGCGACGGCTATGAAAAAGACAGTCCGCGCCCCGACGCATGGCGTTACCGGGACTGGGTGATCGAGGCCGTCAACGCCGACCTGCCACTGGACCGGTTCACCATCGAGCAGCTCGCCGGCGATCTTCTGGAAAACCCTTCCCCCGAGCAGATTCTGGCAACAGCTTTCCACCGCCAGACCCTCACCAACCGCGAGGGCGGCGTCGACCAGGAGCAATACCGCGTCGAGGCCGTGTTCGACCGCACGGAAACCACCGGAAGCGTATGGCTCGCGCACACGGTGGGATGCGCCCGCTGCCATTCCCACAAGTACGACCAGATTTCTCAAAAGGAGTACTACCAGCTCTTCTCCTTCTTCAACAACGCCGACGAATCCAACGCCAAAGTCGGCACCTCGAAGACAGCACTCGAAGCATTTCAGGAAAAGAACGCCGCCCACCTCGCAGCAGTCGAGCAACACCGCAAGTCCTACAACGAAGCCCGCGCGCCCCTCGCCGCCCTGCTTCCCCAGTGGGAAAAAGAGATGCAGCAGCGCCTCGCCGACCTGGCGGGCAAGTCCCAAACGCTCGCTCCTCTAAAGGCGGACTCCGCGACAAGCGCGTCCAAGACCATCCTCACTCCACAGCCCGACGGCTCCCTCCTCGCCTCTGGCGCCCAGTCTCCCACGGACACCTACACGCTCACGGTCACACTCCCCGCCGGTGTCGTCAGCGGCTTCCGGCTGGAAGTCCTTCCAGATGAGTCGCTCCCCGAAAAGGGCCCCGGGCTGAACAAAAACGGCAACTTCGTCCTCACCAGTTTCAGCGTCGAGGAGACCCTTTCTGGAAAACCCGTCGCCCTGTCGCTACATTCGCCCAGGGCTTCCTTTTCCCAAACTGGTTTTGCGGCAGAGGGCACGACCGACATGGATTCCGAATCCGGCTGGGCGGTCTTGGGCGGCACCGGCAAAGCGCAGAACATCCAGTTCCAGCTGATCCGTCCTCTGGTATTGGAAGAGCCGAAAACGGTGACCATCAAACTCGGGCAGGAATCCAAGAAGGCTTCCAACCACCTTATCGGGCGCTTCCGACTGAACGCACTGGTAGGCGAATCCGTCGAGAGCCTGCTGAAGCCAGACCTCAAACGCCTCATCGACACGGGTTCCGAAAAATGGACCAACGAGCAGAAGGAAAGCATCGTTGACTGGCTGGTCTACTTCAATCCTAAGGCCGACGCCGCCCACAACGCTCTCCTTGCAGCCGAGGCCTCCGGACCGAAGCCGCCGGTTATGGAAGTCCGCGTCTTGGCCCAGCGTAAGAACGGCCGCGACACCAAGGTCCTCCACCGGGGGGAATTCCTCTCCCCGACGGACTCCGTCTCCTCCGGAACGCCCGCCATTCTCCCGGCGGTCCTGCCGCGCAACGGCGGCGCGGCCGACAGGCTGGACCTCGCGAAATGGCTGATGGACGCCAAGAATCCCCTGACCGCCCGCGTGCTCGCAAACCAGATTTGGATGCGGCTCTTCGGCGAAGGGATCGTCCGCTCGGTTGGGGATTTTGGAGTCCGGGGCGACGCCCCCACGCACCCCGAACTACTCGACCTCCTCGCATCCCGTCTTAAAGACCACGGATGGAGCCGTAAAGACCTGATCCGGACCATTCTCAATTCGGCTACCTACAGGCAATCCTCCGCTTCGCGAGCGGACATGCAGGACACCGACCCGCTCAACCGCCTGCTCGCGCGCCAGAACCGGCTCCGGGTCGAAGGCGAAATCGTGCGCGACCTGCACCTAGCCGCGTCCGGGCTGCTTTCGCGCAAAATCGGTGGTCCGAGCGTCTTCCCGCCGATGCCCCCCGAGATCGCCTCGCTCAGCTACGCCGGCAACTTCCGCTGGACCGACAGCAAGGGCGAGGACCGCTATCGCCGCGGGATGTACACGTTCTTCAAACGCACGGTCCCCTACCCCGACCTCATCACGTTCGACTGCCCGGACGCAAACGTCTCGAGCGTCCGCCGCACCCTCTCCAACACACCACTCCAGGCGTTGACCACCTTGAACGCGCAGACTTTTACCGAGGCTTCAATGAACCTCGCAAAGAAGGTTGCAGACGAAAATGTGCCAGCGCAGGGCGAGGGCCGGGACGCGCTCAAGCTGGGGAAGGTGTTCGAATCCTGCCTCCTGCGCGCCCCGTCGTCCGCGGAGACGGCGCCTCTGCTGGGACTTTTGAAATCAGCGAGAGAGAACTTCTCCAGCCAGCCCGAGGAGGCCAAAAAACTCGGCGGGTCGCCCGAAATCGCCGCCTGGACCACCGTCGTGCGGGTTCTGCTGAACACGGACGAATTCATCACGCGCGACTAATCCCCGCCCTCACCACATCAGCCCTTCCCTCGCCGCCAACCCCCAATCTTCCGCCATCATGAATCCGCTCCAAGAAGCCGTCCATCTGGCCCGGCGCAACTTTTTCACGACCACCGCAAACGGACTCGGTGCGCTCGCCCTCGGTTCCCTGCTGGATTCGGACAAGCTGCTTGCGGCGGTTTCCGCAGGCGCAACCGCCGGCGCTGATCCGCTCTCCCCCCGGAAGCCGCATTTCGCCCCGCGCGCCAAAAACTGCATCTTCATTTTCATGGAGGGCGCGCCGAGCCAACTCGACCTGTTCGACCCGAAACCGAAGCTGAACGAGCTCAACGGGCAGCCGCTTCCCGAGTCGCTCACCAAAAACGTGCGGTTCGCCTTCATTAAAAAGGAGTCCGCGGTCCTGATGGGTTCGCCCCGCAAGTTTGCCAAGCACGGCCAGTCCGGCATGGAGTTCAGCGACCTGCTTCCGCACCTTTCCCAGTGCGCGGACGACCTGCTCATGGTCCGCTCCATGCACACGGACCAGTTCAACCACCATCCGGCACAGCTCGTTTTGACCTGCGGGCGAGGCACCTTCGGCCTGCCCTCCGCCGGGGCCTGGCTCAATTACGGGCTCGGCAGCGAGTCCCGCGACCTGCCGGGTTACGTTGTATTGACCGCCGGCCGAGGCACCAGCGCGGGCACTTCGCTCTGGCAGTCCGGCTTCCTTCCGAGCGTGTACTCCGGCGTTCTTTTCCGGAACCAGGGCGATCCCGTGCTCAACCTCCGCAATCCCGAGGGCCTTCCGGCCGCCCTCCAGCGCCAGGGACTCGACGTGCTCGCCCGGCTCAACGAGCAGCGTTTCGAGCAAATGCAGGACCCGGAAATCGCCTCCCGCATCTCCGCCTACGAACTCGCCTTCCGGATGCAAACGGCGGCCCCCGAGTTCATCGACCTCTCCGACGAATCGCCCCAGACGCTCGAGATGTACGGGGTCGACCGCGAGGATTTGAAGGTGAAAGCCGACCGCGGCGGCGGCCCGGGCCAGTACCGGAGCTATGCGAAGAACTGCCTGCTTGCTCGCCGCCTGGTGGAGCGCGGAGTCCGCTTTGTGAACCTCGTCCACGCCTCGTGGGACCACCACTCCAACCTCGACGCGGAGCTTGCTTATAACAGCGGAATGGCCGACCAGCCGATCGCCGCGCTCATCAAGGACCTAAAGCAGCGCGGGCTCTTGGACGAAACGCTGGTGATCGTCGCGGGGGAGTTCGGGCGCACACCGCTTGGCGAAAACCGCGGGGGCAGCAAAAACGTGACGGGGCGCGACCACCACCCGAGCGCCTTCTCCATTCTGATGGCCGGCGGCGGACTCAAAGGCGGCCTGACCTATGGCGAAACAGATGAAATCGGCTGGAATATCGTTCGCGACCCGGTGCACATCAACGACTTTCACGCCACGCTTTTGCACCTGTTCGGGCTGGACCATCTGCGCCTCACCCACCGGTTCCAGGGGCGGGACTTCCGTCTGACCGACGTCGCGGGGAAGGTTGTGAACGAGTGGATTGCGTGAACCTCCGGGTTCCTCCACTCTTTCGGCCACCCCCCGAATGAAACCCCACCTCCTCCCGCTGCTTCTGTGGAGCGCGGGCGCCGCCGCCGCGTGCGCCCAAGGCTCGCAAACCGACTACGAACGGGCCGCCGCCATCACCAAGGTCGCCGAAAACAAAGTGTTCCGCATCAGGGTAGAGCCGCACTGGTCGAAAGCCGGCGATGCGTTTTGGTACGAGAACTCCCTCGCCGGCGGCAAGAAGGAGATCGTCCTGGTGGACGCCGTCAAGGGGGTGCGCAAGGTCGTGGATAAGGTGCCTTGGGAGACGGTGACACTCAAACTGCCGCCCATTTCAAAGATCCGCCCCAGCGCAAACGGCGGCGCAGCGGCTTCAATCAAGATCACCAACCCGACGGGGAGCGAAGTCCGGCTATTCTGGGTGGACACGCAGGGAAACAAGAAGCCTTACGGCGCGATCAAGGCTGGGGAGTCAAAATCCATCGGCACTTACGCGCGGCACGTCTGGGCAGTGGAGGATGCCGCGGGCAAACTACTCGGAGTCTGGGAAGCGGCCGACGGTGCGAGCGAGGCTGTTGTCGGGGACAAGGTTCCCGAGACTCCGGAGGAGGCGAAATCCACGGCAAAGGGTCCCTACCAGGCGTTCATCCGGGAACACAACGTCTGGCTCAAGCACGTTGCCACCGGCAAGGAGGAGCAGTTAACAACAAAGGGAACCGCCGCGGATTCTTTCGGCGGCACACTGCTTTTCTCACCCGACGGCACCCGGCTCGTGGTCATGCAAACCATTCCCGCCGAGGAGCGAAAGGTCAGCCTCATCGAGTCCTCCCCAAAGGACCGACTGGAGCCCAGGCTCACCTCGCACTCCTACCTCAAACCCGGCGACAAAATCGCCAGACCGCGGCCCCGGCTTTTTGACCTTTCTACCAAGGTCGAAATCCCCGTTTCCGAGGAGCTGTTCGCGAACCCTTGGTCCATCAACCAGCTCAGCTGGGCGCTGGACGGCAGAAGCTTCCGCTTTTTGTACAACGAACGCGGGCACCAGATTCTGCGGGTTCTGAGGGTGGACGCGGCAACCGGAGCCGTCCGCACGGTGGTGGAGGAGAAAAGCCCGACCTTCGTGGATTACTCGCAGAAGACTTTTCTTCACTGGCTGGATGCGAGCCACGAAGTGCTGTGGATGAGCGAAAGGGACGGATGGAACCACCTCTGGCTGTTTGACAGCGACACGGGCAAACTCAAGAAGCAGGTCACCAGCGGTGCTTGGGTGGTGCGGGGCGTCGAACGGGTGGACGAGGAAAAGCGCCAGATTCTGTTTCGCTGCTCGGGCGTCTACAAAGATCACGATCCCTATTACAACCACTTCGCCCGAGTGAATCTGGACGGTACCGGCCTGGTGCTACTCACCCAGGCAAACGGCCATCATTCCGGACATTCGACGGATAAAAGCAAATTGACGATCCGGTTCTCACCCGACGAGCGCTGGTATCTGGATGTCTACTCGCGGGTCGACCTTCCGCCCGTGACCGAGCTGCACCGGAGCTCCGACGGCGCCCTGGTCTGCGCCTTGGAAAAGGGCGACGCCTCCCAGCTCGTTGCCACCGGATGGCGCACGCCGGAACCCTTTTCCGCCAAGGGCCGGGATGCAACGACAGACATTCACGGCGTCGTTTTCCGTTCCGCAAACTTCAACCCCGCAAAGAAGTACCCCGTGATCGAGCAGATCTACGCGGGACCGCACGGATACTTTGTTCCCAAGGAATGGAGCCCTTCGCTGCGCCAGCAGTCGTTGGCGGAACTGGGATTCATCGTTGTCCAGATTGATGGGATGGGCACCAACTGGCGTTCCCGCGCCTTCCACGACGTGGCATGGAAAAACCTTAAGGACGGCGGGTTTCCCGACAGGATCGCCTGGATGCGCGCGGCCGCGGCGAAATACCCGTACATGGACCTGAACCGGGTCGGCATTTACGGCGGGAGCGCGGGCGGCCAGAACGCGCTCGCGGCGCTGCTACATCACGGCGACTTCTACAAGGCGGGCGCCGCCGACTGCGGCTGCCACGACAACCGGATGGACAAGATCTGGTGGAACGAGGCGTGGATGGGCTGGCCGGTCGGCCCCGAGTACGCAGACAGTTCAAACGTGACGCATGCCGGCAAGCTGACCGGCAAACTATTGCTGACGGTGGGCGAGCTCGATCACAATGTGGACCCCGCCTCCACGATGCAGGTGGTCAACGCGCTGATCAAAGCCGACAAGGACTTCGACTTCCTGATCGTTCCCGGCGCCGACCACGGTGCGGGCGAAAGCCCTTACGCGGCGCGCCGGAGAATGGACTTTTTCGTGAAGAACCTTCTGGGAACCGACCCGCGCTGGAAGTGAGGAGAAACCTGACCTTGAAAAGACGAAAGGTCGAGAAGCCCGTTAGAGAAGCGCTTGGACGCTGAACACTCCGCTTCGTCGTCTCCCTTCCTACTCACATTGTCGGCGGCTTCCGGAGGAGGAGCTGCCTCAAGGAGAACCATAGAACGGCCGATGAGCAAATGAGAAAGACGACCCCTCCCCAAAGCAGCATGCGTAAGACCCCGGAACCGAGAACAGCCACGCCGAAAGCCGCTCCTCCGATGACAGCGATTCCCAAAAACACCCCCAGCCAAGCCTGAGTCCGCGCGCGCGCAAAGCCACCCAGGACGAGAATCAAAACCGAGGCGCACGGCACCCCCCACAACCCGCTGGCCGGCAAACCGAGACAGGCGACGCGCAAGCCTGTTGCTTCCTCGCCAAAGACACGCACCCACGGGAGGCAGAAAGACAGTGTCAGCAATAGAGCGCTGAGACTGAGAGCCGAAGAACCCAACTTCTGAAAGTCTCTCAATGGCCCCCCCCCTGCGCCAGACCGCCGCACACCCGGCCGAGTCCTGAACGGAGCCGGCCGGGCAAACGGCAGCGACGTAATTAACTTATCGAGAGTAGCTAGACGGCCTCTCGACCGCCTCGAAGTCGCCCGAACTACGCTGACTGGAGTAGTGCTTCTGCGGCTGGACCGCTGGAGCGTACTTTGGGGCGCTTTGAACGGGGACGTAGCTAGTTTCCTGCGGATGATAATGGTGCTCGTTCACGCAACCGACCATCAACGCGGACAAGGAAACTGTGAGTAGAAAAGCTGTTTTCATAATTGGTTAAAGACCACTTCAGACACTCCGAGATGGCTACTTCAAAACGGCGTCTGAGGTGGGGTCCCCTGGAACCTCGGGGTTGCTCTTGTCCATTCCCCTGCGTCCCACCAGGACGGAGTAGGCGGCCAGTCCGTTGGCACGCGCCATGTGCAGGTAAACCTGCGTGGTGCCATTGTAGCTGGAACGGAACTTCACGCCCGCGCGAGGGTCAGGCCTGCGATCATCCAGAATCAGCGAACCCACCTCGTCATAGACGTAGATGTCGATGTCCCGCGCGGCGAGGTCTCCTCCAACCAAGAACACGTAGTCCAAGCCCTTGCTAACAGGAACCAAAAAGCGCACAGTGTATCCCGAGCCGCCCAAGCCAGTGTGGTTGGTGGGAGACATCGCAAAACCAAGCTGGGTGTAGCGCACCGCCATCTTGTAGGCTTCATCCTCCGCCTTGGCGGGGTCAGCGAAGGAGGTGAATGGAAGGAGGGCAATCACCGCCGCTACTAAAGCGAGTAAATTTTTTATCTTCATGGGTAGGTTCTGTTTCGGGTCTGGCTAGCTTTACTTAACGGCTTTTGTAATCTCTGCCACAGCGTCGGATGTCACCGCCACAATCTTGTGAACGTCGTCCTTGCTGATGGTGCCCTCGGTGGGGATGTCCAGAAGCTTGCCCAGTTGTTGAAGAGCTTCAGTCGTCTTGGCCACCGATGGCGTGGACTTCACGGACGAGGGGAGAGAGGCGACTTTCTCTGTCAGGCTCTTCACGAGCATCGGTTCGCGCAGGATGTTTGACAAAGCCGGGGTGTAATTTTCCTCAACCACGGCGGCCGTGTACCGGGCCCCCTGCAACCAACCGGCGACCACGATCAGGGTGCCCTTGGTGGGATCCTTTTCATCGGTCAGCTTCTTCATAATGTCCTGCTGAAAAAAGCCCAACTCCATGAAGACTTTGAGCCAGTCGCCCTTGTTTGCGGCCGTACGAACAGCGCGCCCGCGGCTCATCTCAGCATCGGACACACCCAGTTTCTTAGCCAACTTCTCAATGTCGGAGGCGCACCGATTCAACTGCTCAGCATCCTTCGCTTTCACGGTCATCACACCGTCTGCAATCCGCATTCCGAGCGCCAGGGGAATAGCCACTGTGGTGTCCTTAAACTCGTCCGTGTCGATCGCTTTGGAATAAGCCCGGGCCACCTTTGCCCAGTCCACCTTGCCCTTGGAGAGCACCTCGTCCAGCGCCAGAAACTTGTCATACGGAGTGGGCATACCCACGCCGCCGTCGGCCGCCTTGGACCGATCGAAAGCCGCCTTCTGTTCATTTGCTCCGAACACGCTGAAGGTCACGCCCAAGACGAGCAGGCCGGGTAAAGTTGACGAGAGAATCCGTTTAGATAGGTGCATTTATTTGCTAGCAAAGCCTAGCTCCGGATACAGTCAAGACGATACTAAAGCGGATGACGGTTTTTACAAATGATTCGCAGCCGCGACGGCCTAAGTATCAAGCAAACTCCATCGGTCATGTAAATTGAGCCGGAACAGGACCCGGCCACGTGAATTTCGATTGAACAGATTTCATGAGACAAGCCTGCTTGTCTGGCGGGCTAAACGATTGAATCAATGCGACGCAGATGCGCATTCCCCCATCCTGCACTGGCGCACGTCCTCTTGCTTTGTTCTGCCTCCGAAAAAAGCCTTCAAACCCGACCTCAGTGGGTCAGTTTGGATGATTTTTTCATTTCTTTGCCTTCAAACAGATGCAATCTCCGTATGCAAGCTGACCTTCAACGGCCACAGACACGGCTCCATCACTCAACCTCACTCTCATGAAACAACTAAAACGTCGTCTCGCGGAGATTGCACTTCTTGGCGCAGCCTCGGGCCTATGGGGCTGCAGCGATGCCAATGTTGATTTGCAACGCCAGATCACCGTGCTTCGCGACGAGCTGGAGCGGGTTAAAAAGGAGAAGGCCGCACAGGCCCCGCAGCCCGAGGAAAAAAAGGAGCAGAAACCAGCCGCTCATCCCGGTGCCGACCTGCAGACGGTAAAGTCGAACTACGAATCCACGGGCCGCGCACTGCGCGCCGACCTCGAAAAACGCCTCTCCGACACGCAGCTCGAAAGCTTTACGCTATACCAGCCAAAGATGGATCCCTACCCGCACAAGTCGGAATTCTCTATGGAGTTTCGCTCAGGAGGATCGCGATTCAGTCTGGACCACATTCCTGTCAAAGCCACTGCGGAGGGAGCGTGGGCCTTTCCTTCGGCCGACAGTATTCTGGCGCAGGTGGAGAAGATAAAGAGTTCCGCCGCGGCCGAACGACCGCAGGCTTCCGTATCCGCAGGAGCTCGGAGTGCCTCAAGAGCCGGGCAACCGGATCCCCGCGAAGTCAGCGCTCCCGCCGCTTCAAGCAAAACTGTGGTTGTCGGATGGGAATCCAGAGGCGGCCCCGCTCAATCCCAACCCCAAAACCAGAACTCGCCGGCGGGCGCACCGGTAAAAGTCGTTCCCGCATCCTCCCCGGCAGGCCAGAGCGCGCACCCCACGAACTCGCCCACGCCCTCCTCGGTGATGCCTGCACAAAGAGAGGTCCAGATTAAATTTTAACCCAAATGAAGGGACAACTTCACATCGCCTCACTCAAAGGAAGCGCCGACTACGCGTTGCCTCAGACTCCGAGCCTGCTTGAGACAAATTCCAATCAGATTCCGGAGTTGATTTCGCCACAGTGCGCTTCGGGCTCCCCGCTCTTAAACTTCTGCTGGGAGCCCCGGAGGTCTGCCTGGTCGGTGACCAACAAGCAGCCCCAAGGACTCCAGGCATCCATCAACGGAAGGCCCTTCAAGGAAAATGAGAGTCATCCGCTTCGAGACCTCGACCTGATAGAATTGCCTGGCGTCTACATCCAGTTTCAAAGAAACCTCGAGGAACCCCTCATGGGAGGTGCGCCGGTGAGCGAAATTCCGCTCAGCTCGCAGGGACTCGTGCTGGGCAGTGCGCGTGAGAACTCGGCCGACTCGAACCGGGTCAACCTCGACGCCGAAGACCTGACTATCTCCAGGGTCCACGCAATCATCACCCAGGAGGGCCTCAACTTTTTTATCGAAGACAAGAGCACCATTGGCACCGAGTTAAACGGCGTTGCATTCAAACGTGAAAAGCTGGTCTTCGGCGACCGCTTCCGTATTTCGGACTACATTTTTGAATTCACTGGAGAAGGAATTAGACGCATCCGACCGGATTTTTCAGGGTCGATCACGGCCCGGAACTTGGTAAAGGAGGCGGGTGGGCGAAGGATACTGGACGGCGTTTCATTGAACGTCGCCTCGGGCGAGTTCATCGGGGTGCTGGGCCGCTCGGGACAGGGCAAATCGACCTTCCTCACCGCGTTGTGCGGCATCAGCCCCTCCTCGTCAGGCGAGGCGAAAATCGGCGGCATACCGCTTTCCGACCGCAAAAGGCTGCGAGAGATTGGAATCGGGTACGTTCCCCAGGACGACATCGTCCACCAGGAACTGACGGTCCTCCAGGCTGTGACGTTTAGTGCAAGACTCAGGCTGAATCTAAAAGAACACCTCATCGGTGATCTCGTGGAGCGGGTAATCGCCCGACTCGGACTCAAGCCACACGAACACAAACGCATCGCTCTTCTGTCGGGCGGACAACGCAAGCGTGTCAGCATTGCCATCGAACTGCTGGCTAAACCCACCGTGCTCTTTTTGGACGAGCCCTCGTCCGGGCTGGATCCAGCCACCGAGGCCGAGTTGATGACGCTGCTTCAATCCCTCACGCTGACCAAGCTCACCGTCGTCTGCACGACCCACGTTCTCCACAAAGCCTATCTCTTTGACAGAATCCTTGTCATCGAGGGCGGAAAGCTGATCTTCGCCGGAAACGGAGACGAGGCGCGGCAGCATTTTCTGCTGCAGGAGAACGCCCAGACTGAGGTTTCCCTAGACAATTCCCCCCTCGAAAAAATCTATTCCATTCTTCAGCAGAACGACAAAGCGGGCGGGCGCACACCGCTGGAATGGGAGCGCATGTACTCGGACTCGATTTTTGGAAAACGCGCCTTTCCACCGGTTCCGGAAACGCAGCCTGCCAGCCTGGCTCCGACGACGCGGCGCCAGAAGGTCGGTCCCGGCAGAACTATGGCCATCCTCGCCCTCCGCCAATGGAGCATCCTCAAGGCGGACCGTCTCAACATTGCCTTTCTGGCGGCTCAACCCCTTCTCATCGGGTTCTTCATTGGCTGGGCCACCAGTGAATCCGCCCTGCGGATGTTCCTGTGCATTGTGGCCACCATGTGGTTTGGCTGCTCCAACGGCGCCCAGCAGATCGTGGCGGAGCTAGCCATCTTCCGCCGTGAACGCGTCTGCGGGCAGGGACTCAACCCTTACATCTTCAGCAAAGCGGGCTTTTTATCGGTCATCTCCCTACTTCAAGCCATCCTGCTGCTATTCTCGACCATGGCCGTTGCACGAGTCTTTTATGCGCCAAAGAGTGACTATGAGAATGTGCTAAAGGATTTCACGGCGCGCCTCACCCCGCCTGTCACCCCGCAGGGAGCAGGGTCTGTGGACGCCGGCGGTTTTGACGCTGTGGCCGGGGATGACCCGCAAAAGAATGCCCAAGCCCAAGCCCAGCCCGCCCCGCAGACCGCAACTCCGCCGCCCCCCAGCGAACCGCCCCAGCCCAACAAGTTGCTTGTGCATTTCGTGGCGGCCACCTGCGAGTTTTTTCAGATCACTCAAAACATGCTCGACTCCGGCCCGCGCGTGGTGACCACAGCCGACGGAAGTCCTTTGAGGGACCCCGCGGGAAGGGAGATACTCTCGCCTGGAATGGGCGTCTTTGGGGTTCTGTTTACCTCGCTTGGATTGCGACTCGCAGCCATCGCAGGGGCGGCATTCGTGAGCGTGGGCATCGGACTGGCGATATCTTCGCTGGTTGAAAATACGACCCAAGCGGTCCTGTGGGTTCCCTTGGTACTGATTCCACAAATTCTGTTTGGAGGGATCGTCGTCCGGGTTCCGGAGATGTCACGGGCCGTCCGGTATTTCAGCCACATCATCCCCAGCTTCTCGGCACAATGCATCGCGGATACTTCCGCGATCTTCGCCATGGACACACCGGCGATTACCAACCGGACCAAGACTCCCGTCTTCCTCTCCTCTCTGGGAGAGAAGGAAACCGTGACATGGGAGGAGCAAGGAAACAGCCGTTCGCAGGACTACGACAAGGTATCCGAGGTCAACACGGCCTGGCAGAACCTAGCGGTGAGAGCCGACCACCTGGGAGCGCACAAGTGGGAGAAGGCGGCGGGCGCGCAGGGGGAAGTCGTCTACCCGGATTCCGTCCAAAAACGCCGGGATGTGAAGCTCAGAAAGGGCATGCCCTACCTCGACTTGAGCCCGTTCCGGCAATCCACCGTGATTCTGAGCACCTGGATCCTCCTCTGCTACGGCACACTCTTGCTGGGGCTCAAATCAAAGGAAACAGGACGCTGACCGAGACAACCGCCTCCCTTTCTTGCGCGGCGGCGACCCGCCCCCAATCGAGACGCCCAGCGCAGTAGAATCTTGCTCACGAGCAATCTTAAACCAGAAAACGGAAGTTCACGCAAAAGAGCGGAGGCACGAATTCAAACAAGCAGTTCTGCCAAAGTTTTAATGCTTTTTCTCCGCGCCCTCAGCGGCCCCGCGTGAGACCCCTTTTCTCTAGCACTTCTGCGTTCGGGTTAAAACGGAGCGTCCACAGCTTTCTTGGAGGAAGGCTCCAAGCCGTTGCCGTCCCAGAACTCCCCTCGGGGACCGTACATCTTTGCCTCCGTAATCTCCAAAATACCTCCTCTGACCACCTGAATCTGACGTTGAAGTAGTCCTTTGCCAAAGCTCTTTTCGCCCCGGCTTTCGACCCTCAGGCCGGGATGCCCTTGCAAGGCGGCAATGATCAACTCCGCCCCGCTGGCGGTAAATTTGTCCTGCAAAATCAAAATGCCCTTGGCTGTGTACGGAGACTTGTTTCTTGAATAGAGCGACTCCCTGCCGGCGCTCGTCTCAAGCCGCACGACAAGCGTGTCAGCCGGAAGAAAAATCTCGGCGATCGCCACGGACACCCCTAGATCCCCTCCTCCACAGCCCCGAAAATCCAGCGTGACTCCCTGGTTGGAACGAAGGGCCTTGACCGCATTTTTGAGCTCCTCGTAGCCGCTTTCGTCGATGCGCCTCACTGTAATGTTCACGCCGCCCCGAGTTTCACTAACCTCCACAGAGTGGGATTTCACCCTCTCCCGCAAAACCTGAAGGTCCTCGGTCAAACCGCTCCTGTGCCGGACTCTCATCACCACCCTGGACTCCGCCGGGCCGCTCATCCTCAGTGCAACCTCAAGCAGTGTCATCTTCCCAACCCCCTCCCCATCAATGGAAAGAAGCTCGTCATCCTCCAGAATCCCGGACCGGTCGGCTGCCGCCCCTTCAAAAGGACGGCAAAAAAACGAGCCTCCGACCCTCCGGAAGGTGACGCCCACCCCGATGTACTGGGGGTTGTTGAGCTCCTCGAGCTTCCTGGCTGTGATTGAATCAATGTAGTCCGAATAAGGATCCAGCGAGCGGCAGTACGATCCCAGCGAGCGCTCGATAAGGCCCGCCACAGAAAACCCAGCCGCCTGCCCCTGGGCACTCGACGCTACAGCCCTCGCAACCTCCATAAACTTTGCCAACGCCTGCCCCGACTTCTGGGGCACTTCTCCCGGGAAAAAGCCGGAAAACTCGCCACCCAACTCCCGCTTCAGAGCATCGAGCGCTCCTGAGACCACGTCCACTGTCTGGAGCTTGTAGAGCGAGTGGTCGACAATCTCCCTTTGCGAATTCAAGAGCAGCTGCTGGTCTGGTGTAAGAGCCGGCTTTGCCTGCTGGGCAACGGCGACCGGCCCCAGACATAGGCAGGCGGCGAGCGCCGCCCCGGCAGGACTCCAGCTCCGGAGTCCCACCCCGTTCCAAAGCGCAACCAATGCCAGCCTCTTTTTCAAAATTCTACTGGCCAAGCATTTGACGCTTCCGGGCGGCCGCATTTTCCATGCCTGCGTTCGTGCGGTTCACCCGCTCCGTGTCGGCCTGAATCGCACCGAGATTGCTGCGCCTTTCCTGCAAACGATCATTCGCCTTGCTTTCACTCCAAAAAATTCCGCCCCGATTTGGATCGCCCGTTGTCTCGCACGCCACGAGACCAAGCGAAACGGCACACAAGCAAAGAATTTTTGCTGAAGATTTCATACGGTTCATTCGGTGCTTTAACGGTCGATTGAATCCCGAAGACTCGCCAAACGGCCACTGAGGCGCCCCCGCTCCGCCGCCGCCTCATCAAACGCGGCGGCCTCCTTTTCGAACGAGTGAAAGTTCGTCGCCGAATGCGCGCCCGCATCTTTCAAAACATCCTTCACATCCATAGCGGACTGTTTCTGGCTCATATCAAAACGCTGCGTTTCCTGGCTGATCTGCGAAATCTCGCTTTTCAAGGAAGCAAGCATCTGCCGGTTTTTCGCAGCCCGGGCCATCTGGATCTTCTGTTCCAGAGCTGCGATCCTTCCTTTTAACGTCCGATTGTAAGCATAGGCACTGGCGTTAGCCTGATGTGCGAGCGCGATCTCCTGATCCAGCCATTGTTCCGTCTTGGCGTACTTCGCCTTGCGCTTTGCAACATTCGATCCATAGGCAAAACCAGCGGCGCCACCCACCAACGCTCCAACGGCGGCCCCCTTCTGCCCCCCCACCAGATACCCCAGCGCGGCACCCCCAAGCGCTCCAATCCCCGCTCCCTGAGCCTGTGTCGTTCTGCCGTCCGAGGTGTTCGCGCATCCAGAAAGCAACAACGATGAGGAAGGAAGCGCAACCAGAAGCGAAAGAGACACAAACGAGTTAAGGAAGGGCTTTGGCTTCATAGTCAAAATTATAGGTGTATTTCGGCAAAGGTTAACTGCATCATTACATCACCGCAATCACTTAGTTTCATCAATACGCGTAAGTTGAAAGACTTGCGGAGTAGAGTTCGCCCCCCTCGAAACAATACTCAACTCAAGCACCCCGCCATCCCGTCCAAGCCGGGCGGTCAGGTCCGAGGGAACGCCCCCCGAGTTGTCCATAAACTCAGCATTCATTATCCCCTTGTTATCCAACTTGCAGCGCCGCAGCTTGCCTTCCTTCCTCAGCCCGGAGGCCTGAAACACCAGTTCTCCACTCCTGAGATCTCGCTCCAGCTTCAGTTCCGCCTCCTCCTGACCGGCTGCCGCCCGAAAATGTCCCGCGTAGGTTTGAGGAAGCGTTAATACCACCTCCTCTCCACCTTTGAGGGCAATTTGCCTCGCAATCACAAACCCTGACACCACCGAAGGGGCTCCGCCGAGAATCACCGTGTAACGCCCCGTGGGAAGTGAAAAGCGGGTGTCGGCCAATTCACGCAGACTGTCCCCGCCCCTCTCAGCCGTCTTCAACCCGACCCCGGCGTCCTCTGGAAGCAGATCCTCCATCTCGACAGAGAAATGGTCGTAATCGCTATGCATCGTGGGTTTGAAAACCAAAGTCCCCTTGGAGCGGGGGGCCGTGATCTTGTTAGCCAGCTTCAAATCCCCGACGTTTTTATAAACCTTGACCAGCGAATCGTAACCCTGAGCCTCAAAAGCCACTTCCACCGGAAGCTTGGCTCCCGCCACAGGCACCACCCAAAGCTCACCCGAGCGGCGGTGGACGACCGAGGCCCCGTTTACCTTGAACCGGGAGTGCTCCGGCAAATCTCCCGAAAACTCAACCTCAGCGTTGCCCGGCATCTGGGCCGAACCGCTCTTGAAGAACACCGCTCCCACCGCCACCGCGGCAACCGCCAGCACCGCCGCAATCACCCCCGTTTTCACACCACTCTTTGAGGGGACGCCCTTCGTATTACCCTCTTCCGGTGACACAGACGCCGCGACAGCGGGCGCCCCGACCGGCGATTGCAACCCGCCTCCCTCTCCCGCCACGGAACCGGACGCCTTTGCGGGCATCTCTTGAGCCGGCGCTGGCGCACTGGGCTTCTTCGAAGCCGTCGGGGGCTCCGCCCTGGGCGTGGACGCCTTCCAGACCGCCTCGGCTTTGCGATCCGCTGGAGCCGGCTTTTTGTCGCCACTGTCGCTTTTGTTGGAGGTGGCAGGCGCCGAAGCCTTGGCTGAGGGCGCGGCACGTCCGAGCGCCACACCCTCCGAGGCCAGCAATGTCGAAAGCAACGCACCGCATGACGCCTGTGACAGCTTTCCTGCAATCACCTGCGCCAGAAAACGGTTTCCCTCCTCCGAAATCTCCGGCACGGCCACATACGCCTGCACCGAGAGACTGGCCGCTGCAACACAGTCACGTCCGGCGGTCATCCGGTAAACCAGTCTGGCAAATGTCGGGACGGCGGACTCGGACTGCACGGAATCGCTCAGATCCTCGGGAGCCATCGTAGCGGAGGCATCCTGAATCACCTCTCGCCCAGCGGATTGGGCGGTGGAACCGGACGCAAAACGAGGCATCAATTTGAGGTGAACGTGTCCCCCCTTCGCCAACTCGCCTTTGCCACAGTACACATGGGAGGGATGCAATTCCGGGGACGGCACCCCGGCCTCCGCGCAGGCGTCGCACGCCCGCGCAATCCTGTGGAGAAGATCCGCAGTGTCGGCAAAGGCCAGCTTGCCCACCGACTTCAACTCCCCCAGCAGCGAAACTCCCTCCGGGGATTCGGAAACCACCACGGCGTGATCCAGAAACTCCGTCACGCCCTCGGGTATCAGCAAATCAGCAACCCCGATTGATTGGAGCTTCGCAACGTTGCCCAGACACTCCCCTTGAAAGTCGCCGCACTCCCAGAGCTTAGAATGCAGAACGTGCAGCCAGCGCCTGCCGCCGCCGCTCACAACCTCGGCGACATAATTCAAGCCTGTGCCCTGCTCTCCCTCCGAGCGCACCACATTGTACATGGAGTCAACCTCGCCCGAGACCCGCACAAGCCCCGTATTTCCGCCTGAAACCGGTACCTCACCGGGGACCGCTTGATTCGAACCGATTCCAAGTTTTGCAACAGCGGCGTCCAGCATTTCCAAGAAAACTGCGGCGGACGCCGGCCTCCTATCCGCCTTCTTTTCCAGAAGCGCCGCAAGAACCCGCCTCAACTCGGAGGGCAGGGCCGCCGGCAACTCGGACTCGTAGCTCTCCGGACTCAAACGCCTTTCAACAATCCCAGAGGTGGCGCCAATGTCGGGGGGGGCGCCTGCAGCCAGATGCCAAAGAGACATTCCGAGCGAAAACAAGTCGCTTTTGGCATCGATGGTGTCCTCCCTCAGTTGCTCCGGACTCGCGTAAAGGGGCGATCCCAGTCCCGCCTCGGAGCCCTCCCCGGGCGCGCTTTTGCGGTCCGAATACACCAGTCCGAAATCGATAAGCTTCACCAAAAGCGGACCCGCTGGCTGGGAAAGCATCAGGTTGGACGGCTTCAAGTCCCGGTGAATGAAACCAGCTTCATGACAGCACACGAGCGCGTCCGCGACTTGGCGCGCGATCAGAATCCACTCCTGAAGGGGAGTCGCCCCAGAGCGGGCCACGCGCTCCTCCAGCGTGCCTCCGGCGCAATACTCCATCGCGTAAAACAACACGCCGCCTGCCTCGCCGAAATCCTGAACCCGAGCGATGTACCTGTGGTCCAGCCTGGCCACGGAGCGCGCCTCGCTTAAAAACCTTTTCCGCGCGTCGGGCTTGGCGGCAAACCGCTCGTTGATGACCTTGAGCGCGGCAAGCGTGTCCAGAAACCGGTGTCGCGCCAGGTAGGTGCTCCCAAAGGTTCCCCGCCCCAGGACGAGAGGCTGCTGCTTGTCGTCCAGCTCAACCTCAAAATTGCCATAGCTAAGTGAATCCATGGGTCCGGTATCTCAAAAATATTTTGGGGCCGCAGAATTGCTGAACAAACAACCCTCCCTCTCTACATAATCAAAAAACAGGCCCGGATCGAACATTTTTCGACCCGGGCCCCGCCGCATCCCAGCCGGCACTCAACTATCTTTTAAAACTTCCACCCGGAACCAAACTGGAAGTTCGTCGCGTTGTAACCGCTTCCCTGATCCGTTTTAATTCCCACAGAAACGTACCCAAGGCGGCTGGACGCCTTTTTTTCATTCCCCACAATCCGGTACCCAACGTCCACGCCATAGGTCATGTAGTGGTCCAGCACGTCCGATCCGGAGATCTTATTGTGAACCGTGTACACATCCGCCACCCAGCGCTGGCCGATCGGGGCGTCCACCTTCAACCCGTTCTTGATGGCCCTCTGGCTCATTCCGGTTTCATAGCTGTACCCGTCAAACTTTGCATGGGTCGATTCAAACGAGCTCATGTGGTTGCCCACTGACACGGCAAACTTGCCGAAATCATACGTGGCCAGACTGGTCATACCGCTGTTCACCATTACCCCACCGGTCTGCAGCTCCCGGCAGGAGGCTCCGGTGCTCCCCAGGGAAGGCGTCAATTGCCACGAAAAACCGGTGTCCGCCTTGGATCTGAAAACATTAATAGGCATCCCAACGGACAGTCCCGCCCCGTATGCGGAAGCGTCACCGATCTTTGTGTAAATCAGGGGAAGCCCGAGATTGAGAGCCATCCGCTCGTTCAGTTTGAAGGATGTCGAAAGGGGAAGGCTGTAGTTTTTTCCGGTAACACCGTTCAAAGTGAAACGCCCGTAATCTGCGTTAATTCCAGCCCCCACCATCGAAGCCGAAGACTTGTTGGCAGCCTTCTCTTCTCGGGTTTGGGATTGCTTGCCGTCGATTCCAGAGCTGACCTGCCCAACTCCCACCAGCTGGTTCAAAACTTGAACGCGCTCTTTGGAGTCTGACTCAGCGTTATAATAAACATAATAAGTACCCGGTTGGAGCGTTCCGGCCGCAACGGTCGAGGGCGTTTGATACAAAAGAGCTCCCGTATGAATATGGTTTTGATTCGAAGCCAGAATCGGTTGAGCGGACGCAACAGAGAAGGTACCCCCCGCAATGGTGGACTGAAAATTTGAGTTATCATTGATGTGGTAGTAGGCACCCGTGTTGGAAAAATGCCGGAGACTCAAAGCGGACGAGTCCGACACAATCAGAGAAGTAGTGCCCGGAGCATCCAGTTGAAGCTGCAGCGCCACAGCCGCGGGAACCAGACCAACCAAAGCCAGCGCAGACCCGAATGCGGCCCGAGCAGTTGACTGTTTCATCTTATAGATTGATTGCATTCCCGACATTTCGTTAAGGTTAAAAATACAGTCAAGTACATTTTCCTCGTATGCTCATGCCGCCTTCGGAGGTCCAACATGGTCCGACGACGCGGTGCCAACCGCGTAAAACCAACTCCAGCGCCTAAGCCGAACCCCCTTTATGATCCTCCGCAATCCGCTCTCCACAGCCGCTCTCGCCTGCATCACCGCAGGCTCCGCCCTCCTCTCCGGCTGCGTGATGCGGTACGACCATGCGGGTGGGTACGCTAGCCCCGTGGTCCGCCAGACTTTGATCGCTGATAATTATCCAGTCGAGGAACCCTACTACTACTACGGCGGCACGCAGTACTTCATCATCGACGGTGGATTCGTGTACTATTCTGGCGGCCGCAGATATTTCGTTCAAAGGCTTCCCTACGGCGGCACGCTGAACCACCGGCACCCTCTTTTCCCTAATCATCCCCAACCGGGATACAGCCGGCCCGTCCCAAGCCCCAGTTACGTCCACCCGTCCGCCGACTGGCAAAGGCGTTCAAGCGGCACCCACTGGTATTCCTCCCCTACGCCCCCACAGAGGCCTCCTGCCTCGAGTACCCCGAGTCCATCAGCGCCCCCACAGCAGCCCTCCAGACAGGGCTGGACCGGATCGCCAGCACAGAGGCCCGGTCTCCCCACCTCCCGCCCGCCGTCTCCTCCCGCTCCCTCAGCTTCCCCCTCTCAGGCTCCCTCTCAGGCAACTGCCCCTGCAGCCGCCCAATCCGCACCGAGCTCCCGCACTCCTAAGCAAAGTGAAGCAAAGGATCCAGCCCAGAAGCGAAGCAAAAAAGCTCCCGGCGAAGATCAAAATTGACCGCCATATCATCTGGAGAGTCCCCCCCTTCGCGTCTGCTCGCCCTCCGGCCGAAGGATTGGGGCCACCTCACTGATGGGCGACCTGGATCCGAGGAGATGTTTCAGACTGCCCCCACAGAAAAGGCCGAAGCTTCTCCAGAATATGGCCCCGTAATAAATCGCAGAGCGAGCGGAGAACGTCCAGACGCACCGCACGCACTCTAATCGAAAGCTTCCATCACCTCAAAAGCGACGCCAGGACGTCCTCAGTAGATCGCACCAGCAGAAAAACGGCGTACCGTCCCGACACCGCCCACGCTCCGCTCCAGTCCTCGAAACGGGTACGCCCGCTCTCCTGAAACGCTCCGGCCAGTCCGATCGCTCCAGCCTCGACGACAACCAGCATTCCAGCCGGAGATTGGATGTAAAAACACGCTGCGGGGGAGCCGTTCCAGTCTAGAATTCGAACATCCCGCAAGGAGACGCTCGCAAACGGAGGCGGAACCGTCACGTCCTCCATTCCATGCAGGAAAAACCAGTCCTGCGCCGCCCCCAGGGATCCGGCAAAGGGTTCAATTCCAGCAGGTCCCTGCTGCCTCTGCACCTCCAGAAACTCCCGCATCCGCAAGCCCGCCAAAAAATCCGGCGTCTTGCGCCAATACTCCCAACCCGCTAACACAAGCAGCACGCAGACGCCCAGAAACACGGCGCTGAGCGCGAGAAACCGGTCGGCGGCCCGGCGCCTGATTTTCACGGGCCGAACCGACTTTTCGAGTACCGACGTCTCCTCTGGCGACAGAGAGATCCGATGCCACGCCTCCCTGACGGCAGCTTCCTCAAAACCGGCTTCAACGCTCTGTTCTCGATAACGCAACCAGGCGAGACGCATTTCCCCCTGCCTCAAACCGAATAGCTGGGCGACTTCCCCAGACTTTCCCCCTCCAATGCTTTGAAGCAACAAAGCCGGACGGACTCGCGGACGGGCCGCGCGGATCAGCTCGGACAGCTTGCCGAATTCCGCCACGGCTCCGTCACCCGCGTTTTTCTTTGTGGCGAGCTCGCTCAGAAACCGGAATGTCCACAGGAAACGGTGCCTCTGGGTGCGCCACTGGGTCGTGCGGCTCTGCGCTTCGGAAAGCGCCAGCACGAGCAACTCCAGAGCCGCATCTCTCTGTCCCGAGAACAAGAGGGCCAGTCGAAACAGATCTTCGATGTGGTCGGATGACAAAACTTCCATGGCAGTCCCGACTCTAAAGCCTCCCCCCCCCTATCGTGCAACTGCGAGTCTTTCTCACAATGTGCTTTTACCTTTCAGTGTCCTCCGCGAACCTCACTCAGCCAGCTTGCTGCCGGCACCCATTTCAGATCCCATGCCTCACCCGCCATCCATGGAAGCCTTTCGCGCAGATTTCCCGATCCTTCATCAAGAAGCGAACGGCCACCCTCTGGTGTATTTTGACAATGCTGCGACCACGCAGAAGCCGAAGGCCGTTCTCAACGCCCTCCTGCACTACTACGAGCACGACAACGCCAACGTACACAGGGGCCTACATCTGCTAAGCAACCGTGCCACCGAGGCTTTTGAGAGGGCTCGCGCCAAAGTCGCGAGCTACATCGGAGCCGCCTCCCCAGAGGAGATCATCTTCACAAGGGGCACCACCGAGGCCATCAATTTGGTCGCCCAAGCCTGGGGCGGCGCCTTCCTCAAACCCGGAGACGTCATTCTGCTGACGGAAATGGAGCACCACAGCAACCTTGTGCCCTGGCAGCAGGCGGCCGCAAAAACAGGGGCAACTCTGAAATTCATCCCTCTGACCGGCTCCGGCACTCTCGACATGGAGGCTCTGGACGGCCTGCTCACCCCAGAAGTCAAACTGCTGGCATTCACCCACATCTCGAACTTCCTGGGCACCGTAAACCCAGCGCAGGAACTCTGCACACGGGCCCGCGCCGTGGGAGCCGTCACTCTGGTGGACGCGGCGCAGAGCGCAGGACATCTAGAGCTGGATGTCCGGGCCCTGGGATGCGATTTCCTGGCGTTTTCCGGACATAAAATGTGCGCCCCGACCGGCATAGGCGTGCTCTACGGCAGGGCCGAAATACTGGACAAGACCCCACCTTGGCAGGGTGGCGGGGAGATGATCCTTTCCGTCCGGTACGAATCCTGCACCTACAAACCCGCCCCCGCGCGATTCGAGGCCGGCACCCCGAACATCGCAGGAGCCGTGGGTCTTGGAGCAGCCATAGACTACATCAACGGCATCGGAAGGCCGCGCATTCAGGCCCACGACGAAGCCCTTGCCCTGCGCGCTTTTGAAGGGATTACCGAGTTGCCAGGCTACCGGGTTCTAGGCCCCCAAAGCCCGAGAGGAGGCCTAGTTAGCTTCGTTCACGATAGCATCCACCCGCACGATCTCACCTCGTTTTGCGACCAAAAAGGGCTGGCCCTCCGCGGCGGCCACCATTGCAACCAACCGCTCATGAAGAAGCTGGGCTTTCCAAGCACCAGCCGGGCCAGTTTCTACCTGTACAACACCCCCGGTGAAGTCGACCGTATGCTCGGCATCCTGAGGGAAGCCGACCGCTTTTTTGCATGAACACCGAATTTGAGGATCTTTACCAACAGGTTATTCTGGACCATTCCAAAAGGCCCAGAAACTTCGGCACCCTTGAAGGTGTTCAAATTCAGGTGGATGGAGACAACCCGTCCTGCGGAGACGAAATCCACCTCCAAGTCCGCTTTGGAGCTGACGGACGGGTCGAGGACCTGCGCTTTACAGGCCAGGGGTGCGCCATCAGTCAAGCATCCGCCTCAATGATGACATTGAAACTCAAGGGCAAACCCAGAGAGGAAGCCCGGGCGATGCTGGACGCCTTCACTCAAGTCGTCACCGCAAGCGGCTATGAAGCGCCAAAAATGCTTGGCGATTTACGCCTTCTCTCTGGAGTCCAGAAGTTTCCACAACGGGTGAAATGCGCCATGCTGGCTTGGCGCGCTTTTGAGCAGGCGCTCGAGGCGCCGCCGGAACCGGGCATAGCCGCCGCCGGCGAGAGCGCCACACACTGCGGGTAGTTGCCTGGCAGCAAGGCTGCTCTGAAAGCGTGTTGCTACCCGCCGGAGGGAGCGTTAATCTCTCCTCAGCTTTAGGCAGTTCCCCAGACCTCACGCCATCTTCCATGCTACCCTCAGTTCCCTCTCCAGCTGGCTCTGTCGCATCCGCCCTCGCCGATGGCCCGGAGGCAACCCTGTCCGCCAGAGCGTTGGCTGCCTTGAGCCCCAACCGCCCCGGAACCACTCCCTGCTTTTCCCCGGCCCTTCAGGTCAACGCCCGCGCCGGATTCACGCTCGCAGAAATTGCGGTTGCGCTGGGGATCTTTTCTTTCGCCTTGGTGAGCCTCCTTGGAATGCTTTCCGTGGGTTTAAAAAATTCAAGAAAAGCCACCGTCCAAACCTCGGCTTCCAACGTACTGTCCGCGATCTCCTCGGACATCCAGTCCAGTGTATTCAACAAGTCGACGTCGGTTTTCTCCAGCCCGAGGTTGGGGCTCGTTTGCAGCTTGAACGCCGACGGCACCCTCAAAGATCCCGTACTCAAAGCTCCAACAACCCCTGCCTGCATCAACGAATCGGGCACCCTGATCAACCCGGACCAGGCGACCCCCCTGGAAAAAGTTTACCGACTGGAAATCACGAAGGCCGTGCAAGGTACCCTGGCGCTACGGGTGCGCATCATTTGGCCGCCAAAACAGGCCCCGGGCGCGCGCGAAGAAGGCGCCCTCGAAACCCTTGTTCCGCTTCCCTTCTTTTAGCCCGACAAGCCTGCCAGGATCCAATTTAACGCGAATCCACAAGCGACCCAGTTTTCCAACAGGTTTTCAAATGCAGACCTCCAACCCGCAGAAAACTCACATTCATCTCTCGGCGCGCCCACCGTACCGTGCGGGCTTCACGTTGGTCGAATTAATGGTGTCCATCTCAGTCCTCGCCATTCTCGGAGGATTGGTATCCCAACTGATGGGATCCGCGTCGCGCCTCACTTCCACCTCAAAGCAGTCCTCGGACTGCGATTCAGAGGCGCGCTACGCGCTCAACCAAATCGCCTCAGACTTGGCCCGTCGTGTCAACCGCAAGGACGTCGACGCGTGCCTCTCGAAGCAAACGGGCAACGACCTCCTTTATTTTTTTAGCGAAACGCCAGGGTATTCTAAAACCCTCACCGACACGAAAAGTCGGAGCCCCGTCTCACTTGTAGGATACCGGGTTAAAGAAAAGAAAACCGACACGAAATCTGTCTGGGAGCTCCAGCGGTACTCGCGAGCTCTGGCCTGGGCCAACACTGGTAAAGACCCTGAAATGCCCTATGTGATCCTCACCGGATCGCCAGCAACGCCTGTCCCGGCTTCGACCCTGTCGGGGACCGACGGCAAGGGCACAGGAGGCACTTTCCCGTCCGTCATTGCCCAGCAAGATTCGGAAGACCAATACTACCAGACGATTGCCGAAAACGTACTCCGCTTCGAGGTCTCGCTGCTGCGCAAACCTGACCTCACCGACCCGAGAAACCCCGTCCCGGCCCGAATGTTGAGCGACGCCGAAATCGCTATGGAGTTTTCCAGAAACGGACTCACCAACATCTCCGCTGTTGTAGTCACCATCGCCCTGATCGACGCCCAAAACATGGCTAGGCTTCCCTCTGATGGGATTTCGGCCCTGCGTCTTCCGGATTCCGAAGCGTCGAGTACGGTCATTAAGTACCCCCTTGACGAGTGGAACAAACAGTTCATGTCGCAAATCGCCACGGTTCCCAAAGCGATGGCGAACGGAGTCCGCTTTTACCAGCGCGTCATCTCCCTCTAGCAGGAGATCTGTGACCGTCTTTGGACTGGACCTTCCGCTGGCGTGCCGCCCCCTCTAAGAATAAATAATGCACACCCCGCGTCTCCTTGCCGCCCTTCTCGGCGGCGTTCTCCTGATTGCCCTCACGCCCACCACCAGAGCCTCCCAGCTCCCATCCGAGCGCTCAAACATCCTCTTCCTCTTTGCCGACGACCAACGCGCCGACACCATCGCCGCCCACGGAAACCTGGCAATCCAGACCCCAAACCTCGACAAGCTTGCCCGTTCCGGGGTCTCTTTCCAAAGGGCCTACATGCAAGGCGGCATGCAGGGAGCCACATGCGTCCCCTCCCGGGCGATGCTGCTCTCCGGACAATCCCTGTTCCGCATCGACGAAAAGCTGATGCGCGACCCGACCTGGCCTGAAGCCTTCCGGGACGGGGGCTACGCCACCTTTGTCAGCGGCAAGTGGCACAACGGCGACGCCTCCATTGCAAAGTGCTTCCAGTCCGCGCGCTCGATGTTCACCGGCGGCATGACCGACCCCATGCAGGCTCCTCTTCGCCAACTCGAAGGCGGCGTTCTGGGAAAACCCAAAAAAACAGCGCACCACGCCTGTGAAGTCTTCGCGGACGAGGCCATCCGCTTCCTGAACGAACCCAAAGCCGGCCCGTTCCTGTGCTACGTTCCCTTTGACGCACCCCACGACCCCCACATCGTTCCGGACGATTTCAAGACCCAATACGACCCCGCTTCCATCCCGCTACCCCCAAACTTCCTGCCCGAACACCCTTTTGATAACGGCGAAATGAAGATCCGCGACGAGCTCCTCCTCCCCTGGCCCCGGACGCCCGATGCCGTGCGCTCGATGCTGGCCGAGTACTACCGCTACGTCTCATACCTCGACCAGCAGATCGGACGCGTTCTGGACGCGCTTGCCGCCTCGCCCCATGCAAATAACACGATCGTCGTCTTCAGTTCAGACTCCGGAGTCGCCCGAGGGTCCCACGGACTCATCGGAAAACAAAACCTCTACGAGCATTCCCTGCGGGTCCCGCTGATCGTATCCGGCCCGGGCCTTCCGCGAAACGTCTCCACCGACGCGCTCTGCTATCTGTTCGACGTGTTTCCAAGCCTCGGCGGCTTGTGCGGCGTCAAAGGTCCCGCATCCAGCGAAGGACTCGACCTGAGCGCCGTCCTCCGCGACCCCTCAAAAGCGGGGCGCCCGCACCTGCAATTTGCCTACCGTAACGTCCAGCAGGCGGTGCGCGACGACCAATGGAAACTTATCTGCTACCCGAAGATCGAACGCACCCAGCTTTTTGATTTGAAAGCAGATCCTTTTGAAACAAAGGACCTTTCCAGCGACCCCTTGCAGGCCACGCGCATCGGCGCCCTCACCAGCCTGCTCCCAGGCGTGCCGCGCTAACGCCAGTGTGTGATGGCGAGCAAGCGCCCATCTAAAGCTTTGCCCACGACGACAGCGCAAACCTCATTCACTAATTAAAAAACGAACTCACGCTGCCAGCTACTCAAGAAAGCCCTCCCGAAACCATTCGATCCTGAATACAGACAGCGCTGCAGCTTGACCCCTGTAAACCCAACCATTTAAGATTACGTTTTTAACGGAGGCATTTATTTTGGAACTCAAAGACATCAAGGAGCTCATCGCCCTATTTCGCAAAAACGACCTCTCCGAGTTCTCTCTGGAACAGGAGTCTTTCAAGATCAGTCTGAAACGGGGCTCCGACGCACCGCTGATCTTTTCGCAGCCGACCCACACCTTGGCAGCGCCCCAGCCGCAACCCCAGCTGCCCGCACCGGCTCCGGCGGCCGGCCACGGTGCGGTGCCCGCCCCCGTCGCTGACGACTCCCACGCCATCGTCTCGCCCATGGTGGGAACATTCTACACGGCAGCGTCCCCCGACTCTCCGACTTTCGTGTCTGTAGGTCAGCAGGTTACTCCAGATACCGTCATCTGTATCATCGAAGCGATGAAGGTCATGAACGAAATCAAAGCGGAAACCTCCGGCACAGTTGTCGAAGTCATCGCCGAGAACGGCAAACCCGTGCAGTACGGCCAGCCCTTGTTCCGACTCCGCTAATATTTTCAGCTCAGTTCCGTCCCCGTCTCTCCAGCAGCCCACACCTGAGAGGAGAAACGCTGCCGGAACAGCCGAAGCCAACCACTCCGGAACACGCCAGAGACGATCGCCCCAGCCTCGCAGGGCTTCTCACTTGGGAAACAATCCCTCCGCATCCCCGCAATCCATCCTTCCTCATCATGTTCAACAAGGTCCTCGTCGCCAATCGCGGTGAAATCGCCCTGCGCGTCATCCGCGCATGCAAAGAACTCGGGATCAAAACTTTGGCAGTGTACTCCGAGGCCGACGTCGATTCATTGCACGTCCAGCTAGCTGACCAGGCCGTCTGTATCGGACCGGCCGCAAGCAGCCAGTCCTACCTTAAAATCGACAGAATCATTTCCGCAGCCGAAATCGGCAACGTGGACGCCATCCACCCCGGCTATGGGTTTCTCGCCGAAAACGCCCACTTCGCCGAGGTCTGCGCCAGCTGCAATATTAAATTCATCGGACCGCCGCCCTCCGCCATCCGATCCATGGGCGACAAAAACATCGCCCGCGCCACCGCCCGCGCCGCCGGCGTTCCGGTCACCCCCGGTTCTAGCGGTTTGGTGGAGTCTGAGACGGATGCCCTGCGCATAGCCCGGGAGATCGGTTATCCCGTCATGGTCAAGGCTGTTGCAGGTGGCGGTGGACGGGGCATGCGCCCGGCCCACAACGATGGCTCCCTAGTGCAGGGCTACCACGGCGCGCGGATGGAAGCGGAAAAAGCTTTCGGCAACGCCGGGGTCTACATCGAAAAACTTATCGAAAATCCGCACCACATCGAATTTCAGATCATGGCGGATTCCCACGGCAACGTGGTCCACATCGGGGAGCGCGATTGCAGCATGCAACGCCGCAACCAGAAGATCATCGAAGAATGCCCCAGCCCGTTGATGACGGACGACCTGCGCCAGCGCATGGGCGAAGCCTCAGTAAACCTTGCAAAATCAGTTAATTACGAAGGCGCAGGCACCATCGAGTACCTTGTGGACAACAAGGGAAACTTCTTCTTTATGGAGATGAACACCCGCATCCAGGTGGAGCACTGCATCACCGAAGAGGCCTATGGAATCGACCTCGTTAAAGAACAGATTAAAGTGGCTGCCGGAGAGGAACTTTCCCATTACGTGAGAGACGCCAAGCGGCGCTACCACGCAATTGAGTGCCGCATCAACGCGGAGGATCCCGCCAACAACTTCGCCCCCTGCCCCGGCAAGATCAACCTGTACTACGCACCCGGCGGCCGCGGGGTGCGCATCGATTCACATGCCTACACCGGCTACACAGTTCCGCCGCACTACGATTCGATGATCGGTAAGATCATCGCCATGGGGACGTCTCGGGAAAATGCGATCGCCAGGATGCGCCGCGCCCTAGGGGAGTGCATTTTGCAGGGGATCAAGACGACGATCCCCTTCCAGCAGGCGATTATGCATGACCCGGACTTCGTTCGGGGCGAATACGATACGGGGTTTGTTGCGAAGCTGATCGACGCCCGCGCCAACGAGTTTGGCAAGAAGAGCGTCTAGGGATGGTTCGAAGGCTGGAGACTGAATCCTAACTTTCGGAAATTTCGGCTGATTTTTTCGTCAAAAACGCTTGCCCTCCCAAAGGTTTTTGTTAGCCTCTTAAAACACCGTCGCGGGTGTAGCTCAGTTGGTAGAGCACTTCCTTGCCAAGGAAGATGTCGCGCGTTCGAGTCGCGTCACCCGCTCCACTTTCACCAGTGGTAAACCCTTTGTTTCTAGCCGGGTCTACGCCAAAGTTTGGGGAGGGGTGTGTTGTAAGTTGAATATAGAGGCAGGTTGTTGATTCGGGGGGGAAGGGCGTGATTAACCGCAAGCAGCAATCACTCGCAGGCGGTAGTTTTGAAAGTTTCTAAAACCATAGGCACGC
>CANFTB010000023.1 GCA_947449735.1 Chthoniobacteraceae bacterium | reverse complement strand
GGTGCCGAGGGTGCCGAGGGTGCCGAGGGTGCCGAGGGTGCCGAGGGTGCCGAGGGTGCCGAGGGTGCCGAGGGTGCCGAGGGTGCCGAGGGTGCCGAGGGTGCCGAGGGTGCCTAGCTGGCGATCGTGTTCATTTCCACAGGGTCCACTCGGACCCCCTGGCCTTCGAGCCAGGCGACGGCCTTGGCTACCTCCTCGGGTTCCCCCTCCATGGAGAGGGAGACGATGCCCACCTCGTCGGTGACGCTTGCCTGGCGGATGTTGGTCACCACGGCAAACTCCTTGCTTAGCTCCCACAAGAGAGGACGGGTGATGAGCTGGGGCGAAAAGTTAAGCCAGAAACGAGTTTGTTGTACGGCCATGGTCGTGATGTTAGCGCAGGACTAGCCTCCTGCAATAGCGGGGACGATGGAGATTTCGTCGGAGTCTTTCACCTGAGTGGCTCCTTCCTCAAGAAAGCGGATGTCCTCATCGTTTACAAAGACATTCACGAAACGCCGCACGGCGCCGTGCTCGTCGCAAATTCTTTCCTTGAGTCCTGGAAACGCAAGGTCGAGGGAGTGAAGGATTTCATTGATGTTCGTTCCAGCGGCCTGAACGACTTCCAGGTCGCCGGTGAGTTTGCGCAGCGGGGTGGGGATTCTGACGGTGGGCATAAGGTTGGATTGAAAAGGTTAATTGAAGGGTGTTTGGGTGCGGCGGAGCAGGCCGGTTCAACGGTGTGAATCGACCTTCTTAGAGGGCGGCGGCGGCAGCGTCGGGGGTGTAAATTTTGTCCTCGAATTCCCTGATGTTGGGGGCGATCAGGCGCGCGGCGCCGCATTTCCCGACGATGGCTTCTTGGGTTTTGAGTCCATGTCCCGTGATGCACAACACCGCGCTGTCGTTGGCTCCGATGTGTCCGGATGCGATGAGTTTCCTTGCGCCAGCCACGGTCACTCCGCCGGCGGTTTCCGCAAATACTCCGGCGTATTCCGCCAGCATTCGGATACCTTCCACCACTTCCTCGTCGGTGACGTCCTCGGCGGAACCGCCCGTCTGTTTCATCGAGTGTATGGCGTAATACCCGTCCGCCGGGGTTCCGATGGCGAGTGATTTTACGATGGTGTCGGGTTTCGGCACCGGCTTTACGATGTCCGTCCCGCGCTTGATTGCATGGGAGATCGGGGCGCAGCCAGTCGCTTGGGTGCCGTGAATGTGGAACGGTGATTCCTCGACGAGGCCGAGTTGGATGAACTCCTTGTAGGCTTTGTGGATCTTCGTGAGGAGGGAACCCGAGGCCATTGGGACGATCGTGTGCTGGGGGATTCTCCAGCCGAGTTGCTCGCAGATTTCAAACCCCATGGTCTTCGACCCTTCGGCGTAGTACGGGCGCAGGTTGACGTTGACGAAGCCCCAGCCGTACTTTCCGGCGATTTCGGAGCACAGACGGTTGACCTGGTCATAAGCCCCATGGATCCCGATGACTTGTGTGCCGTACACCAGGGAGCCGAGGACTTTTCCTTGTTCGAGGTCCGCCGGGATCAGCACATAGCTCTTGAGGCCGGCGGCAGCAGCGTTTGCAGCGACGGAATTGGCGAGGTTGCCGGTGGAGGCGCAGGCAACGACTTCAAAGCCAAGTTCGCGGGCGCGGCTCAGGGCCACCGAGACAACGCGGTCCTTAAACGAGAGGGTCGGATAATTGACCGTGTCGTTCTTAATCCAGAGTTCGCGAATTCCCAGCACCTTTGCCAGACGATCCGCCTTCACCAAGGGGGTAAAACCCACCTGAGCTCCGACCGTGGGCTCACCGTCAATGGGGAGCAGTTCCCGATAGCGCCACATACTGTGCGGGCGGGATTCGATAGCCTTGCGGGTCATCGACCTGCCGATTGCCTCGTAATCGTAAGCCGCTTCGAGAGGTCCGAAGTCGAAGTCGCACACATGAATCGCCTGTTTGGGATAAAGCCGGCCGCACTCACGGCACTTTAAGTTGCTGAAGAAGGTGGTGGGTTCCATGGTTGAAAAAAGGACCTTCTTCAAGAGCGCTGCTGATGAAGTCGCTGCCTCGGTGCGAACCGAAACAGGCCCTCATCTTTTCTCCGTTTTTGCGGAGCTGGATTTGGCACCTGGTCCTCGGAACCCACTAGTTTGACATTCTATATGAACGTCTAAACAAGCGGGCACCCAAGCGGTTGCCGTGGCGTCACAGGGCCAGTCCCTCAGCCACTCTTGATGAAAGTGAGCCGGAAGTTAGGACGATCCCCCTAGCTTCGTCAACGGAGAAAAGGGGGTATTTTTTATGGACGGGAAAATACAGTCACGCACTTCGTTCGCAGCTAGTGCTTTGTTGGCGGGGTTGTGCTACTGGCGCCGCAGTCTGAACTGAATTTGATACTGCCGCGGAGTCAGTCCCATGTGTCTCTGGAAGGCCTGAGTAAAGGCGCTCTGGTCGCAGAAGCCCAGTTGTGAGGCCACATGAGCGATCTGGCTGTTGCTGTCCTGCAAAGCGTCGCAGGCGGCTTGAATGCGCAGTTTTTGGATGAAGGTCTGGGGGCCCACGCCGAAGGTGTCGAAGAACTTTCTGTGCAGCTGCCGTGGCGACAGGTGCACCGCGGCGGCGAGGTCGTCGACGGAAATCCGGTTTCGAAAATGGGTGCGGATGTATTCAACCGCCTTGTCGAGATTTAGGTAGGGCTGGAGGTGGGCTTTGCGCGCTTCGTAGCTGTGGGTGGTCCCCATGATGCCCACCACCTTGCCGCGCGCATCGCGCACCGGAAGCTTGTTGGTCACAAACCAATCCGGTATGCCCTGTCTGTTGAAAAAAAGCTCCACGAGATTGAGCCGCGGTTCGCCTGTCGCAAGCACGGCTTTGTCGTCGGACCTGAAGGTTTCGGCGAGGCGGGTAGGGAATAGTTCGAAGTCGTCCTTGCCGAGGATTTGGTCCTCAGAATGAAACCCGAAGCGTTCAAAGAAGAGGCGGCTGGCGCAAACGATCTTGCAGTTGTGGTCTTTTGCGAAGAAGGCAACGTCCTGAAGATGGTCGAACAGTTGGTAGAAAGGGGTGTCCGGTCCCGCTTTCTTGAGGAAATTCTTTCTGAGCAGCGCTCCCCGCAGTTCTTGGGAACCGGGCGCGACAGGACCTGGCTTTACAGAGTGGGCCGGCATGCTTCCATCTGATCCGGCCGCAGCAGCGGATACAAGGCTGTGGTTTTGGTGAGGCTCAAAAGCCCTTCCGCTCGGATGGGCCATGGGTTAAACTCTCCCCATGAGCGCCAACGGCACAGTAGACGGCCAAAGGGAGGGACGAGCCATCCCGAGGGAGCTTTTGCTGGCGGCCTATCGGCAGGGCATATTTCCGATGGCGGAAGCTAGCGGGGAGCTTGCGTGGTACTCTCCTGATCCTAGGGGTGTTTTACCCCTGAGCAGTTTTCACATCCCCCACGGGCTGGCCCGGATTCTGAAAAAGGGGGCATTCGAGGTGCGTGTCAATTCGGCCTTCGCGGAGGTTTTGGAAGGTTGCTCGAACCGTCAGGAGACGTGGATCGACGGGCGAATCAAGCGGAGCTATTTTGAGCTGTATGAGTCCGGTTACGCGCATTCGGTCGAGGCTTGGATTGATGGTCGCCTGGGAGGCGGGTTGTACGGCGTTGCTTTGGGCGGGGTCTTCTTTGGCGAGTCCATGTTCCACACCGTGACCGATGCATCCAAGGTGGCCTTGGTTGGCTTGGTTCAACGAATGCAGGAGCGGGGGTTCGGACTGCTGGACCTTCAGTGGGTGACCCCTCACTTGAAGACTTTCGGTGCGCGCGAGATTCCCAGAGACGTGTATCTCAGTCTTTTGAAGGGGCAGGTCGACCGGCCCTGCGTGTTTGTATAAAGAGTGTCCGGCAGCGTGGGTGGGTGAATGGGTCGCGGTTTGAATCCTCCTGTGGGCGGGTCGCGGGGCGAGGTGGATTTTAACTGCCTGCGGCGCGTAGGGCGGGGTCCAAGTGGGCGTAATCGCCGTAGACAGCGGTGGGGTTTGCGCCGTTGAAAACGATCCCCTCCACGGGGGTACCGTGGTCCTGAAAAAGATGAATCGCGCGGAGCGCCGCCTTTCTTGGCGTGGTTGCGTAGCGAACGACCAAGCACACGGAGTCCACCGCCTCCGCGAGGAGCATTGCGTCGCTGACCGAATGGACGGGGGCTGAGTCGACGACGATACAATCGTAGCGCTCTCGGGCGGCGTTAAGAATGGAGCGGATCCCCTTGCGTGTGAGCAGTTCCGAAGCGTTTAGCAGGACTTTTCCCGCCGGCAGCAGGTCCAGTCCCTCGGAGGACGTCGGTACGATGGCATGGGAGAGTCGCGTGCTTCCATCCAGGACGTCCGCCAGTCCCCGGAGGTCTCTGGAGCCGAATATGGTGGTTTCAAGCGATGGGGAGCGCAGGTCTGCATCGATAAGCAGGGTGCGCACCCCCTGCCGGGCCAGGGTCACGGCGTAGCCGATGGAGCAGAAGCTTTTGCCATCGTTTGGAAGGGCGCTGGTGAAAAGGAAGCAATTTTTCCCGCGTTTGCGCGCGCTCAGGTGGAGGCTGGTGCGAAGTGAGCGGAAGGCTTCCAAAACAGGTTGAGATGGGTCGCTCATTCCCTGCAGAATGGAAAATGCCGCCCCCCGTCCTTCCAGTCTGGGCACGGTGCTCAGGACGGGAAGCCCGGTGGCTGCTTCGACTTCCTCCGCGGAGCGCCAAGCTCCCTCCATAAGGCAGCTACCCAGGACGGTTGCGCTTCCCACCATCAGCCCTGCAAAAAAGCCGAGTGCCAAAAATTTGATTGTGGGTCTGGGGGCTGGTGCATCCGGCAGTGCGGCGGACTCGAAGAGCCGCAGGTCGCTCAGTTGGACGCCGCGGGCAACGTCGGTTTCCTTGAGCTTCCGCAATATGGATTCGTAGAGTGCGCGGTCCGTATCCACGTCGCGCGCGAGCACCTTGAATTCGATGGACTGGCGGTTGAGTGCCAGTGCTTGTTTTTCCTGGTCCTTCAGTGCCGCCTCAAAATTGCGCTCCGTACTGTGGGCTCTTTCAAGGTCCGTTTTGAGGGTCTCTGGAATTTCGAGAACGGCGTTTTTCAGGGACACCTCCGTGTCGCGCAGCTGGGTGCTGGCCTGAATCATTTTCGGATGCCTTTCCGTGTAGACCAGACGAAGCGTGGAAATCCGGTTTTGGATCTCTTTGAGTTGTGATCGGAGTGTGACGATGCTCGGGTGCTGGGCGATGCTCACAATGGAGAGCAGTTCTTCGGGTTTTCTTTCAAATCGCCGCATGTCGGCAACGTCGCTCTCAAGCCGGATCCGCACTCCGCGCGCCTCGGCTAGGTTGTTTCCCTGCACTTTGAGAGTGGTTGTGACTGTGTCCTGGCGGTCCTCTAGCGAGGCGGCCTCGTTCGTTTCCTTGTAGGTTTGGAGCGCCTCCTCGCTCTTTTGGAGCCGTCTTTTGAGGCGTTCGGCTTCCGTTAACAAAAACTCCATCACGGCGCGTGCCCCGCTGGACCTGAGGTCGAGCTGCAATTGAATGAAAGCCTTTGCGATGCCGTTGGCCAGTTTCTGTGCAACGGCTGGATCGGCATGGTGAGCGGTGATGTCGATCAGCTGTGTCCCTCGGCGCTGCTTGACTTCTATGCAGCCGGACAGCCTGTTTTGGGCTTGCTGCAGCGTGATTTGTACGGGGGAAAACGACCGGTCGTCGTAAAGTTTGAGGTCTGTCGCTGTGCGTTCCAGAAGCGCCCGGCTCCGGAACGCCTCCAAGATGGTTTGAAGGCCTGGCTCCGAGGAGGAACTGCCTGCGTTTTCGGCATCGAATCCCAGCACGCGGCTGTGTGGTTCCCATTGCAGAACCGAGGCGGACTCAAACGTGACAGGCATGCGCTTGGTGTGGATTCCCGCCGCGAGGAGGCCGGCCGTGGCGCAGACTCCCACGATCCATCCGCGCTCCCTCAGAATCGCACCGATTTGACTCAGGTCTGGAACGCCGCTGGCTTCCGCCTGTTGCGGAGCGTCTGGGGTTTGGTGATTAGGCATGATTAAAACAGGCTCTCGTCGATGACCAGCGTGTCTCCGGATTGAATCAAAAAGGGAGCTGTGCTTCGGCTTTTTGCCATTTGTTTTGCGTCCAGACGGAACACTTCCTCTTTGCCGTCGGGGGAGTGCCTTTTGACGGTCACCTTTGAGGGGTTTGCGATGCGGCTGTAGCCTCCGGCCATGCCGATCGCCTCGAGCAGGGAAAGCGGATTTTCCTCGGGAAGTTCAAAGGTTCCAGGTCTGTTCACCTGACCCAGAACGGTGAAGCGCCGCTTGGTGTACTCTAAAATGCGGACTGCGACCTGAGGGCGCACGAGATACTCTTTGAGGGCGGCGGTGAGTGTGGCGGCGGTTTCCGGGATCGTTCTTCCGCCGACGACGACGCTGCCGAGAAGGGGGAAGGTGATGCGCCCGTCTTTGCCGACTCTGGCCGTTGTGTGCAGTTCGTCCTCCTGAAAAACTTGGATTTGGATCAAATCTCCGGAGCTCAGCCTGTAGCCGGAGGGGAGCGGGGTTGCGGGCTCTACTTTTGGTGGGTTTGAGGGAAGGGGGGCGCCGACTTTCAGCGAGGGGTTTCTGGCCTCCCGGATGGCGCCGCTTGTCGGTGGTTCGACGGCGGCGCAGAAGCACAGCAGCGGCAGGCCAATGGCAGCGGACAGGCAGTTTGAGAACAGGGTTTTCCGATAGTGCATGGGCTAGAAGCTTAGCGCGAGGTTCACTCCGATCCGGTTTCTGCTGAACGTATGGTTTTGCTGGCCGCTTGAGTCGTTATTGCTGAATTCGTAAAATACGCCTGTCGTGCAGAATCTGCGCACCGCCCAGTCCATGCCGTACCGTGCGAACCAGTAGTTGTCTTTGCGGTCGCTGTTCACGCCGGGACTGGCGGAGTGGTACTCTGCCTTTTCTATTCCCACCGTGAGCGAGGCATCGACGGTAGTTGTGAGCATTTCACGAATGGAAACGGCGCCGTCCGAGGAGGTGTAGTTTTGCGAAACGAGTGCTGCCGACGTGAAGGTTCTGCGGCGACCTTCCATGGAAATGCTCGTGCGGCCTGTTGCCTGCCAGGAGGCGCCCAGAGAGAACACGGGGGTGGTCGTGGAGGCTTCCCCGGATTCGAAGGAGCGCCACTCGTTTCCGGCCGAAGCACTGATTGAAATCTTTCCGGTGGGTTGGGCTTTGGCTCGAAGCACGGCCTGCGTGTATGTCTGGCTCTTTCCTCCATCCGCCTTTGCCTCGCCCTCTGTTGCCCCTGCGCCCAGCTCTAGCTTTGGCGTGATTTGGCGGTTTAGAAATCCCTGCAGACGGGTCTCCCTGGAGCCGATCAGCCCGTTGAACTCTGCCCGTGTGAAGTCTGTGTTCAGCTCGACGCTTGTCTTTTCGCTGAACCCGTAGGAGGCGCCGCCGCCGGCGTAGTAGACTTGGCGTCCCACCCGGTCTCCCGCATCCAGAGAGCTGTTGTGGGTGCTTTGGAGACCTGTGCGGAATCCTGTTTTCAGGCTCGCGCCGCTCCATGCGCCCTCTATGCCTGCCTTTTGATCGTAGGTGCGCTGTTCGGGATTGCTCAAAAACCAGGAGGCGGAGCCGCTGTAGTGTCCGGCAATGCGAAGGGCCGACTCATCGGTGCCAAGTTGCACCATGGCAGCGGGCCCCAAACTGAGCTGCATGTCGCGCTTTTTGTTTTTCGATTGAAGCGTGATGTTGTCGTCGCCGATGGCGCTGCTGTTGATTTTTAGTTTGTAATAAAAGGGGCCCTGCCGCCGCGTCTGGGTGTGGCGGGTGAGCTCCATGTACTCCAAAAACGCGGAGTCCAGGGCGAACAGGGATTGGTCCGGTGCGTTGCTGATTCCTCCGGGACGGCTGGACACCTCGGCAACCTGAATCCGCAGGCTTTCGGCCTCTTGGGGCTCTGCTGCAGCGGTGTTTTGCAACTCGATGCGCTGTTTTGCTTCGAAAGGCGCTGCCGGGTTCCGGACCTCCGACTCCGCGCCCCGGTATCCCGGTGAGAAAGGGCCGAGCTCCGCCGGCAGGAGCGAGTCTTCTGTGAAGGAAACCGGTCCCAGCTCAAAGGGCCGTGAACCTTCCGGAACTGGCAATGCCAGCCCGGGCAGTCCGAAGGAATCCAGTTCCCGGGCGTTGATTGTTGCATCCACCGGGGCTGAGGTTTGGGCAGCCGGTGACGATGCCGTCGGGACGGTTCCGAGAAGCAGGGGCACGTAGACGAGGTGAAGGGTGCGTTTTTTCAATTGGAGTCCAGTGGTGTTTATGGTGCGGGTTGTTCTGGGGACACGTCGGGGCGTTCGGTGTTCTGCGGGTTCGGAGCCGTCAGAAGGGCGGCGGCGCGTCGTTGTTTTAAGTCGAAGTAGACCTGCGCGCCCTGGCCCACCCCGCCTGGGGCGGTACTGGATTTCTCGGTCTTTTCCTGGGAGCCCGAGGCCATTTGGGAGAGTTGTTCTTTGTGGGCGAGGGAGTCCGGGTGTTCGTCGATCGGGGAGACGACCGGTTGATTTTCCGGTGCCGTGTGCATGCTCTTGCCCTCTGGGACAAAGGTGGTCTTTTTGCCGGGTTGTTTGATTTTGACCTGTCCCTTTATGACGCTTACCCTCTGGCCGTGTTCGGGATGCGTCATCACTGCAAAGAGGGCGTCTCGGGCGTCGATGTGCAGTCCCGGTACCCGAACCGACACCGGTTTCGGGCCGGATTGGATGAGCAGGGTCCCGTCGTTGAGTGTGAAAACCGGGCCTGTGAGCGGCGAGGTCTTGGCTCGCTCCTCGGCGGACTTGAAGAAGGAGGTGACTGGCACGGTGTCCGTGGAGTCCACGGGAGGTTCATCCAGGGCGGCGTCGGATTGTTCCTGCAATTGCAGGCGCACACTCGCGCTTGCAAGCAGGAGGCGGCCATTGGGGCCAGTGCGGAAGCGCCATGGATCGCTGACGGACTGTCCCGCCTCTACCGGTTTTTCCGCTCCTTCGAGAGCGACCTTTAGCGCCTGAAGCGCCGTGACTAGTTTAAACGTTTCCCCTCGCGCTTCGGGGGCTGTGATGTTCATTGCTACGATCACGCTTCCAACCGCCCCAGCAACCACCCAGTCCGCACCGTGCCTCTTCATGTGGCAGATTAAACACTACTGCCATGCGGCATCGTAACTGGTTTGCCGCTCATCTGCGCCCCGCAAAAGGCCTAGGTGCCAGGGGGTGTCTTCGCACAAAATCGCGGTCTGTCCGTCCGTGAATGTACCGACCTGACTCAGGGCATGCCGCCGATCATTGCCCCTTGAAATGTCCGGTCAACTGGGCCGCGGGAACCCAGTCGGCTGCGGTTTTCGCGAGGGACTTGAGGTCCGTCCATCGGTCCCAAGGGTATTCAGGGGCATGCGCAATGTGCCGGAGCAGACTGCGCCATTCCAGTAGCGCGCGCTCGATGTCGCCGATGCGCAGGGTGTCGCTCAAAAACTGCGCCTTTGGGATCCCCGCCTCTATGATCCCCCTGAGGGCCTCGCTGGCCCCCGCGCCGTATTCCGTGGGAATGCCGAATTCCAGGTAGCCGGGATGGTCTGCGTTGCGGAACGTCCTCTGGCTGATTAGTCCAAGGCGCCCTGGGCAGCGTCCTTCTTCGTCGCTGAAGCGCGGGCCACCCCGCAGGTCTGCGAGGTCAAAAATCAAGTCCTCCAACGGGTAGGCGGAGTCCTCAAGCGCCGCGGCCACTGCCAGACCCTCTCCGTGTTGGAAGAAGGAAAACAAGATTCCGCGGCGGGTTGGCGTGCCGTTGCGGTCCACGAGTCCCAGTTCCCTCCAGGCCATGGAGGGGGAGTGCGTGACGGGGGAGGTCTCGCACCAGGTGCGCTGGCTGCATTCCTCGCAGGGCGGAGGGAGGATGCGCCGGGTTGGAGGATCCAGCAGCAGGCGTCCCGAGGAATCCCTCCACGCCTTGAAGGGTGTTTGGGAGTAACTGATTTGTGCAAACAACTGCTCTCCCCGAGGCACAAGGGCGGTTGTGACACCTCCGGTGAGGGCGGGAAGTTTATTCAGGACTTGTTTCTCCAAGTCTTCGGCTAAAACGCTTTTGAGGGCAAAGGCGGAGCGCAGCTTCGGGCTGAGCAACAGGGTGCCGTCTCCGCCCCGGGCGCCGAGATGGAGTTCCCTCCCATAGCGTTTCGAGGTTCCGCTCAAGCGGCACAGAGGTCCGGTGCCGATCTTTTGCATGAAGGCTGCGGAGCTTTCGGCCCGCCTCCATCTGGGGGGCGGTGGGTTCGTGGCAAGCCCGCTTGGGGCGTCGCTTTGGTTCACAGGGACTGAAGTCTCCTGGATCCAGACCTCGGACAGGACGCTTTGGGTGGCTTGGGGCTGGGGTTCCCAGACGTTGGTGCTGGCCCAGATTTCGACTGCCCCGCGCCGCAGAAATCGTGCGCGGTCCGCGTCCACCTCGAGCCCGCAGGACATCGGGCCTGTGGTTTGGGAATGTTCGCATCCAATGGGGACGGCTGAGTTGGAGAAAAGCCGCTGGTTCAGTCGCAAAGCTGCGGAGAAAGGCGCCTCGCCGCGCAGGGTGGCGTGGTGCATGTGGGCGATCAGGGTGGTCCAGTCCAGCTGGTTGGAACGCTTCAGGGGGAGCGGTTGGGCGTCGGCAAGGCGCGGGGGATGCTGGGTGACGAGGGCGTAGCCTGTTTCATCAAGCCCCCGGCGGCCGGCTCTTCCGAACATCTGGAGCAGCTCTGCGGAACTTACTTTGCGCTCGAAGGCTCCCACCAAGTAGGAGGTGCCCGCGATTGCGACCGAGCGCATGGAAAAATTGATTCCCGCGGCAAGCCCCATGGTCGCGACCACAACGCGCAGTTGTCCCGCCTTCGCGAGGGGTTCGACAAGCAGGGAGCGCTGCTGAAAGGAGAGGCCGCTGTGGTGGAACGCGACGCGTGTTTTGAGAAGACGCCCCAGTGTGCGTCCTGCGAGCTGCATCTGCGCCTCGCTCAGAGACAGGGGGGCGCAGGGAGGGAGCGACGCCGCGATTTCGGACGCCAGTTGCTCGGCCGCCTTGCGCCGCGGGGCGAAAAGGAGGACGGGGCCGAGGTCCCCGGCCAGGGCGTTGCGGATCATGCGCGGCCACCAGGAGCGGAGCGCCGCCGAGGACCGGTCGTTGAGGGAGGGAAGGTCCACTTCCTCCAGGGGAACCGGGCGTTCCGAGTGGGAAACCAGGCGCGCCCTTCTGCCGATCCGGTTGAGCCAGGCGACCACATCTTTTGGATTCGCCACCGAACCGCTCAGCAGGAGCAGTTGGGTGCCGGGCGGCGTCATGGCGACGGCCAGCTCGTAATGGACCCCGCGGACGGGGTCGGAGATCATCTGGTATTCGTCGATGACCAGGAGCCTCGGGCCCTGGCCGCTGAGCAGCCTCTGGCGCTGTGTTTCCAGAGTGGCGATGACGACCTTGCGATCGAGTCCTTCCGCGATGTCTCCCGTGGCGATGCCCACATCCCAGCCGCGGCGTCGCCACTCGGCGAGTTTGTCGTTCGCCAGCGCCCGGGTGGGCACGGTGAAGACCGCCTGGCCCTTGAGTCCGGGGTAAAGCAGTTCGAAGATGAAGGTCTTTCCGGCTCCCGTGGGAGCGTGCACGACGACGTCAAAGCCCTCACGCAAGGACTGGACGGCCTGCTGCTGCCACAAATCGGGAATGGATAAGGACTGAAAGGGAGCGGACTGTCGCATGGCGCGGGCGCCTGCAGAGGGCGGGGCGAAGGTTGTTGTCCTTCCGAGGGTTTTTGGCGGTTCTCAATCGGGGGGGAGACGGGGGCGATGAGCGGGCGATAAACGTGTTGATTTCTTTAAGAGGCCGCCGGTGTGTGTTTTGAAATCAAGGCGAGGAGCGCACGGCGGTGCCCGGCAGGCAGGGCAGCTTCGCTCAAGACAGATTCGAGTGCAAACCAGCGTTGGAAGTCCTTGGGGGCGGCGGGAGCCTGGGAGGGGTACACCCGCAGCGTGATCCGGTGGTGTGTGAACGGATACACTGTTTCAAAAAGAGGGGGTTCTCCCTCTGGTTCGCTTTCGAGCAAAGGCAACTTCCACAAGCCACCTGACCTCCGCCCTGTTTGCTGTTCCAGAAGCAAACGGCCCTCTGAAACACACCACGCGGCGTTTTCTTGAAGCCGGACCGTCGCCTTGCGGGCGCCCTTGCGCGGCAGTAATTCGGGGTCCGTCGCGAGGCAATCCGGGTGCAGGGGGCACACGAGGCATCCCGGTTTTTTGGGCGTGCAGACCAGCGCGCCAAGCTCCATCAATGCTGAGGTGTGGAGGCGGCCTCCGCTTCCCGACGGGAGCAACCCGGCGGCCCGCTCCCAAATCTCACGGTTTCCTCCGGGGGAGTCGATCGGAGTGTGAATGTTGAAAAATCGGGCTAGGACGCGCGCGATGTTGGCGTCCACGGCGGCAGCCGGTTTGTCGAAGGCGAATGCGGCGACGGCGCCGGCAGAGTAGGGACCGACTCCTGGCAGGGTCGCCAGTTGCGCCGGATCGTCGGGCAATTCGCCTCCGAAGCGGTCCACAACGGCCTTGGCGGCCTTGTGCAGGTTCCGTGCGCGCGAATAATAGCCGAGGCCCTGCCAAAGCTGTAAAACGGCCTCCTCGGGCGCTTCCGCCAGGGTCTGCACGGTTGGAAACCGAGTCATCCACCGTTTGAAGTAGGGAATGACGGACACCACCTGCGTCTGTTGGAGCATGAACTCCGACACCAACACAGCGTACGGGGAAACGGCGTCCCTCCAAGGCAGCTGTCGGCCGTGTTTTTGGAACCACTCGCCCAACTTGAGCCGCAGCGCCTCGGGACTGGAGAGGGCGTTCACAGTTTGATTTGGCGAAGTGTTCGAGCGGAACCTTGGGGAGCCTCCGGGGCAGGGCGGATCGCGCTGATCCTAAAGCATTTGTTCTACAAACGCCCGGCTTTCAAAAAAGCTGAAGTCCTCCAGTTTCTCCCCGGTTCCCGTGAAGCGCGTGGGAATGCCCAGCTCGCTCTGGATGGCAACCGCGACGCCTCCCTTTCCGGACCCATCCAGTTTGGTGACGATCAATCCGGTCAGTCCCGTGGCTTCCTTGAACTCCCGCGCCTGTACCAGCGCGTTGGTTCCGGTGGTGGCGTCCACGACCAGCAGGGTTTCGTGCGGGGCGGTGGAATCTGTCTTCCCAATGGCTCGGCGCACCTTGGTGAGCTCCTGCATGAGGTTGAATTTGTTGTGCAACCTTCCCGCCGTGTCGCAGATCAAAAACTCCGCGTTGCGCGCAACGGCGGCGCGGTAGGCATCGTGACAGACGCCGCCGGGATCCGCGTTGTAAGCGCCCTTGATCAATTCCACGCCGATCCGGCCCGCCCACACCTCCAGTTGTTCGATTGCCGCCGCTCGAAAGGTGTCCGCAGCCGCCAGAAGAACGCTGTGCCCCTTCTTCTTCAGTAAATAGGCGAGCTTAGCCGTCGACGTGGTCTTGCCGGTCCCGTTCACCCCGACCACCAAAATCACCTTGGGACGGTCGGGCAGGGGGCGCAGCATCGCGGTGTCCCGGGGCATGACCTTCAAAATCTCCTCCCGCGCCACCTCGACGACCTTTTCCGCGGTCATTTTCTCGGGGTTTTCCTGCAGATGCTTCAGGATCCGCATCGACATCGGGACCCCCATGTCGGAGCGGATCAGCATTTCCTCGAGTTCCTCCCAGTCCACCGGCCGGCCGGCAAAACGCTGGATTAACGATTTAAAGAATCCGAAAGCCATGGAATGCGGGAATGAAAGGAAGGTTTTTCTGGGGCCTGCGGGCGCCCGAACGGGAGGCCATTGCGAGCAAGGGAATCAGTGCAGCGGAGTGTGCTGGGGGCTTGTGAGAGGATCCGGTTCGTTCTGCTTCGGGGCGCGGTCGGCATTTCTGGCGGGACGCTTGAGTTCGCCCCGCATTTTGTCCAGCAACCCGTTGACAAAGCCGCCCGACTCCTCGGATCCGTATTGTTTGGCGAGTTCGATGGCCTCGTTGATAGCGACGACCGGTGGCACTTCGGTGGTGTGAAACATCTCGTATACGGCGAGGCGCAGAATATTCCGGTCCACTGCGGCCAGGCGGGAGAGCCTGTAATTGCGGGCGTACCGGGTGATGATTTCATCTAGGTCGGCCTTGTGTGCACACACGCCCTGCAGGAGGGATTCCGCGAAAGCGCGGGCCTTGGGTGCGATCGGAGGGCGTGCCGGGATGGGGTTCAGTTCGTCGGGATCCTCGGCGCCGGCGCGCAGTTTCCAGAAATCAGAGTCGGGGGTCGGCGGTTCACCCTCTTGATAGTCGAGTTGAAAGAGGTATTGGATGGCAGCCTCGCGTCCTTCGCGGCGCACACCGGCGTGAGGACGTTCGTGTTTTTTGCCAGAGGTGGACGCAGTGTCGCTCATTGAGAAATGGAAGTGTGTAGTAAACGGACCGACTCCACGGTGCGGAGCATGCGGATGGCGGCGCGTGCGGCCTCTGTGCCGCGGTTGAGGTCTGCCTCGAGGCAGCGGGCGACGGCTTGCTGTGCATTTTTGACCAGCAGGATTTCGTGGAGCACCGGGATTCTGTGCTTGAGGCTGCTCGTGAGCAGGGCCTGAGTAATGGCAGAGGCGACCAGCGTGGCGTGGGCAGTTTCTCCATCTAGAAGCACCCCGAAGGCGGCCACGGCATCGAAGCTGCCGCTTTCTGCGAGCAAATCGACGGCGAGGGGGACCTCAAAGGACCCGGGCACTTTGTGGACTTGGATCTTGGTGCTGGGGGAAATGGCCAGAACCTCTGATTCGAAGTGGGAGACTAGGCCGTCTACCCACTGGGGATTGTAGAGGCTGGCAACTACGGCCACGCGCCACGGGGTGGTGCATGATTCGGGTCGGGACGGCATTAAACTGGACATGAGTAAAGAGCGCCGCTTTGGGGTTGGCGGGGGTGAGGAGCATACGCCCGAGGTGGGTTTGGGCAAACCTCAAATCGTGGATTCTCGGTCCTTGGCGGCAGCGGGGCTGTGGCGACTCTACAGAAAACTTAGGCAGTTTACTTTAGCCGCCGGATCGCCCCGGGTGTAGGTTGGCCTCCGGATTGCTATGCAAGAGGGAATGCTCGAAAAGGTGCTCAGCAAGGCGCGGTTTCTCATCGTCGACGATGAGGCGTCCAACGTGCGCCTGTTGGAGCGCCTTCTGGAGCTCTCGAAGTCCGGCCCGGTGTTCAGCACGACGGACCCGCGGCAGGCGATGGAGCTTTTCAAGACGCAGAAGCCCGACATTGTGTTGCTTGACCTGCATATGCCGCATGTCGACGGTTTTAGTCTGATGTCGAGCTTCAGAGCGGCGGTTGCCCAGGGGGAATATCTGCCGGTTTTGGTGCTCACCGCCGACATTACTCCCGAAACGCGCCAGAGGGCGCTCGCCAAGGGGGCCAACGATTTTCTCACCAAGCCGCTGGACCCCGACGAGGTTTTGCTGCGCATTCGGAACCTTCTGGAGACGCGTTTTCTGCACCAGGCGCTCCAGCGACAGAACGAGGCCCTGGAGGCCCAGGTGAAGGAGCGCACCTTTCAGCTGGAGGAGACTCTGGGCCGCCTCATGGCCGCCCAGCAGCAGTTGGTGAAACAGGAGCGCCTGCGCGCCCTGGGCATGATGGCCAGCGGGATCGCACACGATTTTAACAATGCGCTGACGATGGTCCTCGGCTACGGGGAGCTCCTGGCCAATCACTTCAAAAACGACGCCCCGCCGAGGGAGCGCGACCTTTTCCAGTACCTCATCGCTGCCGCTCAGGACGCCTCGCATGTCGTCACCCGGTTGCGGAATTTTTACCGTCCGGCGGACCAGGACGAACTTCGTGTTCCGGTGGACGTGAATCTGGCCATCCAGCAGGCGATCGTGCTGACGGCGCCGCGGTGGCGCGACAAGAGCCGGGCCGAGGGTGTATTCATTGAAGTGGAGACCGACTTGGGAGACTTGCCGCCCTTTTTAGGGCATTCACCCGAACTGCGTGAGGTGTTGACGAATTTGATTTTCAACGCGGTGGATGCCATGCCGAAAGGCGGGCACTTGCGCTTTCGAACGACTTGCCAGGACGGGCGCATTCTGGTGCGGGTTTCTGACGACGGGATCGGGATGACAGAGGAGGAGTGCAGCCGCTGTTTGGAGCCGTTTTACACGACCAAGGGCGAGCAGGGGACCGGGCTTGGGCTGGCGACGGTGTACGGTTTTGTGCAGCGGTACGGCGGGTCGATCGGGATTGAGAGCCGCAAGGGAGAGGGGGCGGCTTTTACTCTGACCCTGCCCGCCTTCGACGGGATGCAAGTGGATCCGGAGATTCCCGCGGAGAATCCGCTCCGGTCGCTGCGGGTCCTGGTGGTGGACGACCAGGAAATCATCCGACAGATCATCACGGAGATGCTTCAAGCGGATGGGCATTTTGCCCTGCCGGTGGCGGACGGGGCAGCTGTTTTAAGCGAGCTCGCCGCCGGGGAATGGGATCTGGTGATCTCGGACCAGTCGATGCCTGAGATGACGGGTTCCGAACTGGCGGAGACGATGCGGGCCAGGGGACTTCGGGTGCCGGTGATTTTACTCACGGGATTCGGCGACGAGATGCGGGTGCGTGGCGGGACCCCGCCCGGGGTGGACTTGCTGTTGAGTAAGCCTGTGACGGCAAGCGGCCTGCGCGCAGCGATGCAAGGGGTCGCGGACTGCGTGGCCTGACCTGAAATGTGGCTGGGACCGGAATCGAGACGGCGACTCGATCTTAAAAACTGAAAATGAAGGTTTAACATGTTGGCTTTCATGTCATGGAGCATCATTTACAGAGTGGGCTTTAATGGAATTGTTAGGAGTATGCCAAGCGTCCACAAGGACTCTCAGAACCGGTGCCCCTAAGGGGTTGCTGCCTTCAGGGGAGCTGACGGACGGCGTAAGCAAAAAAGTACTGGAACCAAGCAACGCGCCGACGCGTTATGTCTTGCAGTAGGGTGGGAACGGCTTGCTGGCTCAGGGCGAAACAACCGCTGCGTCGATGCTCAGGCACGCAAAGCCATCTCAGAAATCACAGAACACGCAAGCAGCGAGCCGCAGCATTACAAAAGTGCCAAGAAATACTTCAACGAGCGGCTCCGGAAGAATGAAGGTCCAGAAAGGTCTGCAGGGCTAATGCAAATCAACTCAGCGCGTAAACTGTAGTTCACACAATTTCCGGTACGTGCCTCTAGGCCTTGCGATCAGCTCTTCATGGCAACCGCTTTCACTCACACGCCCCTGCTCGAGCACGTAAATACGATCCGCAGCGCGCACCGTGGACAACCTGTGCGCAATTACAAAGGAAGTGCGACCATTCAAAAGCTTCTCAAGCGCCTGCTGTACATGACGTTCACTTTCGGAATCTAACGCACTGGTAGCTTCGTCCAAAATGAGGATCGCAGGGTCACGCAGAAATGCCCTGGCAATTGCCACCCGTTGCCTTTGTCCACCGGAAAGCTGCACTCCACGCTCCCCCACAAGCGTGTCATAACCCTCTGGGAATCGTGAAATAAATTCCTCACAGCAAGACAGCTGTGCCGCCTGCACAATCTCCGCCTCCGATGCACCTGTTCGTCCATACGCGATATTCTCACGAATACTTCCCCCAAACAGCACCACATCCTGTGGAACTAAAGCGACATTGGTGCGTACAAGCCCCAGAGAAAGATCTGCTGCGCAAACACCGTCGAGCATGAGTCCCCCTGAGGTCGGTTCGTAAAACCGTAAAAGCAAAGACACGACCGTACTTTTGCCTGCACCACTGGGCCCCACTAAAGCGATGCGTTCTCCCGGACGCGCCTCCAAATTAATCCCGTCCAAAACGCGCACCTCAGGGCGTGATGGATACGCAAACGTCAAATCTTTAAACGTCACCGCGCCCGTTAATCGAGGAGCGTTAATGTCCACAGTAATCACCTCTGCAACTTCGTCTTTGAGAGCCATCACGCGAGACGCAGCTCCGAGCGACTTGTTGATGGTACCAACAACCTCGGCAGCAGAAGCCACGCTGCCTCCGATAAACGTCGTATATAACAAAAAACGCGTGAGTTCTCCGTGCGTAAGCTCACCGGATTGCAGCAACTCGGCACCATACCAAAGCACCAGCACGATGGAGCCAAAAACGCCGGCTATAATGAAGGAGATCAAGGCTGCCCTGCGTCCAGCCGACTTCAAAACCGCCTCAATATAATAGTCCACGGACTTGGCAAAACGGTTGCTCTCGTAGCCTTCATTGCCAAAAGACTTAACCGCGGAAATCGCTTGAAGCGACTCAACCGCAATGACTCCGGTCGCAGCGAGGCGGTCATTGGCCTCCCTAGACATACGCCGGACGCTGCGTCCAAACATCGCCGCCGCAGCTACTAACACAGGAAACGAACACGCCATGACAAGCGAAAGCTTCCAAGACGTGATGAATATCGCAGCCATGCCTCCCACCAAAAGCATGCACTGACGAATCGCCTGTCCCACCGTAAAGCTCAGCAGGTCTTGAATCTGCATGAGATCCGAGGAAAGGCGGCTCGCCAATTCACCCACCCGGTGTTCGTTGAAGAAGCGCATGGGTAACGCCATCAAATGCTCAAAGACATCTTTCCTCAACCTGCCCACACCGACCTCTCCGACCTTGTGATAGACATAGGAAGAAAAGAAGCTTAGCACCGATTGCACAAGCAAGGTCGCCACTAGCAGCAATGCCACCGATTTCAGACCACGCCCACCAAGCCAAGCAGGAGCCACCCCCGCGGCAACATCCACCATCGTTCCCACAAGAAGCGGAAACAGCACCCCAAAACTCATCGATACTGTTGAACACAATACCGCGCTGATAAAGAGCCCCCGGTCATGACGGATGACCGAGAGTATTTCAACCAATTCTCCCCGCTTAGGCTTCATCAATGGGCAAAAAGGTTCTTCGGTTTATCGCCTGCTGGGCTCTTCCCTCTCACTTCTGTAAATGCTTGTCAAAAAACTCGATCATCGCAGCCTGCGCCTTGTCCGCATCAGCGCCTTTGAATCCGTGCCCCGCTCCCTCCATCTTTAGCAACTCCGCCTCCACAGCACTCGCTTTCAAGCGATTTACAAGCCACTGGGCCTGTTCAAACGCCACAAATTTATCCTCAGTACCATGGATACAAAGCGTAGGAGCCGCATTCGGGTTTACCCAATAGAGAGGGCTCCCAACGATGTGCTCGCGCCGCTTCTGTTCAAGATTACCACCAAAGAAAAGCGGCAGAACCTCGGCTGCATCCACACTCTTCGCATAGGACTGCGTAAAATCACTCGGCCCGTAATTGTTCACGACACACTTCACCGCACTAGATTGATCGAGGTAGCCTTCGCCTTCGAATTCTTGCACTCCGGCGGTCACTCCAAGAAACTGCGCAAGATGCCCGCCCGCCGAACCCCCAGTCACACCAATCCGACTCGGATCCACGTTGTATTGCGCGGCATGCGCTCGCAGCCATCGAACTGCGGTCTTACTATCCTGAACAGCCGCTGGAAAGGGAAATGCAGGCGCAAGTCGGTAGGTAATCGTGAGCGCCACATATCCCCGCTGCGCGAGCGTCAAACAAAGCGCGTCGTAAGACTCGCGTTTGCCGGCACGAAACCCACCACCATGAATACACACGACCGCAGGAAATGGCCCCTTTCCCGCAGGCTGCGCCACATCCAGCTCCAGGTGCTGGTCTGCTGCATTAGAAAACTCGACACCCCGTTCAAATTTGATCCCCTCGGGAACAATTAAATCAGCGCCCCATATTTGGTTGCATGCAAACACGTTGAGTGTGCTCAGCAGAACGGGCATGAGCCTGAGCCGTCCGAATGCGGAGATGCCGCGTAGCAGGGAATATTTCATAAGGGGTGGAAAGAACGTTAGGACAACACCCCGAAGCAGCATTGTTGATCCGACATGCGCTGGTCTGCCCTGCCGGTTTGGTGAGCGTAAGTGCCTGTGAGTGAAGAAAAGTGGCTGGGGCCGGAATCGAACCGGCGACACGAGGATTTTCAGTCCTCTGCTCTACCAACTGAGCTACCCAGCCATTTCTGACTGCCTACTAAACTGTTGTGCCGCTGTGGGCACGCCTGGCTTGCAATCGGACCCGGCCGACGCTGTGGCGCCTGACGGGAGCGTGAAACTATGGCCTTCCGCGGGCGGGTGCAAGCTCCTGTTGCAAAAAAGTCGCTCTGGCGCCCGATTGCTCATTGCCTACAGAAGCGAACCCACCTAACATCCATGGCTCCCGTCGCTATAGGAGGTGGTTGTTCTGCGTCCCGGCGGGTGTATCAAGGAACCCGTGGTTTGTTGCTGGTCGCTCACCAGAGCACCAATGGTTGTAATGGTTTTGAATCTCAAATTCCAGAACAGACCGGAGGAGGGATGGCGCGCGACCGGTTGTTATTGAGAGGAAAGGTCATCATCAAATGACAGACATGAAGGAATTGCTCGCGATGCACCAGCTTCGCGACTTTAGAGAGGGCAGTATCGTCAAGGGACACGTCCTCGAAGTGCGTGCGCGCGAAGTGCTCGTCGATATCGGATACAAGAGCGAAGGCGTTATCCCGCTCTCCGAGTTCGAAGACATGGAAGACATCCAAATCGGCGACGAAGTGGAAGTGTTGCTGTGCCGTTTGGAAAATGACGAAGGCATGGTCATCCTTTCCAAGGAGCGCGCCGCCTACCGCCAGAACTGGGAAAAGATCGTCAAGGTCTTCCACGACAGCGGCATCATCAAAGGCAAGGTGCGCTCCGTCGTAAAGGGCGGTCTCACCGTGAACATCGGAGTCGAGGCATTCCTGCCCGGTTCGCAGATCGACATCGTGCCGCCGAAGGACCTGCATCAGTTTGTAGGAAACACGTACGAGTTCAAAATCGTCAAAATCAACGACGACCGTAAGAACGTGGTGCTTTCCCGCCGTGAACTCATCGAGCAGGAGCGCGCCGACAAGCGCAGCCGTTTCCTCGATGCAACGAAGCCTGGCGACATCGTGCGCGGGGCGATCAAGAACCTCACCGACTTCGGTGCGTTCGTCGACCTCGACGGAATGGACGGCTTGCTGCACATCACCGACATGAGCTGGGGCCGCCTCGGACATCCGAGCGAACTCCTCAAGGTTGGTCAGGAAGTGGAAGTCGTGGTGCTCGACATCAATCGCGACAAGGAGCGCGTTTCACTGGGGCTCAAGCAGATCCAGAAGAATCCGTGGGAAGAGACCGAAGGCCGTTTCCCCGTGGGAACCCGCGTCAAAGGCAAGATTACGAATCTGGTGCCTTACGGTGCGTTCGTCGAAATCGAGGAAGGCGTCGAAGGACTCATCCACGTTTCCGAACTGTCCTGGACGAAGCGCATCACGCGTCCGAGCGACGTGCTCACGCTGGGTCAGGAAATCGAGGCGATCGTGCTGGGCGTCAATCGCGACGAGCAGAAGATCAGCCTTGGAGTCCGCCAGCTCGAGGCGAATCCTTGGGAGGAAATCGAACACCGCTACCCGATTGGCAAGCAGGTCAAGGGAACGGTGCGCAACATGACCGCCTATGGCGCGTTTGTGGAGCTCGAAGAAGGCATCGACGGGATGATCCACGTGTCCGACATGAGCTGGACACGCAAGGTGAACCATCCTTCGGAAGTCCTCAAGAAGGGCGACGAGATCGAAGCGGTGGTCATCGACATCGACAAGAACAGCCAGCGCATCAGCCTTGGCGTCAAGCAGCTTGAAGACGATCCTTGGAAGACCATCGAGACGCGCTACAAGATCGGTGATTTGGTGAAGGGCAAGATCAGCAAGATCGCCAGCTTCGGTGCCTTTGTGGAACTGGACGGCGACATCGACGGTCTCGTTCATATCTCGCAGATCAGCGAAGACCGCGTGGACAAGGTGAAGGACCATCTGAAGGTCGGGCAGGACATCGAAGCCCGTGTCATCAAGGTGGACAAAACCGAGCGCCGCATTGGTCTGTCGATCAAGGCCGCAGCCTACGACGAAGAAGAGATCAAGCGGGAAGCCGCTGCGTTCGATTCGCTGCGTCCGGGCGAGGACATGGTGGGTCTGGAGCAGGCGTTCGCGGCTGCTGAAGAGTACCGCCCCGGCGAAGGCAAGAAGCGCTAGTTGCAGAATACAGGCGGACTGAAAAAGTCTGTACTGTCCGAAGAGCCGGTGTGGAGTTAGACTCTGCACCGGCTCTTGCTTTTGAGGGCTGTCACTTTTTAAAACCAACAACCACAGAATATGGAAAAACCCCAAATCACCGCCTACGTGAAGACTCAGTGCGGCTGGAGCAACGGCGTCCGCGCCGTTCTGGCCAAATACGACCTGCCCTACACGGAAAAGGACATCATCAAAAACCCGGCGTTCCGCTGGGAGATGGAGCAGCGCAGCGGCCAGCAGCTCAGCCCCTGCGTCGAAATCAACGGAACGATGCTTCCTGACATTTCCGGCGAGGAAGTCGAGCGGTATATGCTTCAGAATGGACTGGTACAGTCTAGCGAGCGCCCGGTGGGAGTGCCGTTGAACGCACCGTGCTCGGACGCCCAGCACGCGGCGATGGCGCGGGGCGAAGTGGTCCACGTGCAGGTCTAGTATCTGGCGTTCGATTGAGCCGCTGTGGGGACCATTGGTCTGCACGCGGCAGATTTTGGGGCGTAGCTTCCTTGGGGGCTACGCCTCTCTCTCTATTGCAAGGGTTGCGTTTTGACTGGGGCCTATCGCTGGTAAATAGGCAGGTAGTGGTATTTTACACTCAGGCTCAGCACGGCCATGGCGGTGCAGTAGACGCGGTCCTTTTCCTTGTCGGAAACGGATTTCCACGAACCGTCCGGCTTCTGGAGCGGAAGGAGTGCGGCGTTGACGGAGCGGAAGGATTCGTCGGCGTGAAGACCGCCCCGCTGGTACATTCCCTGCGCATAGTAGTAGGTTCCGTAATAGAACCAGATGTCTTTGGCCTTTGAGGGATCCGGGGGGGACTTGAGCAGCCAGTCGGCGGTGGAGAGGACTTCGGGAGCCTCGTAGCGTCCGCACACCTGGAGCGCCAGAAGTCCCTCCGCACAAGTGGACCAGACAGGAGCGGTGGTCGGACTGTACCGGAATCCCGTGGGAGAGGATGACAGCGGGGGTGCTTGAAAATGGAGGTTGCGGATGTAGTCCACCGCGGCGTCGATGGATTCGGAGGGGACCTGAAGTCCCGCGTTTTTTGCCGATCTCAACGCCATGAGCTGCCAGATGGAGACGGAAAGGTCCGCGTCGGTGGCGGCAGGGGTGTAGCGCCAGCCTCCCTCGTTGCCCTTTCGTTTTGACACCGCCTGCGCGCGGAGGATGAGCGAGACGGCCTTTTCGCAAGCGGTGCGCAGCGCCTTGTCCTGGGCCTTGTCAGCGCCCGACCCGAGCAGTTCGCAGAGGGTCAGGGTGGTGATCCCGTGGCCGTACATGCGGGAGGAATCGCGTCCGCCAAAGTAGCCTTCCGCGTCTTGCCTGTCGGGGTTCAGCAAAAATGAAACCGCCTTGCGTAACGAGGCGCCGTTTGGGGTGGGATCGCCCGGCAGGTTTCCGATGGCGGCCAGTGCGAGCGAGGAGAGCGCGGTCATCGCGGTTTCGTGCGTTCCGTTTTCAGAAATCGCTCCGCGCGGATCCTGAATGCCGACTAAAAATGCGGCCGCCTTTGCAGTGGCGAGATCCACGGGATCATCCGACTGGGCTGCGCGGGTGAGGCTGGCGGATTGCAGAAGCGCCACGCTCAGGACCGTCCGAATCGTGACGGCCCGAAGCTCCGCGCCGCGCTTGCATGTGAGCGGGGTATTCATTTCGCGGGCAGGGGGCTGATGGATGCGAAAGACACTGCGACATTCGGGAATGCGGCTCCGAAGCATGAGCAGACCGGGCAGTCGCTGCGAAGGCGGATTTTCATGGAGGCGAGGTCCATAGTGAGAAGCACACCCGCGAGACGGGAGCCGGTGCAGTCGATCCATTTCACAGTTTCGGCGGCGGCAATACAGCACATGCCTACGACTTGTGAAACGAGCAGGGACGCCGCTTTCAGTCGCCGCTGCCAGGATTCTCCAAAGCCTTCCAGATCCATCTGCCACTGGTAGATGGATCGCTCCTCGGGGGTGAGGGTTGTTTCGGTCATTGGGGCAGGGGGGATTCGGTCAGGAGCCCATTTTCGAATCGGAAAAGACGTTGTGCAAGACTTGCCGCTTCGTGCTTGTGATGGGTGATGTGAAGCATGGTCAGTCGAAGGTTTCTTTGAATGTCCCGGAGGATTAGGATAAGGGCGTCGCGGGTCGGTTCGTCGAGCGCCGAGAGGGGTTCGTCCAACACGAGTGCGGCGGGTCTTGACGCGAGGGCGCGGCCTAGGGCGACCCTCTGGCGCTCCCCGCCGGACAGGTGCTCCGGCATGCGTTGAAGGAGGTGCGAGATGCCCAGTTGTTCGGCGAGCGGAGCAACGGCTTTCGCGCGTTCCGCTTGCGGGAGGCCCTGCAGGCGGAGCGCGAACGCGAGGTTTTCCTGCACGGACATGGTTGGAAAGAGCGCGCCGTCCTGAGGGACATAGCCGATGCCGCGCCTGCCTGGCGGGAGGTGGGTGATTTCGGTGTTTGCGCAGAAGACGCGTCCGGCGGACGGGGAGCGGAGGCCGCAGAGGATTTCGGCTAGTGTGGTTTTGCCGCAGCCAGTGGGGCCCATCAGGACGCCGTAACAACCCTGAGGCACGTCGAGGTTCACTCCTTCGAGTTGGAAGGTGGCTGAACGCCAGGAGATGTCTTCAAAGCGGATCATGGGATCGGGCCGAGTTCAAACGCGTTCGCCCGCTTTTCGGACGGCGACTAGGACTAGCATCGCGAAGGCCACCATGAGGAGGCTGACGGCGACCGCAGCCTCGAGGTTGCCGACGCTGAGTTCGAGCCAGACGGTCGTGGGGAGGACTTCGGTTTTCATTCGGGTCGCTCCGGCAAACACCAGAATGGGACCGAACTCGCCCAGACTGCGCGCCCACGCGACGCTGGCGGCGGCGAAGATGCCGCGCCGTGCCGAGGGTAGCGTAACGAGCCAAACTGCGCGGGCCCGCGAGGCGCCGAGGGTCATCGCCACGTTTTCGGGGCGCTCGGAAATATGGTCGAAGGTCCCGCGCATGGTTCGTATGGCGTACGCAGCGCCGATGACAAGCTGCGCGAGCACGACGCCCGAGATCGTGTAGGTGAGGGGGATCGCTCTTTCGATGAGCCTCCCCGCTGCTGTTTGGAATAAGATCAGGAGACAGAGGCCGATGACCATCGGGGGCAGGACGATGGGGATATCGAGGACGGCCTCTAGCCATAGCTTTCCGGGAAAGTGCGACCGGGCGAGAAGAAATCCCGCGGGAACGGCGATGAGCAGGGAAAGGGCTGCCGTGATTGAGCAGGTGAGAAGGCTCAGCTGGATGGAGTGCTGGATCTCTCTCGATTGGAGGGCTTTCAGAAGGTCGTGGGGCGAGCTGTAGGTGGCGGTCGCGGCCAGCATCGCGAGCAGAAAAAGCGCGTACGCGCCCGTGGTCAGGGCGAGCAGGAGCCAGAACTTGGAAACGCCGGGGGAATTCACCGGTTCATTTCTCTTTCAACCAGGCCGGCACTTCAATGGATTTGCTTGAAACCGGGGCCTCGTCGCCGCGCCAGTGGAATCCTGCCTTTTCAAACTCCTGCCGGTGGGTGGCGAAACGGCCCAGCAAGGTTTCGCTGGCGGGGCGGTTGACGCTTGCGCTGTAGAGAAGCATCTAGGGTTTCGGACTCCAGAGGTCGCCCGGCAGGTGCTGGAATCCCGCCGCGGTGATTGCTTTGCCTCCTGCATCAGGCGCGGCGAGATACCGCGCAAATCTCAGTGCAGCGTGTGTTTGTTTTGAACACTGTAGCACGGCTGTGCTGGCTCTTTCGGGCCGGGCGTCGAGTTCCGGCGTATGGACCGCTTCGATGCCTTTAAACTGCGATATCAATGCACCCCAGATGACTGCGGTGTCGACGGCCCCGAGCGAAAGGTCCGCCGCAATTTCCATTACGGTTGGCTTCATCACAGTGACCTTGGCTGCGAGCTTCTCCCATTCGGTCCCGGCGGCTGCCCTAACGCTTTTTCCGATGCTCGCGGTTTCGGGGTTGGCGAGAGCCACCTTGAGATCGTCCCGCATCAAATCCTGGAACAAGAAGATGTTTTTGGGATTTCCCGCTTTCACGCCGAGCACGGGGGTTTGAGTTGCAAAGGGAATGACTTCGCGAACGAGGGCGGCATTCCTCGCGTTAGCGACAGAGTCTTCATCGGCCGCAATCAGAAGGTCGCCTTTTTGAGCAACGCGGATCTGGCTGAGCAGCGTTCCTGTTCCTCCAAATTGAAAAAGCACCTCGATGCCTTGGTCTTTTTGAAAAGCCTGCGCGGCAGCCTCCAGCGGCTTTCGCAATCCAGCGGCACAATACACGGTGAGTGCGGGCCTGGATTCGGGAACCGGAGACTTTTCGCAGGCGGAAAGGCAGGGGAGAACAGCTAGAATGAGGAGTCGTGCGCGAACATGGAGGAGGGTTCGGACGGTAGCCTTCACTTGATTAAAATTCTGCGAAGCATAAGACGGGCGACTAGTCCGGTCCTGTCAATGATGGCGATATCGACGAGCGTCAGGAGTGCCTGGGCGGCGCGGTTTTTCGAGAGATCGCCATGTACACGGCGGGGACCACAAAGAGGGTGAGGACGGTGCCGATGATCATGCCTGTGACCAGCACGATTCCGATGCTGTTGCGGGCGCCGGCTCCGGGGCCCTTGGCGATGACGAGCGGAAAGTGGCCGCAGACGGTTGCGACGGAGGTCATCAAAATGGGCCTCAGACGCGTGGCTGAGGCATCGATGACGGCCTGCAGTTGGGGGATGCCTTCGCTTCGCAGAGTATTGGCAAACTCGACAATCAGAATGCCGTTTTTGGACACGAGGCCGACGAGAGTGATGAGTCCTACCTGACTGTAAATGTTGAGCGTTGTATACCCGAGGAACGAGAAGAGCAGCGAACCGGAGAGTGCGAGAGGGACGGACCCGGCGAGAATGACGAGCGGGTCGCGGAAGCTTTCGAACTGCGCAGCGAGGACCAAGAAGATGAGGACTGCTGAAAATGCGAGCGTTAGCAGCAGCTTGTTGCCTTCGACTCGGAGCTGGCGGCCTTCGCCTGCGTAGTCGATGGAGTAGCCCTTTGGCAGGATTTTTGCGGCCTCGGTTTCGAGCGCTTTGAGCGCCTGATCGAGCGTGATGTTGGGAGGGATGACGCCCTGGATGCGCGCGCTGTTGAGCTGCTGAAAGCGGTTCAGCGTGCGGGGTTCCGTCGTGTTGCGCAGCGTCGCAAAAGTGGAGAGCTGAACAAGCTTGTGGCCGGGGCCGCTCACGTAGAGGTCGGAGAGCTGGTCCGGGTTGAGGCGGCTGGTGCGCTGGAGTTGCGGGATGACCTTGTAGGAGCGCCCCTCGATCGAGAAGCGGTTGACGTATCCGCCGCCGAGAAATGTGCTGAGATCGGAGCCGACCTGGGAGAGATCGAGTCCCATCGAGGCTACTTTGTCGCGGTTGAATACCACCTCGGTCTGGGGAAAGTCGAACTTCAGGTCGGTGTCTGCGAAGACGAATAGTCCGCTTTGGAAGGCCTTGGCCACGAGTGCGTTTGCAAACTCGAGAAGTTCGCGGGGTTCGGCGGTTGAGGCGATCACAAACTCCACGGGGTAGTTGCCTCCTCCCGGAAGCGGCGCGGGGGTGAAGGCGATCACGCGTACTCCCGGAATGCGCGCCGTCTTGCCGAAGACCTCGCCCACCATTTGTTCGGTGGAACGCTGGCGCTGGCTCCAGGGTTTGGTGACGAGTCCTGAAAAGCCTCCGAAGGCTTCGGTGATCTGAAAGCTCGTGGCGGTTTCCGGCATCGAGAAATACACATCGTTCACGAGGGAGGTGTAGAGCGAGGTCTGGTCGATGGTGGAGTTGGGGGAGGCTTGAATGACGCCCAGGATGACGCCCTGGTCTTCTTTCGGAGCGAGTTCCTTCATCGAAAGCATGTAGAATGGAACGCCCAAAAGCATGATGATGACGGCGAGCGTCAGGGTCACCGGGCGCCAGCGCAAAGTGGCTGTGAGCATCCGTTTGTAGACGCTGCGAATGGAGTCGAAGGTCCTGTTGACCCAGCCTCCGAATCCCCGGTGCGAATCCTCGGCGCGTAAAAGCTTTGAGGACATCATCGGGGAAAGCGTCAGCGCTACGACGCCTGAGACAACGACTGCTCCTGCGAGTGTGAAGGCAAACTCCTTGAACAGGGTTCCCGTGAGGCCCCCTTGCAGGCCGATGGGCGCGTAGACGGCGGCGAGTGTGATGGTCATCGCGATGAGCGGACCCACAAGTTCGCGCGCTGCCTTGATGGCGCTTTCAAACGGGGAAAGCCCTTCCTGAAGATGCCTGTCGACGTTCTCCACAACGACGATGGCGTCATCGACGACAAGGCCGACGGAGAGCACGATGGCGAGCAGTGTGAGCAGGTTGAGCGTAAAGCCCAGCGTCTGGATGAGGAAGAGCGCGCCCGCGAGCGATAGCGGAATGGCCACCACAGGGACGAGAATGGAGCGCCAGTTTCCGAGGAAGAGAAAGATGACGCAGATGACGATGAGGAGGGTTTCAGCGAGCGTGCGGAGCACCTCGTGGAGCGCGTCCCGGATGTAGCCCGTTGCGTCGTAGGAGAGATGGACTTTCATGCCCGTCGGAAGCTGCTTCTCGATTTGCGGGATCTCGTCGCGCACGGCTTTGATGACGTCGAGGCTGTTCGAGGTGGGCAGGACCCAGACGCCCATGAAGATCGCTTTCTGACCGGAGAAGCGGACGTCGGTGTCGTAGTTTTCAGCGCCGAGCACGACGTCTGCAACGTCGCCGAGGCGGATGATGGAGCCGTCGCGTTCGCGGAGCACGAGGTTCTGGAATTCCGCAACGGATTTGAGGTTGGTGTTGGCGACGAGGTTGACTGTGATGAGGGTGCCTTTTGTGCCGCCTAGTGTCGAAAGGTAGTTGTTGGAGGAGAGGGCGTTGCGTACCTCTGCCGGGGTGAGGTTGAGGGCCGCCATGCGGTCGGGCTTGAGCCAGATGCGCATGGCAAAGGTGCGGGCTCCCAGGATGTCGGCCTTCTGCACGCCGTTGATGGCTGTGATGCGCGGTTGGACGGCTCGAGTGAGGTAGTCTGTGATTTGATTCGACTCCATGCTCTCCGAGTAAAAGGAGATGTACATGAGGGCGAATTGGCTGTCGGAAGTGGTGAGCTCGATGGACGGCGACTCGGCTTCGGGAGGAAGCTCGTTGCGGATCTGGGCGATTTTAGCCTGCACCTGCGTGAGTGCTGCGTTGGTGTCGAAGTTGAGCTTGAGATGGGCTGTGATGATGCTGAGCGACTGGGCGCTTTGGCTCTCGATGTAGTCGATGCCGTCGGCACTCGCGATGGTGCGTTCCAGGGGCGTGGTCACGAAGCCGCGCACGAGGTCGGGGTTGGCGCCGACGTAGCGCGTCTTGATGTTGATGACCGCAATGTCGCTGCGAGGAAACTGGCGGACGTTGAGGGTGAAATACGCCTGAATGCCGGCCAGAAGTAAAATCAGGCTGACGACGGTCGCGACGACTGGACGCCGGATGAAAAGGTCGGTGAAGCTCACAGGGAATGAAAAAGAGGACGCGGGTGGAAAAGGTTTTTAGCGCGGTGTTTTCCCGGGATTCTGAAGTGTGAAAAAGGAATCAGCTGTTGGGGGGCTTCGGAGCTGCTTCACTGGGGGGCTGCACTTGGTTGTTCACCTGGACTGGGGCTCCGGGCCTCAGCTTGAATACTCCCGAGGTGACGACTTCGTCGCCGGGCGCCAGGCCGCTGAGGACGCGGATTTGGTCCCCCCGGTTTTGCCCCAGTTTCACGAACTGCTGGGAGGCGATTTTGTTTGGCTTGCCGTCGGGAGCGGTGCCGTCCTTTACGACGAAGACAGAATCGCCGTAGGGTGCGTAACTGATGGCCGAGGCTGGCACGACCAGAACGTCCTGTTCTTTTGGGAGGGGCAGCTCGACATTCACGAACATGCCCGGACGCAGCGCGTGGTCTTTGTTCGGCAGGGTGCCTTCGATGGTGATTGAGCGGGAGTTCTCGTTGACTTGAGAGTCTGAGGCTGTGATCGCGCCGTCACGGCCCAGTTCAGGGTGGTCTTCGGTGAAGACCTTGAGCGGTCTCCCGTTGGCTGCAAATGACAGTTGCTGCTGGGGGAGGTTGAATTGGACATGGATCGGATCGAGGGAGTGCATGGTGGCGATGGGCGCACCGGGGTTTAAAAATTGACCCAGATTCACCTGGCGGATCCCGAGGATTCCGGTGAAAGGCGCGGTGATGCGCTTTCTGGCTAGGAGGGCCTCGACCTCCTCGCAGGCGGCTTCTGCCCTGCGGAGTTCGGCATCGGACGCGTCGCGTTCGGAGATGGATGCGGCGTTTTGCGCCTGCAGATCGCGTTTGCGACGGGCGTCGAGGCGCGCGAGGTCGCGCCGAGCCTGGGCGGCTGCGAGCTGTGCGCGTTCCTGATCGGAGCCGAGCTGGACGAGGAGATCTCCTTTTTGGACGGGTTTGCCTGAGTCGAACGCGATTTCTGCCACGATGCCTGCGAGGTCCGTGCTGATGCTGACGCCTTGCACCGCCTTCAAGGTTCCGATGATCCGGAGGGAGGGTTCCCAAGTCTGTGGAGCCACGACGGCAGTGGTGACTGCGGCGGGGGGCGGGGCAAAGGATTTGCCCATGGCGATGGCGGCCTTGACTTGCCGGAACTTGGCGTAGGCGATACCTGCGACGGCCAGTGCGACGCAGAAGAGCATCAGGAGCATTCGTTTCCACATAATTTTTGGAGAGGGTTAGATTCAGGATTGCGGGTTGCGCCTCTTGCATTTTCCGGGCTTAATCCACTGAAGGGGGGAGGTTACGCTCGATTTTTTGGAGAAGGCCAACCAGTTGGGCGCGTTCTTCGGGGGAAAGGGGGGCCATCATAGCGGCAACATTACGAAAATACTCTGGAATGACCCGGTTCATCAGTGCTGTGCCGGCCTCGGTGAGCTGGATCAGGGTGAGGCGGCGGTCGCTGGGGGCGGGGGAGCGGCGGACGAGGCCGTCTTTTTCGAGGGTATCTAGGAGGCCGGTCATGGTGGCGCGGGTTACGCCTGCTGCATCGGCAAGGGTTGCCGGGGTCTCGGGCAGATCGGGGTGCCTGTTGAGCTGCATGAGGACGGTGAAGCGTCCCGGGCTGAGCTGGTGCTGGGAGAGGAGGCGGCTGTCGGCTGCGAAGACGAGGTCCGTGGTGCGCAGCAGATGGAGGAAAGCCTCGGTGGACTCTGGGTGGAGGTCGGGGTAGCGTTGTGCCGCCTCTAGGAGGCATTCAAAGCGAGGGAGTTCTTTGAGAAGAAGCAGCGGCATGTGGCTCTTGTACGGTAGCTGACAGTTAGGGGCCAAACTATAAGCTGGGATTGTGTATGGCAAGTGTAATCCGGCCGTAGGCGGGAGGCTGTTCTGGTTCCAGCGGCGCTTCTACAGGCGTTGTCCCTGAAATGGCGTGTTTCCTGCTCTGAAAGGCGCAGCCTCTGTGTATTTCAAGGGGCCCACACATGACAACTTTTGACTTTCTAACTCCTTTTGGCGGGTTCAGGCACCGGTTTCGGCCCGTTCTTGCCCTGGTGCTTATCGCCCTAGCTCTATGCCTTGGGGGCAACCCGGCGCACGCGGCGGCCAGTCTGGACGGAACCGTGGTGATGTCCGCTTATCCTACGGGAACGGAAGGTAATACGTTTGACCTGAACACAAAGCTCCCCAGCGACAGCGGCCTGACTGGATCGGTGACTTGGGCGTTTTCATCACCCCCTGCGCGGAGTGGAATTTCACTCAATGCTTCCGGGGTATTGACGGTTGTTCCGTCGCCACCCTACACCAGCGACTCGTTGTCGTTGTCCGTCATTGCGACTGATGGCGCCGGGCATTCCTCGAGCGGAACCATGACGCTGCGGCTGGTCGCGACGACTTTCGGCTCGGTTCTATCGACCCTGGCGGGGCAGGCTTCAAACAGCGAGGTGGACTTGAACTCGGTTCAGGTTTGGCCGGCGCTGCCTGGCACCTCCGCGTCGCGCGTCTGGAGCATTGTGCCCGGACAGGAACTGCCTGCCTGGATCAGTTTTTCGTCACAGGGGAGGGCGAGCGCCAAGCCCCCGCAAGGGGCTGCGAGGGCGACTTCCCTGCTCTTTGTCGAGGTGTACGATGGAAACTATGGCCCGACGGCCGTGAAGTCTTCCGGGATGTTGATGGTGAGCGTGAGCGATTTCATCTCCTCGGTTTTCACCAGCACCGCCAAGACCGGGCCGGTGGACCTCCGCGCGTACTTGCCCGCTGGATTGGGGGCGACTCCGCCCTTGAGTTGGGAGATCCTCACGCCCGGCGGGATGCTGAATCTTTCGCAGAGTGGAAGTTTGACCTCGAACATGATGGCGGGCATGGCTTTCACGGCTAATGTGTCGGTCAGGGTCACGGATGCGACCTCGAAACAATTTGTAGGGGACGTCGCGTACACGGCTTTCACGCCGGCATTTGACAGGACGGTCAATGTGGCCCGCGGCCAGTCCTCGCCGTCCACGGTGGACTTGGGCGAATCTGTTCTCGCGAACCCAATGTCGGGATCGCTGTCAGGAAAAACCTGGTCGGTTCCTGCAGGTGCAACTTTCCCTGAATGGATGACGCTCTCCGCGTCCGGGGTGCTGTCCGTGAACCCGCCCGCGGGTTCGACTCCGCTCACGGAGGAGTATGTGGTGCAGATGGTCGGCACGATGTCCGGATATCAGATGCCGGGGATGCCTGTCAGCAATGTGACGTCTTACGGGATCGTGAAGCTCAACGCCGTTGGTTTCGCCACATCTGTTTTGATCAATACCGCGCAATTTGAACCTGCCCTGCTTTCGAAGGACCTCAATGCCAGTTTGCCGGCTGCCGCTGGCCTGATTGGCACGAAGAACTGGATGCTTTTGTCCGGACAAACGCTGCCGCAGGGGATCTCGCTTTCGCCCTCTGGGATTTTGACGGCGGCGTCTTGGGCGAACGCTCAGGTGGATTTGCAGGTAGTCGTTTCCGACGAAGCAAATCACTCGGTGACAGGCGGCCTCTCGGTGAGGGCGGTGGCGGCCACCAACGCGATCGATGTGGCGGTTGCCCCCGGGCAGGCTGGTGGAGTCGCTTATGATTTGAATGACCAGGGGGTGCAGGGGGCGGCGTCTTACAGTATGGGGTCGCTTCGATGGGGGATCACAGCGGGGCAAACGGTTCCTTCCTGGGTTCAGTTGAGCACCTCCGGTCGTCTGACCATGAACGCGCCTTCGGGGAGTTTCGCGGACCCGACAGAGCTGGTCGTTCAGTCGCTGGACACCGGAAACCAGATGGCGTCGTCGACTTACTACCGGATGGTGATCAGGCCGGTGGCTTTCACCGGTGCCTTGGTGGGTAATTCATACAAAATGGGAGGTATGATTCTGGATTTGAGCAGGCTTTTGCCGGCATCCGCTGGTCTCGTGGCACCGTTTACATGGCAAAAGCTGGCGTCTCTTCCCCTTGGGATGGGGATGGATATCGGATCGGTAAGTCCGCAGGGTCTCTTGACTGTGCCAGGTTACTCTAGCGGCAGCAGTCTGGTAAATGTTTCGGTTTCGGATGATGCAGGGCACACGGCGACGGGCTGCATCTCGGTCAAGGCCGTGATGCCGGCTTTTTCAGCTGCGCTTTCTGTTTTGAAGGGCGGCCAAACGGCTTCAACTCTGGATTTGGAGACGCTGGCACCTTCTTCGAACTACTACCCTGGAATGGGGCAGACGAGCTCGCGGGTGTACTCCTTTTCCGCAGGACAGACCGTTCCGGAGTGGCTGACGGTCTCTTCAGCAGGTGTCGTTTCTGTTCTTGTTCCGGCTGATTTTGCGGGCGGAACAGCTGAGCTGATTATCGAGTTCTCCGGAGGCTCGGGTATGAGTACCGGGAAGCAGTACGCTTCGTTGAGTGTTAACACGGTGGATTTTCGCGCTAGCCTGATTGGAGACCTTTATTCTGCTAACGGCTTGTCTGTTGACCTGAATGCCCGGCTTCCCAGTGGGAGTGCCCTGACTGCGCCGGTCTCGTGGAGTTTTGCTTCCTCACCTGCGCCGTGGGGTGTGAATCTTTCGTCGGCGGGCACGCTAAGCGTTTACAGCAACATTGGATCCGCGGATGTAGGGGTGGTTGCAACTGACTCGACTGGTAAACAGGTGACAGGAGCGGTTTCCATAACCGCTTTTAACGGTCTGTTTACCCGGTCCGTGAATCTTACCAAGGGGAGCTCTACTCTGGTGACCTTGGATTTCAACAGCCTGGGTGAGGTTCAGAATACCTGGAGCGTCCCGAGCATTGTGGCGAACCGGAATTGGGCATTTGTCCCCGGGCAAACCATCCCCGGTTGGCTCACGTTGACTTCGGGCGGGACGCTGACAGCCGCGCCCTCGAGCGGAGAGAGTGTTGGGTCTGGAAAATACTACGTGCAAGTCACGGACAAGACGTCGACGGGGTCCATGGGGACAAAGGCTTTCGGAACAGTGTCCTTGAATGCGCTGGATTTTGGCGCAGCCCTTGTCTTGGACGCCAATCAGCCGAGCGGATTCGGGTTGGATTTGAATGCCAAGCTTCCCGCGAACTCGGGGCTTGCCAGTCCGATCAACTGGTCGTTCTCGAATGATTCGGGAGCCTACATCCCCTGGTACCTGACTTTGTCCTCCTCGGGTACGCTGAACGTGAATCAAGGGATGTCGGTCGACCAGACGGTTTTGGTGCAAGCGATGGATGACTCCGGAAGCGGCAAGACCATTCAGGGAAGTGTACGGGTGCTTTCGGTGTACCCCTCCTTCTCCACCGCACAGAGCGTCGTTGCCGGGCAGTCCTCGGCAGTCGTCAAAAACTTGAATGGCTCCGCCGGATATATGGTTGGGGGGACTGATTTGACCCGCATTTGGAAGCTTGTCGAAGGTCAGGATGTGCCCGCGTGGTTGAGTTTGACGCAGGGCGGTAGCTTGACCCTTTCGCCTCCTGCCGGGACGCCTGCCGCGACGCGTGATTACATCGTGTCCGTTGTGGATGGCTCCGCGGCGTACCCTTACACCTACTACGGGAAGGTGACTGTGCCCGTGATTGCCTTCAGTACGGCGATGTTCTTTGACCAGAACCAGAGCTCGGGGGCTGTGGATTTGAATAGTAGGGTACCCGCAAATTCGGGGCTCTCGGGAACGCTGACTTGGTCATTTGTGTCCGGAGGTGGCACCTCTGTCCCTTGGTATATCAGCCTGAGTGCCTCCGGCGGTTTGACTGTGACTCCGGGCTTCGCTGTGGACCAGGCCGTTCTGGTGCAGGCTGTGGACGGGAGCGGAAAATCCGTCGTGGGGAGTCTGCAGTTGCGCTCCTTTTACATGTCGCTCAGTGCGAGTCAAAGTGTGGTTCCGGGACAGACGTCTGCCTCGGTGTTGAATTTAAACACGATTCCTTCAGGCATAGGGGGGTCTGCTTCGACCCGCGTTTGGTCCTTTGTGGAAGGTCAGAGCATCCCGGCGTGGCTGACGTTGAGTGAAGGCGGAGTGCTTTCTGCGTCTCCTGGCTCAGGGACTCCGACCGGGAAGCGGGACTACGTCGTGGCTGTTTTGGATACTTCAAATCCCAATGCGCAGTTGGCTTATGGGAGGATTACGGAGACGGTGACGGGTTTCACGTCTGAATTAAGCGCCGATGTGAGCGCAGTTTCTGACAGCAGTCCCGCCAGTGTGGATCTTTCTTCCTTGGTTTCGAGCCTGCCTGGGTTTGAAACGGTGCGAAACTGGAGCATCGCTTCCGGACAGGAGTCTTACCTGACGACGGGGCTGAGCTTGAGCCCGGCCGGGGTGTTGTCTGCCGGTTCTTATGTGATGTCGGGGATCCGCGACGTGCTTGTGCAGGTGGATAATGGCGCAGGGCAGACGCTGGTGGGGAAGGTGGCGTTGAACCTATTCTATCCGATGCTGGTGCCTGTGGCTTCTGTGATTGGAGCGGAGAGTGCGACAACCGTTAATTTGGAGACGATTCCGTCAATGCCCCCTCCAATGGGGACCCGGACCTGGTCTGTCCCTTCCGGGTTTGGGGTCCTGCCGCGTGGAGTGACCTTAGATTCGACGGGAAAGGTGACTTTGCCTGCTGTGTCGGAGGTGAATGCCGGGGCGAGGTTCTTCTATGTGAGCTACACGCAGGCGATGCCGGGGATGAACTCCTCGTACGTGAGCATGGTGAAGGTGGCATGGGTTGGGGCGCATTTTGCGGTGGATTTGAACGGCGAAACGCAACCGGCAGGTGGAGTGGGCCTGAATTTGGGGAATGCTGTGCCTGCGGGCGCGGGGCTGAGTGGAGCGGTAAACTGGAGTTTCTCGACCTGGCAGAACGCACAGATGTTGAGTTCTTCTTGGACTCTGAACCCAAGCGGCTCGTTGATTTGGTCGACCTATTATAATTTCGGAGTGAGCACGGGGACGGTGGTGGTAGAGGGTACGGATTCGAACTGGAAGAAGGTGTACGGCTTGGTGAATTACAAGCTCGTGACTCCGACTTTTAACAGGTCGCTAAGTGCGATGGCGGGGCAATCAGAGGCTGCGACGCTAGATGTTGCTTCTGGAAACCAGATGAGCATGCCCGGAATGACGAGCGCATGGTCGTTCTACGGCGACACGGCGTCGGTGCCGAGCTGGGTGTCGATGACCTCGGCCGGAGTGTTGAGCGTGCAGCCGACGGCAGGGGCTGCGAGCGGAGTGTATCGGTTGTATGTGGGGAGCTCGCAAATTGCCGGGATGCCCGCGAGTATTTTGGGGAGCGTGGACGTGACGGTGACCGGCGGGAGCGCGGTGCTGCTGAACGGAGCGTTGGTGAACCGGGGCAGCACGCAGGTGCGAGTGGGTTCCACGACGGGCCTGTACGTGGGGATGCCGGTGAGCGGTACGGGGATTGCCCTCGGGACAAAGATCACGGCGATCGACGGGACAACCGGCGTGACGTTGAGCGCGGCGGCAACCTCCAGTGCGACGGGCGTGGCGCTCGTGGCTTCCCAGAGTGAAACTGGACCGCCTGCGACCGTCTCTTTCACGGGTGAGATGCTGGCCGATATCGGACTGCAGGGAGCGTCTCAGCTCGATTTGAACACCCTTCTGACCGACAGTCCCGAGCTGACAGGCACGAAGGTATGGGCGATTTCACCGGGACAAAACCTCCCGTCGTGGGTGTCGGTTTCAGAGGCTGGGTCGTTGAGTATACAGGCGCCCGCAGGAACAAAATCTGAAACGAAAGATCTGCTGGTTCAGGTGACTGCTGGAGGCACCACTCTGACCGGACAGGTGAATGTGGATTTTGTGACGTTTCGTGTGAACCTGATCGGGGATGCGAACCAGCAGGGAGGATTGAGTTTCACTCTGGATGGAGCGCTGTCCTCCGCCGAGGCTTTGGTGGGGACGAAGACCTGGTCGCTTGTGCGGGCAACTGAGGCGGACCTAGACGGGGTTACGCTTAGTTCCGAGGGTGTGGTCGCGGTTCCTCAGGGAACAGCGCTGTCGAAGAAGTTTGCGGTCAAGGTGCAGGATGTGAACCAGCACTCGGTGTTGCTTGGGGTGTCGCTGTCGGCGTATTCACTGTCGTTCTCAGCGCAGTTGGCGGCACTGCCCGGACAGTCAGCGGCGGCGGTGTTAAACTTGAACTCGCTTGCCTGGTCTGTTCCGGGGTGGGAGGGCTCACGGACTTGGTCGTTTGTGGACGCTCAGGCTGTGCCGCAGTGGGTGACGTTGACGGGCACGGGCAGTCTGTCCCTGGCGCCTCCGGTTGGCACGCCAGAGGAAACGTCTGAGTATTTCGTGAAGGTGGTTGATAGCTCAAATTCCGGTTTGGGACCGTGGTACGCGAAGGTGAATGCGACTGTTTTGTCGTTTGGCGCGGCTTTCAGTGTGGACTTGGGCGCCATTTCGGAGAGCAGTCCGGCGAGTTTGGATTTGACCCCGCAGGCTTCTGGGGTGGCTGGGTTTGAAACGGTGCGCAACTGGAGCATCGCTTCCGGGCAGGAGTCTTACTTGACTATGGGGTTGAGCTTGAGTCCGTCCGGGTTGCTCTCGGTGGGGACCTCCGCACAGATGGGGACGCGGGACGTGCTGGTGCAGGTGGACAATGGCAATGGGTCGACTTTGATGGGCAAGGTTGCGCTCAATCTGTTCCGTCCGACGATTGTGCCGTTGGCCTCTCTGATTGGGGTGGGGGAGGGGACGACTGTGGATTTGGAGACACTTTCTTCGATGCCTCCGCTGCCGGGGACGGGAAGCAGTCGTGCGTGGTCTGTGCCTTCGGACCTTGGAATCCTGCCTCGGGGTGTGACTGTGAGCTCCGCAGGAAAGTTGATTTTGCCGGCGGTGACTGCGGCGAATGCCGGGACGCGGTTCTTTTATCTGAGTTACACCCAGACGATGCCGGGGATGACGACCTCCTACTCGAGCATTGTCAAGGTGGCGTGGATCGGGGCGCATTTTACGACAGATTTGCTCGGGGAAACGCAGGGGGGCGCGGCCGTTTTGGACCTTGCTGCAGCCGTGCCGGCGAGTGCCGGGTTGAGTGGAGCGGCGAACTGGGGTTTTTCGTCGTGGCAGGACCAGTGGGCGTTGAGTTCTTGGACGCTGAATTCTGGTGGGACATTGACTTGGTCGAGTCTTTATAGCTTTGGAGTGAGCTCCGGAACGGTGGTGTTGGAGGGAGTGGACGCGAGCGCGAAGAAGGTGTACGGCTTGGTGAACTACAAGCTTGTATCGCCGTCGTTCAACAAGGCATTGAGTGCGACGGCGGGACAAGCCGCGGCTACCACGCTGGATGTGGCTTCAGGAAACCAGATGGGCATGCCGGGGATGACGAGCGTATGGTCGTTCTACGGAGACACGGCGTCGTTGCCAAGCTGGGTATCGATGACCACGGCCGGAGTGTTGAGCGTGCAACCGACGGCGGGCGCGGCGAGCGGCGTGTATCGTTTCTACGTGGGGAGCGCGCCAACGGCGGGGATGTCACCTTTCACGCTTGGGAGCGTGGACGTGACGGTGACCGGCGGGAGCGGCGTGCTTTTGAATGGAGCCGTTGTGACGCGTGGCAGCACGCAGTTGCGTGTGGGTTCCACGACGGGTCTGTACTTGGGCATGCCGGTAAGCGGGACAGGGATTGCGTCCGGGACAAAGATCACGGCGATCAGCGGGACGACTGGCGTGACGCTGAGCACGGCGGCGACTGCGAGTGCGACGGGCGTGTCGCTTAGCGCGCAGATTCTGCCGCCTCCAACTCCGGTAATCTCGGGAGCCTTGGCGCTGAATGCACTGGTCGGTAAGCCGTTCTCCTACCAGATCGTCGCCTCAAATACACCGACAGTGTACTCGGCCACGGGACTGCCCCGCGGCGTGACGCTGAATACGACGAGCGGTTTGATCAGTGGTTCGGTGGACACCACCGGTTTGTATGACGTCACTATCGGCGCTGAGAATGGTAGCGGCAAGGCGACTGGCTCTTTGCGACTGTCGGTGAGCTTGATGGATTTCAGCTTCACCGGCGCTCTGAGTGCTGCCCCCGGGCAGGGAAGATCGCTGGATTTGAATGCGATTCCGAGCCTTCCGGTGTCTGGATCGAGCGACCGTCACACGTGGACGTTTGCCGACGGCCAGCAGCTTCCGGCATGGCTCACGCTTTCTTCTGCGGGTGTGTTGAGCGCAGCGCCCCCCGGGGGCACTGCAAAGCTGAGTCAGGACGTCTATGTGCAGGTGACCCGCGTCGGCGCGGGGTCTGCGCTTCCGACGACCGCAGGCAAGATCTCGGTAAGTTGCGTGGATTTCACTGGCGCCCTTCTGGGCAATGCGAGCAAGGCGGGCGGTTACAGCGCAAGCGTTGCCGGCTTCCTGCCTGCTTCACTTGGGGCATCCGGAACGCTCACTTGGTCCGGTTCGACGGCCGACGGGTCTGTATCCGTGTCTTCCAATGGATTGCTGACGGTGAACAGTTCGTTGCCGCTTTCCACTGAAGTGCCTGTCGTCGCCACCGATTCTGCTGGGAAAGCGTTCCTGGGGAGGATTGCCGTGCAGACTGTTCTGCCCGGGTTTGAACGGACGGTCCATGTCGCCCCGGGTCAGTCCGACACCACGGTCATGAATCTGTGTGAAGACGGGTTCTATGGTTTTGGAAACAGCCGTTCCCGCGTTTGGGCGATGGCCTCGGGACAGAGCGTCCCGTCGTGGATGAGTGTGACTTCGGGGGGGCTTTTGTCGCTCCGTCCGTCCGCGACAGCCTCGGGATTCGACGGGGATTACCTCGTGGAATTGACCGACCGCTCCCTTCCTCTGGCTAAGGTTTACGGGTTGGTGAAGGTCCAATCGACCGCCTTTGCCCTGATGTTCACGGGCAACTCGAACCCCTCGGGAGGGGTCAAGTTTGCACTCAAAGACAGCCTGCCCGCAAACCTCGGACTTTCCGGCGCGCTGACTTTCGCCTATACGCCCGGGCAGACGACTCCAGAAGCCGGTTTGTCGCCGGACGGCACGGTGACGATGTACCAGAACTGGCAGGTGCGGGGCTGGGAGTTGCCGATCACGGTGACCGATGCTTCGGGACGTTCGGTCAGCGGTTGGGTCATGTTCAACGTGGTCAATGCACCCTCGATGGTGACGTTGAACGTGCTGCCGGGCCAGAGTGGAGGGGTTGCATACAGTCTCTCGCAGAATAATTTCTACGGCTATTCTTCCAACTACGTCTTCCAGTTGCTGGCGGGCCAATCCCTGCCGGAGTGGATTCAGGTGTCGGAGAAGGGCCTTTTGAGCGTCCAGCCGCCCCTTGGGGCGCAGTATTCTGGTGGGAACTGCATCGTCGAAGTTTTTGATGCCAATGCGCAGAATCCAAGCAAGACGTATCGGACCGTCACGCTGAAGGCCGTTGGCGCCACGGGTGATTTCCACGTGAATTTGCTCAGCGACGCGTCCTCCTCAGATGCGCTGACGGTGGATTTGAACAACAAGATTCCGGCCAGCCTTGGGTTGAGCGGGAAGATCAATTGGACTTCGTATGCGCCCGGTCTGAAAGGGGAGTACTACTCGGGAGCTGACTTCAAGACTCAGGTCCTGACCCGCCAGGATGGTGCCGTTGACTTCAACTGGGGCGGCGGGTCACCGGATCCTTCAATGTCTGGCGATTGGTTCTCGGTGCGATGGACTGGCACCCTGACCCCTTCGGTGACGGATACGTATACTTTCCGGGGTCTGGCAGACGACGGGTTCACCGTGTGGCTGGACGGAACGCAGATCGTGAGCGGGAATTCGGACAGCAGCGGCATCAGGCTGGTCGCCGGCACGCCGCACACGATCAAGGTCGAGTTCATCGAGTACGGTGGCTTGGCGTACTGTCAGCTGTTCTGGAGGAGCGCGACGATGTCCGAGCAGGTGGTTCCTCTGAGAGTCCTGACCCAGCCTTTGGAGGGGGTGACTTTGTCCGATGCGGGGTCGCTCACCATTTCCGCTGGCAGCGCGGCATTGCGTGAATTCTATGTGGTCGCGACGGATGCCGGTGGCAAGAAGGCCACAGGAGACGTTGTGGCGAACACGTTTTCTCCCGCCTACACGCGGGTTGTGAACGCGATGACAGGTCAGGCGACTGCAACCGTGGTGGATCTCGCGGGGATGGACGATCTCCCGGGAGCCTGGTCGTTTGCACTCGGTCAGGAAGTTCCGTCCTGGATCAGCCTTTCAAACGCCGGAGTTCTGACACTTCAGCCGCCGGCGACCGTGGTCACTCCCCAGAAGTTCTTCGTGGAAGCGATGGGCGTTCAGGGAACGCTCCGCCGCACTGCCCTGATCGTGACTCCGGTGGGTGCGCTCGGCAGACTCACTGGCGCGGCCATGACGGCTGCTCGGACGGTGGATTTGAATGCCTTGCTTCCGGCGAACAGCGGATTGTCCGGCACGGCATCCTGGTCGGTTCTCAACGGGGCAGGGGGGGCTGCAACGGTATCCGGGGCTGGAATCCTTTCCGTTCCTGCGGGAGTTGCTCAGCAGGAACTGACCTTGGTGGCCAAGGATTCCCTGAACAAGACTTTCGCCCTCGGTTACACTGTGGGGCTTGTCTCCTCGAGTTTCGAGAACCAGCTGTACGCACTCGCGGGACAGAGTGGCGCTTCGATTGTCGACTTGAACCGTTCTCTCGGAACTTTGTCGGGCGGCCGGCGGACCTGGGGATTCAAGGCCGGACAGCAAATTCCGTCCTGGCTGACCCTCGACGCCATGTCCGGAACCCTGGCGGCGGCGCCGCCTGCGGGCACTCCGGCAGGAGCTCAGAATTACTTGGTGGAAGTCTACGACGCAGACTCGTCGGAGTTCCCTGTGGCCAAAAAAATGGGAAGCGTTTCGGTGGGTGTCACCGCCTTCAGAACAAGCGTTGCTTGGACCCGCGAGGCGACTTTGAACGTCGATCTGACCTCTAAGCTGACTGCAAACTCCGGTCTCGGCACCGGCGTGACCTGGAGTTTGGGAACGCCCGCTTCGGGTGCCGGCGTGAGTGTTTCCTCGAGCGGGACGTTCACCGCGGTGAACACGACGTCCTTGCAGCAGGACTTTTTGGTGAAGGCGGTCGATTCGACTGGCAAGGCCGTGCTCGGCTCGGTCTTTGTGAATGCGCCTTCCATCAACAACAGTGTCATCCTTCCAGCGGTGGTGGCTGCTGCGGGTGGAAGTTTGGCCGATCTGAATATCGTCCCCGGGATTTCTCTTGGATATCCGGCTGGTACCCGTCAGTGGGCGCCATCGGCGGGAACGACCCTTCCAAGCTGGATGACGCTCAGCGCATCCGGTGTGGTGACCTTCTCTCCGGCTGCCACGGATTCGGACGCAGTCGTGTTCGTTGACCAGACTTGGATCGATACGGCCAATTCTTTCCAAAAGGTCACGATCGCCCTGCGCTGCGTGGTCTCAGGATTCAACATACCGCTGACGAACGATTACAACCTTTCTGCCAGCATCGATCTGAAGACGAAGCTGCCTTCGGGGACTGGACTGGGCTCTGGCGTGGTCTGGTCATTCGCTCCCACGTCCGTAATCACGACTCCCACGTGGGCCACGCTGACCAGCGCCGGATCCTTTACGGTATCCAGATACCAGAGTTTCGCAGGGCCCGTTCTGGTGAAGGGCGTGGACTCCGCCAACAAAACTGTGGTGGGGGCCGTGTATGTCAACAGTGTGAATCCGAACGGCCGCGCCCAGTTGAGTGCGGAGGCCGGCTTCGGCCCGGTGACCTATGACCTGAATTCCACCCAGGATCTGCCGATCAGCGGCACCAACCGCGTGTGGAGCCCCGCCTACGGGCAGGAGCTGCCCGGTTGGATCTCGCTGACATCGTCAGGACAGCTGACGCTGAACCCCTCAGCTTCCGACACGTCTGCCACTGTCCTTCTGGACGAAGCATACCGCGATGCGAACGGCAACGGGGGCGTGCAGCGGGTTTTCATCCAGTGCAATGTGGTCGCATTCAACGCATCGATTGCGGGGGCTTACGACGTGCCTGCAGACCGGACCCTCGACCTGACCACGGAATTGCCGTCTGATTCCGGCCTGAACTCGGAACTGACCTGGAGTTTTGTAGATTCCAGCAACTACACCGTGCCGAGCTGGCTGACGCTTTCTACGAACGGTCTGCTGACGGTGCCGCAGAACCGCTCCTGGCTCGGGACGGTCCTCGTCCGGGCGGTGGATTCGGCGAACAAATCCGTCATCGGAAGTGTGCTTGTAAATACCCCAAGCGTGAACGGACGGGTGGTGCTTGGAGCCCTTGTCGATCAGTCGGGCGGAACGGTAATCAACCTGAACACGGTTTCCACCCTCGGCCAGTACGCCACCCCTCTAACGCGTCGTTGGACTGCCTCCAAGGGACAGGACCTTCCTTCTTGGGTGCAGCTGAGCCCGAACGGTACGTTCACGCTGTCGCCGACTTCCTCTTCCTCGGCCAGTAGCATCCTTGTGGACCAAACATGGGTGGATGCAGGTGGCGCGCCGGGACGCGTAACTTACGAGTTGAAGCTTGCGCCTTCCAGTTTCCGGATCGCAGTGGCGGGCGACAATTGGGGAGAGAATTTGACTGCCGATTTAAATCAGCGGTTGCCCGCGGGGTTGGCGCTGGGTTCGGGAGCCACGTGGAGTTTTGTGCAGACTCCCGGGGTGACGATCGACACGCGGATCAGCCTCTCTGCTCAAGGCGTTTTGAGCCTTCCAGCCTACAACTACATCAGCCAGGAGGTAGCGGTAAAGGTTGTGGACAGCACCGGGCGCACGCTGAACGGCACGGTGTCGGTCTGGGCCTACAACGTCAACGGATATTCGCTCGTGACGGCCCTTGTGGGTCAGGAGGGGGGTACAGAGGTGGACTTGAACACTGTCACGGGGATGCCCTTGTGGGGCGGGGCTTCCAACAGAACTTGGGCGCTCAACCTTTCGCAATCATTCCCGAGTTGGATCCAAATGACCTCGGCCGGCGTCGTTCGCATGACTCCGTCTGTGGGGGACCAGCCGGTTGTTTTGGTGCTGGACCAGGGCTATCGGGATTGGGCGGGGAATGCGCAGGTTACCAAGGTACAGGTCGCTTTCTACCCGACTGTGTTTTCGCGGTCTGTCGTTGGGGACAACTGGATGGGGATCCAGTACACTGAGGATTTGAAAACCAAGCTGCCTGCAAGTGCAGGGCTGAACGGCTCGGTGACCTGGTCCTCTCCGACGATTCGCGGTGTGGACAACACGTCCTACATTTCGATGGACGCCGGCGGAACTCTGACCCTCTGGTGGTATAACTGGATCAAGAAGGATTTCGTCGTACGTGCAGTGGATTCGACCGGAAAAACGGTTTACGGCCAAATCCGCGCCAACATGATGTACATCAACGGTTCTGGCGTTGCCACCGTTGAGGCGGGGCGAGCCGGCGGCACGGTGGTGGATTTGAACGCACTCCCCGACATTCCCCTGGCGGGCGTGGCGTCCTCCCGGACGTGGAAGTCGGTGTTTGCTCAGACACTCCCGAGCTGGGCTTCACTGAGCGCATCGGGCCAGTTGACGCTTTCGCCTTCGGCAACGGATGCGCCGGTAACCCTCTTTTTCCAGCAGGATGGTGTGAATGCCTCCGGTGCGGCTCAGACCTACTTGATCAAGGTCGCCTGCGGCGGAGTCAGCTTCCGGGGCAATTTGGTCGGTGACAACTGGCTGGGGCAGCAGATCAATGGCAACCTGAGCAGGGAGTTTGGTTCGAGCTTGGGCTTGAGTGGCGATGTGACTTGGGCGGCGGAAACGCCGGCGTGGATGAATTGGAACGGCAGTGTCTGGTTGAATCCTGATGGATTCTACTGGCTTGGCGGGTGGGCGGATTTCAGGAATGAGTTTTTTGTTAAAGCCACCGACTCGAAGGGAAATTTCGTGCGCGGAAGCGTTCGTGTGAACGGGACCTATCCCCGCGGCAATGCCACATTGATCGCCTCGGTTTCCAAGACGGGCACGGCGTTCGACCTGAATTCCACAGTCGAACTGCCCCTTGCCGGCCTCGCCGGAACTCAGAAGTGGTCGCCTGCCTTCGCACAGGTGATGCCTTCCTGGGCGACTTTGACGGAGGCCGGAGTGCTTACGCTCAATCCTGCGGCAACGGATGCGCCGCAGACCCTTTTCTTAAAGGAGACGGGTTTGACAGATTCCAATGGCAACACGGTGACCTACACGGTGAAGGTGACCTGCGGCGGGACCGTTTTCAGCAGTCCCTTCTTCGGCGACAACTGGTCGGGCGTTCAGTTGACTAAGGATTTGAGCGCCCTGTTGCCTGCCACCGCGGGACTGGGCAGTGGAGTCACTTGGTCGCTGGTGACACCGTCAGGAGGGCAGGCGCCGGACTGGCGCTTCAACCTGAGTGCGGAAGGGGTGTTGAGCCTCTCCCAGTATCAGGCGATTCAGCAGGATGTTTTCGTTCTCGCCACGGATGCGGCTGGCAAAAAGGCCTTCGGGGTGGTCCGGGTTAATACGCCGCACATTGACAACGGCGCAACGCTCAGCGCGTCAATTTCCGGCACGACGGGGACGGTCTTGAATTTGAATGACGTTCCGAACGTGGGAATGTCGGGGTTGGTCGGTTCGCGTGTCTGGAGTCTGACTCCCGGGCAGGCTTTGCCCTCGTGGCTTACCCTCAGTTCCAGCGGTTCGCTCACCGCGCGTCCGGTCTCAGGAACCAAGCCGGCGACCTTGTATTTTGACCAGGTCGGCCGGATCGCGGATGGAACCAGCCAGCGCTCGACCATCAAGGTGACGGTCAATCCGCTTTCGATCCCGACGGCGGCCGAGTTGTTCGTCGACATGCAGGAGTTTACTTCCGGCACCAAGGTGTTTGACCTGAACCCGATGGCGTCTGACCTGCCCGCGCTTGCCGGGGCAAGGACCTGGGCAATCACCCAAGGTCAGGATTCAGCGGTGACCAGCGGGCTCACTCTCAGCGCGGCTGGGGAAGTTACGGTTTCCACCGGTGTCTCTAGCGGCCAGTTGCGGAACCTGTTCGTCGAGGTCACGAACGCTTCCGGGGCGAAGTTCACCGGCAAGGTTGTTTTGAACTTCGTTAATGCAACAAACCTCGCAGCGAACGCGCCCTTGGGCCAGACCCAGGGAACCAGCGTCAACTTGAGGACGCTGACGGCCAACGAGTGGGGCGCCGGCTTCTTCAGTTGGTCCCTCTCTCCCGGATCGCCGGACCTGCCGGCGGGCGCAAGTCTGAATGCAAGCACTGGGGAGCTTCGTTTCCCCGCGGCTACCGCGGCAAATCTGGGCATCAAACCGGTCTATGTGGACCTCAATTACAAGGACATCTACGGAGCGATCTCGAGCCGCACCTACCGGGTGAACTGGAATGTGGTGAACTTGGTGAAGTCCCAGTTTGTGGACTGGGGCTATCAGGCGGGTATCTCGGTAGATCTGCCCGAGTTACTCGCGGATGACGCCGGTCTGAGCGGTTCATTGACTTGGGAGTACGTGTCCGGCCAGCGCGCGGATTTCCTCTCCCAATGGAACCTGTCGAGCGGCGGATTCTTGAGTGTGCCGCAGAGCCGGGCCTTCGGAACTGCAGTGGTGAAGGTGACTGATTCCAGCAAGGGCACGCCCAAGACGATGCTGGCGGCTGTGGAGTTGGTCGGTTCCAGCAATATCTGGTTGGAACCTGGGTTGTCTGTCACCGCGGGACAGACTTCACCCACCACGTTGAATTTGAGCAACTGGTGGCCGATGTCGGCAGAATACAGTGCGACCTGGTCGTTGGTTGGATCTATCAACATGCCGACGGAGGGCTTTAGCATCGGATCCACGGGAATGGTTTCAGCCACGCTTCCGAGCACAGTGCCTTCCGGCCGCGGGTTTGTTTTCTACAACCAGACTTACAACGAGCTCCTACCGGCTGGCTCGCCAGAAGGGACTCAGCCTGCGATACGGTACCGCACCGCCCGGATAAGCACGGTGGTGACCGGTGGCACGGGCGTCAACCTCGCCTCCTCGAGCGTGCGGGCGGACAGTGCGATTGTTTCGGTGTCTAGCACGACAGGCTTGTCTGCCGGGATGTCCATCTCGGGCTCTGGATTGTTTCCGGGGACGGTGATCAAGTCCGTAAACGGCTCCAACAGCCTGACCCTGAGCAAGCCGGCGCGCTATACTTCCTCGGGTGTCCAGTTGCTGGCGATGCCCGCATGGACTGCGCCGTCCACGCTGTTGTTCTCGGGCAACATCCTTGCGGATGTCGGCGCCTCCACGGCCGTCGCAACGGACCTTAACACGCTGGTGCAGGCGAATGCCGCACTGAAGGGAACCAAGAGTTGGAGTTTCAGCTCCGGGCAGGATCTGCCTTGGTGGATGGGCGTTTCCAGTACGGGAACGTTCAGCTTGCAGCCGCCGGCATGGGAGACGTCCTCCGTAACTGATGTGTACTTTGATGTGACGGATGCTTCGGGTGTGAAGGGGTCTGGCAAATTGACGGTGAACGTGCTGGAGCCCATGTTTGCGCCGCTCATACCGGTGCTCTTGGGCAAGTCCACTCCGACGGTGCTGGATCTTGCCCCTCTGGCGGCGAGTTTCACGAGTGGCCCGAACTATGCCTTGAACAAGGCAGCCCGACAGAGCAGCGAGTACGGCCCCGCTTCGAGAGCGGTGGACGGAAACACCGACGGCCAGTGGAATGGCGGGTCCGTGACCCATACCGAAGGGCAGCAGGGGGCTTGGTGGGAGGTGGACCTTGGCGTTGAGCAGGACATCCAGAAAGTGGTGCTTTGGAACCGGATGGATATGGCTCCCGAGCGTTTGAGCGATTACTGGGTGGTCGTTTCCAAGCAGCCTTTTGCGAAGGTTGCAAGTGACGCTGTTCCCTCGACTTTGGTGGATGGCGAAACCTGGAAGAAGCGCATCAATGTGATGCCGAATCCCTCATATTCGATCGATACGCAGGGGGCGCGGGGCCGCTATGTCCGGGTCCAGCTTGCCGGAAACAATTACCTCAGCCTTGCGGAAGTTCAGGTTTTGGGCACGCCAGCCCTGAGCTGGTCGCTTGTCTCGGGCCAGACTTTGCCTTCCTGGGTTTCGCTCTCGGACAAAGGCGTGCTCAGCGTTCAGCCGCCCGCGACGGAGGCTTCCCGTCTCATGCCTATCTATGCCCGCGTGGACGACGGTTCCTCCGTGTACGACGTCAAAGTCACCTGTGGGTTGGCGAACTTCGAAACCACTCTTCTCACGGATTTGAATGACGAGTCCAAGGTACGCGTTGACCTTGCCTCGAAAATCCCCGTTTCCGCAGGACTCACACGGCCTGTGGCGTGGTCGATTGCGGCAGCTTACGACCCTCAGAGAAAAAACGGCATCAAGGGCGAATACTACAGCGGGACTGACTTCGGGACTTTGTTGCTGACCCGCGTCGACAGCAGCGTGAGTTTTGACTGGGGGTATGAGGCCCCGGATCCCTTGGTTCCGGCTGACAGCTTCAGTGTCCGCTGGACCGGACTGCTCGTGCCGAAATACACCGAGTCCTACAACTTCAGCGCGTGGGTTGACGACAAGATCCGTGTCTGGGTGGGCGGCGTGCTGGTTTACGACCCTTGGGTGACTGGTGCGAACATTCCGGTTTCGCTCGTTGCGGGCGTTCCGACTGATGTCCTCGCGGAGTTTATCGAGTACGGCGGAGCGGCGAGCTGTCGCTTGCGCTGGCGGAGCGCCTCCCAGTCCGAGGAGACTATTCCTACCGACTGTTACTTGCTACCGTCCGTGTCCTTGAACCTTGCCAGCACCGGAGTGCTCCAGACTGTACCCGGCGTTTCCGGCAAACTGAATGTGATGTTGCAGGCGACCGATCCGGCCGGGAAGTCGGTTTTGGGAAGCGTGTATGTGGAGGTTCAAGGCCCTCTGGGCCCGCCGGTGATCGACAGTGCAACCAGCGTCACCGCCCGTGTGCGTGACGCGTTCACTTACACGATTTCTGCGAGCAATTTCCCGACACGCTTCTCCGCTACCCGATTACCCTCCGGTCTTACCTTGGATACGGTTTCGGGTGTCATCAGCGGGACTCCGTTGGTGGCCGGCACTTCCATTGCAACGCTTGGCGCGGTCAGCACCGTGGGAACCGGTACCAGCCAGCTGACGTTTAACGTTTTGCCTGCGCTGCCCGTGATCACGAGCACCCTTAGCGCCACCGCGTATCTTAACAAGGCGTTCTCGTACCAAGTCAGCACGGATGTGGCCGTGAGCGGTTATGGCGCCGAGGGCGTACCGTCCTGGCTGAGTTTCGACGCCGGGAAGGGGACCCTTTCCGGGACCCCGACAGTCTTGGGATCGCATACCCTGAATCTGAGCGTCCTCTCCTCATCGGGGACGGGGCGTGCGACGCTGGCAATCACCGTTAAGACGCCGAAGCCGGAGTTCACAGGGGTCCCTGCTTCAGGAATTCTCTCTGCGCGAGGCAACCTGGATGCACCTTTCACGTACCAGATCACTGCGGATAACATTCCAACCAGCTTCGCCGTGGATGCGCTTCCCAGCGGGCTGGAATTGGATACGAAGACCGGTCTGATCAGCGGCATTCCGCTGGCTGTCAGGCTCTCGACCGTGCAGGTTTCCGCCATCAATGCTGGAGGCGAGGCAACCGTGGACTTGGCGATCGACATCCGCGTTCCTGCACCCAGCTTCAAGGAGGGTTTGAGCCAGAGCCTAGTGGTCGGGGACGCGTTCCTTTACCAGTTGACTGCCTCCTACGACCCCTACCGGTTTAACGCACCAGGAACCAGCAACGGTGCCAGCCTTCCTGAGGGATTGACTCTCAATCCGTCAAACGGCCTGATTTCCGGGGTCGTCCAAACGTCTGGCACGTATGCGGTGGCAGTGGAAGCCACCAATGATGGAGGTACGGGCGCCGGCCTGTTGACGCTCAACGTCCTGCCTCCTCGGCCAGTGATCACCAGTCCGCTTCAGTTCACCGGAGTGAAGGGAGCCTCTCTTTCTCCTGCGTACGCGATTACGGCCAATGGCAGTCCCACCTCGGTTTTTGTGGATGGGGCTCTGCCTCCCGGTACGACTGTTTCGAATGGAACGATCTTTGGCACACCCTCTGCAAAAGGACTTTACCAAATCCGGATTGCAGCCACCAACCCGAGCGGGACCTCGTACTCGACCGTGCTCTTGAAGGTGGAACCGGCCACGCTGCCTGCATTCTCCTCGAGCATGTCGGTGATCGCGGGGGATTCGCCCCTCACTGCGCCCACTCGCACGATCAAGGATCTCAAGCTCGCCGCTCCGGCGGAACTGGTTGCGCCTGTGAAATGGGCCTTTGCCTCAGTCCCGCTCGAAAGCTGGATTCAGCTCTCCTCGGATGGCGTGCTCAAGCTTCTCGTGCCGGATTCCGAAACCGACTCCATCAAGAGAATCTCCGTTCTCGCAGTGGATGCTGAAGGAACCAAGGCGCCGGGCGTCGTGGATATAGCTGTCGCGAAACTACTGCCACCGGCTTCCAACCTTGCGTTGGTTCAGTCGCCTGCCGGCGCGCTGGCGCTTGGCGCTACCGCGAGCCTTACGTTGGTTGAACCTCCCGCGGGCGTGACCTACCAATGGCGCAGGAACGGGGTGCCGCTCGTCGAGGGTAGCTCCGCTTCCGGGGTAAACTCGGGTACGCTCAGACTGACGGTGAGTTCTCTGGATCAACTGGGCAAGTACGATGCCCTGCTGAGCAACGCGGCGACCCGGGAGACTGGCCCTGTGAAGACGCTGTCTCAGGAAATTCGGTTGAGCAAAATACCGGTAGAACTGGCCACGCCTCTGGCGTCGGTTACGGTTTTGAAGGGCAAATCCCTGCAGTGGTCGGGCTTCAGTGTCTCGGGGGATGATCTCAAGTATTCCTGGTCACGGGCCGTCGGTGGATTGCCGACATCCGTTTCCACTGCAGCCTCCAGCACGCTCACCATTCCGGCCGTCGCGCTCGTGGATTCTGGAATCTACCAGGTCAAGGGGTACAACGAATTCTCCGGCGTCGAATTCACCAGCGTGACGAGTTCTGCCACATTGAAGGTGCTCGACACCATCAGCATCAAGAAGTCTCCCGCGGATGTGGGGCCATTGAAGCCGGGCGCATCGGCCACCTTCCAGGTTGAGGCGACCGGTGGCGATCCTTCTGTCGAAGGCGGCGGGCTCCGTTTCCAGTGGTTCATTGATGGCTCACCTGCCACCGGCGGCATCTCTGCGCGCGTCTCGGGCGGCACCGCTTACTCGACGCTCACGATGTCCTCTGTCTCCGGCGATGACTCGGGTTCAAAGATATCGGTGCGCGTTTTCCAGCGGGATCCGGATACCCAGGCTGTTTTGGAGTCGGTATCTCCCCAGAATGCCGCTACGCTGACGGTGTTCCAGCCGGTTCAGCTTACCAAGGATCTTGAAAATCTCTCGGTGGATTTGGGCAGCCCCGTCAGCCTGTCGGTGGGAGTGGCCGTCAGCAGCGGAAGTGTCGCTTATCAGTGGACGAAGAACGGAGCCGCGCTCGATGGGAAAACCCAGCCGACGTTGAGTTTCACAGCGGCGGAATCGAGCGCCGGTGCTTATAGCGTTGCCGTGACAAACGGCGCCGGTTCCTTGACCAGTGCCACCGCTGCCTTGTCCGTGCGCATGCCGGCGAGCATCGTTTCCCAGCCGTCTTCGAAGACCGTCAACCGTCTCTCATCGGTTCGTTTCCGCGTGGAAGCGGCCGGCTATGCGCCTTTGAAGTATCAGTGGAGGAAAGACGGAGTGCCTCTTCAGGATGGAGGCCAGGTGAGTGGCGCCAAGACGGAGCAGTTGACGATCGCGAGTGCGGACGCCGTCAATGAAGGGGACTATGAGGTTCAGGTGAGCAACGGGGTGGGAACGCCTGCTATCAGTTCTCCTGCCTCCCTGACCGTCAGCAATGATGTAAAGATTCTGACCAATCCTGCCGACCTTTCTCTGAAGGCGGGAACGAGCTCCACCTTCACCGTGTCCGCGGAAGGGAAGTCCCTGCGCTACCAGTGGCGGCGGAACGGCGTGGAGATCAAAGGCGCCAGCGCGCCAAGCCTCACCGTTAAGCCAACATTGGAGGCTGATTCTGCTGATTATGATGTCTTGATTAGCAGCGGCCCGCTGACGGTTGCCAGCCAGTCGGCTCGTTTGGAGGTCTATGAGAACGTCCGGATCACCGAGCAGCCGAAGTCCTCGTTGGAGCTGATTCCTGTGGAGGGCTCTGATCCGGCTGCGGCTTCCTACATGTTCCGCGTTGTGGCAGCCTCGAAGGGGGACGCGACCTACCAGTGGTACAAGAACGGAGCAGTCATGGCCGGGAACACCGGGGCCAGTCTGACCGTGGACGTTACGGATTTGACCACTGCGGACCGTTACAAGGTCAAAGTGACCTCCACCAAGCAGGCTGGAACTCTCTTGCAACTCGGCTCGGAGATGAGTGCTGAGGTGCAGGCTGCCCTGATGCGGCCGGTGTCGATTGTGAATACCCCGTCAGCACAGGTTTCGCAGACCGTCTTTGCCGGTGCCGGTGCCAGCATGTCGGTGACTGCCGAAGGCGGCGGCAAGCTCGTATATCAATGGCAACGTGAAAGAGGCGGACGCTGGAGTTCGATACCCGGCGCGGCCTCCGCTTCGTTGTCACTGTCCGACTTGCTTGTGAGCGATGCCGGAACGTACCGAGTCACGGTGTCCAATGAGCGTGGAAGCCAATCCAGAGACTTCAGCCTCACAGTTCTGGAAAAGAATATTATTACCGATAATCCCCGGAACCAGGCGGTCAACCCGCTCAATACTGCGGTTTTGAAAGTGGCAGCGACCGGAAAGAACGTCACCTACCAGTGGCGCAGGGGAGGGGCTCTACTCCAGAATTCTGACCGGATTGAGGGGGCGAATTCGCCAGTCCTTAGAATTTCCGACGTTGAGAGCGGAGACGCAGGATTTTACGATGTCGTGGTCTCCCACGCCTACGGCGTTTCAGTGAGTACGTCGGCGGAACTCCGTCTGAACGAGGCGGTCAAGATTGAGACTCAGCCTGCGGCGCCGACCTTGATCGAGGGAGGCAAGGCGACCTTGGTGGTCAAGGCTTCCGGTACTCTGGATTTGGATCACGCTTCCGGTGTTCCAAGCTTGCACTACGTCTGGCGGCGCAACGGTGTGCCCCTCAACGTCTTGAACGACGTCAGGGACAGGCCGGTTTTCTCCATCCTGAATGCCAACGCCACGGATCACTCCGGCATTTATGACGTGATCGTCTCGAACATCGTAGGAAATGTCCCGAGCAAGCCTGTTACGGTGAACGTGCTGACAAAGGTTGAAATCATTTCCCATCCCGCGTCACTGAGCGTGTCCAGAGGTGAGGGAGCCGTCTTCTCGGTCCTCGCCAGCGGATCACCTCAAATCGCGTCCGGAAAACTGAAATACCAATGGTACTTCGATAAGACAGCCTTGGTTGACGTTCTCGGCAAGATTTCGGGTGCGGCTACCGACACGCTCTTGATTGCTTCCGCAGATCCAGGCTCCGCTATTTCCGATGGTTCCAACGGTAAATACTGGGTGCTTGTGTCGAACGACGTCAATTCGGCCGCAAGTACTCCGGCGCTGCTGACGGTCCTGTCTCCTCCGTTCATCACGAAGCAGCCTGAGACGTTGGTGGTGAATCCGGGGGATGGCGCCCGCTTTAGTGTTCTGGCAAAGGGCACTCCGCCACTGTCTTATGAGTGGTACAAGCTGGTGGAAGGGGAGACGGTCGGGGAACGACTCACCCTGGCATCCGCTTCCACTGCGGAGCTGATTCTTGAGAACGTTCAGGAGCGGGCCGCCTACTGGGCGGTAGTGCGCAACGTGTATGGCGGCACTCCCGGACTGGACACGAGTCTTCGCGCAGATCTAACTCTGATTGAAGACCTCAAGATCACTGAAGAGGCTGACAGTTCGTCAGGCTCCGTAAGCGGTGCATTAGCCGGCGAATCCCTCAACGGTACTTCTCTGCCGCCTGCTCAGCTTCCGAAGAAACGGGGTGAGACAGCCGAGATTGCCTTCACCCTAAAAATTGCCGACCAGGCTGGAGTGGTGATTGGTTACAGGTGGCGTAAGAACGGCGTGCCACTCAGCGATAGTGTTGCAGGACGGGTTACCGGATCCGATACGAAGATCCTGACGATCTCAAACCTAGACCTGACAGATGCGGGTCTCTATGACCTCGTCATCAGCAAGTACTCCGGCGGCGCTGAAAAGAGCCGGTTGGTGACCAAGGCGACCGTCCTCACGATACAACCCCGGCCGGTGATCTCCGGACTCGCAGACACCCTTTCGCGTCCCGGGACACGCGTCTTTTTCAATCCAACCGTGGTCTCCGGTGGGACGCCCGCTTCGCTGAAGTTCCGCTGGTTCAAAAACGGCTCCTTGCTGGCGACTGCCACGCGGACGTTTGAGATTCTCTCTGTCTCGGCGACCGACGCGGGAACCTACGCCTTTGAGGCTGAGGACGACAATGACACGATCGCCGGACGCGTCGAAATCAAGCTGTCCGTGGCTTCGCCGCTGAGCGTGGAAGCGCTTCCGGAAGTGTTGGAGAGGGACATCCGAAGCCGCATCATTTTTGAGGCCAAGACCTCCTCTAATGCTGCCGACGGTGTGCTGCGCTACCAGTGGCGTTACAACAGCGTGGCCATCCGGGGTGCGACACGGTCCACCTTTGAGCTGCCTTCGCTCACTCTGGCGCAGGCGGGCTTCTACGATGTTGTCGTTTCCAATAACTTTGAACGCGTTGCAAGCACCTCCTGTGAAGTGAAACCACAGTCCCTGTGGAAAATCCTCCAGCATCCCGCACCTTACCTGACTGTAAACCCAAACAGTCCGATCAAACTTGAGGTTAAGCTGAACCGGACCGACAAGGTGGCCTATCAGTGGATCAAGGGTATTGGCCGGGGCGCACAGATGCTTGCAGGCCAGACCTCGAGCACACTTCTGATTCCTTCTTCCAGTATTTCCGACGAAGGATTCTACATGGTGCTGGTCACGACCCCGATTGGGCGTATGTCCAGTGCGATGGCACGGGTGATTGTAAACAAGCCCGTGGAGATCACTCAGCATCCAAATTCCCAAACCTGTAAACCCGGGGATCCTGTGACTTTCACAGTCAAGGCTACGGGGACCGGCCCGCTGAAGTATCAGTGGTATCACGACGGTGTCGCGATCAGTGGCGCTACACGCGACCAGCTTTCGCTGTCGACGGTCTCGTATTTGGACTCAGGAGCCTACACCGTGGGTGTGAGCAATTTGGTGACTTCTGAGTTGCTGTCGAGCGCGGCGACGCTGCTGGTTGATATTCCTGTCTCAATCGTGAAGCAGCCTTTGGATCAGCGCGTCGAACAGGGCTCTCAAGTCACGCTGAGCGCGGAGGTTTCCGGGCCTGGATCGATCAGCTACCAGTGGAGACGTTACGGCGTTGAAATCTCTGGAGGCTCTGGCGTCCTTTCTCCGACCGACTCGAAGGTCATCAGGCTTGTTCGGAACAATGTGAGCGTGGTCGACAGCGGGCTCTTCGACTTGGTGGTTTCAAACACAGTCAACGGACGCACCGTCGGCACGACGGCCAGCCGGAAGGCGCTGCTGCAAGTGCTCGAGCCGCCCCGCATTCTGGTGCCGCCGGTCAATGAGAGTGTCGCCACCTCTGGACTTGTGAACCGGTCTGCCAAATTCCGCATCGTAGCAACCGGTACAGGGCCGCTGATCTATTCTTGGACCAAGGCAGGGCAGCCTGATCTTGAGTTGAGCCGTACAGATACGCTTGAGATTCCGGAAGCCACCGCCTCGAGCTTGGGTGACTACACCGTAACGGTGATGGGGCCCTCGGGTAGCTCCGTCTTTGCGACGGTGGTGCTGGCTTCTGAGGCGGCGTCCGCAGTAGACGTCTTTTCGCTCCAGCCGGTTTCCGTCGTGGGGATCGAGGGAGCTGAAGCCAAGCCGATTGTGTTGACCGCCGCGGTCAAGACTGGCTATCGCATCTCTGGATGGCAGAGGAGGATTACTTCTGGAGGCACCCTGCAGTCCGGGAGCCTTTCCGGCGGGGGGACTTTGACTCTTGCCGCGCCCAAGGAATCCGATTCGGGTGTCTACTGGGCGGTGGCGCTGCCCGATCCCTCGACGGGGGCTGCGGATGAACCGTCCTATCTCAGCACGCCTGCGAACGTCTTTGTGAACGTCAGCGATCCCTTGTACAAGGCCGGCTTCCGTACCAGTCCGGAGTGGGGCAAGTGGGACAGGGTGTGGAGCGGTCCGGCAGAGCAAAATGCCTGGCTGACGACGGAGCAGGGCGTCAGATGGAGTCAGCAGAACTATTTCGTGCCCGAAGGAGGTTCGGCAGCGTTCCGCGTCTTCCCGATCGGAGACGGTCTCACTGTGAAGTGGATTCGAACGGTGACAGCTGTCGGTTCTGGAACGGCGCCCGTGACAAACGAGGTGCCGGGTGAAACAGGCCTCACTCTGACTCTGCGTAACCTTAAAGCAGCGGATGGTAGCAATACCACGACCAGAATCGCCTACACTGCAGTTGTGATGGTACCTGATGGTCAGGGGGGAGTTGTGGCTCGCCAGTCGGTGCCGTTCACCCTGTACGTGCTTCCTCTTCCGGTGATCACCGATCAGCCGCTGGCGATGCAGTTGACGTATCCGGCGCGCGCGGCGGGTCCAGCTGACAACGCCGTGCTGAGCATCGGTGGTATATTCACCAACGACACTCACTTCCAGTGGTTCTTCCGCCAGAAGGGAAGCGAATACTGGGTGCCGGTTCCCGGCGGCAGCGCCGGGTCAGCCACGGGCAGCGCCTATTATATCAATGGTGTCAGGAAGATGGACGAGGGCGACTACCGAGTGGAGATAACGAACACGGTGGGTGCCATCACGAGTGATTCAGGTTACGTGAAGGTTCTCGACCCGGTGGCGGTTTCCCTCGTGCCGACGGTCAACGCCGGGACAGCAGTCGTCACGGAGGTGGACCCGGGCGACACGCTGACACTGACGGCCAACGTGGGCGATGCCAGGGAGACAGGCTCGCTGAGCGACGGCTCTGCCTTCACCTTCTACTCATCCCGTTATGAACGGGGGCCGTACGCCGTCCTCGCAGGCACTTCGAGCGCCGGGCGTTCGGTCGTGATCACACCCGGAACGTGCAGCATTTCGGGAATCTTGGAGTCGGACGAGCTGTACTACAAGGTCAGCACCATCGGCAAGGTGAACGGCGTCGTCGAGAGCGTGCCGGTCAAGGTCAAGGTGCACGATCCGGTGGGCTTTGCTGCCGGGACGACGATCAGCTCGCTCGGGCTCGCTCAGGGGGATGCGCTGCGGCTCAAAGTCGCTGCGACCGGATACAACCCTGTCTACAAGTGGTACAGGAAGCCGAGCGCCTCCAGTCCGGCAAGCGCCTGGACGCTGCTGTCCCAGACAGGTCCGGAACTGGTGATTCCTGCGGTCACAGCCGGTGCTTCCGGGAGTTACGGGGTTGAAATCTCGAATGACTTTTCGAGGGCGAACGCCGCCGGAGTGGTGTCGTTTGCGAAGGGCACTGCGGCGCCTGCCGTAAATGCAAGAGAAGTGGCTCGGGTCGCCGTGAAAGCGCCCCCAGCAGCAAAGCTCGCAGGAGCTAGCGGCAACGAGACGATTCCCGTCACGGCGACGCAGGACAGTCTTCTGACGTTGACCGCACAGGTCTCCGATTTGTCGGGAACATCGGTGCGTTACCAGTGGAGGAAGGATGGAGTCGCGCTCGCGGGTGAAGCCGGAACGGTGCTGGTGATGGCCAGCGAAGAACCTGCAGCTTTGACACTCACTCGCTTGAAGGCTGCTGCATCCGATGCCGGCCGGTACGATATCCTCGTCTCGAACAGCTTCGGAGTGTCGCAGAGCAACCCCGCGCAGGTGACGGTGAATCTCAAGCCTGTCATTGGAGTCCAGCCGCAGCCTGTGCTGTCTTCGGAGAAGGGCACGGCGGCTTTCCGTGTGGAAGCAACAGGTTCGGGAACGCTCTCCTACGCGTGGAGCAGGATGCTGGATGACGGCATGAATACATGGAGGACGGTTGGCGGTAACGAACCCACCCTCATCTTGAAAGATCTAAAGTCCGGAGACGATCTTGCCCAGATCAAGGTCGAGGTCACGGGTGCTGGCGGCGTTGTGACTAGTAACGTCGTTGGATTGCGCGTAGTGACCCCGACTGACGTAATCATCGTCACCCAGCCGAATTCCGGGGCGTCTTTGACCCTTAAGACGACTGATTCCAATGTGAAGCTTGTCGCGGTGGCGGACGAACTCAAGGCGGCGGCGACCTTGAACTACGTATGGCGTCTGAACGGGATCCCCTTGCTCCCCTTGGGCACCAAGTTGACAAGCCAGAGAGTCACGGATCCGACCAAGGCCGAGTACGGCAAGTTCATCATACAGCATGTGATCTCGCAGGTGACGAACTCCAGTGACGGCGTCTATGACGTGCTCGTGGACAACGGGGCCGTATTTGCGACCAGCGCCGGGGTTCAAGTGACTGTGGATCCATTTATCGAGGGGGCTGTGGATATCCCCACCAAGGTGAGCCCAGGAGACGGGGTGAGGATGCAGGTCAAAGTCCGGGGAGCCGCCACGGCGGCGCCTGGGGCGTTCTCCTACAAGTGGTTTAAAGATGGAGCGCAGGTGTCGGACGGCGCAGGCGTGACCGGAAGTGCGACGGCCATTCTGGCGATCGAGGGCGTGACGCCTGCCCAGGAGGGAGCGTACAGCGTTCGGGTGACCAGTCCGACCGGAGGTCAGACGACCAGCTCACCAGTGACCATGGAGGTGGCCTCGCCGGTGGTCATCACGACCCAGCCTTCCATCGCTGGGCCCGTGAAAGCGGGAACTTCCGCCAACAGGTTCACCCTGTCGGTGGTCGCCTCTGGTGGTGCGCCCATCACCTATCAGTGGTTGAAGAATGGTGCTCCGATTACTGCGGGTACTGTCTCTTCGAGTACTGGACCTTCCGTTGTGACTGGAGGTTCCTCTGCCAGTCTGTCAGTGAGTAATGTTGGGGTCGCTGACGCTGGAATCTACCAGGTTAAGGTGAGCAACAACTCCAGCTTTGCCATGAGCGACTTGGTGACGGTGGCCGTCGACGAGGCGTTGGGGGTCAAGATCATCTCTCCGTCCAAGGTGAGCCGAGGGGACTCGGTGAACCTGATCGCGGATGTTTCCGGAACTGGAGAGATCACACTGCAGTGGTGCAAGAACGGCGCTACGATCCAGGGCGGGACTTCCAGCCAGCTCAGGATTAATGCTGCAGACAGCTCCGACAACGGCAACTACACGGTGGTGGCAACGAATGTGTCGACACAGGAGACGAAGACCAGCGAGCCAGTCACATTGGATGTCGTGATGATTCCTTTGATCAAGGTGCACCCCGTGTCCCGCACGGTTTCGAGCGGTCCGGTAGTGTTCTCCGTGGTGGTGAATTCGAGTTCCACGCCTCATTACAAGTGGCTCAGGGACGGATCTGTGGTGGGCACAGACTCGCCCTACCTGAAGCTCATGAGCCCGCTTCAATCTGGAGTGTACACGGTCGAGATTCGGAATGACGCCAACTCCGGATTGGATGACGCCCCAGTGGTGACCTCCGCAATGCTCACGGTGTTGGGAAGCAGCGAATCAGCGCCGCCAGTGGTGAACGCCGGTTCGGATGGCACGACCTCCGCCTTCACCGCTTGGTGGGTGTACTGGGTGAGTGGGAAGCATCTGAACGGTTCAAGCAGTCCAGAGAGCCGGAGCGGATACTGGATTACCGAGCGGGCGAGCGAGATGGTTGGCGGCAAGCGTGTGGTCTCCAAGGGCCGCTCCGCATGGCTGCTGGATTCTGTTTCGCCGGCGCCGCCGCTCACGCTGGAGAAGGTGGATGGATGGCTCCCTGCGGATCAGACCATTCAGGATGCTTCGGCTAGTGAGCGTTCGGAGTTTTCCGTGCTGGCTGAGCGTGTGCCTGGATTGGACCAGCCCGTGAGTTTCACGCTCGCCGGTCGTGTCCAGACAGCAGGGGACGCTTCGATTTATGGCGCGCCGGAGTTGATGTCTGGGGCTTACGACTTGGGGAGTGGCACGGACGACGATCTCAATGTTGACTTGGTGTGGGATGCGGAGCAGGTGCTGCTGCTCGGTGGTGACGTCGATTTTGAGAGAGTGAAGTCCACGCTGATCACGAACCTGCAGGCCGAGGCGGCATCCCTCCCTGGCGAATAAGGCGCCCCTTTAATCCTGACGGACCGGGTCCCAGTGAGGTTTCCTCTGAACTGGGATTCCGAGCCGCCGGGATCAAGCGAGGGTTCCCTGAAGAGGCTCGGAAGGCGGAGAGGATTTGTGGCAGCGGATCTTCTTCGCGCGAATGCGGTTTGTGGCGATGAATCTGGTCAACGCGGAGGGAGGGGATGTTGGGATTGCTGTCCGTTAGGTGGCGGAGTAGATTTCGGCACTTCGGGAAAGTTTGTTGTTTATGGAAGTCATCCCCATCGAGATTTTTGGAGTGAGCATTGACCTGCCGCTCCCGGCTCCGGTCAGTATGCGCGAAACCGCGCTGGAGGACTTCGTCCGCGACCTGTGCGATCCCCTGAAGGGGATCGGCCTGAAGCCAACGCAGTGCCAGTTGCTGGGGCGCGACCTGTTGTACCAGTACGAGTTGAATGCCACGTTTTTCGAGGGAAACGGGACGTTGGTGCGCACGGCGGAACGGCTGCGGGTGGCGGTGCGCAACGCCCGCAACTGGGCGGACTGGCAGTTGGTGCAGCAGACGCTTTGCCGTGTGCATGCCCTGGTGGAGGTCGATCCGAAGTCGGTGAGCTCGCTGGCGATGCAGGCCCAGGCGCGTTTTGAATCGCTCCACGAGCGGGAGCGTTTTTTGCGGTCCTTTGCCGGGACGCGGCAGGTTGCGCGGCCGGCGGCGCTTGGGCATGTTCGGATTCCGGACTGGGAATACGAGGTGCGAGTGCAGATCGAGGACAGTGGCATCCTTCCGGCGGGGGTGTACATGGGTGCGGACACCCAGTACCGGAATAACCAGCAATGGGAGAGTTTCATCGGGTCGATTCCGACGATGTTTGCGGCGTCTGCGAATGCGTTCGGGCTTGGGTTCACTCCGTTTGCGGGGACTCCGTCCTAGGGGCTAGGGGTGGGGTTGGGCACGGTGACGGCGCTGCTTTGGTCTGCAGGCGGTTACGGCGGCGGGGCGCATGGCTGCGCGTGTTTATGGAGGCGTGGTTCCGGAGGCGTGGCTAAATACGTGCTGTCGCACGAATAGATAAGGCTTTCGGGCTCGCGGTTCCCGTAGCAACAGGAGAAGGGGCCGTGCAGGTTGTCCCGCCGGTTTTTCAAGGGGTTGCGTGAACTGTTTCGGGGCGCGGTGCTTTGAAGCCTTGTTTCAGGATCTTAAGATGCCGTTTGGGGCCGTTGGATGCCGTTTGAAGACGCTTAGACTTAGGGCGGCGCGCCGGCTGGGACCTGCAAAACATTTTGGGGAGGGAGCTGTATGGTAATGAAATATGGCAGTCGCGAGGAGCCCGAGTCCGGGCTGAGGGTGTATCTGCGGGAGATCGGCCAGGTGCCGCTTCTGACGCCGCTGCAGGAGGTGGAGCTGGCCGGGCGCATTAAGTTGGGCGACCGGGAGGCCCGCTCCCAGATGATTCAGGCCAACCTGCGCCTGGTGGTGAAGATTGCGCACGATTACAACAACTTCGGGCTGCCGATGCCGGACCTCATCTCAGAGGGCAATATCGGGCTCATCAAGGCAGTCGAGCGTTTCGACCCCTCGAAAGGGGGCAAGCTGAGCACCTACGCTGCCTGGTGGATCAAGCAGAGCATCAAGCGCGCCCTGGCGAACCAGAGCAAGACGATCCGGCTGCCCGTGCATCTCGTGGACAAGATCGCCAAGGTGCGCCGCCTTGCTATGAGCATGAGCGAGGAGCTGGGGCGGGAGCCGACCGACGAGGAGCTTGCGGAGGAGGTGGGCATCTCGGCACCGAAGCTGGCGCAGTTGCGGACGGTGTCGCTGCGCCCCGCCTCGCTGGACGCCCCGGTGAGCGATGACGATGGAAAGGAGCTGGGGGAGACCGTGAGCGACCTAGAGGCGCCGAACCCCCTCGAGCAGTTGAGCGACAGCAACCTGTTAGAGGAACTGGGGGAGGTGCTCTCGGTGCTGGACCCCCGGGAGAGCCGGATCATCGCCTCCCGGTTCGGCCTGGAGGGCGAGAGCCCGAAGACTCTGGAAGAGGTGGGCAAGCGGTTCGGGGTCACGAGGGAGCGTATCCGGCAGCTGCAGAACGGGGCGCTGGAGAAGCTGAGGCGCGCCCTGTCGCGCCGGGAGCAGCCTATTGAGCACCTGCTGCCGGGAGGGAAGCGCGCGGGGTAGTTTTGCGGCCGGGTCAAGCAGGCAGGGGGGCCGGATTGAGAGGGTTCGCGGCGGACGGCTCTTACTCCGGAAGGTGCCCCGGGGGCGGGGGGGAGGCGCTGCGTTTTTGCCTGAAGAAATCCTGGAGAACGGAGGCGCACTCCAGCTGGCGGACGCCGCTGGTGACCTCGCAGCGGTGGTTGAGCTTGGGGTGCTGGAGGAGGTTCATGAGGCTGCCGCCCGCGCCGTCCTTGGGCGAGAGGCAGCCGAAGATGACGCGCCGCACCCGGGTGTGGATGATGGCGCCCGCGCACATGGGGCAGGGCTCCTTGGTTACGTAGAGGTCGCAGCCTGTGAGCCTCCAGTCCTCAAGCACAGCCTCGGCTTGCGTGATGGCTAGGATCTCGGCGTGGGCGGTGGCGTCTTTGAGCTGCTCCACTTGGTTGTAGGCGCGGGCGATGATGCGCCCCTCGAGAACCAGTACTGCGCCCACGGGGACTTCGTCCTGGCTTCGCGCCCTTTGCGCAAGGCGCAAGGCTTCACCCATAAAGTAGTCGTCGCTTTGCAAATCGATGATGCCTTCTTCCATGAATTTAAAGAGTCGGATAGGAGCTTGTTGCCGAGCGATCTCAAGAAGTTTGCCAGCGTGGATCGCTTTGGAAACAAAGAGAAAAGCTGCAAGCGGGTATTGAAAAGTGTAATGCTGGGCTTTCGCGGACATAGAGAGTCTGTCTCCAGCTGCGTTAGTACAAGCACGGGCTTGTGCCGTTTCACGTGTCTCATCCACCCCCAATTCATGAACCCCTCCGACTATTCCACCGCATCCCGCACCTCACGGCGTTCCTTTCTCAAGGCCGCATCTCTCTCCGCAAGCTCGCTCGTGTTTCCCCATATCCTCCGGGGGCAGGGACCTAAGAAGTTGCAATTTGGAGGAATCGGGGTGGAGGGCAAGGGCAAGGCCGACCTGCTGAACACCTCGGCCGGTGCGGAAATTGTCGCCCTGTGTGACGTAGACCGGACCCGGCTCGAGCGGGCAAAGCTTCTTTACCCGAACGCCCGGCTGTTTCAGGACTTCAGGGAAATGTTTGCGACGATGGGGGACAAACTCGACGGAGTGACGGTTTCCACTCCCGACCATTCGCATTTTCCCGCTGCGCTCGAGGCGCTTCGTCATGGGAAGCACGTTTGCGTGCAAAAACCGCTTGTGAACCGGGTTTGGGAGGCGAACCGGCTGCTGGAACTTTCACGCGAAAAAGGAGTGCTCACCAACATGGGAAACCAGGGGCATTTGCTCGATGGTCTGCGCGCTTTGAAGGAGTACCTCGCGATGGGGATCATCGGCCGCGTTAAGGAGATACACGTCTGGACAAATCGTCCGATCTGGCCGCAGGGCACCAAGGCGAAGGAGGGCATGGTTGCCGCCGCCGCTCCGGACACCTTGAACTGGGACGCCTGGCTTGCCCAGTGTCCTGAGGTTCCGTATTTGCCGGGACTGCACCCGTTTGCCTGGAGAGCCCACCGTGAATACGGCTCCGGCGCGATGGGGGACATGGGGTGCCACACGCTGGACGGCCCGTTTTACGCATGCGAACTCGGGGACCCTTACGAAATTCAGGCGGACGTCGACGACCTCACTGAGACCACGTTTCCTTCGGCTTCCACCATCACACTTAAGCACAAGACCAAGCTTTTCGGGGACGTAACGCTGACCTGGTACGACGGAAATCGGAAGCCGGAGCGGCCGGTGGAGTTGGACGAATCCGAGGACTGGGCGAAGGCCAAGGCCGGAGCTCTGTACATCGGGGAGGAAGGAAAGTTGATCTGCATCGGTGACCATGCCGGAAAACCCAGACTCCTGCCCTATGCGAAGCATGAGGACTGGCTGCTTAAGAAAGCCCCCCAGCCGACCATCGAGCGCGCCACCGCAAAGAACCCCCAGATCGAGCTTATCGAAGCCATCCTGTCGGGCCGCAAGTGCGGTTCCAATTTCGAGTACGCCGTCCCTTTGAGCCGCTACGGCCTGCTCGGCAACATCGGCGTGTTGAATCCCGGCAGGCTTTTGAAATGGGACAGCGCGGCCCAGCGCTTTTTAAACAGCCCGGAGGCCAACCTGCTGCTGAAGCGAAATGCCGTACGCAAGGGGTGGGAGTTTTGCGCCTGAGCGTGCCTGGCCTGCGTTTGCTGAAATAGAAGCGGATCCGGGGCGGGGGAGATTTAAAACTCCCGCCTCAGTCCCGTGCTCCACATTCTGGGGGCGCCTATGCTGACGGTCCCGTTTGCGTCCCTCCGCGTCTGTATTTCGGCGTTTGAAAGGTTCTCCCCGGCGACGAAAACCTCCGTCTTCTTCCCCAGCCTCCGGGTGATCCTGGCGTCGAAAGTCATGCAGGTTCCGAGTGAAAGGGTGTTGGCGTCGTCATCAAACTGCGCCGCCACATAGCGGCAGACGGCGACCCACATCCAGTTTTGGAGATCTCCCCGTATCTGCAGGATTGCCTGTGAAGAGGGGACCTGGGCAAGACGCTTGCCCTCGAGATTGCGCTCCTTGCTGCATCTTTCGATCTCGCTGTGGGTGGCCAGCCAGCTGGCCTGCAGCGTGATACTCCTTGTGACCTTCCATTCCGCTCCGGCTTCCGCTCCCCTCACCATCACTTTTTCAACGTTGGTTCGTTGCGCTCCAACTCCTCCCGGTGGCAAATAACCCCAGTCCCCAAAGGTGCCAGGGCCCCTCACCAAACTCACCGTAGCGATCGCGTCTCGCATCTGGTTGGCGAATGCTTTTACTCGGAATGTCAGCTCGTCCGTGGCCTTTAACTTGAGCGCCATCTCCCCTCCGACAGCGGATTCTCTACCCAGTTCGGGATTCCCAAGAGTGACCAGGTCGCCGGTGCGAAACGGCCTGTAAAGCTCGTTGAGGCTGGGATTTCTTCCGCCTGAAAAAATATTCGAACTCCACTCCACGGTCTCCATTGCGTTCCATTTTCCGCCGAGCGTGAACTGGGGGTGGCAGTTTGTCGTGTGCTGATAGTGCCGATCCTTGAGTGTTGCGCCTGTCGCAATGGTTCGCTCTTGCAGCCGGCCGTCGCTGTCTTGGTGAATTTCAAGCCGGACGCCCCCATGCAATTGCAGACTGCGAGACGGAGTCCACGTGTCCTGAAGGAACAGGCCTCCATCCGCCTGGCGGCCGCCAGCCTCGCGTTCTTTCGTAAAAGACGTGCCCGAGTAAGAGAACCTCTCGTGGGTGCTCCCTTCGACTCCGCTGAAGTCCACGCCCGCGCCAAGCATGTGCCTGTCTCCAAGGGGAACACGGGTGCGTTGGATGATACCAACGGCGCTGGATGGAACTGAGAACTGATCAAGGCTCGGTCGCTCGCTGGAGCGGTCGCTCGCGACACTCGTGAAATAGCTCTCAAACTGTCTGTTTTGCGTGTAAAAAATGGTCTCCGAGGACCACTCGTCTGCGCCCGCGTTTCGCGTCAGGCGGATCGAAAAATCCAGTGCGTCTCCTGCGTTGGTGGTCAGCGGTGTGCCGTTGCCGCGTTCCTCCTCCCACGCTGACGCGCGCAGGGTGAGGCGCCATTCCCTGTCGGGCGTCAAAAATTGTGCGACTCCGGCATCAAACGCCCGTTCGCGTGAGTTTGCACGCGTATCGACTGGTCCCCGTTTGTCCTCACGGATGACAGGGTATCCCGAAAACTTGGACTCATGGACTGTGCCGAACAAGCGCGTCCCGGACGGGTTGAGGTCTTGGGCGAAGGCCACCGTCGCCTGGTGGGGCATCACGTTGCCTGCGGCGCCCTCGATGAATGCGAAGGGAGCCTCGTTTAGAAAGCGCGAATCCATGGCGATGACGCCGCCGATGGAGCCGGTGCCCCACGGACTGACTCCTCCCTCTGGGGCAAGACGCACGGCAGAGATGGTCGCCGGTGCGAAGCGCGTCCAGGGAACCCACCCTCCGAACGGATCATTCATCGGCACGCCGTCCCAGAGCACGGTTGTCCTGCTCGCACCGCTGGGGCCGACATTGGCGAGACTGACACCCTGCGTCGTCGGATGCGCTGCAATGCTGTCGGTGCGGCGAAACAACCGGAAGCCGGGCACGTCGCGGAGGACGCCGTCGAGCGTCCGCTGCGGGGCGTGGGACAGCTGGGCCTCGCCCAGGTAAACCTCCGTCGCTGGTGTCGTTAGGGCCGCTGTCGCAAATGGAGTCGCCCGGACTGCGATCTCCGGAAGGCTGTCGGACGAATCGCCGAGGGCTGTTGCAAGGCCGCTGGCAAGGCATGCCGCGACTGGTCTCAGCAATGGCGCAAGCCCGGGCATTTGCTTGAAGCGGTAGGGCGTCTTCATTGCACGGATGCGGCCGTGTAGCTCAACACCGAGCGGGAGCGTGCGAGTTCGATCGCCTGTGGTATGTCCAGCACCCTGAGAATGCTGAAATAGTCAGGCGTCCCCGGTGTCTCGTGGGACGCGGGCAGCTGTGTGAGTTTGTAGGAGAAATGACCCTCGCAAAAAAGCGATGCGTACAAGGTGTTTACAGCAGATGTTCCGGAGGCGTGTACCTCGATTGGTGTGGCTGCCGCCGGACCGCCGAGGGCGTTTAAAAAGCGGACTATGTCGAAGACGCGCCAGGATTCAAGGGTCCCTCCGGTAAGCATGTACCGGCGCCGGATGCGGCTGTTCTCCTTTTGGGAGGAGATCCAAGGCTCTGGCCGGATTCCGTCTTTTGCGGCCTGCGAAAAGCCCCGAGGCGCGTAAAGCGCGAGAAGCTTGCCCTCGGGGGGAGTTGCGCCCGCTTGGATGCGGTCCAGTTCTGCCTTGAGCTCCCCGCTGTCTACGATGCGAACGATGGCGCCCTGCTGAGCTTGGCGCGCCCCGGCATTCTTGGAAGAACTGAGCTGGACGAATTCCTCGACGGCGCGGGTGATCCCCCAGACGACAAGCGCGGGACCGCTTTCCTCGCCGAGGAGTGGATCGGTCTGGACTGAAAACGAGGCGACTGTTCCCGCGCCGGCCTGGTGTTTTTCCAGCAGCTGAATTGCGGCCCCAGGGGCGTTTGGGGTGGAGGGCCAGTTTGCGAAGCTGGTTGCCTTGATCCGGCCGATCCACTGTGGCGCCGATTCCTTCCATGCCGACTCCGTCTTAGGAAAACTTTCAGCCGGGGGCACGGGCACGAACCAAGAGTGCGTTGAAGAGGTGCGCTCGTCGGCCGGAACCTGGGTCAAGACTTTGAGCTGTGCGGGGGCAAACAGCTTTTTTGCAGGCTGAATGGGATACTCGGCGTCACCTGAAAGGAACCTTTTGAACCAGCGGAACGCACCCACTTGAAGCTCTTGAACATCCTTGTGCGGGCCTTCCGAGACCAGTAGGCCGATCTTGTCGAAAGCGTTGGCCGCCTTGTACACACGCGCTACGTCCCGGTGTACACGCTCGACGCCGTCGATGGGGAAAATGGGGTCCTTGTCTGTGTTGGTGATCAGCAGCGCCCGCGGAGCCACAAGGGCCGCAATTTTGTTGAAATCCCAGCGCAGTGCATTGAGGGCGAACATGCAGTCGCAGTGCCCGTCGATCACTCCGTCGACGATATGGTTTCTGAGGTCCGTGATGCCGGCAACTGGAACGGATGCTTTCACGCGTTCGTCTACCGCACTGATGTACCAAGAATAGGCACCGCCACCCGACCTTCCCGTGACACCGAGTCGTTCGGGATCAACTTCCGGCCGGGATTGCAGGTAGTCGAGGGCGCGGATGCCGTTCCAAGTTTCGACGCCGGCGGGGGTGTATCCCCGAGAGTTCCACCACCACATGTTAAGGTTGTGCGTGCCGTGGTGGAGTCCCGCAATTTCACCCAGTTGAATCGTATCGATGGCGAGGGCGACAAAGCCGTTTTGCGCCAGCCAGGCAGGGTGGTGCTGGTAGCCAGTTTTGTTCCCATAGCGCACGTTGCCCTCGACCATCTGGCTGTGGCCGCACACGTAGAGAACCGCGGGAAGACGGCCCTCCCTTTTCTTTGGGACGTAGAGGTTTCCGGTCACGTAGAGGCCGGGGCTTGACTGGAAGTGGAGTTTTTCCACTGTGAAATTCTCATGCTCTAGGACTCCAACCGTGACGGCATTTAGGTCGCCCCGCTTTGGCAGGGGATCGAGGCCCAGCATTCCCAGTAGCTCCTTGCGATGATTGGGAGCGTTGCGGATCCAATCCTCTGCGTCCGCAAGGTCCGCGGCGGATTCCGCTTCGATGGCGGCCGTATGGGCGTTCACCTGTCTTTGCCATAGGGGCGTTTTCTCGCCGCGCGCGGGGGCGGCATGGCAAATCAAAAAGGTAGCGGCTGTCGCTAAGGCTGTGAGGGTGCTGAAGCCAAGGGGGTGGGCTTTCATTTCAGTGGGGGGAGGCTGGGAGGGTGGATCTTGTCTCTGAAGGTGTGGGGGGGCGTCTGGATGACGCTTGAAGCGTCGTTCTATTGGATCCAGTGCAGGCCGAACCGTATCCAGAGCGGGATCGTGACCAGGCTCAGGGCGGTGCTCAGCAGGATAATCTGTACGCAGAAGCGACTGTCAGCAAAATATTTGCGGCAAATGACAACCGGCATCATCGCCGAGGGCATGGCGGCCTGAACTACCAGCACTTTTTTCAACGCATCGGTCACCGGAAGCCACCTCGCCGCGGCAAGTAGAAGCATGGGCAAGACTGCCAGCCTGGCGAGCAGCGCCAGCGAGAGCGCGGCGTATTTGGGCTTTTCCTCGCTGCGCTGCTTCATCTGATCGTAGATGGTCGCCCCGGTCAGAAGCAGGGCGAGGGGGATGGCTGCCTGTCCCGTCATGTGAAGGGATTTCTTCACCACTAGGGGCATCCATTCGTTGGCGTGGATCACGTTCAACAGGCCGGACGCCAGCACCGCAACCGCCGGAGCAGACACCAGGTTTCTCCAGGATGTGCCGCCCTGTTTTCTCGAGAGGACCCAGATGCCTAGACTCCACATGGCGAGTTCGACTCCTAGATTGTGAAGAAACAAAACGCCGAGGGTGCCGCGTTCGAACAGCGCGTCGATCAGCGGGATGACCATGTAGCCGAAGTTTTGAACACCCGCGGTGATGATGCCCGCGCCGCTGGTTTGTTCCGGCAACCTCAAAGGCGCCAGCATCAGGGCAACGATTCCCATGCTGGCAGCGATGAGTCCGAAGCCGAGCGCGGGAGGGATCCATAGGTCGCTAGCCTTGGTGAGCAGGGTGTTTCCCAAAACGGTATCTGCGATCAGGGAGGGCAAAAGCACGTTCACCCCGAGTTTCAGCAGCGTGCTGTCCCCCTCGGGTGTCATCCATCGGAACCTGCGGAACATGTACCCCCCGGCGACCACCAGAAAAACGGGGGCTACGATGCTAAGGATATCAAGGAAGTTCACTGTTTTGCTCCCGTGCCTTTATCCTCCGGCTTAAGCGGCGGAAACAGTTTTTGAATCTGGTAAGCTTCTTGGACGAGCAGGCCGCGGATCTGGATGAATCCGTCGGTCACGAGCCTGTCGATCAAAATGTCGTCCTGCAACACCCTGGATACCTTGGCGTTGCCTACATAGGCTATAAGGCTGCGTCCCCTGTTTCCAGAGCTGATGTTGGCCAGAGTGATGCGTCCGGAGGCGTCTAGTTTGATCAGAGCCGCCCACGTCCCGTCGGGGGTCTGGTAGGTGTGGACACCCAAGATCTGACGCTCGCTGATGCTGGCGGCGCTCTCGTGGAAGATGTGCCGGGGAGGACGCCCGACCTTTACAGGTACGGCGAATGGATCGGCTCCGGACGCGTCCACCTCGACATAAAACCGAACCGTGCACACCGGTTTGCGCGAGAAGGCGCGGGCTTCAGTCGCACTGAGACAAACCAGGCAGGCTGTGAGAAGCAAGCGGATCAGCATTTGCATAAATGGCGAGTGTGTGGGAACCGGCCCGGGTTTGCAAACCGTCAGCTCTTTCGCTAAGCTTGGAAGGATGCGTCCGCTTTTATTCATCGCCCTGTCTGCTTATCTCGCTGTGGCTTCGTCTGTTTTTGCCAGCGACGCCGCGGCTACGGGTGCCGATCAAAGCGCCGAACGCGGCGCAATTCCCGCGATCAAGCGCACCTGGCGCTCGACGGTCGACGCCGGTGGTTCTGCGATCCGCTCGACTGGGGACTTTTTGGGTTCAGGTGTCCGGGCTGTGACTGGGCTTTTCAGACGGGGGGATACTTCCGCTCCGGTCAAAGAATCCAAGCAGCGTCTCCGGTTGGAAGGCGAGTGCTCCAGCAATTCGGTTGTGCTGAAATCGACGTCGTCGATCAGCGTCAGGCTGCGAGTCGTAAACCCCACGAAGCGCGCTCAGGTTATGGAGTTTTCCTCCGGCAAACGCGTTGAGGCCGTCCTCCGTGATGTGTCGGGAAAAATCTTGGCACGTGCCTCCGAGGGCGTAGCGGACAGCCATGAGGGAAGCCTAGTTACCGTAAATCCCGGGGAACGTTTGGAATACAGCCTCTCTCTTCCGACAGCCGGAATGGTGTCTGGAAATGTCTACACTCTGGAGGCTGCAGTGACCGGGCAGGCGGGTTTGCTTGCGCGGATGGCGATCACAGCGAGATAGCCGCGCCAAGCAGGGTGCACTTTTAGTGAAGTCTTCCGCTCCCATTTTTGCCGTTTTGACACAGCCTGCCCCCGTTCGCCAGTCCCTCATGGGGGGGCTGTTTTTTCTTCAGGCGCATGCCATCGCACTCTGGTTTGTACCCTTCAGTTCGATCTTAAAAGAGCACGGACTGGGGAATTTAACCCCCTGGGCATTTGCCACTAGTGCCGTCGCGGCATTTGTTTCCCCTATGCTGGCTGGAACGCTGGCGGACAGTCACTTCTCTCCAAACGTTGTGTTGCGCTGGTTGTGCACCGGCATGGCTGTGCTTCTTTCTATGACATTTCTGGCGATCGAGCGTGGCTGGAACCAGTACTTGATTCTGGTCCTGATCCAGCTGTTCCAGTTTTGCTTCGCCCCGTCTTGGGGGGTGGCTTCCACCTTGGTGCTGGCCCAGCTCCGTGACCCGGGCCGCCAGTTCGGACCGTTGCGAGCCTGGGGCACCTTCGGTTGGATGGCGGCAGGCCCGCTCGTGAGCCTTGTTTTGCATGCGGATGGATCTACTCTGCCGGGCTTCGTCTCCGCAGTCTGCTGGGCGGGAGTCGCTGCATTCACCTTCTTCCTTCCAAGCGTTCAACCGAAGGAGGTTGCCGAGCGAGTCTCGGGGGGCTCGCTTTTCGGACTCGAGACGTTTCGTCTGCTCCGGGATCCCCAGCATAGGGCGCTTTTTTTGACGGCTGGGCTCCTCAGCATACCGCTTGCCGCGTTTTATCCCTACACGCCGATGCATCTTCAGGAACTCGGAATTGCCAAGGTGAGCGCCGCGATGTCCCTGGCTCAGGTCTTTGAAGCGGTCGCAATGTTCGCGATGGCGCCCATCCTCACTGCGGTACGGCTCAGGCCGCTCTTTGTCTTTGCCATTTTTGTTGCTGTCTTGCGGTATGTGTTGTTTGGACTCAACGCTCGCTGGGCCCTGATCACGGGAATCCTGATGCACGGCATCTGCTTCACGCTCTTTTTCATACCGGCCCAGATTTACGTTGAGAAGAGAATCGCCCGCGAACTGCGCTTCAGGGCGCAGGCTTTGCTCACCCTGCTGATCGGCGGCTTTGGAAATTTATGCGGATATCTCGGCTGCGGGGCGCTGCACTCTCTGTGCTCTTCCGGAGGCCGCACCGACTGGCCGCTGTACTGGGGAGTATTGGCGGCCGCAGTCTTTTTTGTCGGGGTGTACTTTCTTGCGGCCTACCGGTCCAGCGGTTCCTCCGCGGGCGAACTGGTGGCAACCAAATCCACCGCTGGGTGTTAGTGTCTGTTCTCCGGGTTTTTTGGGTCGGCCGGTGGTTTTGGGCGAATTTTATGCCTACGGGACGGGGCAGTTTGTGGTTAACCTCCATCGAGTCAGTCTCGGACGTCCAATTCCGGTTCGCTCTTTAAGCCGTTTTCCCCAAATTATGAGAACCCTCCCGATCATCAGTACCCTCGTGCTCACCTCCGCCGCTTTGGTGCAGGCCGCCGAGTCGCAAAAGCTCACCCTGCGCAAGGGCGACCACATCGCCATCGTTGGCAGCGGACTCGCGGACAGGCAGCAGCACCACGGTTGGCTGGAGACGCTCATCCACCGGTCGCATCCCGAATTTGAACTCACAGTGCGCAATCTGGGCTTCGCCGCCGACGAGGTGAATCTGCATCCCCGTTCGGACGAAGTGCCGACCACTGAGTATTTTTTGAACATGAAGCCGGGCCAGCTGACCACCACGGTCGGCAAAACGGAGGTCACCTACATCGCCGGAGCCGACTTCCACGCGAACGTGATTCTCGCTTACTGGGGCTTCAACGAATCGTTCAAGGGCGAGGCTGGACTCGAAGAGTTCAAAGCGGACTTGGATGCGTATTTGAAAAAGCTGGTGCAATCCGATTTCGGAAAGGGCAGCCCCCGCGTGGTTCTCTTTTCCCCCGTCGCGCACGAGAATTTGAAAAATTCCCGGTATCCCGCGGGAGCGACGAACAACCAGAATTTTGCTCTCTACACCGCCGCGATGGCCGCCGTGGCGAAGGCGAACAACGTCCCGTTCGTCGACCTTTTTGCCGCTTCCAAGGCGCTTTACGAGGCCAGCGCCGAGCCGCTGACCATCAACGGAATCCACCTGTCCGACGCGGGCGACCGTCTGCTCGCCCCCGTGCAATTCAAGGCGCTTTTTGGACAGGCCGCGCCGGCAGTGGATTCAAAGGTGGAAAAGATCAGGCAGGCGGTCCTGGATAAAAACGTCGAGTGGCACCACCGGTACCGCACCGTTGATCAGTTCAACATCTTTGGCCAGCGTTCCCGGATTGCTTACGAAGGGATGACGAACGCCCACATTCTCGGGCAGGAGCTCGCCCAGCGGGATGTTAAGACCGCCAACCGCGATGCCGCCGTCTGGGCCGCCGCGCAGGGGCGCACCCTCGTGGTGAAGGACGACAACCTTCCCAAGGTGGACGATACGCCGCCGAACCGCAAGGAACCCAAGCCCTACCTGAGCGGTGAGGAAGCCATCAAATGGCTCACGCTGCCCGAAGGCTGCAAGGTGGAACTGGTCGCGTCCGAAGAGACCTTTCCTGAGTTGGTGAATCCGGTGCAGATGAACTTCGACACGAGGGGCCGCCTCTGGGTGGCGGCTTGGCCGACCTATCCGGAGACCACCCCCACGACAAAGAACTTTGACAAGCTGCTGGTCCTCGACCTCGATTCCAAGACCGGCAAGGCGTCGAAAGTCACGACGTTCGCCGACGGCCTCAACTGCCCCACCGGCTTCCAGTTCTACAAGGACGGAGTGGTCGTGATCCAGTCCCCCGACATGTGGTGGATGCGCGACACCAACGGCGACGGCAAGGCGGACTGGAAGGAGCGGCTTGTGCACGGCATGGACGCCGCCGATTCCCACCACGAGACCAACTCGATATGCTATGAACCGGGCGGCGCGATGTATTTCAGCGACGGAGTCTTCCATCGCACCAACGTGGAGACCTACAACGGCCCCGTGCGCAACGTCAACGGCGCCATCTACCGCTTCGAGCCGATGACCGGCAAGTTCGGGCGCCACGTTCCCTACGGGTTCGCAAATCCGCACGGCCGCGTGTTCGACTACTGGGGCAACGACCTCGTGACGGACGCCACGGGCAACGCCAATTATTTCGGCCCCGCCTTCAGCGGTCATCTCGACACCGGGGCACATCCCTCGATGCAGCAGTTCTGGCAGCGTCCCTCGCGCCCTTGTCCGGGTACGGCGATCCTTTCCAGCCGGCACTTTCCAGAGGACTGGCAGGGACTTTTCCTCAATACAAACGTGATCAGTATCCAGGGGATCTTCCGCGCGAAGCTCACCGAGGAGGGGTCGGCCATCAAGGGGGAGACTCTGGACAACCTGGTCACCACGGACATCGAGCAGAATCCAAATTTCCGTCCCTCGGGCATCACTGTGGCCCCCGACGGTTCTTTGTACTTCATGGACTGGTCGCAGATGCTGATCGGACACTTGCAGCACCACCTCCGGGATCCGAACCGCGACCACCAGCACGGGCGTATCTACCGGATCACGTTCCCTTCGAGGCCGTTGTTGACTCCCAAGAAGGTCCACGGCGAGTCGGTTTCGAACCTCGTCGCCCTTCTTTCGGAGCATGAGGACGACGTGCGCCTTCGCGCGAAAATCGAACTTGGGGGCCGGGACACCCGGGAGGTCATTGACGCGGTACAGGCTTGGAAAAGGGCGTTGAACAAGGCAGACGCCAAGTTCGAACACAACAGGCTCGAGGCCCTCTGGGTGCACCAGTGGCATGACGTCGTCAACCTTGACCTTCTGGAGGAGGTTCTCCAATCGCCAGACCACAGGGCGCGCGCCCAAGGCGTCCGCGTTCTGGGTTACTGGCGTGACCGCGTTCCGAACGCCCTTGCGTTGCTGAAGACGGCGTCTGCCGACGAGCACATGCGTGTGCGCTTGGAAGCTGTCCGGGTGGCCAGCTTCTTCAAGGGGGACGACGTGCCCGCGGCGCTTGAAGCCGCGTATGCGGTGTTGCGGAAGCCGACAGACTATTACATCGAGTACTGCTTCAAGGAGACATTGAAGCAGTTGCAAAGCCTTCGTAAGGATTTTCTTCTGCCCGCGGATCCCCTGACACTGGCGGTGGTGCTGGAGAAGCTTTCCGACTCGGATTTGAACAAGGCTCCGAATGTGGAGGCCGTTTTGAATGCGCGGCTCGACCGCAAGTCCATCGACGCTGGTTCGCGTGACAACGCGCTCAAGGAACTGGCCAAGATCAAGAACTCATCCCGCGAGCAGCAAATGGTGAGCGTGCTGGAGCGTTTTAACGCAGCCGGCGGTTCCTCCTCGGGTGCTGCTGAGGAAATTGGAAAACTCGTGGCGCTCACCCCGGCTGCGAAGCTGGCGCCTGTGCGGGATGCCTTCGCCGCCCTTGCTTCGAAAGCGGCATTGGGTTCTGTGAGAAAGGCGGCGTGGGGGGCTGTGATCCTCGCCGACGCCGATCCCCAGGCAACCTGGAGCAAGACGCAGGGTGACGCGGAGCGCGCGGCGCTCATCGAGTCGATAGGCTTCGTCTCCGACCCTGGTTTGCGTTCCAAGTTCCAGCCTCTGCTCGCGGAGTCGGTAGCCGATCCGAAAATGTCCGGGGCGATGCGCTCCGCCTTGGTCAAGGCGCTTCCTTTGACTGGTGGAGCAAACGCGAAGGCGAACTTTGCCACGCTCCTTTCCTTTCTTGAAAAGGGGCACGAGCGTACCGGAGCGGCCCGCAGCGTTCTACAGCTTCCCCGGGATAGCTGGAGCAATGCAGGCGCCGGTCCGGCGGTCGCAAGCGTTCTGGCTTGGGCTAAGGGCGTCCCCACGGACAAGCGCACGGAACAGTCCTTCGTGGAAACGGTGCAGGCGGCGACCCAGCTTGCCGGACTTTTGGAACCCTCAGAGGCGCTTGCCGTCCGGAAGGAGCTTCGGAGCCTGGGCGTGAGCGTGTTTGTGGTGAAGACTGTCCGGGAGCAGATGCGTTACGACACGCCGCGTATCGTGGTGGAGGCCGGCAAGCCGTTTGAATTGATCGTCGAGAACGCGGACGTGATGCCGCACAACCTGCTCGTGGTGAAGCCAGGCGCGAGGCAGAGCGTGTCGGAATCCGTTCAGACCCGCCGCCCCGATCAGCTCGACAAGAAGGGGCGGCCGTATGTTCCGGAGAAAGACGAGCGGGTGCTGGAGGCGACCCGCCTTCTGGAGCCCGGACAGAAAGAGACCCTTAAAATGAAGGCTCCAGGCACCGAGGGAGAATACGAGTATGTATGCACCTTCCCGGGTCATTACATGATCATGTGGGGCAAGTTGGTGGTGACCAAAAACGTGGACGCCTATCTGCAGGCGAATCCCGAGCCTGCCGCGGCGACCGCAGCCGGGGAGGGCGCGCACGGGCATCAGCATGCCGCTGCCAAATAGGGCGGGTCCGTAATTTCCGGACTGCGTTGAACCCTCTGGCAGGTAGCGGACTTGTAGTAAAAAAGTGGGCGTGGCAGACAGGGTTCTCTGCCATGCCCAAAATCGGTGGGTCTTTGTTGAGTGACGACACCCAACAGGCCCCACCGATGCCCAACTCTTTTACTCTCCAAGCGGAGGTTCCTCAGGCGACATCTACGCCTGCATGGGTTCGGAACCGCGCTCTTTGAATGGAACGCCTGTGAGGGAGCTCCCTTTGTAGCCCGTTGGACCAGTGCTTATGTTCGTGGAAGCCGCCGCAGGGCATCCATGAACGAGGGTGGGTGAGGGGAGGAGCTTCTGAACGACGTCGGAAGCTTTTCGTTACCCCTTTTTCAGTGCGCCTGGCGGTTGTGCGGCCTGCGGTTGTGCGGCCTGCGGTTGTGCGGCCTGCGGTTGTGCGGCCTGCGGTTGTGCGGCCTGCGGTTGTGCGGCCTGCGGTTGTGCGGCCTGCGGTTGTGC
>CANFTB010000022.1 GCA_947449735.1 Chthoniobacteraceae bacterium | reverse complement strand
TTTCTGATCTCATTGTTGGCCCGTTTGTTGAAATCCTAAGTCAGTCTTTTTTCATTTGTTTTATGTCAGTCTCCATCCGTCTCCGCCGCGAAGGCACCACCAACAGCCCTTACTACAAAATCGTCGTGGCTGACTGCCGCAGTCCCCGTGATGGTAAGTTCATCGAGATCATCGGGAACTACGATCCGAAGAAGGCAGACCACAACTCCAACATCGACCTCGGCCGGGTGGATTACTGGGTGAGCCGCGGTGCGCAGCCCTCTGAAACGGTGGCCAGCATCATCCGCCGGACGCGCCGCTCGGTTGCCGCCAAGGCGTAGTTGCGGGCCGCTTGGCGGCTCTTTAGTTCTGTGGACTGTGCCGGTATGACTCCGGCGGGTTCTCCCGGAGGACAGTAAGTCAAAGCCTCGTTTGGTCGGTAGACACGCTTTAACGCGATGAAAGCCTTCTTGGAATATGTCTTGAAAAACTTGGTGGACGCTCCTGACGAGGTGAGCGTCGATCAGGTCACACGTGAGGGACGGACCGTGTATGAGGTTCGGGTGCGCCCCGGAGATGTGGGCAAGGTGGTTGGAAAACAGGGACAGACGATCGCGGCAATTCGCAATCTGATGGGTGCGGCGGCTTCCCGGTACGGGGCGCGCGTCGAGGTGGATATTATCGAGGACGCGCCTCCGCGGAGGAGTGGCAGTGGATTCTCTGCGGGTGAGGATTCCGGTGACGGTGAGAATCCGCGGGTGGATCAAAATCCGGAGAATCCGCCGTCGGTTGGCTAACAGCCTACTAACCCAAGTCAGGTGTAGGTTTGGACGTTTCCCCCTCTGGGAGCGCAGAGTTTCCAGGGCCTAGGCCCTGTCTCTCCGGGCATTCAACGCTCCGGTCGCGCTTCAGGACACGGTGGCGAAGGGCTCCGAGTCGTAGGCGTCGCAGACCGATTGAAACTTGGGATAAACGAACTTGCAGGCGGTGGTGCCTTCCTTGCAGAGGGCGCGGGCGACATGCACTTCGAGTTCCTTGAGAGCGTACAGGCTTTGCAGCAGGAGGGTAGAGCCCAGCCCGCGGCTTCTGTATTCGGGAAGGACGCAGGGGCCGCAGTAGAGGTGGTTTTCGGCGTCCACCTCGGTTGTGAAGCAGGCGGCGGCAATGATCCGGGGACCATGCTGGATGACCAAGCCGGGGTTCGGCTGGGAGCGGAAAGCCTCGTGTATGCGTTCCTGAAGCGAGTCTGAGATGCGGCTGTAACTTCCGGTCCACTGGGCGTCTGTGGAAAAGGCGCGGGCGACCAGAGCCTGCACAGTAGGTTCCTCCGACTTGGCTGCGGTGCGCAAAACCAAGCCGTGGGGCAGGGCGGGCGCTTCCTCCGTAAGAGTGGCCAGGTTCCAGCTAAACAGCTTCCAAGGTTCGCGTTTCATTCAGGTCGACAAACCCCGAACATAGCGGGTCCGCGTTGCATTGCAAACCAACGCTCGCTGCATCTCTGTTTTGACACGCCTGACGAAGGGGCCGGCCGCCTGTGTGTTTCAATGGGGCGAAGTGATCTCCCAGAACTCGCCGAAAAATCCGGCGTTGGCGATTCCCGCCGGAGACTGCGAATTTGCGGGCTCGGAGACATCCAGGATCGCCCAATCCGGCAGTTTCGCGCCCTGCCGCGCGTTGTTCAGGTAGTCGTATTCGCGGTAGGTGAACCCGCTGTTGAGGACCACATAGCGGTCTGGGGCCAGCGGGTTTGGGTAGACGACGGCGGGCACATGGGTCTGGGACTTGTACTTGCGGCCGGCGAACTCGAGCGCGTCGCCGTCCCATTTTAGCGGCAGCTGGCCGAGGATTTTGGCGATGGCGGAATTGCTGGACGGATCCCCCCAGAGGATCAGGTTGGCGTCCTGAATGTCCTCTTCAGTGAGGGAGCGGTCGTCCTTGATGCTGAGTTCCCCCCGGAACTGGCTGCGCCAGTTTGCGGCAAAGTGTTTCAGCTCGGAGTCCACCCAGCGGGCTGTCTCGGGGTGCAGCGGCTTTCCGGTGGGCCGGACAACGATGAAGCGTGACAGGAAGGCGTCGTCGATGGGGCCTTGCAGGCCGGGGCGCTTGATCAGGGAAGCCGGATAGGGTTCGTCCATCGGGTACCAGTGTCCGTTGACGTTTCGCAGATGCACCAGCCACGAGCGGTCGGACTGCGGCGGCGGGGCCACCACGGTCTCGCCGTCGATGACGATGGGCACGGCGCTCAGGGGGTCCAGCGGGAAGTCTCCGGCGCCGCACTGCAGGGTGAGGGCGCTGATGTTGGAGGTGCTGGCGAGGATTTGCTTGTTGGCGCGGTCAAGCTGCGCGTCCACCCGGGCCTGTTCCCAGTGGTGGAGCATTCCCTGAACTGTCACCCAGGCGGAAGTGGGGTAGCGGAGGGTGTAGGTGACGAAATGAACGGATTCAGGGAAGGGATCCCTGCCCTTGGCTGCGATCCGGTCGACACGCCTGGCGACTTCGAGCTTCGCGTCCGGGTGGTATTTGTGGCCTGTTTTCGGGCCGATAATGTGCGTCAGGTTGAAGCCCTCCTCGCGCGCGGCGTCGGCCATTATAGAGGCCGCCTGGCGCTGTTTGTCGTCCTCGCCGCTGTAGGCTACGGTCGGGCAGTTGGCGAGGTTCCGGACCCAGCCGGGGCAGTCGTACCAGTTTAGAAGGCGCTGGGCGTACCAGGGGGGATTGATGACTTCATCCTGAAACACCCTCAGGAAGTCGGGCGTTTCGCTGAATCCTGCCCCCGGGTTGGAGGCCACCCAGCGGCTCGGATAATGCACGGTGAACTGCCAGGCCGCGGCTCCGCCCATGGAAAATCCGCGCATGACGAGTCGCGCGGGGTCGATTCTGTAGTTGCGCTGGGCGTGTTCGAGCGCTTCGAAAAGGTCGACCTCCCCTGCGAACTTGTTGGCGTTGCAATAGCGGCCGTAGGGGTGCAGGACGAAGGCTCCCGGGGGCGTGAACTCGCCCGGGGACTTGCGTCTGCCCTCGATGAAGTTGAGTTCGCTCAGGGTCTCGCCCCGGCCGTGGCACCAGACGTCCAGACGATGCGGTGCCGGGCCTTCCGCCTGGTAGCCCGTGGGAACCACGAGGCCGTAAGGCTGCACAGAATCGTCGACGCGCGAACGGTAGCCCCTCACGACCAGTCCGGTTTGCGTCGTCCACGGCGCGGTCCCCTCCCTCAGGGCCTTGGCGCGGTTCAAGCCTTCCTCCAGAAGGTTGTGGGCGGTGGCTGTTTCCTGGACCTTGAAGAACTCGTTGTAGCGAAGCGCCCAGTCCACGGCCTTGTGGAAAATCTGCACGTCGGGAAGAAGCGCTGCCAGGGCAGGCTTCTTGGACAGGTCCTTCTCGAGGGCCACGATTTGGGTGCCTAGCAACCTCACCTTTTCCTCCAGAGCGGCGCGGTCTGGTTCGGGGATGGCGACTCCGGGAGGGGGAATCGGGCGGACTTGGTCGGGGAGGTTGTCCTTCGGGCCGTCGGCAAGGGAGGGGAGGGCTGCGGCGAGGGAGGCCAGAGTACAGAGCAGAGGGCGGGTGCGCATGGGGAGTGGGAGGGGTGGGGGTGTAAGGGGTTTAGTCTGGTGCCCGGAAGAGGTCGAGCGTCTGCGAGCGCGCCAGCCAGGCGGCTACGGGAGAAAATGGCGCCAGACTTTGAAATCCAACAGCGTTCCCGCCAGAAGGGTCATGCTCACCATGGCGTTGATTTGAAAAAAAGCGCGGTTGATGCTGCCGGCGTCCAGATTTGCAGCGAGGCGGTGTTCCCAGACGAGCGCGAGGAGCGTCACCACGCATGCCGCGGCGTAGCCCGGGCCGAGGCCGGCGGCTTTCCAAAACCAGATGAAAGAGAGCGCGGCCAGGACGTGCAGCACCTTTGCCAGCCGCAGGGCGGCCGGGACGCCGAAGCGGGAGGGAAAGCTGAAGAGGCCCTGCCGGCGGTCGAAATCGGCGTCGAGCGTGCTGTAAATAAGATCAAACCCGAAGGTCCAGAGCAGGACGGCCGTTGCTAGAATGAAGGGGGGGAGGGCGCTCAGCGAAGCACGCACGGCGATCCATGCGCCCACGGGTGCCACAGAGAGGGCGAGGCCGAGGAAGAAGTGGGAGAAGGCGGTGAAGCGCTTCGTCAGGGAGTAAAAGCACAGGATCACGATCATGATTGGACTGAAAGCCAAACAGAGCGGGTTGAGTTTGTAAGCGGCGCCGAGCGTGCCGATCAGACTTGCGCTGAACATCAGCCAGGCCTGTGGACGCGACACCAGGGTGTGGCGGTCCTTGGTCCTGGGGTTGAGTTTGTCGCTCTCCCAGTCCACGAGGCGGTTGAAGCACATCGCCAAAGTGCGGGCGGCGACGGCGCTCACCAGAATCCAGAAAAACACCATCGGCGCGACAGTTCCCCCGCCGGCCACAAGCATCGCGATCAGCGCGAAGGGCAGTGCAAACACTGTGTGCGAAAAGCGCACAAAGGTGCCAAGGCGCACGAGGAAGTTCGGTTTGGCTGCGGGATGGGACATTTTTCCCAGCGTAGGGAATTGGGCCGCCTTGGCAACCTCGGCGGTCCCGCCCGGAGCCGCTCCCTTCGGGGCCGGCCTGTTGACTTGGAGTGCGCCCGGCCTTCCTTTCGCGTGTCATTTGCCTCGGGATGGGCTATCTTGAAACTAACCTATGGAAACGCGCGAACGGATCATTGCGGCCTACTGTGAAAACTTGCGGGAGCACGGGCGTCCTCCCGAGACGGTGTTCGCTTTTTGTAAAAAGCTGGAGATTCCGGAGCGCGACTTTTTCCGCGAGTTTGCCTCGTTCGACGCGGTGGAGAGCGCGTATTGGGAGTCCTTGGTGGACCGGGTCGCGTCTGCCGTGGAGGCGGGCGCTGAGTGGGCTCAGTTTACCTCCCGGCAGAGGCTGCTGAGTTTTCTGTACGCATTTTGCGAGGAGTCGCTGGACCACCGTTCCGTGATGCTTTCGCGTCTGGCCGCGCTCGGTCCCCTGGCAAGACCCGGTTTTTTGAAGGGATTCGAGGCGCGCTTTAAAATCTTCGCCAAGAGTCTGCTTGAGCATGGTTCGGCTTCGGGCGAGGTGGCCGAACGCGGCCGTCTCTCGGGATTTTATCCGGACGCGCTCTACACGCATTTCCGGGGCGTGATTGATTTTCATCTCAAGGATGACAGCCGGGCTTATGAAAGAACGGACGCGTTTATCGAAAAGACGGTGGCCGTGGCTTTTGATTTGATCGGCACCCAGATCGTGGATTCCGCGCTGGATCTGGCGCGGTTTTTGATTCCGTGCCGGGAGGCAACCTCCGCGTGAGCGAGCAGCATTCGATTGAAACGACGCGCATTTCGCGTGTGGCCGCTCTCGCTGGGACGGGGGTGCGCGTGGGGGTGAATTACCTCAAGCACTACGGCCGGCGCGCGGTCGGTGCCGAGTCCGACAGGGCGGCCCTTGAGGAAGATAATGCGAGCGCGGTCTACGAAACATTCAGCAGGCTCAAGGGCGGTCCTTTGAAACTTGCCCAGATGCTCAGCATCGATCGGCACCTGCTGCCCGAGGCCTACTCCACGCAGTTTGCCAAGGCCCAGTACTCCGCGCCGCCGCTTTCGTATCCGCTGGTTCTGCGCACTTTCCGGCGCGAATTCGGCCGGGAACCGCTGGAGATTTTCGACACGTTCTCGAAGGTCGCTGCTCACGGCGCCTCCATCGGGCAGGTGCACAAGGCGTCGAAGGACGGAAGGGACTACGCGGTCAAGGTGCAGTATCCCGGAGTGGCGGACAGTCTGCGCAGCGACCTTCGGGTGCTCAAGCCGATCGCCCTTCAGCTCATGGGGTTGAAGGAGAGGGACGTGGCCGATTATTTGAAGGAAATCGAGACGCGGTTGCTCGAGGAAACTGACTACGCTCTGGAGCTAAGGCGATCCATCGCACTCTCCGAACAGTCCGCCCTTTTGAAGAACGTCCGGTTCGCCCGTTATTATCCGGAGTGGAGCACGTCGCGGATTTTGACGATGGACTGGGTGGACGGTGTAACCCTCGACAAGTTTGCCGATGGCCCCGCCTCGCAGGAGGAGCGTGACGCGATCGGGCAGGCGCTTTGGGGTTTTTATGCGCACCAGGTGCACGGACTGCGCGTTTTTCATGCCGATCCCCATCCGGGCAACTTTTTGGTGAAAGACGGCGCCCTGTGGGTGCTCGACTTTGGTTGCACCAAGACGCTGGAGGACGGCTTCTACTTCAAACAGTTCCGCTTTTTGGATCCCGGTCTGGCGGGCGACCCGGTCCGGTTCGAGGCGGCGCTGGCGGCGCTGAACATCGTACTGCCCGAGGACGGGGCGGAACAGCGGCGTCGGATTCTCGCGTTGTGCGAGCGTTCGATCAGGTTGCTGGCGAGGCCCTTCTGGGGGGGCGTATTTGACTTTGGCGACCCGGCTTTCATGCGTGAGGTGTACGAGATGGGCGAGGCCAACGCCCGCGACGGAGAGCTCAAGGAGTTGCAGGGGCGGCGGGGATCCTCGGACAGCGTTTACGTGCACCGCGCCTTTTTCGGGCTGTACAGCCTGCTGAGCCGACTGCGTGCGCGCGTCAGTGTGAGCCTCCCGGAATGGCTCCGGGTGGAAGCCGGCCTTGCCTAAGGCTTTTTTCAAAGCAGACTCGGGGCGCATTTTTTGCCGTTTCCAAGTTTCCCCACCCTTCGCCCCATGACCGTTGAACCCGTAGTCCGCTGGCTGGCCCGCGGCTTGATCCGCGCGCTTTACCGCCTGCGTGTGGTGTCGTTTCCGCCGCTGCCGGAGACGGGTTGCCTGCTTTTGCCGAACCGGATGGGCTGGATGGAGGCGGCGCTCCTGCAGGTGGCGACGCGGCGGCCTGTGCGTTTTCTGGTGGACGGTTCGGTGGAAGGGAGGCGTTCGCTGCGCCCCATTCTGCCCTTGTTGGGATCGCTGCCGATTTCGGTGGCGGGCGGTGGGTCCCAGTTCGAGGAGGTGGTCGGAGCGGTGAAGCGGGGCGAGGTGGTCTGTGTGTTTCCAGGCCGGAGTGCGGGGCGGACGGCTTGCGCAACTGCGGCGCTGCCGGGGCTGGTGGCCTTGGCGAGGGAGGGGGGCGTGGCTGTGGTGCCTGTGTGGCTGGACGCCGGGCACGCCGCGAAGACGTTGAATAGCAGGGAGCCGCGCTGGTGGGCGAGGGCAGGGGGGCGGTTGTCGCGTTTGCTGTGCCGGGTGACGGTGGCTTACGGGGAGAGGATTCCATCGGAAAGCGTGGCCGAGGAACTGGTCCTCCAGCGGTTGTGGTCGCTGGGCGAGCTGAGTTTTCAAGAACGGCCCTCCCTGCGGGGGCATCTGGCCTATGCCGCGGTGCGGGGTTTGAAGAAAGCGCCCGGCCGCGAGGTGCTTGTGGACGGGTTGGACGGGGCAAGCCTGACCCGGGGGACTTTGCTGGCGGCGGGTCTGGCGCTGGCCGGAAAGATCCGGCGCGTTTGTGCGGAGCCGCGGGTGGCGATCGTCCTGCCTCCGGGGCGCGGGGCGACGGTGGCCAACCTTGCCGTCGTCCTTGCGGGAAAGGTTCCCGTGAACCTGAATTTTACCGCGGGCCGCGCCTCTGTGGAGGCGGCGTGCAGGATCGCGGGGTTGCGCACGACGCTGACGGCCGGGGCTTTCCAGGAGCGGCTGAGCGGGTTTCCGTGGACCGAAAAGGTTTTGTTGCTGGAGAAGATGCTGCCCGCGCTCAAGCCGGCGGTTGTGTGGTGGCGCCTGCTGGCGGGTGTTCTGCCGGCGCGTCTGCTCGCGGGCCTTGCGCGGGTGCCCAGGACCGGCGACCGCTCGGAGGCGATTACCCTTTTTACCAGCGGCAGTTCCGGGGAGCCCAAGGGCGTGGTGCTCTCCCACCGGAATTTGCTCGGCAACGTCCAGCAGTTCTCCCATGCGCTGAGGTTGAACGCCGGCGACAGCATCCTGTCCTGCCTGCCGGTGTTTCACTCCTTCGGAAGCACGGTGAATCTCTGGTATCCCATTCTCGAGGGGCTGCGAATGGTCACCTTTCCCAGCCCCCTGGAGATTCACAAAAACGCGGAGCTCATCGAGCGCTACGGTGTGAAGCTGTTGTGTTCAACGCCGACTTTCTTGCGGGGTTATCTGCGAAAGGCCGAGCCCGCTCAGTTGGAGAGTTTGGAGCTTGTGATCACGGGCGCGGAGAGGCTGCCCCCGGATGTGGCCGACGCCTTCCATGCGCGGTTCGGAAAGACGGTGATGCAGGGTTACGGCCTGACGGAGACTTCGCCAGTGGTGAGCGTCAACCTGCCGGACGCCAAGGGGGATGAGGATGGGGCGGCGATGGGGGCGGAGACGGGTGGCTCCAGCAGGGCGGGGTCCGTGGGGAAGTTGATGGCGGGGCTGAGAGCGGAAATCCGGGACCCGGAAACCGGTGCGAAGCTTTCCCTGCGCTCGACTGGCATGCTGTGGCTGAAGGGGGTGAATATTTTTGAAGGGTACCTTGAGGATCCGGAGCGCACCGGGCAGGTGCTTGAGGGCGGTTGGTTGCGGACGGGCGACCTGGCGCGGTTCGATGTGGACGGCTTTTTGTTTATCGAGGGCAGGCTCAGCAGGTTTTCAAAGATCGGCGGTGAGATGGTTCCACATGAGACTGTGGAGTCGGCGGTGTGCGCGGCGCTTGGGATTTCCAGCGAGGAGAAGGCGGTGGCCGTGGCCGGCGTGCCGGATCCGGCAAAGGGCGAGGCGCTTGTGCTGCTTTCCACCCGGCCGATAGAACTCAACCACCTGCGCCACGCCCTCGCTGAGGCCGGACTGCCCAACCTGTGGATTCCCCGCCGCGCGGCGCACATTGACGAGATCCCGCACCTTGCCAGCGGAAAGCTGGATCTGCGCCGGCTTCAGGAAATGGCTCTCGAGCACGCTGCCGAGGCAAGGATCGGGGCCTCCGTTTGATCGAGCTTCCGCCAAAGCGTTTGTAACGCCATGCCCGAGCGACTGGAGGAATCCCTGTTTTGCACGCCCGCCCGGCGCTTTTTTGCGGGGGATGAGGCGCCCGCCGCGGTGGCGCTTGCCTTCGAGGAAAGCGAAGCGGCCGGCTTTTTGAGTCTGGCGTTGCCCGGTTTGAAGCAGGATTTCCCTGCACCCCTCGCCTGGGCGCGGGAGTGGGCTCGCCAGTTTCTGACGCGCCTGTGCCGGACGAGCGGCGCGGGCGTTTGCGGGGCAGTCGGTGGGCCGGCCGAGGATGTCTTGGAGCGGGCGCTGGCGGCGCTTCCCCCGCTGCGTGGCGCGGAGTATGTGGACCGAGAGGTGTTGATGCGTCTCTGGGAGGAAATGGAAAGCGAGGCGGCGCGGGCATCCGGCGCCCATGCGGACGGTTTGGCGGGTTGGTTGAAGGAACAGGGGGCGCTGTGGCATCTGGTCGGGCGCGTGACGTTGCATCTCGCTGAAAATCCGCGCAACGCCGCGCAGCCGTTCGCTTTTCTGGCGACCTGCGCGGACGGGATGTCGGCGGACGGCCGTGTGCAGCACACTCCGCTCGGCCGGGCGCTGCAGGCGAGCCAGAACGACCCCGGGGCGCTAAATGCGCTTTTGCAACCAGTGCGGGAGGCGGCTCTGCACAGTCCGCTGGTGCGGGAGCTTCTCGAGACGAGGCGTTTGTTTCAGGCGCTCCCGTGGACCCCGGAGGAGGCGTATGCTTTTTTACGGCAGATTCCGGTTCTGGAAAAAAGCGGGTTGGTCGTGAAGCTTCCTGACTGGTGGCGGAACCGCCGGCCGTCGCGGCCCGTGGTGAGCGTTGTGTTGGATGGCGCGGGGGGCGGCGGTGTGGGCCTCGGGGCAATGCTGTCCTTCAAGGCTTCGGTCACGCTCGGGGGGGAGCCTCTCACTCCGGAGGAGTTGCTGAAAATTCAGACGTCCCCGGCGGGCCTGTTGAATCTGCGGGGACAATGGGTGGAAGTCGCACCCGAGCAGTTGCAGCAGGCCATCGCCCACTGGGGGCGCGCGCAGTGGGCGCATCAGTCCGGGACTCTTCCGTTTCACGAAGGTATGCGCTGGCTTGCGGGGTTTCAGGGGGCTTCCCGCTCCGGCGCCGAGGCTCCGGACCTGGACGCCGGTCGCGAGTGGACGGAGATCGTTGCCGGAAAAAACCTGGACGGACTGCTGGAAGGCCTTCGCACGCCGAGGCCTGTGGACGAGATTCCCGGACTGCAGGCGGCGTTGCGACCCTATCAAAGGGAGGGCGTGGGGTGGCTGTACTTTCTCTCCGGGCTCGGGCTGGGTGCGTGCCTCGCGGATGACATGGGCCTTGGGAAAACCCTCCAGGTGATTGCGTTGCTGTGCCTCCTTCGGGATGGCGCGGGCGGCTCAGCCCCGCCCTGTTTGGTGGTGGTTCCCGCTTCACTCGTGGGAAACTGGTTGCGCGAGTTGGGGCGGTTTGCTCCGCATTTGCGGGCGCGGGCCGCGCATCCCGCCTTTGCCTCTCCCGAAAGTCTGGACGAACTCAAAGACGATCCGGAGTCGGCGCTCAAGGGGTGCGATGTTCTGGTGACGACCTATGGGTTTTTGCAGCGCACCGGAGCGCTTCAGCAGACGGCGTGGGACTTGGCGGTATTGGACGAGGCGCAGGCCATCAAAAATCCGGCAACGCAGCAGGCGCAGTCCGTCAAGCGGCTCAGGGCGCGCGCCCGGGTCGCGCTGACGGGGACGCCGGTGGAAAATCGGCTGGGGGATTTGTGGAGCCTTTTTGATTTTTTAAATCCGGGATTGCTGGGGAAGGCTTCAGAATTTGCCGGCGTGGCGGCGAGGTTAAGCTCCGGAGCGGAGGGGTACGCGCCGCTTCGGCGGCTGCTGGCGCCGTATTTGTTGCGCCGTTTGAAGACGGACCGGCGTATCATTTCCGACCTGCCCGCCAAGACGGAGGTGGACGAGCTTTGTCTTTTGAGCAAAAAGCAGGCGCTGCTGTACGCGCGTCTGGTCGAGCAGCTTAAAGCGGACCTTGCAAACCCGGACCTGGCGCCGGAAGTGCGCAGCGGACTGGTGCTCGGGTATCTTCTGCGCTTCAAGCAGGTGTGCAATCATCCAAGCCACTGGAGCGGCGACGGCCGCTTCGAGGCGGGCGACAGCGGCAAGTTTTTGCGTCTCGCGGAGATCGCCGGCGAACTTGCCGAGCGCCAGGAGCGGTGTCTGGTGTTCACCCAGTTCCGGGAGATGACGGAGCCGCTTGCGGCGTTTCTGGCGCAGGTGTTTGGGCGGCCCGGGCTGGTCCTGCACGGCGGGACTCCGGTGCAGGAGCGCGCCAGGCTTGTGGAAGCCTTCCAGCGCAGGGGCGGTCCGCCGTTTTTTGTGTTGAGTGTGAAGGCCGGCGGGACGGGGCTCACGCTCACCGAGGCGAGCCACGTCATTCATTTCGACCGCTGGTGGAATCCCGCGGTGGAGAACCAGGCCACGGACCGCGCGTACCGGATCGGTCAGACGCGGAACGTGCTGGTGCACAAATTTGTGTGCCTGGGGACGATCGAGGAGCGCGTGGACGCTCTGCTTTCCAAAAAGAGCGAGCTTGCCGGCTCTTTGCTCCAAGGGGACGAGGGGGCGTCCTCCCAGTTCACCGATATGAGCAACGACGAACTGCTCGAGTTTGTGCGCTTGGACATTCGGTCCGCTCTTTAGTAAAGGGGGAGCTCGATGGCATGGGATTCAAGTGAAGCAAAAGAAGGCGGCCGGCAGCGGGTGGAGCGTGAACTGGAGCTCCGCCGCGACGGCGGCGAGGTGTTCGAACCCCTGCCTGCGCTCCAGAGTGTCAAAAAAATCGCGCAGACGTTCTGGGGCGCGGCCTGGTGCCGCCACCTGACGGAGTACAGCGCGTATGCGCACGGACTCCCCCGAGGGCGCCGTCTTTTGCGGCAGGGAAACGTGCACCATCTCCGAGTGGAGGAGGGAAGCATCGCCGCACTGGTGGGCGGTGCGGATCTGTACGAGGTCCATGTCCGGGTGGATCCGCTGGACGGTGAAGACTGGAAGCGCCTCGGGGAGGCTTGCGCGGGCCGGATTCCAAGTCTGCTCGACCTGCTGGGGGGGCAGCTTGGAGAGGGCGTATTACGCGTGGTTTGTGATCCTGAAAACGGTCTGTTTCCAAGGTCCGGCGACATCCGGGTCCGGTGCACCTGTCCCGACTGGGCAGATTTGTGCGAACACTCTGCTGCGGTGCTCTACGGCGTGGGCCTGAAGTTGGACGGCGAGCCATCCCTTTTGTTCCGGCTCCGGGGCGTGGATCCGGCGGACCTTTTGCGGGCGGGAGCCGCGGACGTTTTGGAAGGCGCGGCCTTGGACGAAAGTCTGCTGGACGGTGAGGATCTCGGGGCCTTGTTTGGGATCGAGTGGACCGGGGAGGCGCCGCGGGAACCGGACGCCGGAGGGGACGGGCTGCGGGGTTCCGGGTGAGCGGGGAAGGGGGAGTAACGGGCGGGGTAAGGTTTGTGCCGTGTGGGGAGGTCCGGGCACAAAAAAACCAGGTGTCCGTGAGGAGACCTGGTTTTTTAAAACGGTCGAAGACCGTCGCGGGACTACTTCTTGAAGCCCTTGACGTTCTTGGAAGGAGTGGGCTGGGAAGTGGGCTTCACGTCCTTGGCGCAAGCACCGAGGCCGAAGGCAACTGCCAGCAGAGTAACAAAAGCAATGTGTTTCATAATAATTGGTTCGCTTATTTTTTTCGCCATACCGACGAACCCTTATCTTTAGGACATTGCACAGCGCTGACAACGCTTTTTTCACCTTTCTCAGGGAGATTATTCAATGAACACCTCTGTTCCGACCTCCACTTGGTCGAATAAATCGATGATTTCGGCGTTTCTCATGCGCACGCACCCATGGCTCGCTGCCGTCCCAAGTCGGCTTTCGGCGTTCGTCCCGTGTATGTAGATGTAGCGGCCGTGGGTGTTGGCGTTTTCAGGGTCCAGCCCTTCCAGCCATAGAATCCGGGTTTGAACGTGGTCGGCTGGGTCCTCTTCGGTGCCGAAGCGGCCCGTGGGTTGTCTGGACACGAAAATCTCCCCCTCGGGAGCACCCTCGCCCCATTTGGATTCTATCCGGAAGCGGCCGGTGGGGGTTTTGTGGCTGCCCGGTTCGAATCCTATGCCGAACTGGGAGGTGGAGATGGTGTATTCGCGCAAAAGGGTCCCGGCGTCGGCGAGGAGGGTGAGTCTTTGGGAGGGAATGTGAACGTGTATTTGCATCGCGGCGCTGAGTCTGTACTAGTTTCAGGTTCATTTATGAGTCGGAATCTTCACGTTGCAATCGTCGGCGCCACGGGCGCCGTGGGAGTCGAAATGCTCAAAGTTCTCGAGCGCAGAAATTTTCCCGTGGGAAAGCTCACCCTGCTCGCCTCTCCGAAATCCGCCGGACGCCGCCTCCCCTTCGCGGGGAAGGAGGTGGAGATTCAGGCGCTCGGGCCCGATTCCTTCCATGGAGTGGATGTGGCGCTCTTCAGTGCGGGTGGCGGCATTTCAAAAACTTTCGCGCCCATTGCGGTGCAATCGGGAGCCGTGGTGGTCGACAACTCCAGCGCCTTCCGCATGGACGAACACGTGCCCCTGGTGGTTCCGGAAATCAACGCCGCGGACATTCCCCGCCACCGCGGGATTCTCGCCAATCCGAACTGCACGACTGCCATCACCTTGATGGCCCTCTGGCCCCTGCACAAGGCGTTCGGGGTGAAGCGGGTATTTGCTTCCAGCTACCAGGCGGTTTCGGGCACGGGCGCCCAGGCCATCGAGGAGCTGCGCACGCAGGTGGAGGCGCTGGTCGCCGGAAAACCGGTGGAGCGCTCCGTTTACCCCCACCAGATTGCGTTCAACGTGCTGCCGCACGTCGACAGTTTTTTGGAATCCGGCTACACGCGGGAAGAGATGAAGATGGAAAACGAAGGGCGCAGAATCATGCACCACGCCGGGTTCCGCGCCTCAGTCACGTGCGTGCGCGTGCCGGTGTACCGGGCGCATTCCGTGGCGGTGAGCGCCGAGTTTGAACGGCCCGTTTCCCTGGAAGCCGCGCGTGCCGCGCTCTCCGGTGCCCCCGGCCTTCAGGTGGTGGACGATCCTGCCCACAACAAATACCCGATGCCTCTGGAGTGCGCCGGGCAGGATGACTGCCAGGTCGGTCGTTTGCGGCTGGACTGTGCCCTGGACAACGGCCTCGCATTCTGGGTCGCCGGCGACCAGCTGCTCAAGGGCGCGGCCCTCAATGCCGTTCAGATCGCGGAATACCTGTAAAAAAGCGGTCCTTCAAAAACGGCCCGTTGGAGAAGCGGGTTGTTACAAAACGCAGCGCGCAACGCCGTGGTGGCTGTGGTAGAAACCCTCGCAACACCATGTTTTCAAAAACGCTCACACGGACTCTGGGGGGCGCTGCGTCCGCTTTGCTTTGTTTAGCGGGCGCGTGTTTTTCCGCGCCTGGCGAACCATCGGAACCCCCGGTGCTCCGGGCCGGCGATGCGGGGGTGGGGAGGCAGGTGGAGGATTTGGAGTTCACCCTGCGGGACGGACGCCGGCTGAAGCTGAGCGAAGTGGCGGGCCGCAAGGGGTTGGTGGTGGCGATGACCAGCTCGACCTGCCCGGTGAGCAAGCGTTATGCGCCCACGTTGAGCCGTTTGCAGCGGGAGCTGTCGGATGCCGGGATCGGGTTTCTTTTGGTGAATCCGTTTTCCAGCGAGAAGGGGCAGAACGTGGAGGCCTTTTTGGCGGATAACCGCTTGGAGGCGCCCTATGTCGGCGAGGGAGGTAAGCTCCTTGCGACCGCGCTGAGGGCGTCCTCGACGACGGAGGTGCTGCTCCTGGATGCAAACCGCACTCTGATCTACCGCGGGGCCGTCGACGACCAGCACGGGCTTGGCTACCGGCGGGAGGCGCCGCGTGTGGAGTACCTGCGCGACGCCGTCGCTGCGATGCTTGGCGGTGCGCGCCCCCGCGTCGCTGCGACTGAGGCGCCCGGCTGTGATCTGGACCTGCCGGCCGAAAAACGCTCCGGTGCCGGCGGAGTGACCTACTACAAGGACGTCGCCCGGATCATCCAGCAGAACTGCCAGCAATGCCATCGGGATGGTGGGATTGCGCCTTTCGCCTTGGACGACATCGACTCGGTGATGGACCGGGCAAAAACGATCCGACGGGTCGTGGAGCAGGGTCACATGCCCCCCTGGTTCGCGGCGCCGGCGGCTTTTGGTATGGAAAATCCGTGGGCGAACGACCGCTCGCTGTCTGCGGCGGACAAGGCGGACCTTCTGGCGTGGGCGGGTTCCGAGGACCGTCCTGCGGGAAACGCCGCTGACGCGCCGGCGCCGTTGCATTTTACGAGCAACTGGAGCATTCCAAAACCGGATTTGGTGCTGCAGATTCCGAAGGCGTTTCAGATCAAGGCGCAGGGTGTGATGCCTTACCAGTTTGTGAGGGTGCAAACCTCCTTCAGTGAAGACAAGTGGATCTCCGCCTTGGAGATCCAGCCGACGGAGCGTTCTGTCGTGCATCACGTGATCGTGCATGTGGAGGACAAGGAAGAGCAACGGGAGGACGGGGGGAAGCGCCGCCGGCAGCAGGATGCCTCCACCAGCTTTTGGGCGGCGTACGTGCCGGGAAACGGGGGCCGGATTTATCCGGCTGGGTTTGCGCGCAAACTGCCCGCGGGCGCTTCGCTTTTGTTCCAGATTCATTACAGCCCGAATGGGAAGGCCGTGCAGGAGCAGATGCGCCTCGGCTTGGTTTTCGCAAAGGGCGAGCCGGAATTCGAGGTCCAGGCAGTGGGCGTTCCCAAGCGGGATCTCAACATTCCGCCGGGGGCGGCCAACCACCGGGAGACGCTGGAGTGGGCGGTGCCTGCGGATTTGAACGTGACCAGCCTGATGCCCCACATGCACGTGCGGGGCAAGGCGTTCAAAATGGAGGTGACGGACGCCGAGGGACGGTATGAAACCGTTTTGGACATTCCCCATTACGATTTCAACTGGCAGCTCAGCTACGATTTCAAGCAGCCCCGGCGGATTCCCAAGGGCAGCCGCCTGCGCATCACCGGGGTGTTCGACAACAGCGAGGCCAACAAATCAAACCCCGACCCTTCGAAGCTCGTGAAGTGGGGGATGCAAAGCTTCGATGAAATGCTGATCGGGTACATGGAGGTTTTCAGCCCGTTGAAGGGGGCGCCGCAACTGCGTTGAGGAACGGTGGCGCCGGCGGGGTGTTGAACCGCCCGGAGAGCGCGATATCGAAGTGACTGGGAGGCAAAAATCTCAGTCGCCCGCGGGCGGGGGAGGAAGCTCGGTTTCCTCGGAAATCGGCGGCTGCGTTTTCCAGAAATAGATGTCCAGACAGGCCCGTCCGCGGGACAGCCACTCGCGAAAGCGCGTCCGGTAGGAGCGCTTCCACGGGACGTGTTCTGAGGCGAACCCCGAAGCGGGCAATCCGGTTTCCGCGGCAAGAAACATCGCGCGTGGGAGGTGGAAGTCGTCGGTGATGATGATGAGATTGCTCTCCAGATGGAACGTTTTTTGGGCGCGGACGATGGAGTCCAGCGTGCGGATACCCGCGGAGTCCATGGAGATAGCGGAATCGGGGACGCCCCGTTGCAGGAGCGCGTCGCGCATGGCGGCAGGCTCGTTGTAGTTCGGGACGCGGTTGTCGCCGCTCACGAGGACATGCTCCAAAATACCCGCCTGGAACAGCCTGGCGGTGGTGTCCATGCGGCCTTCAAAGAAAGGGTTGGGAGCCGATCCCCGGGCGCTTCTGGGGGAAGTGCCGAGCACGAGCGCCGTGGCCTGTTTTGGCAGGCTTTCGGCTTCGGGAATGATGCCGCGGGACCCGATGAAAAGCACCCAAGCGTTGACTCCAAGGAGGACGGCTGCCGCTGCTGCGATTGCGCAGAGAAGCGAGGTCAGCAGGCCCTTGAGGATTCGGCGGAGGAGGCGCATGGCTGCCGAAGACGTCGGTTGCTGCCGCTCAGTCGCCCTCCGGCGCGGGTGCCTCTGAGTATTTAGCGTGGAAGGCTTTGCGGAACTCGGAAAAGGTCCCGGTCTCCAGGGCGCTTCGGACGCGGGCCATCAGGTTCAGGTAAAAGTGAAGGTTGTGGAGGGTCACAAGGCGCAGCCCCAAAATTTCCTCCGCTTTCAGCAGGTGGCGGATGTAGGAGCGCGAAAACTCGCGGCATGCCGGGCAGGTGCAGCCCTCCTCGATCGGGCCCTTGGCCTTGGTGTGGCAGGCGTTTTTGAGGTTCACGGTGCCGGCCCCCGTGTAGGCCGTCCCGTTGCGGGCGACCCGTGTGGGAAGCACGCAGTCGAACATGTCGATGCCCCTTGCCACCATTTCAACCATTTGAGGCGGCGTGCCCAACCCCATCGCATAACGGGCTTTGACGGCGGGCAGGAAGGGCACCGAATTTTCCACGGCCGCGAGCATCTCCTCTTGCGGTTCCCCTACGGAAACGCCCCCCACGGCGTAGCCGTCGAAGTCCATTTGCACCAGCGCCTCGGCGCTTTCCCGGCGGAGGTCCGCAAAGGTCGCGCCTTGAACGATGCCGAACTTCGCCCCCCGGGTCGGAACCTCCTTGCACTGGCGCGCCCAGAGCAGGGTCCTTTCGAGGCTGCGCGCGGCGTAGTCGCGCTCGCACGGGTAGGGCGGGCACTCGTCAAAGAGCATCGCGATGTCGGAGCCGAGCGCGTTTTGGATCTCCATGGACTCGCGCGGGCCGATGAAGCAGGCGGCGCCGTCGATGTGGCTTTGGAAATGCACGCCCGCGTCGCTGATCTTTCGAAGCTTCGAAAGGGAAAAGACCTGGAACCCGCCCGAGTCCGTGAGGATGGGGCCGGTCCAGCGGCTGAATTCGTGGAGGCCTCCAAATTCGCCGATCACGTCGAGGCCGGGTCGTAGAAAAAGATGGTAGGTGTTGCCCAGGATGATCTGCGCGTGTAGTTCGCGTAATTCAGCCGGCGAGAGCGCTTTGACCGTTCCCTGCGTGCCCACGGGCATGAAGATGGGCGTTTCCACGCTTCCATGGGCCGTGGTGAGGCGGCCCCGGCGCGCCTGGGAATTTTGGTCGACCTGCAGCAGTTCAAACATCGCTCCCTATCATGGAGAAAACCCGCCGGCGCGCAAGGGCGGGCGGGTTTCGGGTGACATTCGGGGACAATCGTCCCGGGATCGGCCGTGCGGCTGGCCCCGGCGGCTCGGCCTCAGGACCAGAGCCCCGCGCGGCGGAGGACTTCAATGTAAGAATCCTCCCCGCGGTGCACGTTGGCCGACCAGTCTTCGGTGGATCCCCCATCGGCGCGGTCGCTGATGAACTTGTAGCAGACGAATTCGACGCCGGCGTGCGCGCAGGCCTTCGCGATGGCGTAGGCTTCCATGTCGACCAGATCCGCGGGGATCGAGAGGGCCGGGTCGGTGACAAAGCTGTCGCCGGAACTGCAGGTGAGTCCGTGGTCGCCCAGGCTCAGGACGATGTGTTCTTCGTAGGGGGTCTGGCCCTGGGCGAACCCCAGAGGGCGCACGTCCATGTCCCTCTGCACAAAGCGGGTGCACTGGTGGATGCCCCCTCCGACGGTGATGCCTCCCGCTGTTCCAAAGTTCCACACCCTGGCGGGCCGCTTTTGCTCGATGAGGCGTGCCGCAGCCAGCGCCGCATTCACTTTGCCCACACCGGTGCAGAATGTCTTGGGATGGTCGGCCAGAGCCGGGGCCTCGGCCCGCAGCGCGATTAGAAAAATGTCACTCATGGTAGTCGAGGAGGGAGAAAACGGAGACGCCGCGCGCTTTGAGGTGCGCTTCGCCACCGAGGAATTTCAGGTTGATGACCGCACCCAGCTGGATGGCTTCGGGGTCGATGCCGAAGTGGCCGGTCAAAAGATCGACGATGGCGATGGCGGTGCCGCCCGTGGCGAGAACGTCGTCGATGAGGATCACCCGCTTGCCCTTAAGCGGCGAGTGGGCCTGCAGGCTGATGGACGTGGTGCTGTATTCGTAGTCGTAGCTCTGGGTGACGACGTCGCCCGGCAGTTTGCCCGGCTTTCGCGCGAGATGCAGCGGTAGCCGGGTTGCAAACGCCGTGGCCGAGCCCCACAGGAAGCCGCGGGCATCGGGAGAGACGATGGCCGTCGAGTCGTGTCCGGCGCAGGCCACCGCGAGCCGGTTTACGGTCCAGGCAAAGGCTCCGGGGTGTTCGACGATGGAACAGATGTCGAAAAAGTTGACTCCCGGCTTTGGCCAGTCGGGCACTGTGCGGATGATTTTTCTTAGGGTGTCGTTGTCCATAGGGCGGTCTTTTGCCTTTGGGGTTGCGGCTGTTGTTAGCCGATCGCGGGGGGCTGCGCAGTTTCTTTTATCGCGCAGCCTCGGAAATGGGCTGACAGGGGACGCCTTGGACGGGAATGCTTGTGGCCCTCCCTAACGGAAGTTTTTCGACACATGCAAACCAGCCCCGCCACAATCCTACGCCTCTGGGTGTTCCTCCTTTTCGGGTTGGGGAGCGGAGCGGTGGTTTGTGCGGACACCGCGGACGAGGGACTGTCTGCGTCGGTGTTGGCGCAGGGATGGAAGCACCGTGTGTGGCTTCTGTACCCTCCTGAGAAGGTTAAGGCGGATCAGATTCTTCCCGACTCGGCTCGTGCGGACGCGGTGCGGCTGAGCGCCGCGCGCGGCGAGGTTGAACCCTTTCTCCTGGTGCTTCGGACGGAGGTGCCGCTCCGGGGAGTGGAGGTGCGATTGTCAGAGTTGAAGGGCCCCGGGGGGGCGGTGATGCCCGCGCCCGTCGAGCCGGTGCGGACGCTCGGGTATGTGTATGTGGATGAGCCTAGCGGGACGCGGATTGCGCAGAAGATGCCTTTTGAGACTGGGACGGGCAGGTATCCGGATCCTCTGCTACGGGGGCCGGCGTCGGTTCGGCCCGCGCACAACCTGCAATTTTGGGTGCCGGTGGAGGTGACAAGAGACGCGGTCGCGGGGGTGTACCGGGGGGAGGTGGCGCTGAGTTGCAGGCGTGAGGGGTGGATGCCCGCCGATTTTGTGATGCCGATCCGCATGCCGGTGGAGTTGCTCGTGCGGGACTTTGCACTTCCCCAGCCTTCACCGCTTTTGAACACCGCGTACTATTCCGCTGCTGCGCTGCTTGCGGCGAGGCCGGGGATGAATGCGAGGGAGCTTTACCGGGAGTTTGCCTCGCACCAGCAGACGCCGGAGCCGTTGCTGCCCTCCCCGGTGTTGCGGGTGCTTCCCGGCGACGAGTTGGAGGTGGATCTGGACGCGTGGGAGCGGGAGGCGGCTTTTGCGCTGGAGGAGATGCGTTTGCCTCAGGTCTTTATGCCGGTGTTCGGTTCCGCCCGGGGCGTTCTGCAGGGCCTTTATTTTCTGTGGCATTTTCCGGCGGTGACGGGCCAGCGCTGGCCGGCGCATCCCGAGCAGGGCCTGCCCGGGGCGTACATTTGCGACAAGGAGGGGCGGTTGACTCCCGGGTTCGAGCGCTTGTTCGGGGCCTATTTGAGAAAGGTCAACGCGCTTGTGGAAAGGCGGGGCTGGGCGGGCCGGGTCCTCGTGTCGACCATGGACGAGCCCTATACCGGGCATGTGAGCGGGGAGGGGCGCGAACTGGACAAGCCGGAGGCGAACTACCGCGTGATCGGGCATTTCGTGGACTTGGTGCGCGCTGCTGCGCCATCCCTGCGCACGTTCTGCACTGCCAACCCGGTGCCGGAATTGGAGGGAAGGATCGACCAGTGGTGTTTGCGCAATCTCGAAGCGGCTGGTAACGGCCGGTTTCCAGAACCGAAAGGCGGGGGCGTGCTGACTTTGTGCGACAACTACCGCACGTTCATCGACTATCCGATGGTGGCGCCGCGCACCCTGGGCTGGCTGTGCTGGAAGACGGGGGCGCGCGGGTGGCTGACCTTCGAGACCATGGGAGATTTGGAGAAGGCGTGGCAGGAGCCGGTTTTGGTGTATCCCCAGTTCAAGGGAGGGACGGTTTGGGGCATGGGGCAGCTCTTTTATCCGGAGCCGCTTGGGAAGGGGCTCGTGCCCTCGCTGCGTTGGGAGATGATGCGCAAGGGCGCGGACGACTACGCCTATCTGTGGTTGTTGCAGCAGAGGGTGCAGGCTGCGGAAGCCGCTGGCGTCGGACCGCTTGCGGAGGTGGCGCGGCAGGCCCGAGCGTTTTTGGAGCACGCGGCCGACGGGGTGGCCGGAGTGGGCAGTGAAATCGAGACCAGCAGCGGTCCGGCCCGGCCCAACGCCCAGAGGCAGTCGGTGCCGCATCGCATCCGTGAGGAGGCGGCGCTCTGGCTTGAGCGCCTACCGCAGGGGAATCCTTGAACAAGTTTGGGCATGACTCACTCGAAGGGCTGCTCCGCCCCTTTTAACTGCTTTTAAATGGAACGCTCGCTCCGCCTGAACATTGCCGCCGGCTTTTTTGGAATGCTGTGGATTTGCGCACCGCTTGGGGCTCCGCTGCCGCTTTTGATGCAGGCGGTCCACGCTTCGTCCACGCAGCTCGGCCTGCTTTCCGCGGCGTGGCAGGCGGCCATGCTTGCGCAGATTCCCGCGGCCTTGCTTTCGGAGCGCATGCAGCGCCGCAAACCGATGTGGGCGGCGGTGACGATCCTGCACCGGATTCTCTGGATGACCCCCGCGTTTGTGCCGTGGCTTATGCCGGACAAGCGAGAGCTTTGGCCGGTGGTGTTTATCGCCGCGCTTTCGCTCAGCAGCCTGCTGGCAAACTGCGGCACCGCCTCCTGGCTCAGCTGGATGGCGGATCTGGTTCCAGCCGAGACGGCCGGGAGATTTTGGGCGGTGCGCCAGAGGGTGATTTCCGTCGGGCTCGTTCTTGGAACCGCCGCTTATGGCTGGTTGATGGATCATTACACGGAGGGTGATTCCGTGCTCGGCTTCCAGTGGGTGTTCGCAATCTGCGGTTTTTTTGGAATCGTGGACATCGTGGTGCATTGTTTTGTCAGGGAGCCGGCATTTCGGCCGGTGGAGGTTCGGCTGCCGCTCGCAAGGCGGCTTGCCGCACCGTTTGAAACGCCGGGTTTTTTGCCTCTGACAGTGCTGATGGCCTTCTGGACGGCGGCGCAGTCGCTTGTGGGCTACACGCTGGCGATGCCGGGCTTTTTCAGCATGGTCCACTTGCGCCAGGCCTTCGGTGCTACGTATTCGGAGGCCTCGCTGATTTTCATCGCCGCCGCCGCTGGCGCGGCCCTTTTCAGCGGCAGGCTCGGACCGTGGATGGACCGAGCGGGTGCTCTCGCGGTTCTGACCCGTCTGGTGGTTTTGACGCCGCTTTCGATGATGGCCTGGTGGCTGGTCGGGCCGGGTGAGTACGAGCTGTTCGGCCGGACGTTTCCGTCAGCCGTGCTTTGGATGTCGCTTGCGGCGGTGGTGCAGGGGGCATTGTGCACCGGGGCGTTGCTGTGCCAGTTCCGGCTGACCCAGATGTACATGCCGGCCACGGGGCGCACTGTTGCCATGGCGCTTCACTGGAGTCTGGCGGGCATCGGTGGTGCAGTGGGTGCCGTGGGAGGGGGGTGGTTGAAGGATGTGTTGGAACAGTCCGGCGCGGCGTTGGGCGGGCGGTACGCTTTCGACGTACTGGTTCTGTTGCAGGTGGTGCTTTCCTGGGGGTTCGTGCTGCCGCTTTGCAAAAGGCTCGCGAAAATGCCCGCAAGCAGCGCCTAGGAAGTTCGCTGAGTGAGATAAACCGCATGAGTTTCTGGACCCTTTCCGCTGTCTGCCTTCTGGTTTTGCTCGTGCAGGCGTTTGTGATCCAGATCGCCGCCCTGAGTGCCTTGCAGCTTGCGCTGCGCGTTCGATGGAGGGCGTTGGTTCAGCTGGCTTCCCTTTTTGTGGAATCTTCTGCTGGAAGGGGTGCGGACTTGCCGCCTGCAGCCGACCGGTTGATGGAAGAACTACGGCAGTTCCTTGGAGGCGGTCCCAGCTGGCAGAACGCCGCCGAGGTCGCCCGGTTGCAATCGCTGCTCCAACGTTGTTTCAAGCAGCCTGAGTTTTGCGGAGATGCACACGGGGAGTTGCGAACCGGTTGGGATGCGGCTCGGTTTGCTGCGGTGCTGGCATTGCGGGTGGAAAACGCATGTGCGGCTTACGATGTTTCCGTTGCTGCTTACGAGGCGAGGCGGCGGTTGCCGTGGGTTGAGGCGGCGGCTGGGCGCATGGGATATGGGGCAGCCGAGGGGCTGGAATGGCGGTCTGCGACTGCAGAATCCAACGTTGGCAGCGGGCGCTTGTCGGGATAGGGTACCCGACTACCTCAAACCATCATGGAGCGCATCACGCTGGCCATATCGACGCTTTGCTTCCTGGCAGGATTTGCACTCTCTGTGCATGCCCTGAGGGCGCGCGCGCGCAGCAGCACCCCCGCGGTGCTCTGGGTCACGCTGGCTGGGTTTGCCTTCCAGACGCTCTGGCTTTCGGAGAGGGGGCAGCAGGCGGGGCGGTGTCCGTTGACCACGCTTTTCGACGTTCTGGTTTTTCTGGGCTGGTCGGTGGCGTTGCTGTACCTGCTGGCTGGGGCCACTTACCGGCTCTCGCTGCTTGGGGTGTTCTCCTCGCCGCTTGTTTTTTTGCTGCAGGGTGTTGCGCTGTTGATGCCGATGCCTGTGCTCAGCCGGCCTATGGTTCACGTAAATCCGTGGCTCGAGCTGCATGCCGCGGTTTCGGTGGTTGCTTATGGCGCTTTCGCCCTCGCAGGGATCGCCGGGGTGACGCTGCTGGTTCAGGAACGGCAGTTGAAGACGCGCAAACTGCGTTCCTTCTTCTACCATTTTCCTTCCATCCACGAACTGGCGGCGGCAAACCGCAGGCTTGTTTACATCGGATTTGTGCTTTTGACCGTGGGACTTCTGGCCGGGATTTCGAGGGGCATGGCGCACCTCGGGCTGCTGCGGGTGGTGTCCCTCGGAGTGTGGCTGCTGTACGGATTTTTGTGTGTGACGTTGGGAAGCAAGCGTATCAGCCCGCAGCGTGCGGCCTGGCTTACGGCGGGAGCTTTTGTTGTTTTGTTGCTGACGGTCTGGGCGGTGCAGATCGCCTCAAACGGATAGGCTATGGAGATACTTTGCCTAGGTCTCAGCCACCGCACCGCACCGATTGAATTGCGGGAGCGCTTTGCCATTCCCGAAAGCCGCCAGGGGGAGTTGTCCCTGAGCCTGGCGGCGCATCCCGACCTCGGGGAGAGCGTGGTGGTTTCGACCTGCAATCGCGTGGAGTTTTACGTTGCGAGCGAGTCGTCGTCGCGCGGGTTTGATGCGTTGCACAGGATTCTCTCGGAGCAGGGACTGCAGGCGGATGGCGATGCCTTTTTCAGGCGTTCCACCGAGGATGTGGTGCGACATTTGTTCCGGGTGGTCAGCGGTTTAGAATCGATGGTGCTCGGGGAGACGGAGATTTTGGGGCAGGTGAAGAAGGCCTATCAAGCGGCGCAGGAGGCGAGGGCGACATCGCGGTTGCTGAACAAACTCTTCCAGCGGGCGTTCAACGTGGCGAAGGAGGTGCGCACGCGCACGGCCATCACCCGGGGCAGCGTTTCGGTGGGGTCCGCTGCGGTGGAGCTTGCGGAGCGGATCTTCGGGAGGTTGTCGGGCTGCAATGTGATGATTTTGGGGGCCGGCGAAACCAGCGAACTGACCGCCGGAGCGCTCCAGGCGCGGGGGGTGAAGTCCATCTTCGTGGCCAACCGTTCGCATGAGCGCGCGGTTTCCTTGGCTGAAAAGATGGGCGGCAAGGCCCTGCGTTTTGACGAATGGCTGAACGATTTTCTGGACGTCGACATCCTGATCGGGTCGACGGCCGCGCCGCACCATGTGCTCACGAGGCAGCAGCTCGAGCCGGTGATGGAGGCGCGCAGGCACAGGCCTCTGTTCTGCATCGACCTGGCGGTGCCCCGCGACATCGACCCCGGGGTGAACCATTTGGACGGCGTTTATTTGTACGACATCGATTCTCTCCAGGCGATCGCCGACCAGTCGATGGAAGTGCGGCGCGGTGAACTCTTGAAGTGCGAGGCGCTCATTGAAAAGCATGTGGGTGATTTTACGAACTGGCTCGCAACAGCCGGACAGCCGCGGGAGGGTTCCGGTTTCCGTCGCCCCGGTGATGCCCCAGCCCACGGCGTTTAGGACTGATTCATGACTACGACACTCACCCTTGGAACCCGGGCCTCGGCTCTCGCTCTTGCCCAGACCGAATTGACCCGCAGTGCGCTTTTGAGCCGGTTTCCGGATTTAGAAATCCGCGTTCAAACCTTCGTGACCCAGGGGGACAAGAAGCTGGACTTGGACTTGCTGCCGCGGTCTTCCGGCGGCGGAAAGGGGCTGTTCACGCGGGAACTGGAGGAGGCTTTGCTGGATGGGCGCATTGATGTTGCGGTGCACAGTCTCAAGGATTTGCCGGGACACATGCCGGCCGGGCTTGAGATTGCCTCGGTGCTGGAGCGGGCGGCGACCGGCGACCTGCTGGTTTCCAAGCACGGCGGCGGGCTGGCGGGATTGCCTCAGGGCGGCAGGGTGGGCACGAGCAGCATACGCAGGGCGCGGCAACTGGGCTGGCTGCGGCCTGATTTGGAGGTGGGCGAGTGGCGTGGCAATGTGCAGACGCGGCTGCGGAAGCTGGGGGAGCAGCCGGCGTTCGATGCGATCATCTTGGCGCAGGCAGGCTTGAACCGGCTGGGTTTCGAGACCGCCTCTGGTTTTCTGAGTTTCGAGGGCAGCAGGTTTGAAGCGTCCTCCCTGGAAGCTGACATGTATCCCGCGATCGGGCAGGGCGTGATTGCGCTCCAGATTGACAGTTCGAGGGGGGCGGTTCGCGAGTTGCTGCAGGGGGTCAACCACGCTGCGACGTGGATTGCGGTGCGTGCAGAGCGCGAGTTGCAGCGGTTGCTCTCGGGCGACTGCACGTTGCCCGTGGGGGTGCGGACGAGGCTCAGCGAAGGGCTGGTCGCGATGGAGGCCGTTCTTTTCGAGGAGGGAATTCCGACTCCATCCCGAGGCACGGCGGAGGGGAGTATTCCCGAGGAAGTTGCCGCACGGATCGCCGCGCAGCTGCAGTCGGCCTAGAGGTTCCCGGCGCCGAAGCGTTGCGTGGGAACTTGTCTGGCGGAGATGGTGCGGCCGCCGGCCGTCAGTCTAACGTGTTCCAGATGAGGGGGCTACCGGTCCGCGCCCTTGCTTTCGTTTTTGGACGCCCACCAGATGGAGCCGAGCAGAAGGAATAGTACTACAAACAGGGCGGTTAAACTGAGCATAAAGACCCGCTCGGTGTGCCCGTTTCGGACGGGCCAGTCAATGTGTTTTAGTGCGAGATGCAAAAAACGGGCGTGCTCAGGGCAGATGGATCCAGAGTAAGTCTGCGAAAACGCGGCGGTACATTTCGCGTTTCATGGGGGCGAGCCAGTTGAGGTCGAAAGTTTCGGGCAAGATCCAGCGGTAGGCTTGGAATTCCGGATGCGGCAGGTCGACCCGGATGGCGTCCTCCGGTCCGTGGAAGTGCACAAGGAAGAAATGCTGGTCCTTGCCGTGGTAGCCTTTAACGACGGCTCCCTCGAAATGATAGCGGTAGGGGCCGGACTGGTTGCGAATTTCCGTTTGTTCGGGGGTGACGCCGATCTCTTCGTAGAGTTCGCGGTGCAGGGCACCCTGCAGGCTTTCCCCCGGATCCACTCCGCCCTGGGGGAACTGCCACGAGCCGCGTTTTCCCATGCGTTCGCAGATGAGGATGCGGCCGTGAGTGTCTCTGAGGATACCGGCGACGTTTAAACGGAAACGGGGCGTAGTCGGTATCGGCATGAGGAGGTGGGGGTTACTTTTCGGGAGCGGCCGCCTTGGCTTTTGTCGCTGCGCCCTTTTTGGGAACCTTAGCAGGCCGGGGTTCAAATTCGAAGCCTACTTTACCGCCTTCGAGTTTTAACATTGCCGAGAAAGGCCGGCCCTTCTTTGAAATGAAGCGCCGCATGACGTCGGTTTTACCTGTGGAGCAAAGCTTAGTAGCTTGTTCGACGGAGATCGCCTGCTGGAGAATGACGCGGCCCATCCGGAAGGTGCACGCCTTGGACGGGGTGTGTTCGCATAGGAACGCAGAATCCGTTTCAACCACCTGGCCTTTGTGGCACACGGGACACTCTGCGATGCGCGGCGCGGCGGAGAGGTCCATTGTGGCGGCCTCAGCGTCGGCCTTCTCAAAGTCAAAGCGCTGCTTCCATTCGCTTGTTTCGTCCAGATGCACATGCGCGGCAAACAGCCTGCCCATCTTGGAGCGGAACCCCTCGAGGGGGCCGACCTTGCCGGTGGAGAGCAGGCTTTCGACCTCCTCGCGCTCCAGTTCGCGTCCGGCCATCGTCTTCCAGACTGCGAGTTTGCAGCCTTCGCACTCGTAGCAGCGGAAGCTTTCCTTCAACCCCTGGTGGCCGCAGCGCGGACAGGTGGCGTCCAGTGGACGGAACAGGCCGGAGACCTCCTTGCCCATTCCCGCCCGGACCTTTTCGACAAGGTCCCGTGTGAGCCCGCCGATCTGGGTCATGAAGTCGGCGCGCGAGAGCTGGCCGCGTTCCATCTGCCTGAGGCGGAACTCCCAGTCGCCGGTGAGCTCTGGTTTGGTGAGGGCCTCTGCATGCAGATCCCGGAGCAGGGTGATGAGCGAGATGCCCTTGGCGGTGGCGATCAAATCCCGGCCTTGCCGAAGGATGTATCCCTCAAGCAGGAGGCCTTCAATGATTTGGGCGCGTGTGGCTGGAGTGCCGAGGCCGCGCTCGCTCATGGCTTCCCGCAGCTCCTCGTCTTCCACAAGTTTGCCGGCGCCTTCCATGAAGGAAAGCAGCGTCGCTTCGTTGAATCGCGCCGGGGGCTTGGTTTCCGACTCCTTCAACTCAACGGATGTCGTTTTTGCGGATTCGCCTTTCTTCACCGCGACCACCGACTTCTCGGATTCCTCATCGGCCTCGGCCATTTTTCCATAAACGGCCAGCCAGCCGGGATCCACGATCACCTTTCCATCGGTCTTGAAGGCCTCGCCCTCGACGCGCGTGATTCGCGTGGTGACCTCGAACTGGGCCGACGGGAAGAACACGGCGACGAAGCGCCGGCTGACCAGGTCGAAGATGCGCTGCTCTTTGTCGTCCAGTGTTTTGGGGGCGGTGCCTGTGGGGACGATTGCAAAGTGGTCGCTGACCTTTGCGTTGTTGAAAATGCGCTTGTTTGGGCGCACCCAGCCCTTTGCGAGAGCGTTTTTGGCGTGTGCGGCGAGGGTGGAGTCCTTGATGGTTTCGAGGACTTCGATCGCTGTTTTGAGGTGGTCTTCCGGGAGAAAGCGCGAGTCGGTACGCGGATAGGTGAGGACCTTGTGCTTTTCGTAGAGCGCCTGGGCGATCTGGAGCGTCATCCGGGCGGGGAATCCGAAGCGCTGGTTGGCTTCGCGCTGTAGGGTCGTCAGGTCGTAAAGGAGCGGCGGCGCCTGGGTGGTGGGTTTTTTTTCCTCCTCAATCTGGCCGGTTTTCCCAGAGCACTTGGCGACGATTGCCTGCGCCTTCGCCTTGTCCCAGATGCGCTCCGGCTTTGCGTCTTCCTCGGCGTTTTTCTTTGAGAACGTTTCATCCAGCCAGCGGCCCCGGTAGGGGCCGGCGGCGACTTCGAAGTCGGCGAACACCTCGAAATAGGTCTTGGCTTTGAAGGCGCGGATCTTTTCTTCGCGTTCGACAAGAATTGCGAGCGTCGGGGTTTGCACGCGTCCCGCCGGGGTCTTGTGGAAGCCGCCGTCCGCCGAGTTGAAGGCGGTCAGGGCGCGGGTGGAGTTGATGCCAACGAGCCAGTCGGCCTCCGCCCTGCTGGTGGCGGCGTCCGAAAGGGGGAGCATTTCGGCATCCGGGCGCAGCTTTGAAAAAGCGGTGCGGATGGCCTCGGTTGTCATCGACTGCAGCCACAGGCGGCTCATCGGTTTTTTGACACCTGAGGCGCGCACGATGTTGCGGAAAATCAGCTCGCCCTCGCGCCCGGCGTCGCAGGCGTTGACGACAGAAGAGACGTCCTTGCGTTTGAGGAGCTTTTTGAGCGTGGCGAGCCTGCCTGCGTTTTTTTCAATCGGTACCAGTTCGAAGTGGGGGGGGATCGAGGGTAGGTTTTCGATCTTCCACTTACCCCGGGCCGGTTCCGAACCGTCCGGCGGGGCGATTTCCAGCAGGTGACCCACGGCGGAGGAGATCACCATGGAGTCGCTTTCAAAGAAGTCGCCGTTGCGTTCAAATTTGCCGAGCGCGCGCGCCAGATCCTGCGCGACACTGGGTTTTTCGGCGATGACGAGAGTTTTGGACATAAAAGAGTGGGAAAGCGGGAGGGCAGAGGTCGCCATGAAACCTCTCCGGTGGCAACAGCCGAATTTGGAGTGGGTGAACTTATTGCTTGGTGGCGGCGTTGCGCAGGCGCTGGATCTTTTCTTTCACGGATTCGAGGGAGGGGTCCAGTTCGAGCGCAGCCTCCCAGGCGTTGATCGCCTCCGCAGTGTTGCCCAGGCGTTCCTGAACCTCGCCGAGGTGGTCGTAGATATCAGGCGCCTCTTCCCTTCGGATTTTTTCCAGCGCCTTGCGCAGTTCTTTGACCGCCGCCGGCAGGTCGCCTTTTCTGTAATACCACCATCCCAGACTGTCGAGGTAGGCCGGGTGGTTGGGACGGAGTCCGAGTGCCTTGCGGATCAGGGCGCCCCCTTCATCCAGGTTCACGTTGCGGTCCACCCACATGAACCCGAGGTAGTTTAGGGCCTCCGCCGCGTTCTCCGGATCGATCGAGATGCTCTTCTGCAAAAGCTTCGCGGCTTGCTCCACCATCCCGGCGCGTTCTGCGGCCGCCCCGTAGGTGAGGTAGAAGGAAGCGTCGAGGCCCTCGGTTTGGATCTTGAGAAATTCCTGTTCCGCCATTTCAAAGGCCTGAACAGCCTCTTGGTGGCGCTTGGCCTCGCCTAAGGCGACGGCTAGCAGCATGGTGATGCCGGGTGCTTCGGGAAAGGCCTTCCGCGCCCGCATGGCGCTCTCCACGGCCTCGTCCCCGCGCTTGATCCGCAGCTGAAGTTGCACCAGACGGACATGGTCCTCCAGTCGCGCCCCGCCCAGGTCCAGGGCGATCTTGAAATGACTGAGGGCTGAAACAAGCTGGCCCTGCTGAAGGTAGAGCTCGCCCGCCAGTTCCCGAGGGTCGGCTGCCGAAGGGTTTTGGCGGATGGTTTCCTCGAGTAGCTCGAGGGCGGTGTCTGGCTGCTCGTTGAGGACGAGGGCGCGCGCCCACTTCTGGCAAACGGGGAGCGCGTGGCTTTTGTTCTCTTGCGCAAAAAGGGTGTTGGTGCGCTCGTAAAAGCGGCAGGCCTCGGCGTACTGGTGCGTCAGCGTGTAGTGGTCGGCAGTGCGCTCCAAACAGGCGAGGTTGGTAGGATCGAGTTCCAGGGCCTTCTTGTAGAGCGCATTCAGGCGTTCCAGTTGGGTTTTTCCGGGTGGTTGTCCGCGCGGCGAAAGGGCGTTGCGAAACAGGTCCCCTGCGCGAAGCCAGAAGTTTGCGTCCTGTATGGGCTGGGCCAGTGTCTTTCTGAGGGTCTCGTCGATGCGCTGAGGTAGACGGCCCGCGGCGCAGACTTCGATGAACGTCGAGAGGGCTGTGAAGTCCTCGGGCGCGAGTTTGAACGCCCGCTCCGCGTAAGTCAGCGCGCTGTCGGCCTGGCGTAGCGCGCCGAGGTAAATCCGAGCGAGGTCGATCGCGGGGCCGGGCTCGCGGGGTGACGCCTGGTGGGCGTTCTTTAGGATGCGCACTGCATCGTCGGGCTTTTTCTCCTTGAGGAGGGTGGCTGCAATGCGCGAGGCGAGCCGCGTGTTGCCGGGATCGAGTTCGAGGGCCGAAGTGTAAAGGTCGCGCACGAGATCCTCATCGTCTCCTGAGTCTTCGGCAATGAGGGCGAGCGCGTAACGAACGAAGGCCTCGGATTTCGAGCTGTCCTGCTCCGAGGACAACAAATCAGGCCCGATTTCCGAAGGTGGAGACGGGAAGGGGTCAGCAAAAACCGGCCCCGGAGGAATGTCCACCGGGGCTGGTTTTTTGACGGCGACAACCTGAGCGGTTGCCGGGGATGTGGCAGTCTTGGACGACTTGGCGGCGTGAGCAGGGAGCGGGAGGAGCAAACCTCCTGCCAGCGATGCCGCCAGAGCGTACCGTACGAGGGGCTGGACTGTTGCCGCGTTGGAACGGTCCATGGCCTAAAACTGCCTAGCTCTTGTAACGCAAGCGTTTCTTGTGGCGGTTTTCTTTCATCCGCTTTTTGCGCTTATGTTTGGCGATCTTTGTTTTGCGTCTCTTTTTTAGGGAACCCATGTGAAATAATTAGCTAGCGTTCGGGGGGCGGGAGGCAACCAAGAAAACGGCCCGGGTGCAACCTCTAAATTTGAGGCCGCAGTCGGCTCGCTCTTAATGAACCAATTTATTGAGGGGGTATTCGATGATGCCTTCGGCTCCCAAAGCCTTGAGCTGAGGGATGATTTCGCGCACGACCTTCTCCGCGATCACCGTTTCCACGGCGATCCACCCCTGCTGCGCAAGATGCGAAACTGTGGGGTTGCGAAGGGAGGGAAGGGTCGAGAGGAGGGCCGGGAGGTTTGCTTCCGGCAGGTTCATTTTCAGCCCCACATTGTCCCGGGCGGCGAAAGCGCCCTGCAGCAGGAGGACCAGCTTGTCGAGTTTCTGCCGCTTCCAGGCGTCCTGGTAGGCCGCCTTGTTGGCGATGAGTTGAGGGGAGCTCTCCAGGATCGTCTCCAGGATACGGAGCTTGTTTGCGCGCAGCGAGGAGCCGGTCTCGGTGACGTCCACGATGGCGTCCACCAGGTCCGGCACCTTCACCTCCGTCGCCCCCCAGGAGAATTCAACGATGGCTTCCACGCCGTGCCCGGCGAGATAACGGCGCGTGAGCTCCACAGCTTCCGTTGCAATCACCTTGCCCTGAAGGTCCTGGACGCTCTTTATTTCCGAGTCTTCCGGCACTGCGATGACCCAGCGAGTGGGTTGAGCGCTGGTTTTTGAAAAAGTCATTTCTGAGAGGACTTCGACGTCGGACGCGTTGTTGAAGACCCAGTCCCGCCCGGTGAGCCCGCAGTCGAGGAAGCCGTGTTCGACGTAGCGGCTGATTTCCTGAGCGCGCAGCAGGCGGATCACTAGTTCAGGGTCGTCGACGGAGGGTTTGTAGGAGCGGCTGGCGCCGGAAATGGTAAAGCCCGCTTTCGCGAAAAGCGCAAAAGTGGGTTCTTGCAGGGAGCCGGTGGGCAGTCCGATTCGAAGGACACGGGATTCACTCATAGGAGAGGCTGGAAACTTTCGGGCCACTCGGATGGGACGGCGAGTAAAAAGCGCGGCAGGGTAGACCGAACGGCTGCTGCAGGGCGGGCTGCGGCCCCGGGTTAGCTCAGCAGGTCCGGCCTGTGGCGGCGGGTTTTTTCAAGCGCCTGCGCTCTGCGCCAGTCGGCGATGGCGGCGTGGTTGCCCGAGAGCAGGATGTCGGGCACGCGCGCCCCCCTGAAGTCCATGGGCCTTGTGTAGTGGGGAAACTCCAGAAGCCCTGTGGCAAAGGAATCGTCGACGGCCGACGCCGCGTCGCCGAGGACCCCCGGCAGCAGGCGTACGACGGCGTCGGCGACCACCACGGCGGCGATGGCTCCGTTGGTGAGCACATAGTCGCCGATCGAGATTTCCTCGTGCACCAGGGTGTCGATCACGCGCTGGTCGATTCCCTCGTAGTGACCGCAGAGGAGGATCATGTGGCGGCAATCCGAGGCAAGCCGCGCGGCCGTTTCCTGCCGGAAAGGGACTCCGGCGGGGGACATGTAGATCACGCGGGACTCCGGCGTGCGCAGGGACTCGATGGCCTCGAACAGGGGTTCGCATTTCAACACCATTCCCTGCCCGCCGCCGTAGGGGGTGTCGTCGGTTGTCCGGTGCTTGTCCCGGGCCCAGTCTCTGATGTTGTGGGAGTGGATCTGCACCAGGCCCTTCTGCTGGGCCTTTCCAATCATGCTCTCGGCCAGGGCGGCTGCGGCGATCTGTGGAAAAAGGGAAAGGATGTCGATGCGCATGGACTGGCCGGGTGGATTCAGGGGTTGCCGGTTTTGGAACGCTCCAAAGTGGAGGAAAGAAGGTCCTGAAACTTTTGCAGGTCCTCCAGCACCTTGGGGCAGCGTTCCAGCACCGCATGGCCGAGGCGTTCATAGTTCGCCGGGTTGCGTGGGCCCAGTTCCGCGAGCGCCATGAGGACGGCAAACACGTTGTTCATATCATGGCGCACGTTGCGGAATTGCTCCCACAACAACTGCAGGGATTCTTCGGGGGAGGGTGTGGCGTTCATGGGATTTTCGAGTCTGGTTGGGGCAGGCGGTCCGGCGGGGATATGGAATTGGGGCTGGAGAAGACGGTGGGAGAGTGGTTTGTTTAAAGATCCTTCACCCAAGACCGCCTCTTCGCATGGCTAGAGAAAGCATCCGGATCCTCGGAGCCCGCCAGCATAATCTGAAAAACCTTTCCCTGGAAATCCCGAGGGAGAGCCTTGTTGTGGTTACGGGGCTGAGCGGTTCCGGCAAGAGTTCGCTGGCCTTCGACACGCTTTACGCCGAGGGGCAGCGGCGGTACGTGGAAAGCCTCTCGGCCTACGCGCGCCAGTTTCTGGACCAGTTGCAAAAGCCGGACGTGGATTTTATCGAGGGACTTTCGCCCGCGATCGCCATCGAGCAGCGCTCCTCCGGGGGCAACCCCCGCTCGACCATCGCCACGCAGACGGAGATCTACGATTACCTGCGCCTGCTTTTTTCCTCCGTCGGCCAGCCGCACGACCCCGGTTCGGGGCAGCCTCTGCAGCGGCTCAACGCCCAGCAAATCGTCGACCGCATCGTGGAACTGCCTCCGGAGAGCAGGCTCATCATACTCGCTCCGTTGGTGGCCGCGGAGGAGGGGGGCTTTCGCGATGTGCTCGAGCGTTTGAAGCGCGACGGGTTTTTGCGCGCCCGCATTGATGGCGAAATCGTTGAAATCGCGGGCCAGCATCCGATTACGAAGCTGGCCTCCGGTCAGCCGCACTCCATTGAGATTGTGATCGACCGGATCGTCCTCAAGGACGGGGTGCGGCAGCGCGTGGCGGAGTCCGTCGAACTGGCGCTCAAACTCGGGCGCAGCAGGGTCTGGGTGCTGTTGCAGACTCCGGAGGGACGCCCCGGCGAGCTGCTGCAATTTTGCACGACCTTCGTGAACGCCGAGACCGGGTTTGAAATGCCAGCCCTGACGCCGAAGCATTTTTCCTTCAACAGCCACCTCGGGGCGTGCACCGAGTGCCAGGGGCTTGGCACCCGGCTCGAGATTGATCCGGAACTGGTCGTGCCCGATCCCGATAAGACGCTGGCGGACGGGGCAATCGTCCCGTGGAAAAAGGCGGAGAAGCGGCTGGAGGCTTTTTATCAAGCCCTCATCGCGAAGCTCGCCGCCCACTACAAGGCTTCGCTCGAGGTTCCCTGGGGATTGTTGCCGCAGAGGTTTCGGGACGCGCTTTTGCATGGCACCGGGGAGGAAGTGCTGCCACTTCCCTCGCCGACGGGCGGGGCCTCCGTGAAGCGGTCCTTTGAGGGTGTGGTGGCGCAGTTGCAGAAGCTTTACGAGGCGACCGAAAGCGAGACTGGCCGGCAAAGGCTGCGCCGATTCATGGGGGTGCGCCCGTGCCGGGTTTGTTCCGGGGCGAGGTTGCGTCCGGAGATTCTGGCTGTACGCGTGCGGGGCGCTATCGAGGGGCGGCCGCAGCACATGGGGGTGGCTGATTTTTGTCGCCTCACGGTCGCCGCCGCACTGGAGTTTGTGGAGGGGCTGGAGCTCGACGAGAGCCAGCGATTCATCACCTCCGAAGTGCGCCGCGAGCTGGTCAACCGCCTCAGGTTTTTAAACGAAGTGGGCTTGGGCTACCTCAGCCTGGAGCGCCAGAGCGGCACGCTTTCCGGCGGGGAGTCGCAGCGCATCCGGCTCGCGACGCAGATCGGGTCCGGTCTTGCCGGCTGCCTGTACGTGCTCGACGAGCCGAGCATCGGCCTGCACCAGAGGGACAACGACCGGCTGATCGAAACCCTGCGCCGGCTGCGCGACCTGGGGAATTCCGTGGTGGTCGTCGAGCACGACGAGGACACCATTCGCGCAGCCGACTATGTACTCGATCTTGGGCCCGGGGCGGGTGTGCGCGGCGGTCAGATCGTTGCGGCAGGCACGCCGGCGGAGATCGAGGCGTCCCATGTGTCGCTGACCGGGCAGTATCTTTCGGGCCGCTTGAAGATTCCCGTGCCGAAGGTGCGCAAGCGTGCAGCCAGCCTGCGTTCGCAGATCACCCGTGAACACCTGCCGCCGGGCTGGTTGAGCCTGCTGGGAGTTACGGAAAACAATCTCCAAGATGTGGACGCCCATTTCCCGCTAGGCTGCTTGACGTGTGTCACGGGGGTGTCGGGCTCGGGAAAGTCGACCCTGGTGGACGATGTGCTGAGGCGGGTGCTGTCGCGGAAGCTGCACCGCGCCAAGGAGCGGCCCGGGGCGTACCGGGCGGTGCTCGGAGTGGAGCAGGTGGACAAGATGATCGTGATCGACCAGGACCCGATCGGACGCACACCCCGTTCCAACCCGGTGACTTATGTCGGCGCTTTTACCGCCGTCCGCGATCTGCTGGCCGGCCTCCCTGCCTCCCGTGTGAGGGGCTACGACGCGGGCCGGTTCTCCTTCAATGTGAAGGGCGGGCGCTGCGAATCTTGCGAAGGCGACGGAGTCAAGCGCATCGAGATGCACTTCCTTGCGGACGTGTTTGTGGAATGCGAAGTGTGCCGGGGACGGCGCTACAACCGGGAGACGTTGGAGGTCACCTACAAGGGGCGCAACGTGGCGGACATTCTGGAAATGACGGTGGACGAAGCTTGCCGGTTCTTTAAAAACGTACCGACGATATCGGACAAGCTGGTGGCGCTCGAGGATGTCGGGCTCGGCTATGTGCGTCTGGGGCAGTCGGGTGCGACGCTCTCCGGGGGAGAAGCACAGCGTATCAAGCTGGCTGCGGAACTGGCCCGCAAGGCGACCGGGCGCACCGTGTATATTCTCGATGAGCCGACGACGGGACTCCACTTTGCGGACATCCACAAGCTGCTGGAGGTGCTCTTCAAGCTGCGCGATGCGGGCAACACGCTCATCATCATTGAACACAACCTCGAGGTGATCAAATGCGCCGACTGGGTGATGGATCTCGGACCGGAGGGTGGTTCGTGCGGGGGGAGGATTCTGGTCGAGGGAACGCCTGAGGTTGTGGCGGGGTGCGAGGCGTCTTACACTGGGCGGCATCTGGCGAAGATTTTGAAATGAAGGATTCTGCAGCAAAGCTTTTAGGCAGTTTTGGAAGGGGCTTGGGGCTGGCGGCTCTGGTTTCTTTCGCCTCCCCTGTTTTTGCGCAGGAGGCTGCCGCGGTGCTGGCTTCCGCGCATGCGTCACTGGAGGCGGGGGCCGTGCTTGTTGCGGCGGCGCCTCTGGAGTCGCTGTTGGACGACGGAAAGGCCTCCGAAATGGAGAAGAGGGAGGCCCGTTTGCTGCTGGCGCAGATTTGTTTACGAACCGGGGATTCATCCCGGGTGGAGTCGCTTTTGAAGGATCAGGCGGCGGAGCCCGCCGCGGCGGTGTGTCTGGCTGAGGCGGCGCTGCAGTCGGGGCGATGGACGGTTGCGGCGGACCGTTTTTTGTCGGCTGGCAATCTGGGAGCAAGCGGCGAGGCGTGTGCGCTGGGTAGGGCTGCGGCGCTTTCCCAGTGCGGCAGTCGGGGCGAGGCTGTGTTGGAACTGCGCGCGCGGCTGGAGGCGGGCGGAGGCGGCAATGCGCTGCTGTTGAGCCTGACGTCGCTTTTGGTTGAAGATTCGGCGTTTGAAGAGGCCCGCGCTTTGTTGAAGCGCGTGGAGTCGCAGGGTGCGGCGGAGGTCTCGTCGAGGCGATTGTTGGAGGCAAAGATGGATTTGGCCGAGGGCCGCGTTGCAGAGGCTGGCGAAGCGTTTAATGCGCTGCTCGCGGAGGACGTTCCCAAGGGTGCTGATGTATTTGTCGGAGCGTTGCTGGGAGTTGCTGCGGTGGCCGAGCAGAGGGGCGAGGTGGAGCGGGCGGCGCGGGGGCTCTTGCAGTTTCTCAAAACGGGGCGCGAGGTACCCGGTTCGGAGCCCTTGTTTCAAAAGCTTTCGGCCCTTCTGAGTGAAACGCAGGTATCTGTTGAGGAGGAATTTCGGGATTGCTTACGTGTGGGGACTCCGGAGCACAGGGCGCTTGCCCGGTTTTATCTGGCGCAGATGTATTTCAACCTGGGCAAGGGCTCCCGGGGAGCGGCTGAACTCGCCCTCTTTTGCAAAGAATTTCCCGGGCACAGGCTGGCTCCTGTCGCCTTGTTGCAGAGGGCGGAGCAGCTGATGTCCGGGCCGGATTGGTCGGGGGCGGGAGCGTTGATTTCCGAGGGACTTGCATTGTGCGAGGAGACGGCGGTGTGCAGGTTGCTGCAGATGCGGCAGGCATTGCTGGCTTACCGGAACGGGGCTTATGAGACGGCACTGGAATTGTTTTCAGCGGCGGCCTTGCGGTGGCCCGAACTGCGCGCCGAGGCGTCTTACAACGCCGGACTGAGCGCGCTTCAGGTGCTGAATTTCCGGCGTGCTGCAGAGGAGGTTGAGACGTTGAGACAGCTTGGAGGCGCCGAGGGTCTGGCTGCCGAGCTGGAGTTGGAGAGCGCGCTGCGTCGGGTTTCCGGAGGACAACCCCAGGCTGATGAAATGCTGCAGCGTTTTATCCGGACGCATCCTTCGCATCCGCGGCTTGGGGACGCGCGCGTCGCGCTTGCGGAATTGTGCAACCGCGAGGCCACGACGGCACCGGTCGCGGGGGCGCGTAGTAGCGGCGTTCTGCGCGAACGGGCCAGCGCTTTGTTGCGCGTGGTGGCGAATGACCCCCAGTCGCCGCAATCGGCGGTTCAGGCGAGGTATCTCGCCGTGTTTTTGGCCGACGCAGAGGTGCCCCGCAACGAGGAGGAGGTGCTGCGCATGGGCGAGGAGTTTTTGCGGGAGTTTTCGGGCTCGCCGTTGGTTGGCGAGATGCGGATGAAGCTGGGGGAGATCTATTTCCGGCGGAAAGATTTTGCGAATGCGGAGGCGCAGTTTGCTACGGTCGCCGGACAGCAGGCCGGCGGTCCTCTGGCGGAGACGGCCTTGTTTCTGGCGGGACAATGCGCCTCCAGCTTGTTGAATCCGGGATCTGTGGATCGGGCGCTGGGTTATTGGGACAAGGTGGCGAGCACGGGCGGTGCGTTGCGCTGGAAGGCCCGGTACCAGCAGGCGGCTGTGAAGAGCAGGCTGGGGGAGGAGGAGGAGGGAATGGTCCTGTTTGATTTGATTTTGAAAGCACCGGTCGGCGTGGATTTCGAAATGAAGCTTTCCGCGCGCTGCGGCAAGGCCGACGCGATGCTGTCGCTGGCGAAGCGCACTGGTGGTGCTCTGGCCGGGGCGGTTGCGGAATACGAGGCGCTGGCGCAGTCTGACGGGGTGCCGGCGGTTTGGCGAAATCAGGCGCTGTACAAGGCGGGCAAGGCGCGGGAGGCGTCGCAGCCGCTGGAGGCGCTCAAGGTGTTTTACGGCGTGCTGGATGCTCCGGGCTCCGTGGAAACGGGAGAGTATTTTTGGCTGAACAAGGCGGGTTTCGATGCCGCACGGATCTTGGAGGCGCAGGGTGTGTGGCGGGATGCGATCGCCTTGTATGAGCGGCTTTCGCGCTTTGGCGGTGGCCGCAGCGAGGAGGCGAAGAACAGAGCGCACCAGCTCCGACTGGAGCGGTTTATCTGGGACTAAAGCGCGGGATCATCCGCGGGGTCTGGAGCACAACGGTACCGTCGCGTCGAGAACCGTGCCGGAAGGCGCCTACCCGGTGATAATTTTCAGCACGGCGGCAGAGGTTACGTTGGACTGGGCCATGGCGGAGGCGCTGGCGTCGATGAGCAGCTGGTTTCTGGCCATGTGGGACACCTCGCGCGCGACGTCGACGTCGTAGATGCGGCTGTTGGCATCGCTGAGGTGATGGTCGCTCAAAGTGAGGCTTTCCAGAGCGTTGTGCAACTGTGACTGCTGGGAGCCGTTGTCCGCGATCATGCGCGAAACTTCCTGAAGCAGGTCCGTGTATCCAGAGGTGCCCCAAAAATCTGTGAGATCGCTTGGGGTTTGGGTGAAGCCCGATTCGCCAATGTGGGGAGGGGAAGGATCGTTTCCGAGAAAACTTGCCCAGGCATGGCTGCCGACGACATTGCCCGAAGCATCATTGACCTCGGTGAATGCACTTTGGGTGAGGGTGACCTCTCTCTGGGCGTCAGCAGATACGTTGACAGAAAGGGTTTCCGGCGCACCGATCGTATAGGGAGTATAGAACAGATCACGGCCGTTGAACTTGTCTTCGAGCGTTGTGAAGAGTTCTTCCCGCAGGTTATTGATCTCCTGAAGGTGGGTGTCCTGGTCCACCGCGGTTTTTGCGGGATCCATCATGGCCGTCGTCAATTCTGACATCCGTCCGACGAGATTAGAGACCTTCTCGAGACCCGCAGCCTGATGCTCAAGGAAGGAGAGCCCATTGGCAATGTTGCTGGCAACGTTTTTGGAGCGTAGCGAGGTGTTTTTAAGCGTGAAAGCCACCGCGAACCCTGCGCTGTCGTCGGAGATTTCAGAGATCTGCGAACCGCTGGAGAGGTTTGAGACATTTTTTTGGTGTCTCTGCAGAGAGCGGAGTAAAGCTTCCGAGGCATCATTCGAACCGGAGGAGTTGATGGAAATCGAGAGCATAATGGTGCGGATTTTTTGGGGGAGGTATCCCGAACGGTAGGAGCGTATTTAAGACGAGGCCCATTTGCAAGTATGGCTATTGATGTTCAAGGTGTTGGGGATGTTTGATGGCGGCTTTTGGAGTTTTTGCATGTTGCTTTATTGGAGTGCAGGAAATCGCCTGGATGCCACGGAGGGTTTCTTGCGCTACTCCTTTGAACATGGGCGAGTTTTTGGGCAGGTGGGTGTGTTCCGGTATTTTCGGGGTTCTGTGTTTTGCCTGGGGTGGGTTGCGGGCAAGCGGGGGACTGGGTTGGGTAACGCTCGGGTTATGGCTGGGATTCTGGAACGCCGGTTTGCGGCCTGTGGTTCTGCGGTTTCCTGTGAGCGCGGACAGCGTTGTCTGGTGGTTGCTGCTGGCAATATCGGTGTTAAACATGGGAGTCTTCTGGAGTGTCACGGCCTTGGTTCCTTCTGTGTGGGCTGGTGACATTCAGCACCCTGGGTGGGTGGTGATTTCCTTGAGCCTTTGGAGTTGGGCTCTCTCCTGCTGGTTTCGCGCACACAATGGACACTGGCACTTGGTCACATATCATGGTTCCCTTCGAAGTAAGCGATGAGTCCCCAAGTCCCAATCCAATCACGCTCGATACCAGCCGGAGTCTCGTCCTTTCGGGTTCGGGTTAAGATTTGCGGAATCACGAACGCCGCCGATGCCGAGGCAGCGGTGGATGCGGGGGCGGACGCTTTGGGATTTAACACATGGAAGGGGAGTCGCCGGTATTTGGATATTCGTGCGGCAGGGGAATGGCTTCGTGAAGTTCCGGTTTTTGTGTGCCGGGTGGCGCTTGGAATCAACCTGCCTCTGGAGGAGGCGCTGCAAATGGCCGGCCTGTCGTTTATCGACCTCTTACAATTGCATGGGGACGAGCCCGCGGATTATTGCGCCCGGATTGCAGCCTCAGGACATTCTTTTGTGCGTGCGGTGCGTTTGAGCGGGCCGAATGACGTTGAGCGGTTGACGGAATGGTCGACGCGCCAGGTGCTGTTGGATGCCGCTGTTCCGGGGGCTTTCGGCGGGACGGGTGCGCTTGCCGACTTGCGTCTGGCGGCGGAAGCCGTCGGGCGGTTTCCGCAGCTCAGAATCACGCTTGCCGGCGGGCTGGAGCCCGACAACGTGGCGGAAGCGGTGCGCTTGGTTCGTCCCTATGCTGTGGACGTGGCGAGCGGTGTCGAGGGCTCTCCCGGAGTCAAAGACCGAGTGAAAATGCGGGACTTTGTGGCCGCCGTCGCAGGGGCGTTTTAGCCGAAATCTTGAGGAGCGTCCTTGTTGGAGCGTTGCAGCGCCCCGCGGAAGGAGGGGGCTAATCGGCAGGGGCTATGGAGAGTACGGCCATTGCACTTTCGACCGAAGAACCGAACGCATTCTGAACCACCACCAAGTAGCCCGCCGCATCCGCGGCGCTGATGTTTGTTAGTGTGAGGAAAGAACTGACTCCTGTTGATACGAGTGTCCGACTGCCTCCAACGACCTTGTACCACGTGTATATGGAGGGGTCCCCGGTCGCCACCACCCCAAAATTGGCAGTGCCGCCGACCGCAACGGATGCATCTCTTGGAGGAATCGAAACGGCGACAGGCACGCTGCCGCCAGGGCTTGAAGCGGAGTTCGAGCCGAAGGACGATATCATGAAGCTGATGTTGAGAACTTTTCCATTCGTGATGCTCAAAAGCGTGAAATAACCGGGAGTTTTTGGGACGTCAGCCGCCGAGAAATCCAGCGTCCCTGAAGTCTGGCTCGTGATGATTTTTGAGAGGCCCACCTTGATTGGGGACCATCGCCACAAGATAGTCGTGCCGGTGGAGGTTCGCGTTGTGACTTGTAAAAAGTCGTTTGACGGGACTGCGAATCCCAAGCTGATGGTTGCATTCGAGTACTTGCCCGTGAGGTCGTAGACCTTGTTTGTCCGCAGGAGCTTCGCTGAAACAAACACGGCGGCCCCGCAGTCCACAGTTACCAGAGCGGGATTGCTTTCCTTTTTCTTAATCGGATTAACGCTGCTGGTCGCGAGGAGGCTGTAGAGACCTTCACTAGACGAGGTGGTATTTGGCAGGCTGAGAGTGACCGTGTTGGAGGTGGTCGCTCCCGCGCATATGACAGGGCTCCCGAGCAACACGCCGTTTTTCATCCACTGGTAGGTGTAGCCTGTCTCGCTCTTGATTGCGGCGCTCAGGGTGCCTGTGTTGCCCATGGCTACGGTGATCGAAACCGGTTGGGTGGTGATGACCGGGGCGACAACGGCGACCACTGTCAGTGTGACATCCTTCGAGGTGGTGCCCCCGGGGCCGACCGCGGTGATGCGGACGGTGCTGGTTCCCCCCGCCAGAGGGGTGCCGGAGATCAGCCCGGTCGTGGGATTCAAGGTCAGGCCGGCCGGAAGTCCGGTGGCGGAGTAACTGGTGACCCCGTTGGCTGCCACGATCTGGTAGGAGAACGTGGTGTCGGTAAGGCCGGAGACGGTCAGGCTGCTGGTGATGTCAGGCGGCAGCAGGACGGTGAGGGTGCGTGTCGTAGATGTCGTGGTGCCAAAGACGTTGGTGACTTTGAGGTCGTAGTCACCGGTGTCCGTGGCTGTCGCCGAGGTGATTTGGAAGGAGGCGGAGGTTCCGGTGGAAATGTTCGAGCTGGTCCTGCGCCACTGGTAGGTGAAGGGGCCGGAGCCTTGGACGGTAGAAGTGAAGTCGACCGAGCCTCCAAGGAGGACGGTGGAGGCGCTGCTGGCGATGGTTACAGAGGGGGGAGCCGCGACGGTCACCGTGACCGTGTTGCTGTTGATGACTCCACCCGGGGTCGTGACTTCCATCCGGTAGCGGCCTGCGGCGGTCAGGTCGATGGAGGTGAAGTTCAACCAGGGGAGGGTTTCTCCTGTGATATTTTGGAAGGTGTTGGAATCTGGGGCCGACTCCTTCTTCCACTGGTAGGAGACCATCTGCCCCGGGGCGTGCACGGCGCCCTGCAGCTGGAAGGAATCGCCCAGATTGGCGGTCTTGTCGGCGGGCTGGAGTGTGAAGGGAACGACGGCGCTGTCGTAGAGGAAGCCTGCCGAGAGGCCGTTGAACGCGGTGGAGGCGTAGGGCGCGGGAACGGCGGCCAGAACGGGCGAAGTTTGAGTCGTGGTGGTGCCGTCGCCGACTTCACCGAGGCTGTTGTATCCCCATGCGATTAGTTTGGAGTCCGTACTGAGGGCGAGAGTGGCGTTGTACGGCGTGGTTGAGGGATAAACGGTGGCGGCGATCGCCTTCACCTGTTTGGCGGCTGGCAGGCCTGTGGAGTTCACGGCCTTCGGTATGTTCGAAAGCGTTGTATTGCCCACGCCGATTTCGCCGTAGGAGTTGATGCCCCAGGCGTACATTTTTCCGTCCGTGGTCAGAACGAGGGAAGACTGGTTTCCGGCGGCAATCGCGGAGACCACCTTGCCGGATAGAACCCCCGAGACATCAACGGCGACGGGTGTTTGAGAATTGCTGGAAGCTGCGTTACCCAAGGCGCCGTTGGTTCCCTGGCCCCAGGCGTAGACCAGACCGTCCGAGCTGAGCGCGAGCGCGTGCGTTTTTCCCGCTACGATGGAGACGATCTTCTTGCCGGCGAGCACGCCGGTGGAAAGAACCGCAGAGGGAGCCAGGAATTGAGTCGCCGCGGTGACTTTGCCCATCTGACCGTTTGCATTGTTGCCCCAGGCGTACACGAGCCCATCCGAAGTGAGTGCCATGTTCCAGCCGTCGAAAGGAGCCACCGAGATTCCGATGATGCGTTTGGAGGTGAGGTCGGCTGATCCCCCAATGGTGCCGGACCTGTCGAGGGCGACTGGGACGTTTGAGGACGTGAGCGCGGACCCGTTGCCCAGCTGCCCCACGGAGTTGCTGCCCCAAGACAGCACGTCGCCCGAGGCCGTCAGGACGGTGGTATGGCTCTGCCCCACCCCGACGGCCACGATGGTCTTGTTCAGAAGCAGGCCGGTCATCGGAATTTGCTGGAATTCATTGAGGTAACCTCCGGTGTACCCCAGGCCGAGCTGGCCGTAGTCGTTCCGGCCCGCGGCGTAGAGCAGGCCGTCGTCTGCAAGCGCAACGGTGTGGGTCGGCCCGGCGGCGACTTGGACGAGTTTTTTGCCGCCCAGCGCCTTTGAGAGGAGTGTGGTGGGTGGGGTTTGGTAGAGCGGCTGGGCGGTGCGGCCGTGCTGGCCATAGGTGTTCTCGCCCCAGGTGTGAATCGTGCCGTCTGAGGCTGCCGCAATGGAGAAGCCCGCGCCCCCCGCAACGAAGGCCGGAGCTTGCACGCCGACTGCGGCAGCAGCCGTGGAGTAGCTCTTCGAAAACAGGCTGCCCACCAGGTTGATGGGGGTCGGGAAAAGGGCGTCAACGAAGTCGCCGGTGCCAAGCTGGCCATTGGAGTTGAGTCCGAACGAGTAGACCTGCTTGTCGGAGGTGATCGCAAAGGAGTGTTCGAGCCCGGAACTGACGGCCGTCACGGTTTTGGAGGCAAGGGAGGAGATCGCGGATACCGAGACGGGGACTTGGCTTTGGACGACGGATCCGTCACCCCGTCTGGAGGCGGCCCCCCAGGCGAAGAGTTCGCCGCTGGTGGAAACTACGAAGGTGGCGCTGCTTTCCGCCGAGGCCTGGGTGAGGACTTTACCTGACAGGGCGCCGGTGGCGGTGACCGCCACAGGGACAAGCCTCTGAATGGTGGAATTGTCGCCGAGCTGGCCGAAGGCGTTAGCCCCCCAGGCGAAGGCCAGCCCGTCGCTGGAAAGGGCGACGGCATGGGTTGCACCGGCTGCGATGGCGGAGACAGTCTTTCCACTGAGGGCGCCGGTCATCGTGACGGCGACAGGGGAGTTTTGCTGGGTGGAGGCGTTGTTTCCGAGCTGGCCCACGGTGCCGTCGCCCCAGGCATAGATCGCCAGGCCGTCGGAGCTCAGGGCGATGGTCGCGTTGGCGCAGGTGGCGATGCGCTTGATTTGTTTGCCGGCGAGGACGCCCGTCATCAGCGGAGCGACCGGGGTGGTGGCGTTCGCGGTCGAGCCCTGGCCCATTTGCCCCAAGCCGCCGTAACCCCAGGAGAACACGAGGCCGTCTGAAGTGAGCACCACCGAATGCTGGGCGCCCGCGGCCACGGCGGTGATGGTTTTTCCGCTCAGGACGCCCGACATCGTCACGGCGACCGGGGTGCTGGAGTGGGTTGTGGTCCCGTTTCCGAGCTGGCCGTTGGAGTTTCTTCCCCAGGCGTAAAGCTTGCCATCACTGGCCAGGACGAGGACGTGGTACTGTCCGGCGGCCATTTGGACGATCGTTTTTCCATTCAGCAGATTGGAACCGGAAGTGTCCATCTGCGCCGGGATTGGCATTCCCGCCCCCAGACCGTTTCCGAGCTGGCCGTAGTAGTTATCGCCCCAGACCAGCGCGGAACCCGAGAGCTGCGAGGTGCCGGACCCGACCTGAACTGGGAGGATCTGGCTGACGGCTGATCCGAGCGCGTTGGAAGCGACCAGCGTGTAGGAACCGGAGTCCGAGGGCAGGGCTCCGACGTCAGTGAGGGTGGCGGAGGTGGCCCCAGGAATGGGGACGCCGTTCTTTCTCCACTGGTAGGTGAAGGGAGCGGAACCGGTGACGGAGATGGAAGCCGAAAGGGTGCCGCCGCTGGCCAGAACCACCGGGGTAAGGGCGGATGCGGAGAAGCTGGGGGGGTCTTGGAGGACCGACACCTCTGCGGTGTCGCTGGTGACGCTGCCCAGCGGGGTGATCACATCGACCAGATAGGTGCCTGTATTGGTGGAGGTCAAAGAGGAGATCGTGTAGGCGGCAGAGTAGGCACCGGAGATGCTGGTGGTGGTGGCGCCCGCACCGGAGCCTGTGCGGCGTTTCCACTGGTAGGCGACTGCGACATTGGCCGGGTTGGAAATTTCAACAGAGAGCGTGACGGAGCCTCCGGTTACCGCGGACTGCGAAAGCGGCTGGCCGGTGATGGTGACGTTGGCGGAGTTCCAGGCGTAGGCGGTCTGGTTGGCGAGGCCGACGGCGTTGATTTTGAGGCCGCTCAGCGCCGCGGGGAGGGCGACCTGAGTGGGGTTGGTGCGGTTGACCAGAGTGCCGTCTGCGACCTGACCGGTGGAGTTGTCGCCCCAGACGTAGATCGCGCCGTCGGTGGTGAGGGCGATGGAGGTGTTGCCGGAGGCGCTCAGAGATTTGATGTTTTTGCCGGCAAGCAAAGCCACAAGCACGGGCGACGAGGAACTGGAGCTGGCTCCATTCCCCAGCTGGCCGCTGGTGCCCGTTCCCCAGGCATAAACCAGTCCGTCGTCAGAAAGCGCCACTACGTGTCCGGCCCCAGCTTCGACGGAGACCGCTTTTTTGCTGGAGAACACCCCGGTGACCTGTGTGGGGACAAGCGCGTTTACAAGGGTGCCGTCTCCGATTGCGCCGGTCGCGTTGGAACCCCAGCTGTAGATCAAACCGTCTGAGGTGAGCGCGTGGCAACTGCTTCCGGTGCCGGTTAGCGAAACCACCGTTTTTCCAGCTAGGGCGCCGGCGATCAGGATGGGCGAGTTGCTAGTGAAGGTGGTCTGCCCGTTGCCGAGCAACCCGTTGGTGCCGCTGCCCCAGCCGTAAACCTGGCCGTCCGCTGTGAGGGCAAAGGAGGTGTCTCCAGCGGCGGCGACGCTGACGATGGTCTCGCCGGCCAGGGCGCCGCTAATCCCCACAAGAACGGGGATCTTGGATGCCGTGGTCGATCCGATTCCCAACTGGCCTGAGACATTTGTACCCCACGAAACAATCTGGTTGTCCGAGGTCAGTGCCAGAGTGTGGGTGTTGCCGGCGGCAAGGGAACGTACGAATTTTCCGGCCAGCGCACCGTTGGAGGAGATGTTTGAGGGGGTCGGGTTGGGAATGGAGGAGCCGTCTCCATTCTGGCCGCTTGCGTTGGATCCCCAAGTATACACCACGCCATCCGAGCTGAGGGCTGCGGAGTGATTATTGCCCCCGACGACCGAAACGATGGTCTTGTTCTCAAAGCTGCCGGCCGCAATGGAGACAGGAGCTGTGTAGTATGCGGAGTTTCCGTCACCCAACTGGCCGTATTGATTGGACCCGCAGCCGTAAACTTCGCCGGTGGAGGTGAGGAGCAGGGAGTGGACGTTGTTGCCCGCGGAAATGGCCGAGATCGTCTTGGCTGCTGGGGTGCCGGTGCAGGCTGTCGGGACCCACCAGTCGACAAAGCTCTTGAGGGCCAGTTGGCCGCTGGTATTCAAGCCGCAGGCGTAGAGAACACCGTCGGTGCCGAGAAAATAGGAGAAGGAGGCGCTAGCCGAGACTGAGGTGAAGGTTTTGGAGGTTAAAACGGCTACCGGCGCGCTGGCATCGGTGTTGGTGTTGTTTCCAAGGCGTCCGTAGGTGTTGGTTCCCCACGAGAAGGCCAGACCGTCGCTGGCGAGCACCAGAGTGTGGGCGGCGCCGGATGAAATCTGGGAGATGGTCTTGCCGCTGAGCACGCCCGACATGGTGACCGCCACCGGAGTGTTGGATGTCGTCGATCCTCCGTTGCCGAGCTGGTAGGAGGTGCCCAGACCCCAGCTGTAAAGCAGGTTGTCGCTGGTGAGGGCCACTGCGAAGTTGCCGCCAGCCGTGATCTTGGTGACGGTGCGTGTTCCGGGCACACCCGGAATGGCGGCAGCGACCGGGACGTTGGAGGTTAAACTTGCTGCGTTCCCTAGCTGGCCGCTGGTGCCGATCCCCCAGCAGAAGACTTCTCCAGAGCTTGTCAGGGCCACGGTGGCGTTGAGTTCGCAAGCGATGGCGGTGACGGTTTTTCCCGCCATCACACCGGTTGTTGTGACTGCCATTGGTGTGGAGGAACTGAGGGAGTAGCTGTTGCCCAGCTGTCCGCTCGTCCCTATTCCCCAGGAGAAGACCAGTCCGTCGTCGGTCAAGGCGGCGGAATGGCTGGCGCCCGCCGAGATGGCGATGACCCGTTTGCCAAAGAGGATACCGCTGGTGTCGACCGCCACTGGCAGGTAGGAGCTTACGTTCGTCCCGTTGCCCAGCTGTCCGCTGGCGTTATAACCCCAAGCGTAAACCTTGCCCTCGTCGGTCAGGGCCAGCGAATGGTTTTGGCCGGCTGCGACAGCAACCACAGTCTTGCCCGCTAGTACGCCCGTGCGGTCCGTTGCGATGAATTTGTTGCGGCCGATGCCCAGGCCGTCCCCAATCTGGCCGTACAGATTGTTGCCCCAAGAAATCACGCTGGAGGCCTGCGCCACCGAAGTGTCGACAACGAGCAACCGGAGGGCGCCGCTCGTGACGCTTCCAAGGCCGTTGCTGGCGGTGAGCGTGTAGAGGCCGGCGGAACTGGCGTCGGCGGAGGTGATGGTCAGGCTGATCTTAGTGGCGCCCGAAATCGGCACCCCGTCTTTTTTCCACTGGTAAGCGAAGGGGCCGGAGCCGTCGGGTACCGGCATTGAGAGGGAGAACGTCGTGCCGGCGTCCACCGTCATGGTGTCTGAAGTGTCCGTGGCGTAGGAGGGCGGCGTGGTCAGAATCCCCACTTCGGCCGGGTCGCTCATGACGGTGCCTATGGCGGAAGCCGCCTCAAGCGCGTAGAATCCGACGGTGGTGGCGTCGACGGAATTGATGACGTAGACGGGGGTGTTTGCCCCGGTGATGGGCACCCAGGATCCGCCGCTGAGTTTTTTCCACTGATAGGAGGCTATGGGTACGCCGGGGGCGTGCACTCCGGCACTCAGGGTGACGGAGGTTCCGGCAGGGACGCAGGCGTTTTGGGGCGGGGCGGTGAAGTTGAGTTTGGCGGAGTCCAGTGCGTAGAAGGCGGCCAGGGTATTGTTGCTGTTCAGGGATCCCATGGCGTCACCGTTGGTGGCGCAGATCGTCATGAAGCGCCGGGTGGTCAGACCGGCAGGTGGCGTGACGACTACGGGGAGCAGGCGGTCGACGGTGCCGCCGTCACCCACCTGTCCGAAGGGGTTGGAGCCCCAGCCGTACCAGAGACCGTCGGTGGTGAGCGCTTGGGCGGTTTTGTTGCCAACGGCGAAGCACTGGATGGTCTTGCCAACCATGCCTGTGACGGTGGTGGGGATGGTGGCGCTGTTTGTCGTGCCGTTTCCAAAGGTGCCGCCGTCGCCTTGGCCGAACCCGTAAAGCTGGCCGTCCTCTGCGAAGACCAGAACGCGGGACCAACCGGCGGCTACCGCCTGCACGCGCTTGGTAGCGAGGCCGCCCAGTGCGGAGACTGGGGTGGATGAGTCTGTGGTGGTTCCGTTGCCGAGCTGGCCGCTGCCGTTGCCGCCCCACCCATAAAGTTTGCCTTCGGAAGTGACGGCATAGACGCTGGCACTGGACTGATGGGCGGCGGCGAGGGAAACGACGATTTTTGAGGCAAGCGCCCCCGTGACCAACCCGGGGGTGGAGGTGGCGGACGTAGACCCATTGCCGAGAGCGCCGTTCGCGCCGCTGCCCCACGTGAAGACCTGACCGTCGGAGGTGAGCGCCGCGGAGGAGTTGCCCGCCGCCGCCACGGAGCAGAAACGTTTGCCCTGCATGGCGGTCATCTCAGTCACCAAGACAGGGAGAGGGGAGGTAGAGGTGCCGCCGTTGCCCAGCTGTCCTGAAGTACCGAGGCCCCAGGCAACCAGCTGGCCGTCACTGGTGATCGCAAGGGTGTGATGGAGACCGGCTGAGATGGCGACCACCTTCTTTCCGGACAGCACGCCGTTGGCTGAGATGTTGACCGGGGTGAGCGAGGAGGAGGTCGTGTTTCCATTGCCCTGCTGGCCGTTGCTGTTGGAGGCGCCCCAAGTGTAGACCTGTCCGTCGGCGGTCAGGGCGACGGAATGGTAGTAGCCGCCGGTGACGGAGATGACCGTCTTGCCGTCAAAGGCAGTGGAGGGGAGGCTGATGGGCGGGGAGGTTCCCCAGCTTGGCAGCGCCCCGTACTGGCCGAGGGCGTCCGATCCGATGGTGTAAACCTCTCCCCCGCTGGCGGCGTCGCTGAGGATGGCGGTGAAACCGCCGGGACTCGAGGCGGTTGCCGAGGTGAATGTCTTGCCCGCGGGGAGCTTCATTTTGACGGGTACCAGAGATGTGTCCGCAAAGCCGTTGCCGAGCTGGCCGTAGGTGTTGTTGCCCCAGGCGTGGAATTCGTTGTCCGTGGTTTTCACCACGCAGAAGTCATCGCCGCAGTAGGTGGCGGCGATGGTTTTTCCTGAAAGGGTGCCGGAAGTCTGGACGGCGGTCGGAACGGAGGCGGCGGTTGTGGAGTTGTTGCCTAGCTGCCCGGAAGCGTTTCCCCCCCACGTGAAGGCCTGGCCGCCCGCAGTGGCGGCGCTGAAATTACCGCCGACGGAAATGTTGGTGACTGTCTTCCCGGCGAGAGCCCCGGTCATCTGGACCTGCACTGGGACGTTTGAGTTTGCCGTCGCACCATTTCCCAACTGACCGACGGTGCCCCATCCCCAGGCGTACAGCTTGCCGTCGGAGTCCATAGCGAGGCAGTGGTACCCGGTGGAACAGCTGGCGATGGCGGTGAGGGTCTTGCCGCTCAAGACTCCGCTCGTGCTGACGGCCACTGGGGTGTTGGAATTGTTCGTGTTGCCGTTTCCGAGCTGGCCGTAGCTGTTGTACCCCCAGGAGTAGACTTTGCCGTCGTCGGCCAGGGCGTAGGCGGAATAAAGGGAGGCGGCGATGGCGGTGATGGTCTTGCCGCTCAGCACGCCACTTGTGGAAACGGCTACCGGGACGTAGGAGCTGGTGAAATTTCCATTTCCGAGCCCTCCGTAGGTGTTGTATCCCCAGCTGTACACGGTTCCATCGCTGGCCAGCGCAAAGGAGGCGAAGTACGAGGCCGCGACGGCGGTGATGGTTTTGCCGCTGAGGGCGCCGGTCATGGTCACCGCGACAGGGGCTTCGGAGCTGGTAGTTAGCCCGTTGCCGAGCTGTCCGTAGGTGTTGTAACCCCAGGCATAGAGATTTCCGTCGTCCGCGAGGGCGATCACGTGCATGTAGCCCGCTGCTGTTTTCAAAATCTTTTTGCCGGCAAGAACCCCCGAGGTGTTGACCTTGGTGAAGGCCATGGAGGAGCCGTCACCGAGCTGGCCGAAGACGTTGGCCCCCCATGTTACGACGCTGCCTCCGGAGGCGACTTCCACTCTTTGCACGACGCTGGTGACGGAGCCGAATGCGTTGGTGACGGTGAGGGTGTAATCCCCGGCCGCGGAGGCGTCGGCGCCCGTGATGACGAAGGTGGGGCCGGTCGCGCCCGGGATGGCGACTCCGTTTTTCTTCCACTGGTAGGTGCCGAAGCCGGTTTGTGGAATGGACAGGATCGCGGAACCGCCCGGGGCGAGGACGATGCTGGGCAGCACCAAGGACGAGTTGAAGGTGGGGGCGCTTGGGGTCGTGCTGACGGTCACGATCTGGCTGGTGAGGGAGCCGAGGTGGCAGGACGCTTGGACATAGTAGCGGCCGACATTGGAGGCGTCGGCATATGAGACGCTGAGGATGGGGTTGCTGCCGCCGTTGACGGGGAGCCAGCGCAGTGTGCCGTCCGGCATGGTGGATTCGATCCACCACTGATAGTTGACCTGAATCCCTCCAGTGTTGACCGCGCAGCTGAGGTCGAAGGAGCCTCCCTGCGTGGTGGTCAGCCCCTGCGGTTCGGAAATGAAGGAGATTCCTCCTGTATCCCAAGCGAAGGCGCTGGAGCCGAAGGCGGCGATATTGCAAAGGGTCCCCACGGTTGCGTCCGTCGGGAAGGTAAGAAGGACTGGGGTGGAACGCGTGGTGGTGTAGTTGTCGCCGATGGCACCGATGCCACCGTAGCCCCACGCATAGACGCGGCCATCGGAGGCTAGGGCGTAGGAGGTGTTTTCATGGGCTGCGATGGCAACGATCGGAACGCCCGAGGGGATGGATACGTTTAAGGGCATTTTGTTGTTGTTGGCCGTTCCCCCATTGCCAATCTGCCCTTGGGAACCGCCTCCCCAAGCGTAAACCTGGTTGTCCGAGGTGAGCGCCAGCACGTGGGTGGCACCCGCAGCCAGCGCTACCACCTTTTTACCTGCCAAGGTCGAGCTTGTACCGGTGTCGACGGCAACTGGGGAAGAGGAGGAGGTGAGTGTTCCGTTGCCCAGCTGCCCTGAAGAGTTGTTGCCCCAGGCGTAAACAAATCCGTCGGCGCTGAGTGCGTAGCTGGTTCCTGTCGCCCCGTCATTGGTGGCGGCTACGGCGCTGATTTTCTTCCCTGTGATAGCCGAGGTTCCAGTGTTGAGCACCGCCACGGGAATCACAGAGGAAATGAGTGAGCCATTGCCTAGTTGGCCGGAGGCGTTTGCCCCCCAGGCGTAGACGCCGCCGTCCGAGGTGGCGGCCAGCGAGTGCTGCCAGCCTGCCGCGACGGCTGTGATCGTTTTACCTGAAAGAACTCCCGCGGTGGACACAGCCACCGGACTGGAGGAGACGGCGGTGGAATTGTTGCCAAGGGCACCATAAGAGCCGTTGTTTCCCCAGGCATAAGCTTTGCCGCCTGTGGCAATGGCCAGGGCATGGGTGCCTCCCGCGGTTATCGACTGGAAAGCCAGGGTGCCTGCGGAAATGGCGGTCGGAGTGACCGTGGTCGAAGTCGAAACCGACCCCGTCGAGAGCTGTCCCTTCTCATTGCGACCCCAGCCGTACACCTTGCCGTCGGAGGTCAGGGCGAGCTGGAAGGGGAGGGCGACCTCGGGTGTCTGGTTTGTGGTGACGCTGGCGTGTCCGGCGACCATGGAAACGATGCTGCGCCCGTTGAGCCCGAGGTAATCGCCCGGGCCGCGCTTCGGGGTGAGGGCGTCGTTTTTGGTGCCAAGCTGGCCGAGTTCACCGGCTCCCCACGTGCTGATGATGTCGTCCGTGGTGGCGACAATGCCGAAGCCGTTGCCCATGGCAGCGTGTTTGACGGAACCGGTAAAGGTGACTTGGGTGGGTTCCAGACTGCCCGTCCAGGTGTTGTTACCGGTTTGTCCGTACCCGCGTCCCCCCCAGGCGTAGAGTTTTCCGTCGTCACAGAGCACCAGGGATTCTACAGAGGTGGCGCCAACATAAATGTGCTGGGGCACCTTGCCGTTGAGGGCGCCGGTCATTTTGACGGCTACGGCCTCGGTCGAAGAGGTGGTGTTTCCGGTGCCGAGCTGGCCGTAGTCGTTGTTGCCCCAGGCGAAGAGCTTGCTGTCGCTTGTGAGGACGAGAGTGTGGCTGTACCCGACGGCGAGTTCTGTCACCGTTTTGCCAGAAAGAACGCCCGAGGTCTTCACGGCGACGGGACTGGTAGCTGCGGTCAGCGAGCCATTGCCGAGCAGGCCGGTCGTATTGTCACCCCACGCGTAGACTTTACCGTCGCTTTTTAGGGCAAAGGAGCGGTTGCCACCCGCGCCGATCGCGGTGATGGTGCCGCCCGCCAGCACGCCGGTCATGGTAACCTGGACCGGTGCCGAAGCGTCTGCTGTGGAGCCCCGGCCGAGCTGGCCGTTAGCGCCCCGGCCCCAAGAGTAAAGGGTCCCCGTGGAGGCGAGGGCCAGACTGTGGTCGGATCCTGCGGCGATGGCTGTAATGGTTTTCCCTGAAAGAACACCCTGCGTGTACACAGCAACGGGCGTGGCTGCGACAGAGGTTCCGTTGTTACCAAGCTGGCCGTAGGTGTTCTCGCCCCAAGTGTAGACCTTGCCGTTGCTGATCCCCAGCGTGTGGTGGCGCCCTGCTGCAATGGAGCTGATGGTGCCTTGGGTAACTGCTCCAGAGACTGTCAGGGTGGTGGTGAGAGTGGAAGTCGTCGCCGTACCGCTGAGGAACAGCAAGGACCCTCCTGAAAGCGACGCGACGCTTGTGGATGCCGGAATGCCGGTGCCTGTGACCGCCATGCCGGGATAAATTCCCGCATTGTTGGCGACGGAAACCTTGTAAGAGCCCGAGGTGATAGTTCCAGTCAGCGTGAGAGTGCTGGTGCCGAGCGATCCTGCGGAAATAGGCAGTGCCACGTTTGTGGGATGGGTGGCGCCGTTGCCCAGCTGGTTGTTCGGGTTGGCGCCCCACTTAAAGAGGGAGCCGTCCGTCATCAAAATGGCCGTAAAGTCATCGCCCGCGGCCGTCTGTTTCGGAGTCTTGCTTCCGAGTACGTCCCCCTGGGCGGGCGATACCGGAATCACGGAGTTGTCCCAGTTTCCGGTGCCGAGCTGGCCGTTCAGATTGTACCCCCAGGTCGAGACCTTCCCTGTGGAGTCTAAGGCGATCGAGTGGAAGCCGCCCAGGCTGTAGGTGGAAACGGTCTTTCCAAAAAGCGACCCTCCGAAATAAACGGCCTTGGGAGTCGTGAATGCCGTAGTTGAGTTGCTCCCATACTGGCCGCTGCTATTGGTGCCCCACGCGAACACCGCGCCCGTGTCAGTGATTGCATAATTGTGATTTTGACCGGAGGTGATGGAGGCTACCGTGCCGCCCGCGAGGGCCGTCATCGTGACGTTAACCGGGGTCGTACGGGTGCTGGCGGAACCGTCCCCAAGCTGGTTGCTGGTGTTGTAGCCCCACGCGATTATCCGGTTGTCGGCTGTGAGCGCAATTGTGTGGTATGCGCCTGCCGCAATCTTTTTCACGGTGGTGGCAGGCGTCGAAAGGACACCCGAGGTCGTCAGCGCAATCGGGGTCGCGGCGGAGAGCGTGGTCATGTTGTTCCCCAGCGAGCCGTAGGCCGAATAGCCCCAAGAGTAGACCAACTCGGTGTCGTCCGCCAGGGCCGCTGAATGCAATTGACCAGCGGCCACGCTGCGGATCGGTTTTGTGGAGCCGGGCCCGAGCCCCGGCACCAGCGTGGGGGAGTACAGGTTGGAACCGCCGGCGGAGCCATTCTGGTAGCTTCCGCCCGCCCCCCAACCAGCCACGTTCTTGTCCGAGGTGACCGCCAGGTTGTGGTCGCCGCCCGCAACAATTTGCACAATCGTCTTGCCGGAAAGGGCGCCCATGGTGACGGTCACTGGGAGCGCGCTGAAGGAGGCATTGGCGGGTAACGAATTGCCCAGCTGGCCGGAGCCGTTCTGGCCCCAAGCGAAAAGCAGGTTGTCCGAGGTGCGCACCAGGGTGTGCTTGTTGCCGGCCACGATTTCCGTGACTGTTTTCCCCGCCAGTACGCCGGTCATGTCCACCGCCGTGGGAAGGACCCGGGTGATTTGGTCGCCGTTACCCAGCTGGCCGTAGTCATTTAGACCCCAAGCGTAAAGCTTGAAGTCGCTGGTCATGACCACTGTGTGACTTACGCCGGCCGCAATCAGAGTCACGGTTTTCCCCTCAATTGTAGAGGGGAGTCTCACAATTGAGACTGGGGTTGCCGTGCCATTCGCTCGGCCTTCTCCAAACTGACCGGCGCCATTCGATCCCCAGGAGAGCACGGACCCCGCAGGAGCCGCAGTCAAACGGGCCGGGCTCAAGCTTCCCAAGAAGACCGCCGCAAAGGCAACCCAGAGCTCCGCCAGAAGGCGCACTGCCTTTCGGGAGCGAGCGAAGAGAACTTTGCGGTCGGGGAGGGGTGGCATGCTCAGGGGGGAGCGTTTGAGACTCTTGCCTCCGCTCACGCGGGGGCCATACAGAGTGAAGCATGATCCATGCCCGGGCGATCCTGTAGCCCGGCCCGCTTCTCCACTGGGAATCCGAAACCGGATATGCCAGGCTGTGTGGCATGAAAGTGGAAGGATTGAAGTACATCATTTGGGCGAAGGACATGGCCCGGGCCGCTGGGTTTTACCGAGGCGTGTTTGACGGGGAATGCATTCGCGAGAATGAGGTTGTGACGGAATTCCGGATCGCCGGCTCGACCGTCGGGATCCACTGCGGAGGGGAGTCCGAGCGCACCTGGACGGGGATGGCTTTTCAGGTGGCGGACCTTTTTGAAGGTTGCGCGTTGGTCAAGGCGCATGGCGGGCAGGTGCTCCGCGAACCTGTGGACACCCCGGAGGAGCCGGCGCACCTGGCGATGTGCGTCGACTCGGAGGGCAACGAGATCATGCTGACCAAGGCTCGCCACCGGTAGTTTTCCGCCGCAATCCGCTGTTCTCAGCTTCCATGGCCTCCAGTAAATCCCAGTGCTCCGACGGTCATTCGCACCATGTGCACCCTGCACACGGGGAGGCTCTCGAAGCAGCCCTGGCCGCCCTGAGGAAGGTCGGCCACCGGATCACGCTTCCCCGGAGGGCGCTGCTGGAAACCCTCATTTGCGAGCACGGGCCCTTCACTGCGGAGGAACTCCACAAGCGGCTGCCTGCGGGGCTCTGCGACTTGGTGACGGTGTATCGTTCTCTGGGCGCTCTGGAAGAGACGGACTTGGTGAGGCGCTGTGATTTTGGAGACGGCATCTACCGCTACGAATTCAACACGGGCGAGAACCACCACCACCACATCATCTGCCGTCAGTGCGGAAGTGTAAGGACTCTAGATGTTTGCTTTGCAGACGGGCTGGAGCGTCTGGTGCGTCAGATGGGCTACGCGCAGGTGACCCATACGCTGGAGATTTTCGGCGTGTGCGTGGCCTGCCAGGGCGCTAGGGGAGCGAATGGCGCGGGGCTACCGGCCTGAACCGGGGACAGCCGGGGCTTTTTTCGCACCGTTGTAAGGATTTGAATAGAAAGATGTGGAAAAAACAGGGGCGGGATTCCGCCTCTGGCCTTTCCTATATGCAATAATGGAGTGAGCAGGCCGCCTCCAACGCCCTCCGGGGTGCCCGGAGAGGAGGCGCTGTGGTGTATCCCCTCCCTATGATTCCCGACCCTGAACACATCGAAGTCCTTCACTGCGCCCTGACCGCGATTCTTCTCGAGCACGCCCCGGAGGGGATGGTTGGGATGGGAGCGTCGAGTTCCGAGAAAATCGAGGAACTGTTGCGGCTTGTTTTCGATGGGAATTCTTCGGAAGCGGAATTCCGGCAGGCACTGGACGCGCACTTTCATCCCGGAGACTAGTGGGCTCAGGCTTTCGGCCGGCTCAAAGTGCTTCCCTCGGGGGCTGAACCCCAGTTTGCTTAGAGGATGGACTGGACCCGCTGGATTCCCAAGGAACGCGCCAACCTCTGCTTCGTCGTGAAGGCGGGGCGCGTTCTTCTGATTCAAAAAAAGCGGGGGCTGGGGGCCGGCAAGGTCAACGCGCCCGGAGGCAAGCTCGAACCCGGCGAGACGGCGCTCGAAGCGGCGGTGCGAGAGACGCGCGAGGAGGTGGGAGTGACGCCGCTCGGACTCGAGGAGCGCGGGTTGCTGCGCTTCCAGTTTGTCGACGGCTACTCGCTGAGCTGCATCGTGTTTGTTGCCAATGATTTGATTGGCGAGCCGTACGCCACGGACGAGGCCGATCCCTTTTGGGCCGACGTCGGTTCGGTGCCTTACGATCAAATGTGGGCCGATGACCGTGAATGGCTTCCCGAGCTGCTTTCGGGGGGGACCTTCACGGGATCCTTTCTGTTCGACGGCGAAAAGATGCTCGAAAAGGACGTGCGTTTCCACGGTCCCTACGCGCCGCAGGCCGGGCGTTCCGTGCTTGTTGCGGGGTGCGGATTTGTGGGGCTTGCCGCGGCGCGCCTCTTCCACGGGGCGGGCTGGCGGGTGACGGGCTGCACCCATTCGCCAGAATCCGCGGAAGCGCTTTCCGGGGAAGATTTTCCAGTGGTTTCCTGCGACATCTCCGACGAGGCCTCCGTGGCGGCGGGGCTGGGGGAAAAGTACGGGGTGGACGTCGTCGTGCACTGCGCGAGCTCGGGAAAAGGCGGGGCGGACGCGTACCGGCAGGTCTATTTGCGCGGGGCGCAGGTGCTTTGCGGCGTGCTAGCTCCGCGGCAGTTGATTTTCACTGGAAGCACCTCCGTCTACGCGCAGACGGACGGCGGCTGGGTGAGCGAGGAGAGCCCGGCGGACCCTCCCCGCGAGACCGGCCGCATTCTGCGAGAGACCGAGGAGTGGGTGCTGGCGCACGGCGGTGCGGTGGCGCGCCTGGCCGGGATCTACGGGCCGGGGCGCTCCGTGTTGTTGCGCAAGTATTTCAGCGGCGAGGCCGTGATCGAAGGCGACGGCCGGCGGTGGATCAACCAGGTCCACCGCGACGATGTTGCGACCGGACTGCTGCGGCTCGCCGAGTCCGGGGCGCCCGGACTTTTCAACTTGGGCGACAGCAGGCCCCTGGAACAGCGCGCCCTCTATGAATGGCTGGCGGAGCGCTTTGCGGGCCCGCTGCCGCCTGAGGGCCCGGTAAACCTCGACCGCAAACGCGGCTGGACGCACAAGCAGGTGGACAACGCACGCTTGCGCGGGCTGGGCTGGGAGCCGCGCTATCCTTCGTTTTTTGACGCGGTGGAAAACGATCCCGAGCTGGTGGTTCTGGCAAGGGCTGCGGTGTCGCAGGAGGCCGCCGACGGCGCTGATTAAGGGGGACCGCTGGAGATGGACTTTGCAAAGAACGAGGCGCCCGGCCAGCGGGAGGTGGAATTGCAAAAGCCCGCGTTTGCGGAGGCGTTCTGGTTTTGGTTGAAGCTGGGGTGCATCTCCTTTGGCGGGCCGGCGGGACAGATCGCGATCATGCACCAGGAGTTGGTGGAGCGCAGGCGGTGGATTTCTGAGGCAAGTTTCCTGCATGCACTGAATTACTGCATGCTGCTGCCCGGGCCCGAGGCGCAGCAACTGGCCACCTACGCCGGCTGGCTTTTGCACGGGACCCTCGGAGGCTTTGTGGCGGGCGTGTTCTTTGTGCTGCCGTCGATGTTCTTGTTGTGGGGGCTTTCCCTGGCGTACGTGGGTTTTGGAAGCGTGCCATGGGTTGCTGCGGTTTTTTACGGATTGAAACCGGCTGTGGTTGGAATCATCGCGGCGGCCGTCTTGCGAGTGGGGCGGAAAGCTCTCAAAGAAAGATGGATGTGGTTTATGGCGGCCGCGGCTTTTCTGGCGCTGTTCGTGTTTAAGGTGCCTTTCCCCGCGGTGCTGCTCGTTGCCGTGCTGGCCGGATGGATCGCGTCGGCATCAAAGACGGACGGGGTTCGGGATGGCGCCCGGGACGCGATCCCCGCCGGGGCTGAGGTGCCGCGCCCGGCGCGTCCGTCGCTTGCGCGGAGTGCGCGTGTGGCGGCGGCTGGATTGCTGTCGTGGTGGCTTCCCGTGCTGGCGCTTGGATTGTGGCTGGGGCCGGGGCACGTTTTGGTGCGGCAGGGGCTGTTTTTCTCGAAGGCCGCCATGCTCACCTTCGGAGGTGCGTACGCGGTGCTGCCCTATGTTTCGCAGCAGGCTGTCGAACTGTACTCCTGGCTTTCGCCTTCGCAGATGCTTGATGGGTTGGCGTTTGCAGAAACCACTCCGGGCCCCTTGATCATGGTGCTGGAGTTTGTCGGGTTCCTCGGAGCGTGGAACCAGCCCGCCCCCTTCACTCCCGTTCTGGCGGCGACCCTCGGCGCGCTCGTTTCAGTCTGGTGTACCTTCGCCCCCTGTTTTTTGTGGATCTTTCTGGGGGCTCCCTACATCGAATGGCTGCGCGGAAACAGGCGTCTCAACGGGATTTTGTCCGCCATCACGGCGGCGGTGGTGGGAGTGATTTTGAACCTTGCGGTGTGGGCGGCCATTCCGGTGTTTTTCCCCGCAGACAAGCGCGTGGACGGATTTTCCATCGGGGTCGCGGTGCTGAGTCTGGCGGCCGTTTCGCGTTGGAGATGGCACGTCCTGCCGGTCGTCTTTACATCGGCTGCGCTTGGAGTGCTCTGGAAGGTGGTTTTTTAGCGAGATTCTGCCCCGGGAGGTGGCGGTCTACGCTGAACGCCGAGGCAAGCGAGAAAAGGGGATCTCACGCGGTGCCGCGGAGGGCGCGGAGAAAATCTTTAGAAGCAAATGACGCAAAACTATTTATAGCCCTCTCCGCGGCTCCCCAACTCCGCGTGAATTTCCGTTTTTGGGGCTACTCCAGGAGTCCGATCGCAGCCGTGTAGCCGTGCACGTAGTTCGAATCTCCGACCGGGCCGACTTCGCCGTTGCAGAAAAACCCGGCGCTGGGGAGCTCCCCGAACTGGCGTTGCAGGGCTTCCGCATCGTGGTTTTTGACGCCGAACATGGACTCGCCGCGCCCGCCGCACACGAACACGAGCGAGGCGAAGGGTTTGATCCCTTTACCGGCCTTTTCCGCGAGCAAATGCCGCAGTTCCTCGTCCGCCGAGTGCCGGTCGCGCAGCTGGAATTGCATCGTCTGGCCCACGCGTGGAAATGCCGCCAGCACGACGTATCCGTTCTCGCTGTCGTACTGCAGGTTGCGGATCAGGAAGTCCCCGGTTTTGAAGTCGTCCACGTATTCGGTCACCGCGAGCCCGGCAAAGATGTTTCCAGCGGCGCGGGCCTTGTCCTCGGCGGACAGGGAGTCGAAAGACTCGCTCAGGCGCGCTCCAGCGGGCAGAGCGCCGATGGTTTTCACCACGTTGTCCTCCGCCGAGGTGATGGCGTGCGGTTCGCCGATGGGGCGGCAGCCCTGGCTGACCACGGTATGGAGCTTGACGCCCCCCTTGATTCCCACGAGCACCCCGGCGTCGACTTCCTTTTGGTTGTGGAAAACAAAGATGTCGTCGCCCCTGCGTCCCCCGCTCATGAGGCCGCCCAGGGTCGGTACGCCGGGGAACGCCTTCGACCATGTCTTCAGCCAGGGTTCCGCGTTGAACTTGACGGGGTTGCCGAAAAACAGCCAGGCCTCGGAATCGACTGCGCGGCCCGCTGCGGCACGCCATTCGGCTTCCGAACGGTATTCCGCCTGGTCCCCGGTAAAGACGAGAGTGCTGAGCTTCGTGTCCGGAAGGGAGAGCAGTTGGAGCGAAAAGCCGGAGACTTTTTCCGCCTCTACGCCGGTTCCGACCAGGCTGGTCGCGCTTCCCCCGACGATCAGCGTGGCGTGGGCGTGCAGTTGCAGCAGTTCCAGAAAGTCGCCAAGGTGCGGTCTGTAGTCCGCGGTGGCGAAGGCAATCACGAGGCTGGGATTGCAGCCCAGTTCCTTCAGGCATTCTCCCGCCGCGCGGACCACTGATTGTTCCGAGAAGGGTTCGAGGATCAGGCGCGAGGCGGCGGCGTTTGGCATGGCGTCGGGCGTTGGTGGGCCGGGGGGCAGACCGGGGGTTAGAGTGCTGGGCGCTCCTTGTGCCAGGGTGTGGACTGCTCGTAGGCGTGGGCGATGCTCAGCAACTTGGCCTCCTCCATAGGTTTGCCGAGTAGCTGTAGCCCCACGGGAAGGCGGCTCCCCTCCACGTTCGCAAAGCCGCAAGGCAGGCTGATCCCGCAGTTTCCTGCCAGATTCGCCGCGATCGTGAAGATGTCGGCGAGGTACATTTTGAGAGGGTCTCCGGAGCGGTCTCCAATTTTGAAGGCGACCTCGGGGGAAGTCGGGCAGATGAGCGCGTCGACCTTTTCAAAGGCCTTTGTAAAATCCTGCCGGATGAGGGTACGCACCTTCTGGGCGCGCAGGTAATAAGCGTCGTAATAGCCGCTTGAGAGCACGTAGGTGCCAAGGATGATCCGGCGCTTTACCTCTTCGCCGAAACCTTCGGAGCGGGTGCGGACGTACATCTCCAGGAGGTTCCGCGGATCGTCCGCCCGCTTGCCGAAGCGCACCCCGTCGTAACGGGCGAGATTGGCGGAGGCCTCGGCGGTTGCGATGATGTAGTACACGGCAACGGCGTACTCGGTGTGGGGCAGGGAGACTTCCACGATCTCGGCGCCGAGGGCCTCGTACTGGCGGATGGCGGCGCGCACTGCGGCGTCCACTTGGGGGTCGATGCCGTCGATGAAGTACTCTTTGGGCATTCCGAGTTTGACCCCCTTCAAATCGCGGCCGAGAAGACGGGTGTAGTCGTCGACCGGAAGGTCGAGGCTCGTGGAGTCCTGCGGGTCCTTTCCGGCGAGGGCGTTCAGGACGCGAGCGGAGTCCTCGACGGTTTTGGTGAATGGGCCGATCTGGTCGAGCGAGGAGGCGAAGGCGATCAGGCCGAAGCGGGAGACGCGGCCGTAGGTGGGCTTGAGGCCCACGCACCCGCAGAGCGCCGCGGGCTGGCGGATGGAGCCGCCGGTGTCGGAGCCGAGGGACGCAAAAGCCTCGTCGGCGGCCACCACGGCTGCGGAGCCTCCGCTGGAGCCGCCCGGGATGCGGTTCAAGTCCCAGGGGTTGGCGGTGCGCTGGAGGGCCGAGTTTTCCGTGGAGGATCCCATGGCGAACTCGTCCATGTTAACGCGGCCGAAGGGGATGGCGCCTGCGGCGCGCAGTTTGCGCACGACGGTGGCGTCGTAGGTGGCCGTGTAGCCCTGGAGGATGCGCGAGGCGGCGGTGCACGGGTCGCCCTGGACGTTGATCACGTCCTTGATGGCGATGGGGATGCCGCCGAGCGGCAGCGAGACGTCGGCCGCGGCTGCCTCCGCCCGGGCGCGGTCCCGGTTGAGGGAGAGATAGCCGCCGACCCTGCCGTCCACGGCGGAGATGCGTTTTTCGAGCGCATCCAGTGCGTCCAGGGGAGTCAGGGTGCCGCTTCGGAACTGGGCCTGGAGCGCGGAGAGGGAGAGGGAGTGAAGGTCCATGGAGAGCGGGTTATTCGAGCACCTTTGGGACGATGAACAGCTGGTTGGCCTGCCTGGGTGCGTTGGAGAGGGCGACCTCGGGGGTGAACCATTCGCGCGAGGCGTCTTCCCGGAACACGTTGTGGACCTGATTGCTGTGGGCCGTGGGTTCCACCCCGGAAACGTCCACCTCCTCGAGCTTCCGGACATAACCAAGCACTTGGTTGAGCTGGGATTGAAACTTCGCTGCCTCGGCGTCGGTCAGCTCGAGGCGGGCCAGTTGGGCGGTGTGGCGGACATTTAGTTCGGCGCTCATGGAATGGGGAGAGTAAAGAGGGGGTGGCCGCCTCGTTTCAACCCCCTAATGCGTGGCAGTGCTTCAGGCCGTTAAAACCAACCTTCTTAAAAATCTGTTTTGATTTCAGCCCGTTAACGTTTTCTTTAGAGACGTGAGTTCGCAAAACCCAAAGCCCACCCCCACCGCAGGAAGCAAAGTTCCCGCGTCAGCCCTGGCGAAGGCCCGGCCCCTGGGCAGCACTGCCGCCGCTGGTCCTGCGGTCGCCGGGGGATCCGCCGGTGATTCCGACCCGGCAACGAGCGCTGTTGCGGCAGCCCTCACTGCCCCGCGTACTTCAGCGGCTCCGGTCGTGCTCAAGGGTAGCGCCAGCGAGGCCGGCCGTAATCTGGGCCTCGGTGTTCTGGCCGTTTTAATCGCCGTTCCCATGGGAGGCGCGGCCTTTTGGTGCGCTCCCCGCGAGGCCTTTGTGGCCATTTGCTCGGCGGCGCTCGTGAGTCTGCTCCTGTTTTTAGGGATGCAGTTCCGGCTTTTGCTCCAGCGAAACGGAGTTTTCCTCCTCCTTTCCTGCGGCCTGGTGCTGACCCTCGCCGTGCCGATTTGCGTGCGGTTAATGGTTGCCGGTTCCGAATGGGCGCAGACTCTTGCGGACTTCCGGCGCATCCAGCCGGCGGTTGGAGGCTCCTCCTCCCCCGGGGGAGTTGGCTCTCAGGGCAATGGAAATGGATTCCCTGCTCAAACTTCCGCCGTTCCCGCGGCCTCTTCGGGCAACGCCGGCGCGAGTACCGGTACTCCGGGCGTCGTTTCTGTCCCTGCCGATGCCTCCGGCGTTGCGGGCGGGCCGTCTGCACAGAAGGCGGAGGTGGATTCCCAAAGCGCCAAAAGCGCGCCGCCATCGCCGGTTTCCATCCCGGAGTCTGAAGGTCCTGTGAACGAGGACCCCGTCCAGCGGACCACGCGCTTGGCGAGAGACGAGGCCGTGCGCCGGTATCCGGCACTGCAAAACCCGGGGTCACCGGAGAACGCAGTTTACCTCGAGGCTTACAACGAGCTCACGAGGCTCCGGAAGTTCGACTTCTTCAAGGATCCGAAGTGGCCTCTAAATCTTGCTGAGATTGTGGGGCTTCGGGAGGGCTGGAAGAGGGAGGACCAGAAGCCAAAAGCCTTCAAGCCTTTACCCAACGCGGCCCCGCTGCCCGGTTCGGAGCTCGCGTTGGACGGTCCGCAGACTCCGGCAAAGGGATCTTTCGAGGAATTCAAAACACCCCCGGCCCAGAAGGGCCAGGCAGCTCCCGGGCCCGCAGATGCCGAGGAGCAGGCAGTGAGCCAGGCGACCGCCGAGGCGCGCCGCCGCTATCCCGCTGTCGGAGTGGATGGTTCTCCCGAAAACCGAGCCTACTTGGAAGCCTACCAGGACCTCGACGGCCGGCGTCCGGATTTTTTCGAAACCCCGGACTGGCCCATTCGATTGGTCGAATTGGTGGCGAAACGGGAAGGCTGGAAGCGCGCCGCGCCGGATTCGCCCCCGGCCGCGGCCACCGGGCGGCCCTCGGCGGGAAACAAGGAACTCCCTTTGCCCAGATGACTTGGCGAGGCCGCACCAGGGCGGCGTTGAGATCGGTAGTCCGCAGTTCTTGACGAAGGATGCCGTCCTCCTAACTTGGTGCCTCCACCTGCTCTTAGTGAAACACCACAAACCTACCCACGAATGCGGCGTCTTTGCCGTGTTTGGACATCCTAACGCAGCCACCCTGACTTACTACGGCCTGTATGCCCTCCAGCATCGCGGCCAGGAGAGCGCCGGGATCGTCACGGCCGAGGGCCCTAACAGCCCCTTCCAGAGGCACGTCAGCATGGGCCTGGTCTCCCAAGCCTTCAACCCGGGAGAGCTCGACCGCCTCAAGGGTTCGCGGGCCGTCGGCCACGTGCGTTACTCCACGACCGGCTCCAGCAATCTGGTCAATGCGCAGCCTTTCGTCGTCAACACCGCCCGCGGTCAGATTGCGATTGGACACAACGGCAACCTGGTAAACGCGGCGCTGCTGCGTGAGGAGCTCGAGGAAAGAGGATCCATTTTTCAAACGACGGTCGACAGCGAGGTCATCCTCCACCTGCTTGCACAACCGGCTGAACCCGACGGCGTCTTCGCCGCCCTCCGCAAGGTGCAGGGCGCGTTCTCGCTTGTGATGATGAGCGAACGCGAGGTGATCGGCGTCCGCGACCCGTTTGGCTTCCGGCCGCTCTCGCTCGGCAAGCTCGACGGCGCCTGGGTGCTCTCGAGCGAAACCTGCGCGTTCGACCTCATCCACGCGGAGTTTGTGCGAGAAGTGGAGCCCGGCGAAGTCGTGATCATCGACGAAACTGGAGTGCGTTCAGAATGGCCCTTCCAGCAGGAGCGCAGGGCGTTCTGCATCTTCGAATACGTTTATTTTGCGAGGCCCGACTCCAATATCTCCGACATCAACGTCGCGCGTGTCCGCACGGAGATGGGCCGCGAACTCGCCCGTCTGCACCCGGCCGAGGCGGATGTCGTCGTCCCGGTTCCCGATTCCGGCAACTACGCGGCGCTCGGATTCGCCGAAGAGCTGGGGATCCCTTACAGTCACGCCTTCGTCCGCAACCATTACATCGGAAGGACTTTTCTCCAGCCCAGCCAGCTGATCCGCGACTTTAACGTGCGGGTGAAGCTGAACCTCATCAAGGAGGCGGTCGCTGGCAAGCGCGTCGTTGTGGTCGACGATTCCATCGTCCGCGGCACCACCGCCCGGGCCCGCGTCGTGAACCTGCGCGAGGCGGGTGCGGCCGAGGTGCACATGCGCATTTCGTGCCCGCCCCACCGCTTCTCCTGCCATTACGGAATCGATTTTCCGGATCCTGAAAAGCTCCTCGCCAACCAGTCGACGCTGGACCAGATCCGAGACTACTTGGGAGCTGATTCGATCGGCTACCTTGACGTGCCGTCGATGGTCCGTGCCACCGGTCAAAAACAGAACCAGTTCTGTCTCGCCTGCTTCAACGGCGACTATCCGGTGCCCGTCGATCCAAACTTGGACAAGCACATCATGGAGCGGCGCGGCAACCGGCCCAACCTGCTCGGCTCGCAGCCCTCCAGCCCCGCCCTTTTTCCACGCAAACCCTGACTCTCCATGTCCCGGAAACCCGCCACTCCCTCCCACGCTCCCCGCAAGAAAGCATACGCCGCCGCAGGCGTTGATGTGGACCTAGGCAACCTAGTGAAAAGCCGGATCCACGGCATGGTCAAGGACACCCACGGTCCGGAGGTCCTGGGCAAGATCGGCGGCTTCGGAGGGCTGTTCCGGCCGGATTTCCGCCGGTTCAAGGACCCCGTGCTGGTGTCCAGCGTCGACGGCGTCGGCACCAAGCTGAAGCTGGCCTTCGCCACGGACAAGCACGACACCATCGGGCAGGATCTGGTGAACCACTGCATCAACGACATCGCAGTCATCGGCGCCAAGCCGTTGTTTTTCTTGGATTACATCGGAGCCGAGCGCCTCGAGCCCGCCGTTTTCGAACAGATTTTGAAGGGCTTTTCAAAGGCATGCAGGGAAGGTGGATGCGCCCTTGTCGGCGGCGAAACCGCGCAGATGCCCGGCATGTACCAGCGTGGCGAGTACGACCTGGCCGGCACGATCGTCGGCGTGGTTGACCGTCCGAAACTACTGGATGGAAGCAAGATAAGGAAAGGAGATCGCATCCTCGGAATGCCCTCGAACGGCCTCCACACGAACGGCTATTCTCTCGCCAGGAAGGTCCTGCTGGACAAGATGGGGCTCAAGCTCTCCTCCAAACCGGCGGGTCTGCTCAAAACCCTCGGCGAGGAGTTGCTCCGCGTGCACAAGAACTACCAGCCCGCTCTCGCCGCCCTCAAGCCGGGCCTCGTCAAGGGACTGGCTCACATCACCGGCGGCGGTCTCGTCGACAACCTCCCCCGCGTGTTACCTGCCGACTGTGATGCAGTGATTCACACTTCGGCTTGGAAGGTTCCCGCGATTTTCAATCTCATCCAGTCGGGCGGCAAAGTCGAAGCCGAGGAGATGTATCAGGTCTTCAACATGGGCATCGGCATGGCTGTTGTCGTTCGTGAGAAGGATGCCGGAACCGTTGCCGCCGAGTTGAAGGCCCGTGTGATTGGCCGCATCGAAAAGGGAACCGGGGTCACGCGCCTGTCCTTCGACTGACGCGGAGCCTCGTTCCGTTTGGGAGCGGTTTTACTTCCTCGACGGTTTTGAAAAAGCTCCGGAGGTGAAGTCTACGGGGCGGAGACCAGTTTCTTCAGCAGTGCTTCTCTGTCCGCCGGACGCAGGAGATACACTCCTGTCTTGCCGCTTACTGTGGTCTGAAAAAATCCGTCCCGATCCCGTGCGCCCACGGAGTACCGGATTTCACTGGCTTTGCCCTCGGACTGCAGGACGAGTTTTACTTCAACCACCGTCTTGTCGTTCTTTGGCGGCTGCTCTGCAGAGGTGACTTCCTTGTGAGAAGCCTTCAAGTCCGCCAGGTGTTTGAGCAGTGAGTCCACCGCTGCGGCGTCTGCTGGTGCCGCGCCGCCTGATACTTTCCACGCCCCGTCGGATTTTTCCAAATTCAACACGTTGCCCGCGCCGCTCGATGTTTCGATCCTGACGACTTGTTCCGGTGCAAAGGCTTGAACTGCCTCTGCCGCGGGAAGCGGCTCCAGAGAGGAGAGGTCTTTCGGAATGGATTCAAAAAGCGACTTCGAAACCGAAACGATAAAGGGCTCTTCTTCAAGCTTCGCATAGATCTCGCCACCCTCCTCCATCCCCAGCAGCAGCGTCACAATGGGCTTTTCTCCGGCCCGGGTTTCAGCCGTGTTTTCGCTGGAGTAGGAGGACAGACGCACCTTGAGGCGGGGCTGGGCGAGACCGTACTTGCCCAGGTCCGCGGCGATGTCTGACACGAATTTAACAGCCTCTGCCCCCTGGAGGTTTTTAAGCAGTGCATTTGCGAGGCCCTCTCGGACAGGCGATTCGCTTTCACCCTCCTTGCGCACCCAGCCCTCGCCCTTGCGCGCCAAAATGAGGGTCGGACGGCCTTCTGCTTCGATGCTGATCCGGTCCACGATGTCCTCTTCAACTCGTATCAGCTTCCGGTCGCGCAGGTCGTTCGGGCGCGCTTTGAGTAGGGGGTTCAGCGCGGAGTTCGAGACGAGTGTCACGGCGGCCCGGGAGGAAAACTTGGTGTAAGATTTGTCCTTGTTGTTCTCTCCCGCCGGTGCGGCTCCCACGAGAAGGACGACCGCCTCCTTTTGACCCTCGAGCTGAAGCGAAAGCGTTGCCCTCGGTTCAGCAAACCCCTGCTCAGGAGTGGGTTTTTCGCCGAAAAACTGGTCGACGCGCGCCGTCAGGACTGCAGCCACAAGGTCGTTTACACGCGCATCCGCGGCGCGCGCGCGCAGGGGACGTAGGATGTCCCAGTGCTGGTTTCTATGTTCCAACTCGATCTCGCCCTCGACGGTCTGGATCGCAAGCTTTTGCACCGCTTGAACGGAGGTTGCCGATAGCCTGTGGTCCCGAAAACGGTCGGGCGTTTGCGTCAGCTCTTTGCGCAACGCATCTCGAACGACATACACGGGAGACTTCCCCTGAACACGCACGTAAACTTTGCCTTCCACGGCGCTGTCCTTTCCGAATAACAGCTCGAGATGTTTTCCGCTCTCACTGCCAAGAGTGATTGCGAGAGCGGATTCCGCGAGGCCAAACTCCTTCAGCTGCGCCGCCTCGGTCTGTTTGTTCGGTTCGATCCTCGAGTCGTGTTGGAGGAATTCGAGCAGCTCCAGCAACTGCTCGACGGCCGCAGTGTCCGCCCGGTCTTGGAGCGGCTGAGTCATTGTCCAGACGCCTTCCTTTTTGGAAAATTCCATCCGCGAGCTGTCGTTTCGTACGCTCAGGGAGTTGATTTTTTCCCGCTCGAAACTGAGAACCCTTTTCGAAGTTTGTTCTCGCTCGCGGGTGGAGCTTTGGCGGCTTTCCACAAACCATACGTAGGCGAGGAGACCTCCAAAGATGATGGCGAGCAACAGGGTGTTACGGGGTTTCATGAATGCTGGGGCGCTGTGTTGCTTTGGGAAATGCCAGGGGAAGGTACGGCTCGGTTTTCCAAGGCGGTGGCCACTCCTAATTTCGCCGGCTCCACCACACGCCAAGACCGATGACAGCGGCAAGGCCGGGAATGATGCCCATGACCGCCAGGGCGAGGCTCCCCATCTGGTTTTCGTTCAGACTGAGGCTCAGCGCCTGCTTCGCCTTCGGGGGGATCCCAGCGAGCTGCTCGCGGTTGATGAGCCAGTTCAGCGAATTGACTGCGAAGTCGAGGCCGACCTCTGAAGCGCGCAGTCCGTCGTTTGAAAGAAAGCCTGAGTTTCCAGTGAGAATCATCCTCCCAGTTTCCACTTTGACCCGAGGGTCTTGAATGCCTCCACGCTCCAGCGCCAGCGCAAGCGTGAGTGGCCCGGAACGGTCTTTCTGCGGGTCCTTGGAGGCAGTCTCCAAGTCTCCAGCGGCGTATTCGGTTTTTCCCCAATAGTCCGCGCTAGTCGTGACCAAAAGGGTGGAGCGGATTTTGTCCGCGGCGGCTTTCGCTGAATCCACGGAAAGCGATTGTGTGAGCCCCGCCAGCTTCAAATCCAAGCCGGCAACGTCCTTGAGCACAGGTTTGGCAAGGGGTGGGGTGAAGCCCACGGCGGTGCTGTCGATTCCGGAGCGGAGCACGGGCTGGCCCCCCTGGAGGACGAGCTTGGTGCCGGACTTTAAAACGACATCCTGGTGCAGGTTGACTCCGAGGCTTGCAAGCCAGGCCGCGAGCCGGGGCGTCTTCACGTTTCCGGGCAGTGCCAGAAACATGCGGCCGTTGCGGGAAGTCCAGTAATCGGAGAGAAGTTTGATCTCGCGCTCCGAGAGGTCGGCCTTCGGGCCCAGTAAAACGATCGCGGAGGTGTCCTCCGGAACGGCATCGACATTGTTCAGATTGAGGATTTCGGCCTTCATGTTTTGTCTGTCGATGAAGGCTTTGATGCCTGAATGATCCTGTGCAACAGGGGAGGCTTCGCCGTGGCCTGAAAGGAACTGGAGCTTGCTTTGTTTCTCCTCCGTGATTTCCAGCAGCGCGGAAGTGAGCGCCTCCTCTCCCTTGAAGGCACGGATGGTTGGTCCCTGTCCCAGCATTGAGCCGGAGTTCTCCACCACCGTCATGTCGCTTGCATTCACAAACTTTGACCTGCCTTCGTAGCCAAGGATGACGATGTTGTCATCAGCCCCGAACTTGTACTTTTCTGAAAGCTCCTTGGCCCGGAGCAGGTTTCGGTAGGGATCTACGACCTCGACGGAAATTTTGCGGTCCGAGGCATATTCGTACTCGCGCAGGAGCGAGACGACGTCTGGAGCGATCACTTGGTAGCTCGGGAAGAAAACAATGGCAGTGACGGGCTTTTTGAGTCCAGACAGGAGGTTTTTGGTCAGTGGCGCCAGCGCGTACTTCTGGTTTCGAGAGAAGTCCCAGCGTTTGAAGTGTCGAAAGTTGATGTAATTGACCAGCGCGATGATGGCCGCAAAGAGCAGGGCTTGAGCGGCTACGTTCAGCCCGATGGCCATCCTTCGAATGGGGCGTGAAGCCTTTTTTTCGGGAGGGTTTTGCGCGGGAGAGGAAGGTTTTTCCATGGCAGACGAATTCTGAGCCTCAGGCCCTCCACTTCCTGTACTGGAAGACCTGGAGGTTGATGAAAAGGACCAGGGAGGTCATTGAAAGATACCAAATCACGGGCCGGCTATCGATGATGCCCCGCGAGAAGTCCGCCATGTGTTCGACGGCGGAGAAGTAGGCGATGACGTCCCGAACCGCCTGGCTTGGGGAGCTGAGAATGAACCCCAGCAGGCCGGTGACGAAAAAGCCGAAGATCGCGACAAACGTCATGATTGCGGCGTTGATTTGTTCGTTGGTAAGGGCCGAAGCGAGGCATCCGAGGGAGACGTAAAAGGCGCCGAGCAGAACGAGCAGCAGGTAGCTGCCGCCGTACGCCCCGGCCGCGAGGGCCGCCTCTTTGCCCGTAATTTGTTTGAAGGCGATGAAATAAAGAAAACTCGGAGCCCAAAGCAGGATGTAGAATGCGAGGGCGCCGAAAAACTTGGAAAAGACAATCTGCCAGTCGCTGACGGGAGCGGTTGCGAGCGTTTCGATGGTTCCCATGCGGAACTCATCCGCGTAGGTGCGCATGGTGATGAGTGGGAAAATCAGCACGAAGGGGAACCAGAAAAGAACGGTGTTAAAGGCGGCCTCGACAACGGTGACCTCCGACGGGCTCTGGTTGAGAAAGGAGAGCCCGGAATAGAAATTAAAGCCGCTCGCGATCAGAAAAAAGAAAAGCACCACGTAGGCGATTGGAGAGTGGAGAAAGCTTTTGATTTCCCTGCTGAGCAGAGTGATGAAAGTGCGCATGGTTTGAAATCCTGGTTGGTGGCAGGCCGCTTCGGGATGCTGGCACGCGGGTCTCAGTCGCCTTGGGTGAGGTCGACGAAAACGTCCTCCAGTGTCGGCTTTTTGCGTTCGATGGCCTGCACCTGCCAGTGATTGTCTCTCGCCGCCTGCAACACTGCGGAAATGGGTTCGGAGTCGGCGTCTGTGCGGAGTTGATAGAGGGCGCCGGAGTCCAGTTTCTTCTCCGAAACGTCTTTGACTCCCTTAATGGCCGCTAAAATTTCCTTCGCATTCTCGGGCTGGCCGTCGAGTTCCAGTCGCACTTCTCCAGCGGAGCGGTGCTGTTTGAGAAGATTGTCGGCGGTGTCCGAGGCGCGGATCCGCCCCTTGTGGATGACGATCACCCGGGAGCACATGATCTCCACCTCCGGAAGGATGTGGGTGGAGACCAGCACGGTGCGGCGGTTTGCCAGGTTTTTGATGAGCTCGCGGACTTGCCGGATTTGATTTGGGTCGAGACCGATGGTCGGCTCGTCCAGAATGAGAAGGTCGGGGTCGTGGACCATGGCGTCAGCAAGGCCGACACGCTGTCGCTGCCCCTTTGACAGGGTGCCGATGATAGCGCGTTCCTTTTCTAGAAGATCGCACATTTCAAGAACGTCCCCGACGCGCTCTTTGATTTGAGAGGATTCCACTCCCTTCAACGCCGCCCGGTAGCGCAGATACTCGTGCACGCGCATGTCATGGTACATCGGGGTGTTTTCAGGCAGATAGCCGATGTGGCTCCGGGCTTGAATGGACTGCTCAAATACGTCGAATCCGGCTATTCTCACCGTTCCGGAGGTCGGCGGTAGGTACCCCGATAGGATGCGCATGGTGGTGCTTTTCCCTGCGCCGTTCGGTCCTAAAAACCCCACGATTTCGCCCTTCGCAACTTCGAACGAGATGTCACGAACTGCGGTGAACCCGGGGTAGCGTTTGGTTAGGTTGACGACTTCAATCATGGCGGCAAGCGGGCGGGCTGCTTTGGCACTGGGATGGAAAAAATTCGCTCGAAGCTATCATATCGCGCCCTTCGTTTGAGGGAAACCGCAAACGGAGAGCGTGCAGGAGGCGAAGCGAATGTCGCGGCTGACGCAGTGGTCCGGTGCCGCTGGGGCGGGGTTGGAAGGAATACTGGTGATAATGGTTTTTGAGGAGCATACGCCTGCGCACGCGCCTTGCGACAACCGCCGAACGGTGGTGTTCAAAGCTCATTTGGAAATCTTCAGAAGCGAGCGCATCAGACTTAAAAGATCCTCCGGAGCATAGGGTTTTAATAGAATATGGGTCTCAAAATCCTCGGAGAGGCGCCTCATCTTCGAGGTGTTAGAATCGATGCCAAAAAGCACCACTGGTGTTCTCTTGAGAGAAAAAATGGAGCGGAGTTTTGTAAGAAAAGCCTCCGCAGACATGTCCGGGAGATCGGCGTCGAGCAGGATGAGGCTGGGGCGGTGTTCCTTCGCGAGTTCCAATCCGATGTCACCTTGCATCGCGCTGAGCAGTTCGGCGTCAGGTTGCTTCCTGTGCAGTAACTGTTCCAGAAGCTGCAGGTCTAGGTCATGCGAGTCTACGGCTAAAATTTTCGTGCGTGAAACCCCTATGTCCGAGGATCCCGGCACTAGCTCTTTGGGCAACCTTTCAATGCGCAATTGCGGAATGTCCGCGGGGTCCGCGAGGGGAAGTTCCGCCCAGAACACACAGCCGCCCCCGTCCGGACTTTCCAGACCGATGCTGCCTCCCATGGCTTCCAGTAGTCCCTTGCAGAGCGCCAGGCCGATGCCCATGCCCTCGATGCTGCTTGTTTCCGCCCCTAGTCTCTCGAAGGGTTTGAAAAGCTGGGTACGTTTCTCAAGCGAGATTCCCGGGCCTGTGTCTCGGATCTCAAAGCGTGCGCTCGCCGTGGTCTGCCTGAGGCTCACGAGCACCATGCCGCCCTCGTTGTTGTACTTGATGGCGTTTGAAAGGAAGTTGAGGACGACTTGGTTCAGGCGCTGTCTGTCGGCGCGAACATGAAAGGGTTTTTCTCTAGCGATGAACTGCAGGTCGATTCCGCCGCTGGAGGCAATGGGGCGCATCAGTTCGACGCAGTTGGACAGGAAGCGGTTTAATTCCAGCGGTTCGAGGGTTAGCTCCAGCCGCCCCGACTCAATATGAGAAACTTCGAGTACCTCGTTAATGAGCGAGAGCAGGTGCCTGCCGGCCCTGTGAATGTGGCCGATACTTTCGAGCTGCCCCGGTGTGGGTTCCTCCATTTTGAGGAGCTGCGCGAATCCCAGAATGGCATTCAACGGGGTGCGGAGCTCGTGGCTCATTCGCGAAAGAAAGGCGCTCTTGGCCACGTTTGCGGCCTCCGCCTGCTCTCTCGACCTGGCTATGCCCGCCTCTGTCTTCTGCCTTTGTACGGAAGTGGCTATGATGTTGGTAACCGCCTGGATAAATTGGACGTCTGTGTCGCTGAAGACCCTTCTTCTACGGGTGTAAACTGATAGTGCGCCGAAGGAGACGGTGCCCAGTGAGATGGATGCCGCCATGGCACTGACGCAGCCCGCCCGCATGAGCTCTTTTTCGCAGTGCAGGGTGGAGTCGCCTTCAAGATCGGGGAACATCAAGGGCTCCTTTTCCAAGACGGCCCGCCCGCAAGGGCTCTCCCTGTTGCAGGGGATGGCTTGGGAAATCGGCCCGCCGGTCCATCCTTCGGCGACTCGCAACTGTAGTTCCTCTGTTTCCGAGGAAAGCTCGCGAATGATCGTATAATCAACCTGAAGAATCTCTTTTACAGCTCCGGCACTTTCGTGGAGCAGTTGTAAAAGCGGGCATCCTGACAGAGCTATCTCACTCAGGTCAGCCACCGCCGTCTGGCGCAGCGCCTGTCCCCGGATCAGCGCCGTGGCCGTGGCCAGTTCGGAGGTTCTTTCTTGAACCCTTTGCTCCAGACTCCCGTGGGCTTGAGCAAGCTGTGTGCGAACCTCCGTTGATTCTGTTATGTCCCGCAGCGTAGTGGATAAAAACTCAACCTGCCCGGAGGCGTTTCGATGTGCACACAGAATCTGCGAGACGGGAACCGGGTCTCCTCCCGCCCGGCGGAACAACGTTTCTCCCTCCCAAATGCCCTCGCGGAGTGCAGTGGGAAGTCCCTCCTCCTGGACGAGGCGCGCTGCCCAGTCGGGATGCAGGTCTGTGATGTGCAGGTCTTGAAGAGGCTGCTCCGTCCTCATTTGGGCGACTTCGCGGGCCGATTTGTTTAGGTACAGTACCCGGCCTTCGAGAGAAAGAACCGCCACGAAGTCCGGTGTGGATTCGAGAATGCTCGCCAGCAGCCGCAGGCGCTCCTCCACCAATTTTTGTTGAGTGACTTCTGAGACAGTCAACAGAAGGCCGACCGGAATCTGCTCGGTTGTCTGAATCCTTCTGATCTCCCAATCAGTGATATGGGTGCGCTCGGTTGCTGAATCGCCACCCAAGGCCCAGCCATGCAGGGCGTGGGGATTTCCCGTTGAAACGGTTTCCGTACAGATCCTTTCGATTTCGCAAAGCGAAGCTGAAGGCAGTCGTCCGAGAAGGACCTCGGAGAGCGAGTCACCTTCGATCTCGGTCTCCACTCCAGTGAGCTGTTTTGCCAGAGCCGGATTGGCGTGAACGAAACGGAGTTTCAGGTCTAAAAAACCTATTCCGATGGGTGCGTGGTTGAAGCACAGCCGGAGTGTTTCCTCGACCAAAGCTCCTGACTGGCGCCTGCCAGACGGCACTTCAATCTCTTCGAGCGAAACCAGGAGTAACGTGTCGTCTCCCGCGGTCGGACCGATGGTCTCGGCGCGTGCTTCAAGAAGCTTGAGCCGCCCGTGGGTCTCAAGCCTCAGTTTGTTCCGAAAACGAGTCCTGATGCGCGCTTGCGTGGAGAGGCGCAGAAGAGCCGGTTCCCTGTCCGCGGATGGCAGCAGTGTCTGCCAAGAAGTGCCTAAAACTTGATCTGGGGAAAGCTTCAGAAGGCGGCACAGGGCTTGGTTTGCAAAAACACAAACGCCTCCAGCCGTGCCAATCCAAAGAGGGCATGGAACCCTGTCCCAAGCCCTAAGTTCCGCCGGGTCCGGTTGGTGTGTCTTCACGAAAACCAATCGGTTCCGACTTTTTCTAAGCGAATCGCCTAGTGAGCGGCGCGTCTAAACAGGGAGGGGCCAATCTTCCCCCCCAGCCCCGGAAGCTGAGCCAGCAGGGTTACTGTCTGTACTCTCATGGCTTCCGAGGGAAGTCCCTTGATGGGGCAGGGGACAGCCTATCGCATCATCAGCGCCTGACGGGAGCGCTTGATCTCACGTGTGATCTTTCTGTGGTAGTGTGCCGGCATTCCCGTCAGACGACGGGCAATAATCTTGCCGTTTTCAGTCACGAATTTCTTGAGAAGATCCGGATTTTTCCAATCAATCGCCTCGAGAGAAATGTCCACGCGACGGCGGGGCATTGTTCTGTTGGCGCGGCGGAAAGCGGAACGGCGGGCTGGAGTCTTGGGCTGCATATAAATTTGGCTGGTGCCTTTTTACTTGGTTTCCCGGTGCACGGTGCGGCGGCGCAGGAAGGGGTTGTATTTCACCTTCTCGAGGCGGTTTGGTGTGTTGGGGCTCTTTTTGTTGCGGGTCGAGATGTAGCGGGAGACGGATTTGCCTTCCGCACGAGCCTCGGTGCATTCAAGGATGATGAAGTCGCGTGCCATGGTGGAGTTTTAGTTTAAGGGTGGTTTGAAAATATCTAAAGTCGCGAGGGATTAAGAGGCAGCCTATTCTTTCGAATCGATTGGTTGGTCCTCTTCTTCACTTTCGGCCGCTTCTTCATCGGTGAGTCCGAAGAGAGAGGTGACTGGCATCCGGGCCTTGTGAAGTTTTTTCTGACGCTCGACCTCAGTCTGACATTCGACAGTGTATCGGGCGAAAGGCAATGCTTCAAGGCGGGGACGGATGATCAATTTGCCGCTCATCTCGCACACTCCATAAGTTCCGAGTTCGATGCGCTTCAGGGCTTCTTCAATCTCGTAGAGAGCGTCCTGCTCCTGGCTCAACAGCGAGAGGGCAAAGTCACGGTCGTAGGCATCGCTTCCTGCGTCCGCTTGGTGCATTCCAAACGCGCTTGCCTCGCTACCTTCAGCTCTTGAGCGAAGGGTGTCCTTTGCAACACCGTGCATCGATTCAAGGATGCTGTCGCGAAGTTGGAAAATCCGATCTTTCTGCTGCAAAACCCACGGGTCCGTGGGGGACAACCCTTTCGCCATCGTGATTTTCGGGGCTGCTGGCTCCGCAACCTTGGGCTCGGGCAATGACTTGCTCTTCTTTGCCGTGACCTTTTGAACCACGGGAGTCTTTTGGGTTGGGTCCTTCTTCTTCGCGGAAGCGGCAACCAAGACTTTAGCTGGAGCAGCCTTCTTCACGGGAGCAGCCTTCTTCACAGGAGCAGCCTTCTTTACAGGAGCAGCCTTCTTTACAGGAGCAGCCTTCTTTACAGGAGCGGCCTTCTTTACAGGAGCAGCCTTCTTTACAGGAGCGGCCTTCTTTACAGGAGCAGCCTTCTTTACAGGAGCGGCCTTCTTTACAGGAGCGGCCTTCTTTACAGGAGCGGCCTTCTTTACAGGAGCGGCACCCTGAGCGCGTTTTGCCTGTCCTTCAGATTTGGCTGATTTGGGCTTGGGCATATGGGAATTTTATCCGTTGCGGTACTGCGGTCTCGGGTGGATTTTGTAAAAGCGGGGTTGAGGGCATAGCTGTGACTCGTTAAAGGTGCAAGCGTATTCCGTTTAACCCGCCGTTTCTTGTTCTAGTACGAATCGGCGGCTTTGTCACTTTCAGGGGTGGGTTCGGGCGGAAAACAAGAACCAGGCCCAGTCTTATTTGTTGGAATGCATTATTCTGAAGCGGGTGTCAGGCAGCAGGCAGCAGCCTGTCGATCGTGAGCACGGACACCATCCGGCCGTCGAGGGACACGACGTGTGATACCGGGAGCTTCGTTCCGTCCTTTACTGGTTCGAAACGATCGGCGGGAATGTCGCGTATGCTGAGGACTTGATCCACGAGGATCCCAGCCATCGCCCCCTCAAGGAGGGTCAGAATACACGGAGGCTGATCGCTGGCTTCATGGGAAGGGAGGAGGTGGCGGGTGCCTATTTGTTTGCGGAGATCAATCACGGGGACTACGCCATCACCCGCGTTGCTCTCTCCCTCTTTGAAGCGTCCGCTGATGCATTCATCGAACCCAGGGGTCGCCCTGTACGCCCATTGGAGTGAGGCCTGCCGAATCAATGGTCTTTCTTTACGCATCTACTGTTTTGACTGCAATGATCTTGCCGCTGGGTCTGCGAGTATCATCAGGTGTTAGGGCCCGTACATTTGGTGAATGTTTTGGCGGTTTCGGTGATCGTTTTTGGCTCTGCCGCTGCTTCCTAGAGAAAAATGAAGGCTTAGACGTCCGTGTAACGTTCAAACAGAAGCTGGTCGATTTTGTCAGCGACTTGGTCGATCGCACCCCGGCATTGAATTGCCTGGGTGCGTGCACGGTCCTTGTGCGCTTTTCCAACGGCTATGTAGCTCGTCATTGAAAGCGGGGTGAGGGAAATCTGCCGGCCGGCAGGCGGATTTCCGGTGCTTCGGGAGATTTCTGGTAGTGGGGAGCGTCGCCCGATAGATTATTGTGACCTATGAAAGAGCAACCGATGGGGGCCCAGGAAGTGACATTGGCGCTTACGCAGTTGCCGAGCTGGGCGCTCAGGGAAGGCGCCATAGAGACGTGGCGCAGTTTTTCAAGCTTTGCCGAGGCCCTCGAGTTTGTCGTTCGGGTGGGGGCGGTGGCGGAGGCTATG
>CANFTB010000021.1 GCA_947449735.1 Chthoniobacteraceae bacterium | reverse complement strand
GAACCGCTTGGCCACGCTCACCGCCTGCTGCCCCGTGGCGGCATCCGCCACCAAAAGCGTCTCCTGCGGCTGCAACATCTCCTTCAGACGGCGCACCTCCTCCAACAGCGCCTCGTCCACCTCCTGGCGCCCGGCCGTGTCAAAAATCTGAACATTCCCCGGCTGCCCCTTGGCCCACTCGATGGCGTCGCGCGCCACCTTCAAAACGTCCGTCTCCCCGGGCTCAGGCCGGTACACCGGCACCCCGATCTGCCTGCCCAGCGTCGCCAGCTGCTCGATCGCGGCCGGGCGGTACAGATCGCACGCAATCAAAAGCGGATGCCGCCCCTGCTTTTTCAACCAGTTCGCCAGTTTCCCGCAGGAAGTCGTCTTCCCCGCCCCGTTCAAACCCACCACCAGAATCCGCCCGGGCGCCGCCAAATCCAAAGGCGCCTCGTCCCCCCCCAGCAGGGCGGTGAGTTCGTCATGGAAAATTTTGACAATCTGCTGCCCCGGAGTAACCGAACGCAGCACTTCCTCCCCCAGCGCCTTTTCACGGACCTTCGCAATGAAGGTCTTGGCAACGCTGAACTCGACGTCCGCCTCCAGCAGGGCCATGCGCACCTCGCGCATCGCGTCCTGCACGTTGGACTCGGAGATCTTCCCCTGTCCGCGCAGGTTCTTAAAAACGTCCTGAAGTTTGTCGGATAAAAGAGAAAACATGGCCTGGGTGCCAAACCTACCTCAGAAGGACACGGCGTCCAGTCTGTAGCACGCAGCCACCTCGCGCCGGTGCGCAGAATCAAGACCGCGCTACCGCAACACCCCGCCGGACACAGCCGGTTCGGCGGACGCCGCGGGCGACGAAGGCGCCCCTCCGGCGTCCGGAGCAGGGGCGCTTGGCGGCACTCCCGGGGCAGGCGTAGAGCCGGGAACCGGTGCGGGAGGGGGAACGGCAGGCTGGGAAGAAGCCCGGGGCGCTACCGCCGGTGCGGGAGCAGGGGCCGCTGGGGCGGGCGCCGGATGGACAGGCGCTTTGCCCGCCCCTGGAGCGGGCGTGGGCGCCGGCAAAGCTCCCGGAGGCGCGGGAATGGCGTCGCAAATGAAGTTCCAGCGGGTTTCCACACGCCGCCCGTTCACCTGCGCGGAAAGGAGCACCGTCACCTGCCGGTCCTTCAGAGGCTGCATCAGCGTTCCCTCCGCCAGACGGGTGCCGGGATCGTACTTCACCGGCACGGCCCCCACGCCGCTGACGCGGATCTCCACCGTCCCCGGCTCCACATTCCCCATCGTCGCAAGGTTCGCCTTAATCGCCGGCTTCAGATTGCGGACCGTTTCGCCCTCGCCCGGTACCGTGAGCATGGAGACGGCTGCAAGCTGGCCGGTCACCGCCGCGGCGGCTGCCCCTGAGCTAGCACTGGTTTCCACCATGCCCCCCCCCCCGCCAATCATCGCCAGCGCATCCGTGAAGATCTTCGGCTTGTTGGACTCGATCGCGTAGCGGCCGAGTTGGTCGGCAGGACTGTGAAACGTCAGCCGCTGCCCGTAGGTCGTGAACGCCGCCTCATAACCCGCCTCCATCGCCGCGGTCCGAATCTGGTCGCTGTGAACTCCATAGGGATAGGCCAGCGCCTGCACCGAGATCCCCAGCTGGGACTCCAACAGCCGCTTCGAACCCGCAGTCTCGTTGCGCAACCACTCCTCGTACGAAGGAAACTGGCTCTGATACTTACCCTTTTTGATCCGGAGATTCTGGTGGTTCACCGTGTGGCTCTGGATATCCACCCCGGCATCCCGCATCTCGGCCAGCTCCTGCCACGAAAGCGACGCTCCCCCGGCCAAGGCCCCACCCTTCACAAAGGCGGTGTAGATAAACATGGTGAACGGATAGCCGAACTTCTTCAAAATCGGCCACGCTACGTCGTGCCCGGAGCGGTACCCGTCATCGATCGTGATCAAACAGGCCTTCTCCGGTATCGACTTCTCACCCCTTCTCCAGGCCAGAAAATCCTGCATCGAAATCACGCTGAACCCGTGCTCACCCAGCGCCTTCATTTCAGACTCAAACGCTGCGGGGGTCACCGCCATGGAATCCTTCGGCCTGTCCTCAAACCGGTGATAACACAGCACAATCACCGATCCCTTCGTATCCGCCTGGCGCACCTTGGGGGGCGGAGGCGGCGGGACAGGGGCCGGCGCCTCTGCCTGCACGGCGGCAGGCGCCTCGGTGCTGGGCACCTCCTTCACGGCGTTCGGCAGATTCGGCCGCTTGCAGCCCGCGCCACCAGCCAAAGGCAACCCCAACAGCAAAATAGATACAAATTTACGAAAAGTCATATTCTCCAGGCTCTCCAAAAACATACTACAGGCCGCGCGCGTGCAAAGGGGGCGTTGGATAAATTTTCGCCTCCAACGCACCCCCACGTGCTAAACCTTCGGCTCCCAGCCGGGTCGGTAGGCCCGCTTCCAGAGCCGCTCGCCCGCGGGATTCTCAATCAGCTTCCCGGTCTTCGGATCGCAACGCACCACAGTGTTCGTCCGGTAGGCAATGTTGCCCAAATGGCACAGCATCGAGCTGACCTGCCCCTCCTCAATCGGACTGTTCAAGGCGCCCTCGCCCCGGATCGCGTTCACAAAGTTGCCGATGTGTGCAATATCCCCCCCGCCAGCGCCCTTGCCTTCGCTCACCTTCACCCCCTTCGGATCCGACACCGTCCATGCCGGGCCGCTGATCGAAAACGTCCCCTGATCGCCGTAAAACATGCACTCCGCAAAGGGCTTTTCCGCAGCCCTCGCCATCGCGCTACTCTGGACCCATTCCATCCCAACCTTCCCGAAGTCAAACACCGCGGTTCCAGTGTCAGGCGTCTCCTGACGGTCAGAATGCCAGTAACGGCCGCCGTTGTACGTCACCCGCTCCGGGTACCCCACCCGCAGTCCCCACCGCAAAATATCGAGCGTGTGCACCCCGTTGTTTCCCAGTTCGCCGTTGCCCCAGTGCCACAGCCAGTGCCAGTCATAGTGCACAAACGACCTGATATCCCGCTCGTCCGCCACCGGCCCCTGCCATAAATTCAGGTCCAAATCCTCCGGCGCGGGAATCGCCCCCTGTCCGATCGCCTTTCTGGAGGCGTAATAAAAGGCCCGCGCGAACCGGACTTCCCCGATCGCCCCGCCGTGCAACGCCTCGATCGCCTCGCGCATCCACGTCCGCCGCTGGTTGCCCATCTGCACCAGGCGCTTGTACTTGCGCGACGCCGCCACGATCATTTCGGCCTCGTGCGGATTCTGGCTCCCCGGCTTTTCCACATACACATGCTTCCCCGCCTGCATCGCCAGCAACGCCGCGGGCGTGTGCCAGAAGTTCGGCGCCGCGATAAACACAGCGTCCAGCGTCTTGTCCTCAAGAAACTTCCGGAAATCCTGCACCCCCTGGCACGGAGCCGCCTGCTTGTCCGCGACCGCCTTCAGCCCCTTCGCCAGACGGTTCGGATCCACCTCGGCAAGCCACGCCACTTCGACGTCGTTTTGCGCAAGCAATGCCGACACGTGCGACATACCGCGCCCCAGCCCCATCACCGCAACCCTCAGTTTACGGCCGGCGGCATTAGCCGCCCGCAGGGAAGCCGGCGAAAACAGCGGGGTAAATGCCGCAGTCAGACCGAGGGCCGCGGAGCGCTGAAGTGCCGCGCGACGGGTGATCAGGGAAGAAGATAGATCGTTCACGTTGGGGAAGCTTTTATTTTTGAAAACAGGCAACCGGCAGGGTGCAGACCAAAACCCGCCTGCTGCCGTCGGATTAACCTTCTTACCCGACCGGGGCAAAAACCCTAGGCGCTTCTGAAGGATACGCTTACTTTTTTGGAAAGACCGCCGGCCCACGCTCCCACCAAACCCATCCCTGCGGATGCACAGGCAAGCGCTCCCCGCCCCTGAAACTCGTACTCTGAATCCCGCGTACCGAGTCCGGAGCATTCGTACTCAAAAAAGTTGGCACCCGGGGCATTTTATCCGGGAAAGCCTGTAAACCAACCCCATGCGTCCTGAACCTGCCTCGCGCACCGAACAGCTCGTCCTTCTGCTCACACAGAATCAGGAACCCCTGTTTCGCTACATCTTCAGCCTCGTACCTTGCGAGGCGGACGCCAGGGACATTCTTCAAGAGACGAGTCTGGCGCTTTACCGGAAATTCGACCAATACGATCCTTCCCGCCCGTTTTTACCCTGGGCCTACCGGTTTGCCTATTTGCAGCTGCAGAAGCACCGGGAGAAGTCCGCCCGCTCTCCCCTTCTGTTTGGAGAGGAACTCATCCACCTGCTTGCGCTGGAACGGGAGCAGATGGAGACGGAACTAAATCAGCGACTCCAGTTCCTGGACCACTGTCTGAACAAACTGACGCAACAGGACAAGGAACTCGTTACCAGCCGCTACGCGATGCGCGAGAGTGTGGAAGACATGATGCGACGCTTTGCGATGAGCCGTCGAACGTTGTTTCGGAACCTCGAACTGCTGCGGCAGCGGCTGCACGACTGCGTCACACGCCAAATTCAATCAGAGGTGCTCTCATGAATCTTGAATCTCTCATCCAGGCAAAGCTCGATGGCGAAATCACCCCGGAACAGAATGCGGAGCTCGAAACCCTGCTGCGCGGCGACGGACGGGCGCGACGCCTTTATCTGGAACTGGCCGACCAACACGCACGTTTACTCCAACAGCCTCCACCGCTTGAGAGCACGCCTCAACAAAACTCGGGCACCAGCCGGACGGTCCGTTGGCGAACCGCCGCACTCGTTGCATCTGCGGCCGCTATCGTTTTGCTCGTCTTTGCGCTCAGGCCGCACAAAGCCGCAAGCAGAGAGGCGACTTCCTACGGCGCCGCCATGCTCAGTCAGACTCTGGACGCGGAGTTTGCTCAACCCACCATCCGCAGTGGTGACACCCTGGCCCCGGGAAAACTTACGCTGCACAAGGGAGTAGTACAAATCGAGTTCTTCAGCGGAGCAACCGCGTTGATCGAAGGCGCCGCCCAAATCGAGATTATCTCGGCATGGGAAGCGCGGTGTATCAGCGGCCGCGTTCGGGTGCACGTGCCACCAGCGGCAAAAGGCTTCCTGATGCACGCTCCGGGCGTGAAGCTGGAGGACCTTGGGACCGAATTCGCGCTGAATGTGGCCGGGCAGGACAGCGCGGTGCATGTCTTCGACGGAGAGGTCATCGCCCACGCAAAGGACAAGGCCCCCGCCAGTCTCAAGGCAGGCATGTCCTTGAACTCAACAAAGACAGCTGTCTCGCCCACGGATTTCCTACCGATCCGCGAACTCCAATCCCTGATCAGACAGCGTGAAAAGAATCGCTTCGAGCAGTGGCAGCAACGGTCCGCGGATGCAGGCGAGGACACGCGCCTCATTGCCTACTATCCCTTCAAGCACTGGGAGGACGACAATTGGGACCGTATGGTAAACAATCTGGCCCAACCTGTTGTGTATTCAAGAAACGGCGGCGCCGTGGGCGCACGCTGGACCCAAGGGCGCTGGCCGGGCAAGGAAGCGCTCGAATTTAAGCGACCCGGAGACCGCGTGCGCATGAACCTCGATGGCACCTACGCCGCACTCACTCTCGCCTGCTGGGTGAAGGTCGATTCTGTGGACAAAAAATACAACTCGCTGCTGCTGACCGACGGCTACGAGTCAGGCGAACCGCACTGGCAGATCTATGAAGACGGAAGCCTCATGTTTTCCATCGGATACGCTGCGCCCGGCGAAAAACGCATCACAGTCAAAACGAATCAGACCTATTACAGCCAGCCTGTCTTTACACCCGACAGCCTTGGCCGTTGGCATCATCTCGCCGTGACGTATGACAATGCTTCCGGGACAGTCCTGCAATACTTCGACGGCAAGGAAGTGGGACGCGAGGTATCGGTGCTCCACCAGCCCGGCCGGCCCGTCGTCTTCGGCCCGTGCGAGCTGGGCAACTGGGGGCTTCCCACGCAAGGCCACCGCTTCCCCATCCGCACACTTAACGGGGCCATTGATGAGTTTGCCATTTATCAATCCGTCCTCAGTCCCGCGGAGCTTCAGACCATGTTCGAACAAGGCAAACCTTAGCGCGGGATACTCAAAGACGCTCACACCCCAGCCATCATGACAAACAAACCCCTACTCAACCAAGTCGCCCTCGTTTCCGGAGCCAACGACCCGGAGGGCCTTGGCTACGGCATCGCACGCGAACTCATCGAGGACGGAGCAACCGTCTACTTCGGCTGCCGCCTCGATGCACAAGTCGCGGCACTGGCCGAGCCACTCAAATCTTTCGGTGATTCGGCGCGGGCGATTCAGCTCAATGTGTCGGCCCCGGAAAGCATCGCTAGTGCCTTTCAGCGCATCGAACACGAAGCCGGCCGACTCGACATCCTCGTCAACAATGCAGGTGACGGCGCAAACTGCTCCGCCCTGGAGGAAACCGCCGGGCAGTGGGACCGGATCATGACAGCGAACGCGCGCGGTCCCTTTCTCTGCTCGCAGGCTGCAGCGCGCCTGATGCTGCCGCGCAACTACGGTCGCATTGTGAACATCAGTTCACAGGCAGCGAGCGTAGCCATCATGAACCACGTCGCCTACTCCTCCTCCAAGGCGGCTCTGAACATGCTGACAAAAAGCATGGCCCTGGAATGGGCACCCTTAGGCATCACAGTCAACGCCGTCGCGCCGACCTACCTCATGACTCCGGGCACCCGCCCGCATCTGGAGAAAGCGGATTTCCGTCAATCCGTTCTGGCCAGGATTCCCGTGGGACGCGTCGGCTGCATTCATGACATCGCCCATGCAGTGCGCTTCCTCAGCCACCCGGATTCCGGCCTCATCACCGGAGAAATCCTGATGGTTGACGGCGGCTGGACACTGGCCTGACACACCCCGCCTCCAACTTCCCATGAAGATCACACCCCGGATCCTTCTGTGCATGGCGGCAGCATTGCCTGCCCACGCACAAAACCCTGACGCCGAACTGCTCTTCGTCCGACGCATCGCGCCCCTGTTTCACGAGAAGTGCCTCGCCTGTCACGGCAACGACGAAGCGAAGATGAAAGGCGGGCTCGACATGAGAACCCTCGCCTCGACCCTGAAAGGGGGCGACAGCAAGAAGCCGGGTGTGATCGCCGGAAAGCCTGAGAACAGTCCGCTGTATCTGGCGGTCACACGCCAGCACGATGACTGGGAACCAATGCCGCCTAAGGAAGCGGACAAGCTCCAGGCAGAGCAAAACGGTTGGATCAAAGACTGGATCGCAGCCGGAGCGCCCTGGCCCGATAACGCCCGTGTACAGGCCCTTGCAAAAGCAAATGAAGCGAAGTGGTCGGCTGAAGACGGCGTCATGATGAAGACTTCCGGCGGCCTTTCACCAGAGTGGACGAACCGGAAATACAAACCCGAGGGCTTGTGGGCGTATCAGCCCGTGAAAAAACCACTGCCGCCCGCAAATGACGTCAGCCCGGTGGACGCTTTCATCGACGTAAGAATGCCCGCAGGCCTCCCGAAAGCCCCAGCAGCAAACCGACTGACGCTCATCCGGCGGGCAGCCTTTGACCTCACGGGACTGCCCCCAAAAACCGATGCAGTGGAGGCCTTCTTAAACGATGCTCGCCCAGACAAGGAGGCCTTCGCTGAGGTCATCGAGCAACTGCTTAAGTCACCGCACTACGGTGAACGCATGGCCCAGCACTGGCTCGACGTCACGCGCTACGCCGATTCATCCGGCTTCTCCAACGACTTTGAGCGGGGCAATGCATGGCGCTACCGCGACTATGTCGTTCGATCCTTCAACGCGGACAAACGCTACGACCGGTTCGTTCGCGAGCAGATCGCGGGCGACGAAATCGAACCGGACAACTCCGAGATGCTTGTCGCTACGGGTTTTCTGCGCATGGGACCGTGGGAACTGACCGGCATGGAAGTCCCGAAAATTGCGAGGCAGCGTTTTCTGGATGATGTGACCAACAGCGTTGGCGAGACCTTCCTGGCGCACTCGCTGCAATGCGCCCGCTGTCACGACCACAAGTTTGACCCGATTCCCACGCAGGACTATTACGGGCTGCAGGCCGTGTTTGCGACAACCCAAATCACGGAGCGTCCCGCAACGTTCCAGCCTTTCGAGAACACAACCGGCTTCGAGGAAAAGAAATTCCTAGAGATGCGGCGGGCCGGACACCTTGCACAACTCGAGGAGCTGGACACGATTCTGCTGGGCAATGCCCTGCGCTGGTTCGCCGAACAAAAGAAGGATCCCGCCCGGTGGAACGCGGCGGTCGATGAAGTCAGGAAAAAACCGCCGGTCATCAAAACCGGACTTTCAGACGTATTTTCCCGCTCCAGAGATATCCTCCGAAACCAAAAGGTTCCCGAGGACGAGTTTCCTCCAAAGCTCGTCGGCTTTACTCCCGAGCAGTTCGGACTGGAGCGCGTTGCCAGAAAGGGACTCGAGCGCCTGCAGTGGGAAATGGACCGTTACGAGCCCGTGGCACTTTCCGTCTACAACGGCCGCACGCCGCAGGTTGTCACCATCAGCTCGCCCTTTCGCATCCCAGGCAACCGGATGACGGCCGGTGACTTGGAAGAAACCTGCGTGCTCACCGGAGGCGACCCTTTCGGCCAGGGTCAAAAGGTACGTCCCGGCGTGCTCAGCGTTCTGGAGGCCGGTCAGAAGACGCCGATTCCCGACGCCATCGAGGGCCGCCGCAAAGCGTTCTCCGACTGGGTCTCCAGCGCGGAGAACCCGCTCACCACCCGGGCGATCGTCAACCGCATCTGGCTCTGGCATTTTGACCAGCCCCTGGCCGGCAACCCGAACAACTTCGGAAGCACCGGAAAGAAACCCACGCATCCGGAACTCCTCGACTGGCTCGCCACGACCTTCGTCGAGAACGGTTGGAGTTTCAAAGCCCTGCACAGGGTCATCATGAACTCGGAGACGTATCAACGTGGCACGTTGCACCCCGATCCGAAAACGCTTGCGGAAAAGGACCCTGCAGGAACGGCCTACGCTGTTTTCAAGCCGCGCCGACTCACCGCCGAGGAATTGCGCGACGCCATGCTTTCGGCCACAGGGGAACTGAACCCGGCAACCGGCGGCATTCCAAACCGGCCGGAGATCAACCTTGAAGCAGCCATGCAACCGCGGCAGGTCATGGGCACCTTCGCCGCGGCCTGGACTCCGAATCCGCTCCCCCAGCAGCGGCACCGCCGCTCTTTGTACGCGCTGAAGATTCGCGGCCTGCCCGATCCCCTGCTGGAGGTCTTCAACGCCCCCACGCCGGATTTCTCCTGCGAACGCCGTGACGCCTCCACGGTCACACCCCAGGTGTTCAGCCTGCTCAACGGCCAGGGCACGCATTCCCGGGCGCTCGCCCTGGCCGACCGCGCCGTAAAAGACACAGAGAGCGACGCGCAGGCCGTCACGCGCGCATTTGTGCTCTCCCTTTCGCGCAGCCCCAATTCCGCGGAACTGCAGGCCTGCCTCGCCCACTGGCGCAGCATCGAAGCCCTTCTCGATGCACAACAGCCCCCGGTTCAACAACCGCCTCTGGAAGTCCGCCGCGACGCGGTTGAAGAGAACACAGGGGAAAAGTTCTCATTCAGCGAGAGCCTGCACGCCTACGCCGAGTTTGTGCCGGACCTCCAGCCCGGAGACGTTACATCACACACCCGCGCCCTAGCCGATGTCTGCCTTGCGCTCCTGAACTCCAACGAGTTTGCGTATGTCTACTAGTCAATTACTTGACGAGCTTACGCAAGGCGGCTGTGGCGTCATCTCGAGACATCGCACCAGCGGCCACCGCCAAAGTCAGGTTCTCCCAGTCGTCACCGTCGGGAGCGAGCGTAAATCCATTCAGCCGCAAAAACACAAGGCATGCGCCGAGTGCCGCACGTTTGTTGCCGTCGACGAATGGATGATTGCTACAAAGGTAAAACAAATAGGCAGCGGCGATATCGACTGCGTCCGTGAAGGGCGACTCACCTCCGAAACTAGCCTGCGGAGCCGCGACAGCAGACTCCAAAAGAGCGCGGTCGCGCAGTCCCTCGGATCCGCCGAACTGTGCGATGGCCTCGGCATGGATCTCGAGGACAAGTTCAACGGTCAAGTGAAGGCACTGGTTGTCCATGTGCTTCAAGCGAGGCGCCTCATGGTGGTCGCGTATTGTTTCATCGTATCTTTGATCAGAGACGTCATCTCTTCTCGAGGAGGCAGCGTAGCGATCGGAGCGATGGTGATCGTCCCTCCCGAATGGACTTCCACGTTCACCTCGTCGCCCACCTTCAGTCGGGCGAGTTGGAGCAGCGCGGAGTCGAAAATGATTCCCTGGGAGTTGCCGATTTTGGAGATCGTTTTGATCATGCGTAAAACTATGTATTACAGGCCGTCTTGTCAATCGCCTCTATGAAATATCCGCCCTTCTTCCCCCGTGCCGGCGGCCCCGCATCACACGCCCCAACGCGCCGCGGCTTTCTCTACAGCCTGGGCGCGAGCCTCGGCAGTGTCGCCTTCAGTTCCCTGCTCGCAGAGGAGGCCAAGAGAAACCCGCTCGCACCGACTCAAGGCCACTTCCCTAATGTGAAGGCCAAAAACGTCATCTTCCTCATGATGGAAGGCGGGCCGTCGCACATCGACACGTTTGACCCGAAGCCCGCTCTCTCGAAAATGCACCTCAAAGAGTTCGTGCGCGAAGGAAAGCAGATATCCGCCCTGCAGGGAGGCAAACGCTACTACGTGCAAAGCCCCTTCCAGTTTATCAAGGCCGGCCAGAGCGGCGCGGACATGGCGGACAACTGGACCCATCTCGCCAAGGTCGCCGATGACATCTGCTTCTTCCGCGGTTGCACCGTGGACAGCGTCAACCACCCAACGGCGATGTATCAAATGAACTGCGGCAACCGCTTCGGCGGCGATCCGGGAATCGGCGCGTGGATCAACTACGGGCTCGGCACGCACAACCAGGACCTGCCCGGATTCATCGTGCTGCCGGAAGTGAGCTATCCCCAAGGCGGTGCCGCAAACTGGAGCAACGGCTACCTCCCCGCAAACTTTCAAGGCACGCCGCTGCGCGCCAAGGGTTCGCCAATCCTCGACCTCGCCCCTCCCCCCGGAGTCAGCGAAGCCCGCCAGCGCTTGAACCTGGACCTCATCGCCAAGCTGAACACCGAGCACGCCGCACAGCATCCAGGGCACGATGAGCTCGCCGCCCGCATGGACAACTACGAGTTGGCATTTCGCATGCAAATGCAGGTGCCGGAGACACTCGATCTGTCGAAGGAAGATCACAAGACCAAGGAGCTCTACGGCATCGGCAACGACGCAACCGACTCGTTCGGGCGCAAATGCCTCCTCGCTCGAAAGCTCGTCGAAAAGGGAGTCCGGTTCGTCCAGCTCTACAACGGCTCATGGGACAGCCACGACTACATCGAGCGCGCCCACGGCAACCTTGTGCGAGGCGTGGACCAGCCCATCGCCGCCCTCATCACAGACCTCAAACAACGCGGACTGCTCGAGAGCACGCTCATCGTGTGGTGCGGCGAGTTCGGGCGCACCCCCGACAACGGCATTCGAGGAGGCACCGCATACGGTCGCGACCACAATCCCAATGCCATGACCATCTGGCTCGCCGGAGGCGGCTGCAACGCCGGCCACACCATCGGCGCCACCGACGAACTCGGCACGGCCGCCGTCGAAGGTAAAGCCCACCTGCGCGACTTCCACGTCACCCTCCTGCGCCTGCTGGGACTCGACGACAACAAACTCACCTACTACCACGCAGGCCGCTTCAAGCAGCTCAGCCAGTTCGGAGGAACCGTCATCAAAGACCTGATCGCCTGAACCCCCTCCCGGAAATCGTCTCCTGAACACCCAGTCCTTGTCAGCAGCAGCAGACCGAACGCATGTCGCATTTCACATGGTCTTTGTCGCCCGCACATCGGCGGGACTCTGATAGCGTTATAAGAGATTGAGCGTTCCAGCTGCTCAAAAACTCAACCGGCGCACACCAAGAATCCGCACATGCGGGTCCCTGCCGGTAACTCCCATCCTCCCTACACCCCACGCAAAGCCAAATCAGCCATGAAACCACTCCCTCTGTTGCTGGCCTTCACCGTTCTGGCAGTCTCCCGGATCCACGCAAACCCGGCGTCCAAGCCTGAAGCCATTGAAGCCGCCGTTGTTGTCGTCGGAGCAACACCCGCCGGCATCGCCGCCGCCGTTTCGGCCGCCAGATCTGGAGCAAACGTGGTTCTACTGGAAGAAAAAAGCCACGTGGGCGGCGTCGTGTCAGCCGGACTGACGAATACGGACATTTATAAAAAGGCGGCGGTCGGCGGCCTGTTTGGAGAATTCGTCAAGCGAGTGCGCGAACACTATGTGAAGACCTACGGCGAGACCTCCGAGCAGGTCAAGGTCTGCCAGGGAGGGCACATGTTCGAAGCGAAGGTGGCAGAAATGGTGTTCCGAGACATGCTGGCTGGAGAGACAAACATCCGCCTGATTGAAAAGCGGCGCGTGGTAGCCGCTCGAGTCACGGGAGCCGATGGCATCGAGCGCGATGCCGAACGGGGCAAGCGGATCGACGGGGCCCAGCTAAAGGAATTCGGACCTTCGGTGAAGCTTGTCGCAGTCACCACCGAAGACCCGGCTCACCCGGGGACCCGGGCCGAGATCCGTGCGAAGGCGTTCGTGGATGCGACTTACGAGGGGGATCTTGCGGCGCTGGCGGGAGTGCCGTACCGCGTCGGAAGGGAAAGCCGCGAGACGTTTGGAGAAGCCCACGCGGGTAAAATCTACATTCGCTTCAAGGACGTCAATCCTCTGCCCGGCTCCACAGGAGAGGCGGATAATGGCATCCAGGGCTACTGTTTCCGAATGCACGTCACCAGGGACAAGACCAATGCCACGCCCATTGAAAAGCCCCTTACTTACAACCGCGACGACTACCGTTCAATGCTCGCCGACATGACCTCCGGAAGCGTCACCAAGCTCAGCCAGCTCATTCACATTTTTCCGATGCCGAATGGAAAGTATGAACTCAACAACGCCCACCCCGGAGGGGCCTCCGGCGTGCCCAGCGAATCGTTCGACCTCGCCGAAGAAAACTGGAACTGGCCGGATGCGGATCCTGCCGAACGCGAGCGCATCTTCAAACGCTATTGGGCGCACTCCGAAGGCTACCTGTGGATGCTCCAGAATGACCCAGAAGTGCCCCAGACGATACGGGAAGAGGCACGCCAATTCGGCTTCCCAAAGGACGAGTTCACCGACAATCGGAACCGCCCCCATCACATCTACGTGCGCCAGGGCCGGCGCATCTGGGGCGAGTACAACTTCAGCGAGCGGGACGCGGCCCTCGACAACGCGACCGGCCTGCCGCGGCGCAAGCCCGATGGAATTGCGGTTGCCGAGTTCGGGTTCGATTCGCACGGGGTGCACAAATACGACCCCGCTCATCCCGGCGTCCGCGAAGGCTACATCTTTATCGAACATCAGCCTTTGCAACTTCCGTATCGCATCCTTGTGCCAAAGCGGGTGGACGGCCTGCTGGTCCCTGTCGCGTGCAGCGCCAGCCATGTCGGCTACCAGACCATCCGCATGGAACCGGTCTTCATGGCCCTCGGCGAGGCCTGCGGCATCGCTGCGAAGACGGCCCTGAATTCCGGTGTGGAGGTGCGCTCCGTAGCGGTGCCCGACGTTCAGCGAGAAATCCTGAAACGTGGCGGCGTCATTCTGTACGAGGCCCAGCCGCTGCGTCCCGACGGCCTCTAAGGCAACCAGCCTCCTCTTGTGAGGGGAAAAACAAACCCAACACCCCCTGTTTTGAAAAAACATACCTTTAAATGAAACGCATTCTCACGCTTCTGAGCGCGCTGCTGTTGTCACCGCTCGGCTTGATCGAAGCGGCTGAATCTTCCGGTTTACCCTCCGCCGCCGTCGGGCCCACTGGTAGTATCGCAGCAGATGCCCTTCCCACCGGCGGCTCCGCTGGTACTCCGGCAGACACCTCACCTACAAGTCCGGACACCAAGGCCGCCGTTGTCGCCAAGACACCATGGGGATTACACGTTCAAGCGGATGGCACCTTGACGCTTGCAGGAGAGCCGTTTTACGGCATTGGACTCTGCTTCTACGACGGCTTTCTCCGGACCCTCCGCAAACCGCCCTACAAACCCTACGCGCCTTCACTCAAGAAAATAGCCGCCAGCAAGATCCCGTTCATCCGCATGCCCTTTAGCGGATTCTGGCCAGACGAACTCAAACGCTACCAGAGCGCTCCCGAAGAATATTTCCGGGAGATGGACTTGTTCGTCAAAGCCTGCGAGGAAAACCATATCGGCATCATAGCCACGCTGTTCTGGACAAAATTCAGTGTCTCAGACGTGGTCGGCGAAACCGTCAACCAAATCGGAAACCCGGCCAGTAAAACGATGGAATATACGCGGACGTACGTCAGGGATGTCGTGACCCGCTATCAAAACTCACCCGCAATCTGGGGCTGGGAAATTGGCAACGAATTCAACCTTGCGGCTGATCTGGATAAACAGGGGCAGCCCCCTCTTGGGTACCCCTATGTTTTGCCTGCCAGAGGTACGCCGGCGCAACGCGGACCTGATGACAGGATCACTTCCCAAGATGTTGAGACCTATTTTACAGAGGTTGAAAAGGCGGTTCGCAGCGTCGACCCCTACCGCATCATTTCCAATGGAACCGCAGACTTCCGGGGGAGCCAGTATAACCTCCGCACGCACCGGGCGTGGCGGGATGACACAGAAGAAGAGCTCAAGGCCATCATGAACGTTTTTTCGCCGCGCTCGGTGGACACGATCAGCGTCCATATCACCCTTGATAAGGAAAAAGACGGCCTGTCGCAGAAGCGGTTCAATCGCACCGTTGAAATCGAGGAACTGCTCAAGATTTATGTAACCCTCGCGAAACAAAGCGGGAAGGTCCTGTATATGGGTGAGTTCCACGGGGACACCGAGGCAAATTTCGTCCGCAAACTCGACGCCATCCAAGCTGCGGGGATGCAGCTTTGCTCTTTGTGGAACTTCGCAGATGAGGCCAGTTCGAAAACCAAATCCTTCTCGGACGATTCCTTCATGTTCACGCGGACCGCGGAGGCAAATCAGAATTACCGCAGCCAGGGCCTTCAGAAGACCGACCCCTATTGGCCGAAGCGACCCGCGTCTTCGTCAAAGTAGTCCGCCTTGAAATTGAAAAGGTCCACCCTTCACTCCTCTGAAAGCAAGTTTCCATGTCCCTATGACAACCATCGCAAGATCCGCCGCCCTATTTGCCGCGTCCCTCAGCTTCGCCTTCGCCAGCGAATCGTCCCCGAGCGTGACGGGCCTCCAAATGTACAGCCTGCAGGAGGACTTTGACCGGGACACTCCCGGAACGCTCGATCGCCTAAAGGCGCAAGGCTTCACAGACATCGAAACGAGCGTCTTTACGAAGTTGCCTGCGGAGGAATTGCGCGCGTTGCTGGTGGCACGGGGCATGACCTGCTCCAGCCACCATGTGAGGCCTGAGCATCTGGAGAAAGGCATGGAAAAGGTGATCGCTGACGCCAAGGCCCTTGGCGCAGCGCAGGTCGTGTGTCCGATTTTGCCCCACAAAGGCGAACTGGACCGCGAACAAGTGCTGAAAGGCGCTGCTGCCTTCAACCGCTATGGCTTCGCGCTCAAGGCTGCCGGGCTCAAGTTTGCTTACCACAACCACGCTCTGGATTTCATGGCGGCAGGTTCCACCGACAAGCCTGAGGAGACCTTTTATGACATACTGGTCGGTGCCACGGAGCCGGAGTTGGTATCGTTTCAGCTCGACGTTTTCTGGGTGGCTTGGGGCGGAGCTAGACCCACGGTGGTGATCGAGCAAAATGGCCCGCGCCTTTGCTCGCTTCATCTCAAAGACCTTGCCAAAGACGCCACCCCCGATGTGCGCAATCCAAAGTCCGCCCGATCTGCAATGGTGCGTCTGGCGGCGGGCCGCGTAGACATTCCAGGGGTGATCGCCGCAGCAAAGGCAAAAGGCGTGAAGCACTTCATCATCGAGGATGAAAGTCCCGAAGCCGCCAGGCAGCTTCCCGAAAGCCTCAAGGCGGTGAAGATCCGGTTGTAACTCGAAGCAACTCGCAGTTCAGCAGGCTCTGGCAATTAGAAATTGCCCCAATTTTCTATGCGACGGCCGCTCCTCCCACTCATTGCAGGATCCCTGCTTTTGATTTCCGGCTGCCTGCACGCTGCCGAATCTCAGGCGCGTGAAAAAACAAGCGCGGAGGGTGATCCCTGGTGGCACCGGATGTTCTCGATCTCGTTCGACGGCCACGGGAACTTCGTGGTTCCCAATCTCGACACCCTCCATACCACGGCTGCCAGCGTGGGGGCAGTCGGCTACCATGGGCCGTGGCAGGCCGATCTTGCGCGCGATTCGACGTGGATGGGCGGATACGAGCGCTCCCTTGCGCTTTACCCCGCCACCAAACGGATCGTTTACATCGAAGGCAACAGCGCAAAAAAGGTCCTCGCCCGGATTTCCACCGAAGGGCGGCTGTTGTTCACCGCCCCGCTCCTTGCGGCCATCAAGGATCCTCAAAGGCGCAGCTATTTTGAGAGCCTCATTAAGCAGGGCGGTCGCACCATCTGGTTCAGTGATTGGGAGTTCATGCAGTCTCCCGCACTGAAGACACCACTGGACAAAACACTTCCGACGGCATTTGACCTTGGCGTGCCTGCCTTCACCCATCCGCTCGACGGAAGCCCCATCAACAACGAGGCGGACTTTTGGCGCACACGCTCAGGTTCGGCCCTCATTGGTACGGGACGCGCCTCCGATGAAGGCGCCAATCAGTACGCTGAAATACCCGCGGAAATAGCGGGCGCACTTGGGCTCCGCGAGATCACCACCCAACGGTCTGACGGCCAGTGGCTCATCTCGAGCTCGCGTTCCATGCTCTACGACGCGCAGTTCGCGTCTTATCAGGCGGCAAAGGGCCGGCGCGTCATGGAGACACTCGCGCCGGACATGATTCACTACGACGACTGGGACCTGCGTTCCCCCACTGCGATGGACGCAAAGGCCGATATTCACACCGCCGCGTTCCGCGATTTTGCAAGACGCCGGCTTAGCGAGGCAGACTGCCTCGAGTTCGGGTTTGAGAAATCCCAGATCGAGGCCTTTGACGTGCTGGGTTATCTGTTGAATCCGCCGTGGCGTTCTGAGTACCAAGGCCCAGGCGACCAGCCTCTCTGGCGCTCCGCGGCAGACAGCCGATGGCTTTCCAACAAGGTTTGGCGGGCGTTCCAAATCGCAGCCGTTGAAGAAAAACTCGCGAGCATGAAGGAGGTGTACAGGCTTAATAAGCAAGCAGCGCGCTCGCTGGGCCGTGACATTCCGATGGTGGCAAACGTGATTCCCATGCTCAGCGCTCTTTTCCTTCAGCGCGATTGCGTCGACATGGCCAACTTTGAGTGGCCTGTATTCAAGACCTTCACCGCTTTTGTAAAGCCTCTTGGCTACTATCCACAGGCCCGACTGGGTATCGGCCCGCGGATGGCGGCCAAGATCGGCGTCACGGGCCACGCCATCGTGGACCCTTATGTGGAGCCGCAATACAGCGGCTGGAGCGGCGCGGGGTTTACCAAGCGCCAGTTTGAGACGCTGCACAAAGTGATCTACTTCGACCTTGTCGCGAACCGTGGCATCCCAGCCTTTTCACTGACTTTTGACGGCGGCTACTCGCCCGGATCGATCCATTCCGCGGGAAATCTCCACACCTTCATCAACCACATTTCGCCCGTCATCTCAAAGCGTGATTACCTTGCCGACATCGGCCTTGCCTCCAGCTCCTGGAGTCAAATCGCCGCCCAACCGCCATGGGCATGGAACCAGGCAGTGACAAAACGCCACGCATCCGAGTTTCTCGGCTGGTCGCAGTTTCTCGCATCTGAACGAAGCTTCCCGCAGTGGGATGTCGTTCCTTTCGACAATGTCACCCTCAAGGATCTCGTCAGCTTCAAGCTGGTGATTCTGCCTTCGGTACTTGTCGTTACCAACGAGCACCGAGCTGTTCTCGAAGATTACTTAAAGCAGGGTGGCAAGCTCCTCATCACCGGCGAATCCGGCACATTCAACGGGCCGGACATGCTTCTGACCCCGCGCACCGAAGACCTTATCACGCCGCTTTGCACACGGTATCCCGCTCAGATTACCGTCGTCAAAGACAAGCCCGGCCTCGAATTCCATGAGGACCCCAGCAAGTCTGCGCGGCTCCGAGATGTTCTCGCTTCAGCGAGCCACCACGAAGCTGTGCTCACTACAGCCAACGCCCCTGAACATCTCGGCATCTATGCCAACACGAGTAAGGCGTCCCCTCGCGAGCTCACCGTCGACCTAGTCAACTACCACCATGATCTGGCCACCGACCATCTCACCCCCGTCAGTCGAGACGATTTCACCATCACACTGAGGATTCCTGGAATCAAACCCCCAGCAGGTCTTTGCGTCGAATCCATCAGCTACGATGAGACCGCTCAGAACAACGCGCTGCAGCAACGTCTTGCCCCAGACCAATTCTCCATAGTCGAAGGCTTGGTAACCGTGCGCATCCCACCTTTCACCCACTACCAAGTCATCCGATTCAGCGTCGCTCAGCCATAACACGTACCGCCATGAAAAACGTCTCCACTCTCATCCTAGCACTTATTGCCAGTACAAGCGTCTTATTCAGCGCTGAACCCACCGTTGTCCTTGAGGAAAAGTTCGACCAACCCCTTTCGGCCGCTTGGCACTGGGGCCTCGGAACTTGGACGGCCAAGGACGGCGTGTTGCGCGGCTTTGAATCCGGTGAACGCCGCCACGGCCCGGTGAAGGTGCAAAAGCTCACGATGACCGACGCCGTCGTTGAGTGCGAGTTTCGCCTGATAGGCAAAGCGACGTTTGCCGGCATCATCTTCAACGGTGCACAGGAGCGCGGTCACATCGTGCACCTCGTCATGGGAAAGGACCACCTCCGGGTCCTGGCGCACCCGAAGAAAGGCGAGTCCGTCGGACTGCTCAAACAAGACAACCCGCTCACGATCGATGAGTGGCACCGCGTCAGGCTCGAGTTCAAGGGCTCCACGCTCACGGCAACCATCGACAATACAACCATCACCGCAACCGACCCTTGCATAGCAGAGCAGAAGCTCTCATTCGGTCTCGGCGGCGAGTCAGGCGGTCCTGAGGGGGAAAAGGCCGGAGCGCTGGAATTCCGCGGTTTGAGAATCACGACCTCGCCCTGACCCAAAAGGCATTTCTTAATCCAGCGAGAATGGCCTGGCCCCCAGAAGTAAGGCGGAGCGGTTCAAATCCAATGTCCGCCTACGCATGATTATCAACTAAGGTTTTCGGGACTTTAAGTTCACTGCCCCGAGCCTTGTTCTATCAGTTTGAAAGCGGGCATCGATTTGAGCCGCTTCAAAAGCAGTCCCCTTGCGCGAAATCTCTAGGCGCTTAGGGAGTGTTTTTTTGCGGGTGGAAGACCGCATACGCGGCCGGAGACGCGCGTTTGCTAAGGAAACGCTTCCCCTCTAAAAATGGACCTCTAACGCCTTAAAAGTCGCCCGGTGGTCGCCACCGCTCCGTAGCGCGCTAAATTGTTGACCAACCCCACCCCATGAAAGCTGCAAACACCCCCGCTCGAGTCCTCATCGTCTGCATGGGTAATATCTGTCGGTCCCCGACCGCCGAGGCCGTGCTCCGGCACGCCCTGGCGAAGAGCAACCTCTCCATCGAGGTGGATTCCGCCGGCACCGAAGACTATCACATCGGCAACCCGCCTGATCCACGCTCCATCCGGCACGCCCAAAAACGAGGATACGACCTGAGTTCCCTGCGGGCGCGCCAGGTGAGCACGGCGGACTTTCAAGAATTCGACCTGATTCTTGCCGCGGACTCCAACAACCTTTCAGCCCTGCGCAGGCGATGCCCGGCCGGACTGCAGCACAAGCTCGCCCTTTTTCTGGAATCAGAGCCCCTTCCCGACCCTTATTACGGCGAGGCGGGCGGCTTTGAACGGGTTCTGGACCTGGTGGAGGAGCGCTCGACACGGCTTGTCTAGGAGTGGACCAAGGTCGCAAACTGAGCCCCACTCCTCGCGCCAGCGGTTACTGTTCACTCATAAATTGCAATGCACTATAAGATTTCATATCATCAGGCGTGGACTCACCCCTGAAAACCTCACACGAAATCCGGCTGAAGCAAGCCCAGTCCAGCACGACCGCCAACGGCGTCAGCACCGACCTGAACGAAAAGGAGATGCTTCTTTCGGAAAAAATCGACGAGTATATCTTCCGGCTCGGCTACACCAGCACCCACACTCTGGGTATTGTGATTCAGCTTCTTGTGACAGGCAAGGTGCGCGTGGATTTTAGGGATCACTACGAACGCCTGCAGCTTGCTAAAAAGACGGACGTTATGGACCGGACGCACGCCGTGGACCTTTTCGACCGGCATCTGGCATCGCACCGCAAGGATGAGACGCAAAGCGGCCCGGATTTCACCCAGAAAATAATTATCGAGCCGCCGGCCCCGGAGCCAAAGAAAAGCTAGTGGCGCATACAGCGGAGGAGACCTCCTTTGAAATGAAAGGAAGAGCCGTTCCCCCTTCAACTGGGCTGGGATGGCTCATCCCGGGGCAGCCAGTCCAATTTTCCTCCAAAGTTCCGGGTCCTTCCAGGGTCTCCTTGACTGAAGATTGTGCTCGGGATTCTCCCCGTCCCAGGGTTGAATACCGGACCGCATTTTTCGACCACCCACCCCGCCATGGCCAGTCTCGACAACAGCGACCCATTTTTTCCGGAATCCGCCCTCTCCAGGCGCTCCTTTCTCGAGCGTTGCGGCATGGGATTCGGCCTGATGGGACTGGCCAGTCTTTCTGAATCAGCCGGCGCCTCTCTCAACAACGCCTCCCCCCTCGCCTCGCACCCCTCGCAATACCCGGGCAAGGCAAAGCGCGTCATCCATCTTTTCGCCAACGGCGGCCCCTCGCACGTCGATACCTTCGACCCCAAACCGGAGCTCACTCGCCTCCACGGCAAACCACTGAGCGCTGGCCACCTCAAAACGGAACGCCCCACGGGAGCGGCCTTCGGCTCACCCTTCCAGTTCGCAAAACACGGCAGGTGCGGCACCGAGGTCAGCGATCTGTTTCCAAATGTCGCTAAGTGCGTGGACGACATGGTTGTCATCCGTTCGATGCAGGCCAACGTGCCCAACCATGAGCCCTCCCTGATGCTCATGAACTGCGGCGAAGCCCGCCTGCCCAGGCCCAGCCTCGGTTCCTGGATCAACTACGGCCTGGGCTCAGAAAACCAGAACCTGCCCGGGTTCGTCACCCTCTGCCCCGGCGGCTATCCCACCGGCGGCGCCCCCAACTGGCAGTCCGCCTTCCTGCCCGGCTCCCTCCAAGGCACCTACATCGACACCAAGCACACGGACGTCGAAAAACTCATCGAAAACATCCGGAACCGTTCCTGGAACCAAACCGAGCAGCGGGCCCAACTCGACCTCCTCTCGACGCTGAACCGTCTGCACCGCCAGACCCGGGGAGAGGACCCGCAAATCGACGCCAGAATCCAGTCGTTCGAGCTCGCCTACCGGATGCAAATGGACGCGTCTGACGCCTTCGACCTTTCCAAGGAACCCCAGCACATCCTCGATCTGTACGGCAACACGACCTACGGCCGCCAGTGCCTCATCGCCCGCCGGCTCGCGGAACGGGGCGTCCGCTTCGTCCAGCTCTGGCACGGCCCCGGCCAACCCTGGGACAGCCACGACGACCTCGAAATCCAGCACCGCAAACTGGCGCGCGAAAGCGACCAAGGCACCGCCGCGCTGCTCATCGATCTCAAACAGCGCGGACTCCTGGACGACACCCTCGTCGTCTGGTCCGGCGAGTTCGGCCGCACCCCTACCGTCGAACTCCCAACCCCCGGTTCCAACCAGGGTAAGATCAACGGCCGCGACCACAACCACTGGGGGTTCTCCGCCTGGATGGCAGGGGGCGGCGTGCGCGCCGGAACCGTCTACGGCTCCACCGACGAGTTCGGCTTCAAAGCAGCCGAAAACCCCGTCCACGTCCACGACCTGCACGCCACCATCCTGCACCTCCTCGGAATGGATCATGAAAAACTTACCTTCCGCCACTCCGGGCGGGATTTCCGCCTGACCGACGTGCACGGAAAGGTCGTCAAAGACGTCGTGGCATGAAGACCTTCCTCCGCCTACACACCCTGGCCGGCGCCGCCGTCCTGTTTCCCATCGCCAGCGCCTTGGCCGCGGTGGCACCCGCCCCGGACCCCGTGCGCGCCGAGTTCTTTGAGAAATCCGTGCGCCCCCTCCTCGAGGAGCGCTGCATCGAATGCCACAGCGCCGCCAAGGGCAAAACCAAGGGCGGCCTCGCCCTCGACAACGCGGCCGCTGTCCTCAAGGGCGGCGAAACCGGCCCCGCCCTCGTTGCCGGCGCGCCGGAAAAAAGCCTTCTGTTCAAAGCGGTCACCTATTCCGACCCCGACCTGAAGATGCCGCCCGACAACAAACGCCTGTCTCCCGAGCAGGTGGCAATTCTTCAGGAATGGGTGCGCGGCGGAGCCTACGATCCCCGGGAAGGAAGAATCGCCGGCCCCGACCCCGAGGCTGCCAAAAAACACTGGGCCTTCCAGCCGGTTACCAAGCCCGCACCTCCGGCGGTGCAGGACGCCAACTGGCCCCGCACCGACACAGACCGTTTTGTAATGGCAGCCCTGGAAGCCAAACAAATCAAGCCCTCCGCGGAAGCCGGAAAACGGGAGCTTCTTAAGCGGTTGACCTACGACCTCACCGGGCTTCCCCAGAGCGAACAGGAGCTTTCGACCTTCCTTGCCGACCCTTCCCCCGACGCCTATCCCAAAAATGTCGAGCGTCTCCTGGCCTCGCCCCGCTTCGGCGAACGCTGGGGCCGCTTCTGGCTGGACGTCGCCCGCTACTCCGACACCAAGGGCCTCCCCGCGCCCATCAACGCCGACCGGCGCTTCCACTTCTCTTACAGCTACCGGGACTACGTCATCGACGCCTTCAACTCCGACAAGCCCTTCAACCAGTTCCTTCTGGAGCAGCTCGCTGCCGACCTTCTGCCCGAGCCCAAATCCCAGGACGCTCTCGCCGCCCTCGGATACCTGACCGTCGGCCGCTGTTTCCAAAACAGCGTCAACGACATCATCGACGACAGGATCGACGTCGTTTCCCGGGGCATGCTCGGGCTCACGGTGTCCTGCGCACGCTGCCACGACCACAAATACGATCCCATTCCCACGGCAGACTATTACTCGCTGCACGGCGTTTTCATGAGTGTAGAGGAACCCAAGGAGCGCCCCGTTCTCGGCCAACCCAAGCAGACTCCCGAGTACGAAAAATATCTCGAGAAACGGAACGAACTTATTGCCAAGCGCGAGGCCGCTCCCGATGAGGAAGCCAAGAAGGCCAACGCAGAGCTGCTCAAAAAACTTCCCGTCTACTTGGCGACAACCCGTGATGTCCCCCCGAATGCCGACAGCAAGGCGCTCGACACCATGGCGGGCGAACGCAACCTCCTCGGTTTGTCTTTGGGGCGATGGACGATTGCCCTCAAGGATGCCGACAAGGACCCCGTTTTAGCCCCTTGGCACGCTTTCGCCTCCCTAAATCCGAGTGATTTTGAAAAGGCTGCAGCAGCATTGACGGGACAGTGGAAGACGTCCCCTCCCGCCGGTTGGAACTCCGCGCTGCTCACAGCGCTCACAGAGCGCCCCCTCAAATCGCTGAAGGAAGTGGCGGAGATCTACGGCACCGTGTTCACAGCCGCGCACACGGCGCTCTCGAGCCGTCCGCCGGAGGACAATTCTCCCGCACCCGACCCCATTCAGGAAACCCTGCGGACCAAATTCCTGCAACCGGGCGGCCCGTGCCACTTGAGCCGTGCGGAGGTGGAAAAAACCCATGCCAGAAAGGTTTTTGAGGCCAGAACCAAGGTCCAGGACCAGCTCGACGTCCTCGACGCTACGGACCCGAGTGCGCCGGCCCGCGCCATGGCTATTTTCGACAAGCCGCAGCCCGTCCAGCCCGTGGTTTTCGTCCGGGGAAACCCCGCAAACCGCGGCCCCAAAGTGCCCCGGCAATTCCTGAGCGTCCTCTCGAGCCCAGAGCGGAAGCCCTTCACCCAGGGCAGCGGCCGCCTTGAAATGGCGCAGGCCATCGCCTCCCCCTCCAACCCGCTCACAGCCCGCGTCGCGGTCAACCGCATCTGGCTGCACCTTTTTGGAAAAGGGCTGGTTGAGACCCCGAACGACTTTGGCGTGCGCACCCCAGCTCCCGCCATCCCGGGCGTTCTGGATTTCCTCTCCTCCAAATTCATGGATGGCGGCTGGTCTACCAAAACGATCGTCCGCGAACTGGTCCTCTCCAACGCCTACCGCCAGTCCAGCGCCGCCCGCCCCGACGCGCTCACAGCTGACCCAAATAACGACCTCGTCCATTCGATGCGCCGCCGCAGGCTCGACTTCGAGTCCCTTCGAGACACGCTTCTGGTTCAATCGGGCCGCCTTGACGAGTCTCGGGGAGGAAGGGCGGTCGAACTCACCAAGGAACCTTTCACCGGCAGGCGCAGCGTCTACGGCTACATCGACAGGCAGGACCTGCCCTCCATGCTGCGCATCTTCGACTTCGCAAACCCCGACATCAGCACGGGCCAGCGCTTTGAAACCAGCGTCCCGCAGCAGGCGCTCTTCCTGATGAACAACAACTTCCTCAAACACCTCTCGGAGTCCGTGGTGAAACTCCCCAAGGTCGCGGCGGCCGCGCCGGGGCCCGAGAGAATCAAGGCCCTCTTCCAGCAAATCCTGCAGCGGGATCCCTCGGCACAGGAACTGGAAGCCTCGCTCACCCTCGCGGGAACCTTCACGGATCAAAAAGAGAAACCCTGGATTTCACTCAGCCAGGCCCTGCTCCTCACCAACGAACTTGCGTTTATAGACTAGGTCCGGAGTGGACTCTTTGAGGCGGCTGAGGGAATCCCAAGGGCTATCCAGCGACCGCCCCGCCGCCGCCCGGCCTGACAAGATGGGCGAAACGCTCCTGCCAGTCCGCAGGCAACCGCACCGGCCTGCCCGCGGGCATCTGCACCAACGCCAGCATCTGGCGCGAGGCCACCAGCAGCGCATCGTCCCCTTCCCGTCTGATCTCAAAGGCGCACCAGAACCGGGTCCTGTCCAGAGACTCCAGCCAGCCGTCCACGAACAACTTGTCCCCCAGGCGCGCAGGCTTCTTGTAGTCGATCTCGGTGCGCGCAACCACCGGGAACAGCTGCGTTTTGGCCATCTCGGCGAGCCCCATCCCGAGCTGCTCTGCCAGGAGCGTCCGCGCGGTTTCAATGAAACGTAGATACGCTATGTTGTGCACCACGGCGGCGCAGTCGGTGTCAAAAAACATGACCTGCACTTCCGTGCGGATCCTTGGAGTCAGCGGATCAAGCGAAGCAATCATCACCAGCGGCATTCTTTATTCGCGCTCGTACTCGCCCGTCCCGATCTTTTTGTAAACTTTGAACCCGGCGTTCTTGGCCTGCGAAACGGACAACGGCTTGGAAATCTTGGGCGTTGAAAAAGTGCTGATCAACTTGCGCACCGGTTGCCGGCATAGAGGGCACTTTTCCAAGGGCGGCGCATCCACCGGACGGTTCAGGGAAAACCCTTTCTTGCAGATCCGGCAGTCTCCCGAACACAGCTCGTACTCGTAGATTGGCATGGGTTCTTCCCTCAAAAAATGTCACTTTCCGCCGTCCAGATAAGCCTGCCACTCCTGAGGCAAGGGCGCCCGCTCCACCGCGTCGCAGATGCGCCCCTCGGCGGACGGATCAAAAACCGTGCTGGTTCCATAAACCATCACCGCATCCGTGGAACCCTCCACCAAAATTGCATGCGCCACGCCCGCGGGGATCACGACCCCCGCATGGCCGGTGCCGCCGCTGTCGTCCCCCTCGATCAAAAACCGCATGACCCGCCGCTCCATTCCTGCGCGCTCATCCACCAAAATCATCTCCACGTTGCCCCTGACAAAAAACATGATGTCCCACTGCTCCCTGTCGTAGGGCCGCTCCGTCACAGGCGCGGGTTCGGGTCCGAACAGATGCTGGAACCAGGCCTCGGGCGTCGTATTCGCCGGAACATGGGGAGGATGCACGTGGAAACCCTTGGCCGTGCCTGCGAACATGGTCGCCGAGGCCCACTGGCGGGGCCACATGCCGATCTCCCCGTTCACCCCCTGGCCCTCCCGTACAAACTCCCCGAAAAACCCCCGGTGCCGCTGCCGGAACACCCGCCGCGGTACCATTTCCACACCCGGAATCCACCCCGCAGTCAGGTCAGCCCTGAAGGCGGCAAGCAACTCAGACACTCCAACGCCGGTGCTGCGGAGCCTCTCCAACAGAGAACCCGAGCTGTAATTGCGCTGTGAGAGCGCTTCCCGCGCAGATTCTTTAAGAGCTATCCAACGGTCTGACATAAAGACGTTTTCAAAAGGAGTTCGCTTCTGGAGGCGCTCGAGACCGTTCGCACGGCGTCGGACTACCTCTGCAGAATGGTTAACCCTTAACCCCAATGTGACCCGACGGCGACAAAATCCGCCACTCCCGCAACACGCACCCACCCTGAAACGGCACTATGGGCCGGCGCTTTCCCTCAAGCACGCCAACCATGCCGCAAACCCTCGGCCTGTTTTTCAAGAGAGTTTGATTTGGCCTGCCGCCCAGCCCGCCCATAAGCTCAGAACCTATGCGTTTCCTCCCCTCACTTGTTCTACTCGCCGCCACCTCAGCGATCGCAGCCGACGCCCCCAAACTTCCCTCGATTCCCGAGCAACCGATCGCACTCAAGAAGGAACTTCTCTTTTCAGACGACTTTCAAGGCGCCACCCCCGCCGCCGTCTGGCACAAGGTCGTCCCCACCTTCGCCGTCGAGGCGGGCGTTCTGAAGGGAACCCAGACGCGCGACGTGAATATTCCCGCCACCGATGGGAAGCCGGAGGTCAAGGCGCACGCCGCCGTACACGGCCTCGAGATCCCGACCAAGGACAGCATCGTCGAGGTGAAGATCAAGTTCGAAGGCGCGACGGCGATCGACGTGGAATTTGACGACCGCAAATACACGGCCTCGCACTACGGCCACCTGTGCCGCGCGGTCGTCCGCCTCAACGGCGTCACGATTATGGACGAGCGCGAGGGAACCCAGAACCTTGTCCTCAAGGAGATGGCTAACGACCCGACCAAGAAGGAGGAACGCGCCAAGCGCCTCGCCCCGACCATGGCGACGTTTCCCGCGCAGTTCGAAAAGGGAGTCTGGTATCAGATGGTTGTCGAGACCGCGGGCGACAGCATGCGCGTCTCCATCGACGGCAAGCCCGTTGCGTTCCTGAAATCACCCGGCATCGGCCACCTCACAAAGTCGAAGATTGAACTCGGTGTCGCCGGAAAGGACGGCCTCTTCGACGATATCAAAGTGTGGAGCGCCGAACCGGTGAAGTAGCCGGCGGCGAAACTCGGGAATTGCGCCGGCGCTGCGCTCAGCTTTCAAAGCTGAAGCCGCCGGCCTCCCATAGCCACTCGATCCTCCGCTCAAGCTTCAGGCTGCGCTCAGCATCCGGATTCGGATACAGGATCGGGTACCATGCGGTGACAGCCGCCGCCCTCGCCACAAGACTCGTCGCAAGCACACCGTCGTCAAACACACCTCCAGAATCTCGGTAGGCGCCTAAAAGTGCATCCACCCACGCCCGGTCGTTTTCCAGGATGAGAGCGTTCCAAATGATTGAAGCCAGATCCCACTCCAGCGGACCTCGGAAGGCGTCCTCCCAGTCGGCCAGAAGCAGCCCGTCCGTCGTGTTCATCAGATTTCCGAGGTGCGCATCGCCGTGCAACGCCTGAAACGGCAGACCGGCCAGTCCTTCCACGCAGGCCGCCAGCCGGTCCCGGAGCATTCCTTGTGTCCGTTCAGGAAATAGGGGCCGTCCAGCCAGTATCTCCAAGGCCTCGGTTAGAATCGCAAGAACAGGCAGCGGCTCCGCATAAGACCGAAGGGTTTCGTGACACCCGAACAACACACGCCCGACCGCTGCCGGATCCGGCTCCGCATCAATGCGCGTCACGAACCGCCAAAAATTGATCGGGTAGCCGAAGCGTTCGTGGGGCCCCGGGGGGATGTCCGGGTGCAACGGCACCACCGGAGCTCCATGCGTCCAGAGATGCTGCACAATGCGTGTTTCACGTTCAAACCAAGCGGTCCCCTGACGCGGTCCACCGACATCCTGCACGACGCGCGCAACCAGCGTCTCGCTCAAGCGCAGCACCAGCGTGCTGCCGTCCTGCAGAACCTCGCACCTGTCGGCATGCACACCGTGGGCCGCCGCCGTTTCAATGGCGGCACGGACAGGCTCCTCTTTCAAACTCATGGCATCTCAAAACGGCCCTCGATGCGGTCCTCTGTTCGGCCGCTCGCAGCCGGTCAAACCCGCGCTCGCCTCAAGTGACAACGCGCTTTAGAGCGCGCCCCAACGCAACGGGCTATCAGGCGAGAAAGGAGCAGATGTACTCGCAAATGCCGTCCTTCACGGTGATGGTAAATCCGCTGTCGCGAGCCACATCAAAGTGGCTGCCGGCATGGACTTCATGCACCTCGGTAGTTCCATCCAGAACCACCGTACAAGCACCGGCGATGATCTCCATGCGCTCAGGAGCGGCGGTGCCAAAGTGGTACTCGCCTGCGTAGATCAGGCCGAGCGTCTTTTTAGACCCGTCCTTGAACCGCACGGTGTGGGAGACGACACGACCGTCAAAATAAACGTTGGCCTTAGCGTCGACGCTGACATCTGAAAACGAGATTGCGCTCATGAAATGCGAATGGGTGGTTTGATTTTTTAAGGGCGGAACAAACGCGGATCACTTCTGGATCTCAAGCAACTCGATATCGAACACCAGAGTCCCACCGGGGCGGCCTCCTCCGGGATTCTCCCCGTAACCAAGCGCTGCCGGAATCCAGAAACGGCGTTTCTCACCCACCACCATTAACTGAACGCCCTCGGTCCAGCCCTTGATCACCTGGTTCAACCCGAAAGCCGCCGGCTCTCCACGAGTCACGGAACTGTCGAACATCTTTCCGTCCGTCTGCCATCCCGAGTAGTGCACCGTGACCTTGTCGGTTGCCTTCGGATGGTCCTTCCCGGTGCCCTTCGCGATCAACTTTGAAGCCAGTCCGGACGCCGTCTTTTCGGCATCTTCCGGCGCGGCGGCCACGTCTGCAGGAACCGGTGGCGGCGGGACCCCTTCCTTGAAGGAAACCAACTCCACCTCAACGATCAGACCGCCCGGGGGAAAACCGGGAGGAGGGTTGGGGCCGAACGCGATCGTTTCGGGAATCCAAGCCACCTTTTTCTCACCAGACAGCATCGTTTCAATCACTTCGGGCAGACCGCCAATGCGAAGCTTCTCGAGAGGAATGTCTACCGGACCACCCTGCTGATCGGTGCTTTGCATCAACTCTCCAGACGAACTCCAGAGGCTCAGGCTCACCTTCACCGTGTCTTGAAGCTTCGGGGCCTTGTCGCCCGTTCCCTTCGCCACAACCTTGTAGGAAACTCCGGCCTTCGTCTTCTCGCTATCCTCAGGTGCCTTAAGTTCGGGCGCCTTGGGGCCTTTCTTGATCGAAAGCAACTCGATGTCGAACACCAGCAATCCACCCGGACGGCCACCGCCCGGATTCTCACCGTAGGCAAGCCCCGCGGGGATCCAAAAGCGGCGCTTTTCTCCCTCCACCATGAGCTGCACGCCCTCGGTCCAGCCCTTGATGACGCCGGTCAACGGAAAGCTGGCCGGTTCCCCCCGGCTCACAGAGCTGTCGAACATCTTGCCATCCGTTGTCCAGCCCGAGTAGTGAACGGTAACCGTGTCGACAGCAGCCGGATGCTCAGCGCCCGTGCCCTTTGTCAAAACCTTCGAAGCCAGCCCAGAGGAGGTCTTCACGGCATCTTCAGGAGCAGCTTTCACGTCGGTCGGGATTTCAGGCATATTCGATTTGGCAAATGTGTTCAGTGGTGAGCAGAGAAGTGCAGCTCCAAAGCAAAGGATTGAGGGTAGGCGCTTTTTCATGGATACCGTGGGGCGGCATCCTGTTTGGACGGAAACCGTCTGTCAATCCCGTCACCTGCAGCGCCAAAAACGACGCTGTCTAGGCCGCCTACCGCTCCCCAGATGAAAATTATCCCAACCCTGCTTTTGTTCCTCCTCCAGTCCATTTGCATTCAAGCCGCGCCCCTGCTGGAACGCATCGAGGTGTTTCCCCCCGGTCTCGACGACGTCAAACTCTTCAGAATCCCCGGGATCGTCGTCACAACACGGGGGACAGTCCTTGCCTACTGCGAGGCAAGGCGTAACACCCAGGCAGACTGGGGCGAAATCGAAATCCATATGCGCCGTTCCACGGACGGCGGGAAAAGCTGGGAGACCGGGCATAAAATCGCCCACGAGGGCCACAGGATTGAGGGCAACCCTCACAAGAAAGAAACCGGTGCAGCCGAGCAGACTGTGAACAACCCGGTCGCTATTGTGGATCGTGAAACGGGCGCGATCGAATTTCTATACTGCATCAACTACGCCCGTTGCTTCTCGATGCGGAGCACCGACGACGGGCTCACCTGGACTGCGCCGAAGGAGATCACAGCCGCATTCGAACCGTTCCGCTCAAAGGTCGAGTGGAAGGTCATCGCCACAGGCCCCGGTCACGGAATCCAAACCAAAACGGGCAGGCTAGTGGTACCCATCTGGCTGGCGTTTGGAAAAGAAGGCGCCCACGCCCCTTCCGCCGCCGGCACCATATATAGCGACGATCACGGCACCACATGGAAGGCCGGTGACGTCGCCCTTCCAAACGAAGGCGACTTTCACAACCCAAATGAAACGGTCGCAGCCGAACTCTCAGACGGCCGGGTCATGCTCGTCAGCCGGAATGTTTCCGCGCCAAACCGGAAGCTCATCACCACCAGTCCGGACGGCGCAACCCGATGGACCACACCCGTCTTTCACCCCGAACTTTGGGAACCCGTGTGCATGGCCGCGATCACCTCGCACCCCGCCAGCCCGGCGACGCTCATCTTCTCGAATCCGCACACGCTCGAGCGTCATCCGGACGGCTCCGAAAAGCCCTCGGGACGGGGCAAGCGCCAAAACCTGACCATCAAGCTGAGCAATGACGACGGCAGGACGTGGCCCGTTCAAAAAACCCTCGAATCCGGGAATGCCGCTTACTCCGATCTGGCGACCCTAAAGGACGGCACCATCCTGTGCCTGTTTGAAGGCCCGAAGGGCGTCATGTACGCCTCCCGATTCAATCTGGAATGGCTGAACCTCGCGCCTTGAACCTTGCGGATTCAAACAGCAGGCAGCACCCTGCTCCGGCTGGGGCCCTCGTGTCGACTCCACTGCGGACCGAATTTAAATTATTATGAGCAAGCACATTCCACTGGAAGACAAACTGCCCGACATCCTCGGCAAGGCAATGCGCGGCCTTCAACTGTCTCCGACCGAGGTGGCTGCCCGCGCGGGCGTCGGCGTCGATGCCGTGGAATCCCTGTGCGAAGGCGTATTCGATGAAAATACCACGCGTGCTGTCGCCCCCGTACTGGCCCTCTCCCCCGGAGCCCTCGCGGCGTCGGGAAGGGAAACATGGAACCCGGAGCCTCGCAAAATCGCCAGCCTTCAAACATTCACCACCGCGTTCGAAGACATGACGGTCAACAGCTACCTCGCTGTCGACCGCGCCGCGGGAACGGCCGTTGCTTTCGACACGGGGGCAGACTCCTCGGGAATGATTGATTTCCTCTCGAAGGAAAAGCTTTCGCTGAAGCTGATCCTCATCACCCACTCGCATCCGGACCACATTGCCGACTTGGCCAGGCTGCAAACATTCTCGGGCGCACAGGTTTTCACCTCCACGGCGGAACCGGTCGAAGGCGCGCAACAAATCGAGGCCGGAGGAACCTTTTCCTGCGGCGCGCTGAAAATTGAATCACGCCTCACGTGGGGCCACTCCCGCGGCGGACTCACATACGTGGTAACCGGACTCGAGCAAACCATTGCCGTTGTTGGAGACGCTATTTTTGCGGGCTCCATGGGCGGAGGAAGGGTTTCTTATCAGGACGCGCTGAGGACAAACCGCTCCGAGATCCTCTCGCTTTCGGACGACACCGTTCTCTGCCCGGGACACGGCCCGCTTACCACCGTGGGAGAAGAGAAAGCGCACAACCCCTTCTTCGCAGCATAACCCTTTATCGACCTCACAGCACCGCATTTGAACGCCCGCGTATGAAACACAGAATTGGATTGGTAGGCCTCGGCCGGATGGGAGCCAACATGGCCCGACGGCTGAAGGATTGCGGATGCAACGTATCCGCCGTGTTCGATTTGAACCGGGAAACGGCCACCGCGCTCGCTTCCGAGCTGGGAGCGGTTGCCTGCAACGCGCTGTCCGAAGTCACGGCCCAGTCAGATGTCGTCATCACCGTCGTCACCGACGACAGCGCCATGCATTCCCTCTTCGCTGATTCGGGTGACTCACTTCTTGTGGGAGCTGCCGGACGCACATTCATCAACTGCGCGACGGTTTCGCCGCAGGTGCACATCGCGGTTGCGGCCGCCGCCGCCAGGTCGGGCGCACAGACACTGGAGGCCTGCATGGCGAGCAGCATCACCCAGGCGCGGGAGGGGTCGCTCTACCTCATGCTTGGCGGCGAAAAGCCGGTTTATGAAGCCATGCAGCCCCTGCTCGCGCATCTGGCCGGCAGCATGCGCTACATTGGTGAAACGGGACAGGCGGCACGGGTCAAAGCTCTCGTCAACATGGTGATGAACATCAACACAGCAGCCCTCGCGGAAGGCCTTGGACTCGCCAGCGCGCTCGGATTGGATCTCGCCACCATTCGGGAGGTCTTCTCCCAGACAGGCGCCGCATCCCGCGTTCTCGTGACCGATGGAGAGGACATGCAAAACCGCGACCACTCGTGTTTCTTCAGCGCCGCACACGCCGCGAAGGACAGCGGAATCGCGCTTCAGCTTGCCACCACGCATGGAATCCAGACGCCGCTGGCCGCAGCGACCAAGGCCCAGTTCGAAAGGATGGTTGCCCTTGGGCTCGGGGAACTGGACAAGTCGGGCATCGCTGAACTCACCTTCCCCGGCCGGGGCCCCCAAACCTGAAACCCAAACTGAGACCAAAACTCCCTGTTCCGTCCATCCACCAGACAGCACGGCGGGCTTTTTGCTGATGTTTTCTCCTAGCATTCGCAACGCTCGCGGGTCTTGCTCACAGCAATCCCTTTATGCGCAAAATACTCGCTCCCCTCGCCGCCCTGCTCCTCTCCGCAGCCCCGGGCTTTGCGGCCTCCGTTGAGAAGTTTACTGTCGACGGTAAAACCGTGACCCTCAAGGTTCCCGACTCGGCGGCAACAGGCAAGCCGTGGCTGTGGGTAGGCGAATTCGGAGGCCACCTCAAGACGCTCGAGGACGGACTCGTCGACAAGGGGTGGCATGTCGTCTACGTCGGATTCAGCAACGAGTTTGGCTCGGCAGCGGCGATGGACGTCTGGGACAAGGTATACGCCGAATTGAACGGCAAGCGCGGGCTTTCCGCCAAGCCTGCCCTCATCGGCATTTCACGCGGCGGCCTCTATGTAAACGCATGGACCAGGCGCCATCCCGACCGCGCAAGCGTGCTCTACCTAGACAACGCGGTGGGCGACATCCGGTCTTGGCCTGGCGGATTCCAGCTTAACGCAAAGGGCAAAGGCAGTCCCAAGGACTGGGAATTGTACAAGACAGTGTTCCATTTCGGCTCGGATTCTGAAGCCCAGGAAAAGTCCCTCCGCCCCGCGGACGGCTTGTTGCCGGCGGTGAAAGCAGGCGTTTTTCTCATCTCCGTCCACGGCACGGCCGACACTGTGGTCCCGTACGTCGACAACGCCGCGGTCATCGTGGACTTTTGGGAGAAGCAAGGCGGTCGCTTCAAGATCTTTCCAAAGGAAGGTGGAGATCATCATCCGCACGGCCTGCCGGACCCGGCGCCCCTGATTTCGCTGCTCTGCGCCGAAGTTAAGTAGGCCGGAAGCCCGCTTTTCAGGGCATCCGATCAGGCGCTTTCCGGGAGGAATGTCGGGAAAAACACGCCCTTCAAAGGCGTCGCTCCGGCGGTGCTTTGCGCAATGTGAAGCTCGACGTTCCTGCCTCCCCAACTGTAAAGGGTCGCTACGAGTCCGGACGCGGCACCCGGAACGAGCACCACCGTTGAGTCGCCCCGGTACTGGTCGAGGGCCCTCCACAAAAGCGCAGCAGCCACACGTTCATCCGCGGCGCAACCCGGCCCGGTCATCTTCCAGTGCGGGTGGTGGCTCGAAACCAGCACGCCCTTCAATGTGCCGGTAAGGTCCTCGAACACCCACGTCCTCCAATGCCCCCCCTTGTTTTCGAGAAAGAACGCATAGTCTTTCTCCCGCCGGACGCCGGCGATGCTCTGCTCTAAATCCGCGATTTTTGAAGCCTCTCCGGCAGTCGCAAACCTCACACAGTGGATTTCTTGCGGCGGCTCGCTTACAATCCCGCCGGGAGGAACCGCGAACGACAGATCCTGGTACAGCACCCCGGGCGCGAAGCCCAGACGCGTGTACAGCGAGTAGGAATCCAGATTCATGAGGCTCGACACCAGCCTCACCGGCTTGTGTTCCAAACGGGCTCTCGCCAGCACGGACTCAACCATCGCTCGGGCAACCCCTCTCCGGGAGCTTGAGGGATCCGTAGCGACAATCCCCAAGGAGTAATGAGTCTCACGCGGGTGCACGAAACACACACCCAGCAAACGTCCCGACGGGTCGACTGCGCAGATCGCTTCCCCGGGATCAAGCGCTTCGTACACCTGAGGAAATATGAGAAACGCGTCGGCGTCCCCCGCAAACCTCGCCCCCTGCCCGAGTCGGCTCTCGTACCATTCGTAAAGCGAGCGCTTCAAAAGCGAAGCGGCCTCCGCGTGCTGGTCGGGACGTAAAATTTCGAGCGTGTATAGAGCACCCATATGGTCACACAGCCTGCCATCCTTCCGGGCAAAGACATTCAAAAAATGGCACCATTCTCAAGCTTCGAATGACTGCCACCCTTTGGCCTCCGCTCCCTGTCCAGGCGAGCCAAACACCTTGTTAAATATGACTTCCATCCTCCCGCGTCTGAATGAATACTCGGCCGTGACGCGTCGGCAGCCGATCCATTGAGCCCCCCTGCCATGTCCGTCTCACCCAATGCTGCCCCCGCACCCTTCCCCCCTGTTTTCGTCGGCGCTCAGCAGGCGCTCGTTCCTCACGGCGTCCACCGCAGCGTGCTTCGGCCTCCCCTTTGGAAAGTCCGCCTTCGGAGCTGAAACGGCCCTTCTCCGCCGCAAGCCAGCAAAGTCGACAATCCTGTTTTTTCTTTGCGGAGGAGCCTCGCACATCGACATGTGGGACATGAAGCCCGAGGCACCGGTGGAGTACCGGGGCGAGTTTTCCCCCATCCGAACCACCTCCCCGGACATCCAGATTTGCGAGCACCTGCCGCTCCTGGCAAGGCAGGCCCAGAACTTCTCGTTGGTGCACGGAATCACGGATTTCGGACGCGCCACCGGAGATCACCACGCCGGCTACTATTACAACCTCACCGGCCACGCTCCGGACGACACCTTTCGCATCCAAGGCAACGACCGTAGGCCCTTGGCCACGGACTGGCCGCACATGGGTTGCGTTGTTGGAACGCGCCGCACGGGAAAGGGTAAGCTCCCAGACGTCATCACCCTTCCCCACAAACCGAGCAAGGCGCCGTACACCCGTCCGGGACAGTTCGCAGGCCGGATCGGAATGGAATTCGATCCGTTCTTTCTCACCGGTAGCAACGAATCCCCGATGGAATTCAGCGCCCCGACGCTGACGCTCAATGCCGGCGCGGGACCGGAGAGAATGGAGGACCGGATGGCCCTCTTGAAATCACTGTCCGCGATGCGCAAGGACCTCGACCAGGACGCGGCTGCGAGGAACTACACAAAACAACAGCAGCGCGCCTTCGAACTTCTCTCCGCCTCGGGCACTTCGGGAGCTTTCGATATCCATTCGGAATCTGCCGCGACGCGAGCGAGGTATGGAGGAACGATCAACGGCACGAGCCTGCTCATGGCGCGCCGCCTGGTGGAGGCGGGCGTCCCGTTCATCACGGTCTTCTGGAAGGAAAACGAAGCCATCGCCAACCGCTGCAAAAGCGCCGGCGGCTGGGACACCCACGCTTCGAATTTTGCGTGCCTTAAGGAATACCTCCTTCCCGAATTCGACCGCGGGATTTCAGCCCTGCTTGGGGATCTCAAAGACCGCGGGCTGCTCCACGAGACCCTCGTGCTTGTCACAAGCGAAATGGGGCGGAAACCCCAGATCGGCGACCCCAGATCCGGAGGCAAGTCGGGCGCCGGCCGCGACCACTGGACCGCCTGCATGAGCGTACTGATGGCGGGCGGCGGGGTGCAGGGGGGCCGCGTGTACGGCCGCACGGACAAGCATGCCGCATACCCGGCTGAAAAACCGGTCGGCCCGGAGGACATCACCAAAACCGTCTACCACGCCATGGGGATCGACAATCTCGAGGCCGTCGATCCCCTGGGGCGCCCGTACAACCTTCTGGACGACGGCAAGCCGATTCTGGACTTGTTTGCCTGATCCGCATACATTGAGTCCGCCCCCCGACCGGAGTTCCATCCACGGGCAGCTTGTCCCGGTGCGAGAGAGGCCGCCGAGCCGGCAACCGGCTTCGCAGGTCACCGCATCCGTAATATAAGCTGTTTAAATAAAAGGACTGCGGCGTTTTAGGAGCCGCACCAAAGCAACCGCAGTTGCAGCCCCCTTGAAGTAAAAACTGCACATTGATGTTGAACGGTTTGCGCCGGCAAATCTGGCCCTCCTTCCAGACATCAGATACTTACTCTCTATTACCTAACTTAATCAATTTGCACTCGGCAGAGGCCCGTGGCAGATTCGACGGTCACCCCAAATGAACCGAGAAATCATCACAGCCATTGCGTTGATTTTGCTTTGCAGAGTTTCCGAAAACGCATACGCCGCCCAGCCTTCGGGCATGGGCATCGGTGCTTTCTTTCCCTTTTTTGGAAAAAAGGAGAGCGCTCAACAAAAGATTGATGCGAAGAAAAAGGAGCAGCAGCAGACACTAGAGTGGAACGGTCTTCTCATTCCCTCGGGTCCCTTTCTGATGGGCGACCACCGCAAGGACGGCCCGCTGAAGGATGCCACCCCAGAGCAGCCCGTGACGCTCGATCAATACCTGATTGGCGAAACACACGTGACGCAATGGGAGTGGGACTTGGTCGCACGACAGACGGCGTCAGGCGGATACACCTACAGAAACTGGAAGCTCAACCCCGACCCGCAGGACGGCATGGACAGCCTCGACGGGCTGGCGAAGCTCGCCAAACCGATGGAAAACCTTTCGTGGTTCGACGTGATGGTATGGTGCAACGCCAAGAGCGAACTTCACGGACTGACTCCCTGCTACTACCAGAAGGCACCGGGCGGCGCCCTTAAACCGTTGGTCAACGCAAAGAAAATGTCCGATGGCGTTGTCTGGGAAACCACCAAAAACGGATACCGCCTGCCCACCGAAGCTGAATGGGAAAAGGCGCTCAGGGGAGGACTTGGCCGCAAGCCCCATCCCTGGGGCGACATGATTCCGGAAAAAGCCCCCCCCACAAAGAACGCGTTCGGCTTGTCGGACTTGGTGACCGAATCCGGGGCATGGTGCTGGGATAAATTTTCCGCCTATTCCATTTACGGGAAAATCAATCCCATCGGTCCGGTCGGCGATGGAGGAAGCCCCGAGCGCATGCTGCGTGGCCGTTCGCCGAAACAAGGCCCTCCTCCTTTCGTGTTCCAGCGGGAGCGCATCAATCCAGGCAACCCAGTGGGAGGCCTCAGGCTGGCCGCCACGCTCGATTCGCCCTTCATTACCATCCCGGAGGGCGAATTCAAAATGGGGGACACTTACACTGATAAGACCGCAGCCACAGAAGACGATTACGAGAAAAGGCCCGCTTATGTGCCACGCCCTATCGCAAACGAAGGCGCCCCGGACGAATATCCGGTACACACGGTGAAATTGCCTGCATTCCAACTGAGCAGGACCGACGTCAGTTTTCGCGAGTGGAAGGCCGTTAAAACTTGGGCCGAAAAAAACGGCTACGATTTTGCAAATCCCGGAGCGGCAAAACGCGACGACCACCCGGTTACTCAAATCAACTGGTACGATGCGCTAAAGTGGTGCAACGCTCGGAGCGAAATGGAAGGGCTTACTCCCTTCTATTACATCAGCGACTCACGAAACCCGAGTGCAATTTACCGGCGGGGACAGCTCAAGGTCGGTGACAAAATGCTCAACTGGGAGGCGACGGGATACCGCCTACCCACGGAGCCAGAATGGGAAAGGGCTGCAAAGGTGAATAATCCCCAGCACAGGTATCCCTGCGGAAAACACATCAGTCACCGCCAGGCTGTTTACATAGACGAAGTTGAAAATGTCGCCACCCGCCAGACCTTTTCCGTGGGACACCCCATTTTCCAGGAAGGTACGGCCCCAGTCCGAACGTATTACAACAACGGCCTCTACAACATGACAGGCAATGTCTGGCAATGGTGCTGGGACGCTTTTAAGGCTTACCCTGACTATCCCGAGGACAGTCCTGCCATTCCGGAAGCCCCCGGAATGCGGACGATTCGCGGCGGGTCATGGAAGAGCCGCGCATGGGATTGCCGCTCCTCAAAACGGGGCCGGATGCTTCCGGAAGAGATAGACGACGCGGTCGGTTTCAGGGTTGCGCGAAAGTAGCGTCCCTACAGTTTCTGCCGCGCACGGTCTGCCAGCTTGCGATAAACCTCGGCCGCTCATGACTGTGCGGCGCTTGCAATCCTGCGACCCGTTTTGGAAACTAAGCGCCCGTGAGCGCTTTATCCAATTTTCGAGAGTCCCTCTCCATCGCGCTGAAGCGCTTCCCGGGCGTCGTCCTGTCCTGCATCGGAGTCACCCTTGCGGTGACGTACGCCATTCACAATACCCAAACCTCCGGAGCAGTGAACCAAGCCCAGCGGTTTGCCATGGCGGCAGCCCTAGGCGTGCCCCTGTGCTTTGCACTGCGCATCCTGCGCGAATGCAACCCGACACGCATCGGCCCCTGGCTTGAGTGGACACCGCTTCCCGTCGTCGCATTCGCCTACTGGACGCTCCCGCCCTCAGGCTTCGACAGTCCCTGCTCCATCATGCTCCGCTGGCTGCTCGCCTTGGCCGGCCTACACTTCGCCGTGGCAGTCGGCGCCTTCATTTTTCAAAGCTCGGAAAACCGCTTCTGGCAGTTCAACAGGAAAATCTTTCTGCAGTTCTGCACTGCGTCCCTTTACGGCGCAATCCTCACAGCAGGGATGGAACTCGCGCTGCTAAGCGCCGACAAACTCTTCAACCTAGGCCTGAAACACGCTTATCTGGACCTCTTCTATTTTATGGCATTCCTGCTACATCCGCTGTTCTTTTTGAGCGGCGTTCCCGGGGATGTGAGGGCGCTGGACACCGACACCACCTATCCGCGCGCGCTCAAGTCGTTCACCCAATTCGTCCTCGCCCCCCTCGCGGCGGTATTCACCGCCATCCTCTACGTCTACGCGGCGAAGATCTGCGTGAACCGCGCCTGGCCGCAGGGCTGGGTGGCCCTTCCAGTGCTCATCCTGTCCGCCGTCGGAATTCTTTCCGCGCTCCTGCTTCACCCGCTTTTCAGCGACCCGGAGGAACGCTGGGCGCGCTGGTTTAAAACCCATTTTCCGCGTCTGCTCGCCCCCCTGGCGGTCCTGCTCCTGCTAGCGCTGCGCGCGCGCATCAACTCGTACGGTATCACGGAAGAGCGCTACCTCGGCTGCGTGGCCGGTTTATGGATTCTGGCGTGGGCGCTCGGATACGCCATCAGACCGGCCGCCGGAATCCGGTGGATCCCGGCCTCGCTTCTTGTTTTGTGCGCGGCCTCAGCCTTCGGCCCCTGGAGCGCCTCGACCCTCTCTGCGAAAAAACAGACTGAACGTCTCAAGAACATCATGGATACCCTCGGGCTGCGCCCGGCCTCCGGCGCAGGAGATTCGGAAACAAAGCACACTCTTCTTTCCAAAGACTACACCAACCTGCGCAAAACCATCCAGTACCTGTCCGAGCGCCATGGCGAACAGGCCCTCAAACCGTTGTTTCCCGAAGTCTTCGCTGACAATCAGAGTGACAAAGGAAGGCATTCTTGGTGGAACACGACCAACGCGATCATGAACGCCCTCAACGTCATGGACGCCGGAACTTCCCGGAACAACTATGTGCGCTTGGAACTGTCGAAAGCCGAGGGCATCGGTGTCGAAGGCTTTTCCAAGGTTGTCATTTTTCCAGAGGTCAGATCCGTTCCAAAGAAATCCGCCAAGATGACCAAAGGGGGCCTGTACATACACTATGCACAGGAGGAGCTGCGCATGGGATTCTCCGATGCGTCTCCGGGCCTGCAGGTGCCACTGTTAGAGTTGCTTCAATCCCTTCCCCAAAAAAGCACCTCTGACCTCAAGTGCGGCGACCTGCAGGCGGACTGGAAGCAGGAAGGAAGGGAGTTCCGAATCGTATTCACCTCGCTGGATTTAGTTTCCGAAGGAATGGCAGCCCCCTCCATCCGCAGCTGCAGCTTGGTGATTCTCGAAAAATAAACCTCCCCCTGAATTCCCCACCCCCGGAATGAAAACCCCGACATTTACCGCCCTGTTCTTTTTTCTTCTGCCATTCTCACACGTCTTCCCTGCCCCTCCAGAGGGATGGACAGAGGAAACCCCGCGGCCCGAGATTCGACCCATCTTTCGATACGAAGAAAACACCGGGGTCTTTTCCATCATCCACGACAAACGCGAGGGGCTGGACGGTTGGTACCAGAAATCCTTCCCAGTTGAATCGGGGCGCTTCGTCCACTTCGAAGCCCGCAGACGCTCAAAGGCAGTCGCCGATCCCAGGCACAGCGGACTGAGCCGGATTGTTTGGAGAGACGCCAAGGGGAAGCCCGTGGCTTCGGCAACCGCAGGCGCGAGCGCGGAACCCGAGCACCCGGTGGACGGTCCTACCAACCCGGATGGATGGACAGCAGTTTCTGGGACATACCAAGTCCCGCCGAAGGCCTCTCAAGCCGTTATCGAACTCCACCTTCAACACGCACCGAATGGGAGCATTGAATGGTCGGACGTCCGTTTCGAAGACGCCCCCGCGCCGGCCCCACGGAAGGTGAGGCTCGCGACGGTCCAACACATTCCAAGCGGCAAGTCTCCCCGCGAAAACTGCGAGGAGTATGCGCCGCTCATCCAGGAAGCCGCCCGCATGCGCTCGGACATCGTCGTGCTGGGAGAAACCATCCCCTATGCCCGAACCAAGCTCACTCCAGTGGAATCCGCCGAACCCATTCCAGGGCCGACAACCACCTATTTCGGCGAACTGGCCATGCGGCACTCCATTCACATCGCCTTCAGCCTTTACGAACGGGCGGGGCATCTCGTTTACAACTCTGCAGTCCTGCTCGGTCCCGACGGCGCCGTTCTGGGCAAGTACCGAAAGGTATGCCTGCCTCACAGCGAGGTAGAAAAGGGCGTCGCACCGGGCAGTGAATATCCCGTGTTTGACACCGCCTTCGGCAAGGTCGGACTCATGGTCTGCTATGACGGCTTCTTTCCCGAGGTTGCTCGCACGCTGGCCGCGAAGGGGGCGGAGGTGATTGCCTGGCCCGTTTGGGGATGTGACCCGCTCCTCGCCCGCTCACGAGCCTGCGAAAACAGGGTCTTCGTGGTCAGCTCTACCTTCACCGATCCAAAAAAGGACTGGATGATTTCAGCCGTCTACGACCGAACCGGCAGGCCGATCGCACAGGCAGTAGAGAACGGTTCGGTGGCCGTCGCGGAGGTCGATCTCGGCGCGGCGATCGTCGGCCCCTACAACCTCGGAGACTTCCATTCCATTATCCAGCGGCACCGCCCATAGAATTCAATCAACGCTTTCACCCCAGCCCCCCAAATGCACTCCAACCAGATTTTTCGAACGCGCTAGGGCAAACCTGCCTGCGTGGCCGACAATGAACCGGCGTTCGGGTGCATCGTCAAAGCCATTAGCAAAAGTAAGTTCTATCCCAAGACGCTGATTCTAGCCACCGCAGACGACCCGCAGGACGGCTCGGACCATGCCAGCGGCTACCGGACGACGGCCTTTTGAATCAGCCCTTACAACAGGCGCGGTGCGGTCGTTTCCACCCAGTACAACACCACGAGCATTCTGCGGACTATCGAACAGGTTCTAAGACTAAGCCCGATGAACCACTTCGAAGCGAACGCATCGCCGGTGTTCGACGGCTTCCAGTCCACCCCGATTTCAGACACTCAGTCGGCAGACGTCCTATTGGCGCGTTATCGGCAGGACCCACAAAAACCGGTTTTTACTCACAAACTCTTAACACTCTGACGCAATCATCTGAGGGTCTTGCGTTGTAACAGCAAATCCTTCCCGCATGAAAAAGCACCTCTTCATCATCGCCTCGATCCTCTCTTTGGCCCCTTTCACCTCTGCGCACGCCCACTTTTCAACCGCCGCTGAAGCCCATTCCCACCAGCGACTAGATCTCGCCGCCCTCTCAGACGCGGCGGCGCCCGTATGGTTTCTGGCGCAAAACTCGACGCCTTTGCCCCCGGACGCCACCGTTCAACAGGCACCCTCTGCAAACAGGCCGCGGCAAGCGGCTCCTTTCGATAAGTTTTCGCCAAAAACATACGTCCGTTGGGACGAGAAATATCTCTACGTCGAGAGCAACGGAATGCCCGCCCATCCGATGATGGTTGGCATCACAAGCTGGCAGCAGCAGGTGCCCCTCCCGCAACGCTACACCGGCGACAACGCATGGCGCATTCCCCTCGCCCCTGTCGCATCCGCAAATCCCATTTCCATCAAAGGACGCTTCTTGCGAGGAGCCATCGCATTGGCTGCCGATGGTATCCCCATCTTTAATCCGCAGAACAACAGGGGCGAGGTCGCCGCGGAAATCGGTGAACTGGACAAATGGGGCGGTCACTGCGGTAGAGCAGACGACTACCATTACCACGCGGCGCCGCTGCACCTGCAGACACAGGTTGGTGTTGGACAGCCCATCGCCTACGCGCTCGACGGTTATCCCATCCTAGGGCTCACGGAAGGCAATGGCTCGGCGCCCTCGGGCCTCGACGGCTTCAACGGACACAGCACGCAAGGCGTTGGATACCATTACCATGCCTCGCTCAAGTACCCTTATATCAATGGCGGCTTTCACGGTGAAGTCGTAGAGAAAGACGGCCAGGTGGATCCCCAACCAAGAGCGCAACCAGTCCGCGAAGCTCTGCAAGCGCTCAGGGGTGCGAAAATCACAGCCTTCGAATCCCCCTCCGCACACCAGTACAAGCTCACATACGAACTGAGCTCGGAAAAGCGCGCCGTAGCCTACACCATCCAGGCCGACGGCAGCGTTCTGTTCGAGTTTCAAAACGGTAGAGAGGGCACCTCACGCCAGACCTACACCGCGCGTGGCGGTGGCGGTGGCGGTGGCGGTGGCGGTGGCGGTGGCGGTGGCGGTGGCGGCGGCCCGAGGCCAGGAGGCCCGCCGGAAAAAGGCGACCGTCCTCCCGGCCCTCCCCCCCAAGCAGGGGCGGCAGACAGCGTTCCAGTGCCAAAGGTCCCAAAGTCGCCGGACTTCGTCCTGCGCAGCCCGGAGGTGAAGGATGGAGGCCCCCTTCCCGCCGAGTACACAGGCGATGGCGCCGGTTCTACCCTTCCCCTAGAATGGAGCGCCGGTCCCGCCGGTACAAAGAGTTATGCGCTGCTGATGCACCACCTCGATCCGGAGGGAAAGACGAAGACTTATTGGATTCTTTACGACATCGATGCAAGTGTACGGAGCCTTCCAAAGAATGTGAAAGGAGTCGGCAAGCTGGGTGCCAGCTTTCGAGGACAGTCGGGATACGAACCGCCGCATTCAAAGGGCCCGGGACCGAAGACCTACGTCCTAAGCCTCTATGCGCTTTCGCAACCGCTGGGAATTCAGGAACAGGAGGCGAACGTGACTCTTCCTACTTTTATAAAAGCCATGCAGGGAAAGGTTATAACGGGCGCTGACTTGAGCGTCGTTTACAGCATCAATGGTTCCTCGAAAGAACCCGGAAAGGGGCAAGGTGGAAGACAGCAGAAGGCTCAGCCGCCGCCGCAACCCCCGCGTTGATGCGCAAGTCCCAGCCGGTCTGTAAAACCTGGAAAACAGGCGGCAGCTCGCCCCACTCTCTCAGCCCCGGCGCCAAGCAGACTTGAGCGAGCGGTTCATAAATGCCAGTATCAGGCATGTCCGAATCAAACAAACTCGCGGCCTTTTTCGGAGCAACAGGCGTGGCGCTCGGCGCGTTCGGCGCGCACGGTCTGAACGCGGTGCTTGAATCCAACCAAACCGTCGATGTCTGGCATACCGCCTCACTTTACCACCTGCTGCATGCAGTGGCGTTGCTCATTCCAACCCGCGCCAACGCGACGAGCCGCATCCTTTTTTCCTCGGGAATTTTGATCTTCAGCGGCTCACTCTATATTTTTGCTGTAACGGGAATTAGATGGCTCGGTGCCATCACCCCCATCGGCGGGGTTGCATTGATCGCCGGCTGGATTGCGACTGGCTTTCGTGGAAAGCAGCACGCCACGCCCGCCGACTCTATTTGAGAGCAGACGTGACAGCCTCCAAACCCGCGAATACTGACATCTCGGCGGGCAGAATCGGCCGAGCCCCTACTCGTCCGCCAAATCGTCCGCCAAATCGTCCGCCTGAGTCACCCGCAGCACTTCTTCAATGGTTGTCTGTCCGCGCAGAACGCGCCGCCACCCGTCGGTGCGCAGTGTCCCCATCCCATCCATCACCGCGCGGGACTTCATCTCCGATCCGGTTCCCTTTTTGACCACCAACCTGCGGAGAGGCTCGGTGAGGACGCAAATTTCATAGATCGCGGTCCGTCCCCGGTAGCCAGTCTGTCGGCAGTGCTCGCAGCCGCGGCCCTTGTAAAGAACGACGCCCGGCGGCACTGAAATGCCAAGCTCCTTGAGATACTCCTCCGGATACTCCGCGGGAACCCGACATTGAGCGCACAGCGTACGCACCAAGCGCTGGGCGAGAAAGGCCCGCACAACGCTCGCAAGTAGGAACGGTTCGATCCCCATGTCCAGAAGACGGGTGATGCCTCCCACCGCGTCATTGGTATGCAGCGTCGAAAAAACCACGTGGCCCGTCATCGCCGCCCGGATCGCGATCTCTGCGGTTTCAAAATCGCGGATTTCCCCGACCATCACGACGTTGGGGTCCTGGCGCAAAATCGCCCTGAGTCCATTGGCGAACGTCAGATTGATCTCCGGCTTCACATCGATCTGGGACACGCCCGGAAGCCTGTATTCGACGGGCTCCTCAATCGTGATAATCCGCCGGATCACCGAGTTGATCGAAGTCAAAAACGAGTAGAGCGTCGTAGACTTTCCAGACCCCGTCGGCCCGGTGACCATGATGATGCCGTTGGGCAGCGTCAGAAGCCCCTGAACGATGCGCATCTGGTCCTCGGTCATGTCCAACCGGTCGAGACCGAACTGAAGGGTGTCGCTGCGGCTCAACAGACGCAGAGAGATACTTTCACCGTTCACGGTGGGTATCGTGGAGACGCGAACGTCGATGGCACCTCCGGCCGTCTGCAAGTTAATGCGGCCGTCCTGGGGCAGCCGGCGCTCGGCGATGTCCATGTGGGCCATCACCTTCAAACGCGAAATGATCGCACTCTGCAAACGCCTCAGCTGCGGAGGAACGGCGACCTCGTGAAGAATCCCATCAATCCGGTACCGGATCCGCAGATCGTTCTCCAACGGCTCCACATGGATGTCTGTGGCCCGTTCATGAATCGCCTCGCGGATGATCTGATTGACGAATTTGACAACGCTCGCCTCGGGATCGTCGCTCGCAAGGTCATGCGCCTCTTCGCGCTCCTCCTGATTGTCGTACCGTGTGGACTGGAGCAGTTCTTCCAGCGTTTCCGCCCCAACCCCGTAAAGGGATTTGATGGTCCGCAGCAGCGGGTTGCGGGCGCACAAAACCCATTCCACGCGCTTTCCGGAGATCTGCTGCTCCGCCAACCGCCGCGCAGCGGTGTTGAAAATATCATAGCTGGCGATCTGCACCTTCTGCTGGTCGGCGAATAGCGGAAGCACGTGATGCTTAAAGACCAGTCTGCTGGGGAGCAATTCCAGCACGGCGCGCTCCACCTGGACCGTTTCCACCGCCAGATACTCCACCCTCGCCATCCGGGCAAGCTCCTGGGCCAGGAGCACCTCGTCCACCTTTCCCGAGTCCAGCGCCGCGACCGTCCAGCTTCCTCCGGCCGGCGGGCTCAGGGCTGCAATCTCCCTGGCAGTCTCAGCGGAATCGACTCCGCTGGCCTGCAGCAATCCCACCAGTACCTCGCGTGCACTCATCTCAATTCAACAAGAATGTACTACTCTTCAGAGACTTTTGACTGGCTCTTGGAAGTCTTTTTGGGAGCAACCTTGTCCACAGAAGCGGACGCGCTCACCTGCTCCCCAGGCGCCGCCGAAGTCGCCTGAAGAATTCCCGGCCCCTCAACCTGCGCAACCACCCCGTTCGGGCTGGAGCGGAAGTTTTTCTGCGAAAGCTTCTTCTGCTCCATCTTGGGAATGGGCTCCGGAAGCGTCAATTCATCCTCCAACGTCGAAGGAATCCGCAAAGGCTTCATGTTCCTGTCGCGAATGTCGAAAGTGTCCTCCGGTCCAATGCTGACGGACGGACGAATCAAAATGACGAGCTCGGTCCGAGTCTTGTTTTCCGAGGTGCTCCTGAAGAGCCGGCCGATCAACGGCGCCTTGCTCAGGATCGGCACGCCGCTGGTGGTCCGGTCCCGGCGGTCCTTGATCAACCCTCCCAGAACCAAGGTGCCTTCATTCGGAACCATTACAGCGGTCTGCAGCTGGCGGTTTGAAATGATGGGATACTTGTTGTTGTCGATCACCGACTCGCCCGTCCGCTCAGCAAGATTTTGGACGATGTCGAGATAGACCTCCTTGTCGCTATTGATGAGCGGGACTACCTCGAGGCTGAGGTTCACATCAATGTAGCTCACTTGGTTCTGCTGGACGAGGCCCGAGTTTGTTCCTCCCAAACTGGACTGCACGCCGGTGATCACGGCAATGCGCTCGCCGCTGATGATCGACGCCTTTTTGTTGTTGCTGGCGAACAGGCTCGGCCGCGAGGTCACCTTGAACTTCGTAGTGGACTCGAGCGCAGTCACAAGCGCGCTCAGCGAATCCCCCACGGAGATGAAGCCGCCAATGCCGCCGGCCCCGCCAGTCATAGCCTTGGTAAAACGGCTGTCCGAGAGCAGTTGCTGCAAGTTCAGCGACATGATGTTGTTCGCAACGCCGACGACTCCCGCGGTGGTTCCGCTTGTGCCGGACACCGTAGTGCCCGTCAAGACCTCGCGCTTTCCATTGTGCAGCAAATACGTGATCCCCATCTCCTGCCCCTCTGACAGCGTCAGCTCACCGATCACGGTGGTGAGCATCACCTGAGGAGTCCGCACATCCAACCGCTCCAAAATGTTCGCTACCTTTTCCTTCACATCGGTGCTGCCGATCACAAGAATCGCGTTGCGACGCTTGTCCGCCATGATCCGCGCATTCCCCACGAGGACCGTCTGGGGAATGATTTCCCTCGGCTCAGTCTGCAGGCTGAGACCCTGCGAAGACGACTGGGAGGACAAGCCGCGGTTTCCCTGAAGGTTTCCAAAGGGAGACTGAGCCGGAGCCGGCGTGGGGGACTGCGGCCTCTGGCCAGTGGCGGAGGTTGCCCCGGTCGCCCCTGCGTCTTTTGTTCCCGGATCTGACACCGCCTTCACGAGCGCGTCGAGTATATCGCCCGCGGAAACAAACTTGAGGGGACGCACCATCGGTTCGTTGAACGGCACGTCCATGTCGAACTCTTGAATGAGCCTGCGGAGTACGGGCAGGTTTACGGGGCGGGAAACCAGATAAATGCGGTTTGTGCGCTCGTCCGCAGTCAACCGCACTTTTCCCGAGAGCATGGAATCCTCGTTCATCCCCCCAAACTCAACAGTGGTCAGTTGGGAGGCGGCAGCCCCGGGTGCAGGAGGTGCGCCGGCGCCATCGGGAGGCTTCGGAGCGACCGGACGCGGAGCCGCCGTGCCGGGACCGGTCTGCGGCTTCTCGAACAGCTTCTCCAGCATCTGAACCACGTCCTTGGCGGAAGCCCTTTGCAGGGTAATGAACTCCCCCTCCACCTTGGTAGGCTCCAAATCAGCCGCCCTGATGATCCGCATCACGCCGCGCAAAATCGCCGTGTTCTCGGTGATGATGAGGGCCTGGGCCTTGGGCAGGGGAACGATGTTTGGCGCATATTCCTGGCGCGAAGCCGGCATCGCCTGCTGTAAAACCTGCGCAAGCTCGGTAGGATCTGCGTACTGGAGTTTGACCAGATACATGATCACCTGCTCCCCTTCGGGTATGGGCTCAGGTTCCGCCAGAATCGGGACACCGACCTGGCGAGGAGAACGCCCGACGCCGATGGCCTTGATGAGATTCGGATCCGAATCCGACGGCACCAGATGGTACCCGTTCATCAAAAGTGTAATTTCAATGATCCGGATCGCCTCCTCCTTGGGCACCTCGGGAACATTGATGTTCACCTGCCCCTGCACGGTGTTGTCGTAAATCACGTGCTTCCCCACCAACAGCTCGTACTGGGTGAGGACATCCCGGATGTCGGCGTTCGGAAATGTCAATTTCACCATCTCGCCCTGCGCCCTGTCCGCTTGGGCCTGAAGGGACGGGTACGTTCCCGTGGACGCGGCGACCAAGACAACCAGGGGAATCAATGAAGAACGCGGATGTAGGAACATGGCGGGTGACACACTTTCCTTCGGCAGCGGCAACAAGGCAACAGCCAACTCTAGACAAAGTTGCTCTTAACCCCCGTCCCTCAGGAATACAGTTTTCAAACTAAATTTCGCTCTGGCAAAGCCACCCTTGTTCCCCTAAAGTAGTCGCCGCTATGAACATCACCAAACTCATCACCCTCGCCTCGCTGGCCTTCTCCATCCTCGCAGCCCCCGTTTTCGCGGAATCCTGCTGCGACAAGGCGAAAGCCGCCGGAAAAGACTGCGCCCATCCCTGCTGCGTTGAATCCAAAGGCAAGGGCGAAGTCTGCAAAAAGTGCAACAAGTAATCTCGTAGTCTCCAACGACCGCCTTTGCCGAAGCATTGATCGTCGTTAAAAAACAGAAAAGCCGCCTCCGGGTCATTCCGGAGGCGGCTTTTTCCTATTTCCTTTTCGGTTCCCGAAGCACTCAGCCCGGTCTGCCACGCCCCGCCCCCATCGAATCAAGGGGACCCGGGCGCGACATCAGAGCGGCGCGAGAACCCTAGGCGTGCTTCACATCACGCCACTGTCCGGTCTTAGCGGAATCCAGCACGGCATCGCACACGTACTGGGTCTCAAGCGCATCGCGGAACGTAGGTGAGGCGAATTGACCGGATCCAACTCCTTCAATGAAGTCAGCCACCTGATGCACAAAGGTGTGCTCGTAGCCGATCTGCAGGCCGGGCACCCACCACTTGCTCATGTAGGGATGATCTCCATCGGTAACATGGATCGAACGCCACCCCCGAAGATTGCCGCGATCGCGGTGGTCGAAATACTGCAACCGGTGCAGGTCATGCAGATCCCACGCGATCGAGGCGTTTTCGCCATTGATCTCGAGGGTGTACAATGCCTTGTGCCCGCGAGCATAACGCGTTGACTCAAAGGTCGCCAGCGAACCGTTCCCAAAGCGGGCAAGGAAAGCGCACGCGTCGTCGATCTTCACTTCCTGCACCTGCCCGGTGAGGCTGTGCGTGCGCTGCTTGATGAACGTCTCAGTCATCGCGCTCACGGAATCCATGTTGCCATTCAGCCACAAGGCCGTGTCAATGCAGTGCGCCAGCAAGTCGCCCGTCACTCCGGATCCGGCGGCGGCCGCATCCAAGCGCCACAGCCCCGCTCCACCCTGTGGAAGCTCAGCGCTGATCGTCCAGTCCTGGAGGAACTTTGCCCTGTAGTGGAAAATCCGGCCCAGTCGGCCCTCATCAATGAGCTGTTTGGCAAAGGTCACAGCGGGAACACGGCGATAGTTGTACCAAACCATATTTGCAACTCCCGCCTTCTCGATTTCGCGGACCATTTCCTCCCCCTGCGGGCCGTCCATCGAGAGGGGTTTCTCACACATCACCATCTTTCCAGCACGCGCGGCGGCGATCGCAATTTCAGCGTGCGAATCGTTTGGAGTGCAGATATCGATGATGTCGATATCCTTCCGCTCGATCAATTTCCGCCAGTCGGTCTCGGAGCTCTCCCACCCCCAGCGGTCGCAATAAGCCTTCAGCTTCTCTTCATCACGTCCGCATGCTGCCTTCAGAACAGGAGTATAAGGGAGGTCGAAAAAGTTGACCACCTTGCGAAAGGCGTTGGCATGGGTGCGTCCCATGAATCCATAGCCCACGATTCCGACGTTAAGATTTTTCTTCGACATAGTTTTCTAAAGTTTGATTCGGTTACTTCCCTGAAAATCAGGCCGTCCAGCCATGGCCGGCGCGAACCTTGAGCATCGCGGCGAGGATCGTATTCCACGTCTCCTGCTTCTCGAGCAAAGCGTTTGAGAACATGCAGCCGTCCCAACAGATGTGGCGTATCCCGCGTTCCGCGGCTCCTTCGAGCCAGTAACCCGAACACTCTGCGATATCGAGCTTGCCGTTGGGGTCGTCGGCCAAGCAATGCCGACCCGTTTTGTCATGGGAACCTGTCCCGTGGACCGAACCGTCGTTCTGAGCGACATGGAAGTCCAGCGTCCACGGCCGAAGGGCGTCGGTCATCTGTTTGTAGGCAGAAACAAACTCCGCGTGGCTGTGTCCGGGCTTCAAAAGACCGTGCTCCGGGGCATTGTAGCCGAGCAGGTAGAGGTAAGTGTGCGCCAAATCCGCTTGAAAACCGACCGTTCCGGGCATGCCGACGGCCTCCAACAATTGGACCATGTACTTCCAAGAGTGCATCCCCGCCCAGCAGATTTCCCCCTCGGCGGCAAGCCTCTCGCCGTGGGCGGCGGCAACCGTCCCTGCCTCCCTGAAAGTTTCCGCGATCTTCGCGGTATTGGCGGCGGGATCCGCGGCCCAGTGGGCGGGCGAATCAGCCGAGTCGATGCGGATGATTCCGTAGCGGCGCACCCCATGCTCGTTCAAGATTCCAGCAACCCGGCATGCCTTTTTAACGGCGAGCACAAATTTTTCACGCTGTTCGGCGCTCCCCATCGAGGAATCACCGACTGTACCGGGCCAAACTGGGGCTACCAAAGAGCCAACCGCCAGGCCTTTTCCTGCGATGAGATCCGCCATCCGCTTGATGTCATCGTCGCCAGCATCAGGATCCGTGTGCGGATGAAACAAGAACAGGTCCACGCCCTCGAAGCGGTGACCGTCCACTTCCGCCTTTGCGGTGAGGTCGAGCATTCGCTCGAGACTGATGGGAGGATGATCGGTGCCGGGCTCTTTGCCTACCAGGCCTGGCCACATGGCGTTGTGAAGTTTCGGAAATGTGTTCTGGGTACTCATGTTGAAAGATACGGGCTCCTTGCTCGCCAAAGCCGAGGCCAACGACAAGCCGTAAAATTGTTTTTCGACGCGTTAATTCCGTTCCTCTGCGAGCCCGCCACGGCGTCGCATGGCATGCCCATTTGTTTCTTTACCCAGATGCCATCGTGCTTTAGGGTTCCAGATCCGCCGAAAATGAGAGATTCTTCCGCAAGTCTCGGAGTTGGTCTGTTTCTACTGCTGGCCTCCGCGGCCATAGGGGAGGTGGCATCGCCTTTTTCAGAAAAGGCGGAGTTCAACCGATATGCAGAAAGACTCAGGGAAACGGTGCTGAGTTCGCTGGAGCCCGAGGTGCGAGTGCCCTCCAGCGGCAGCATGTCTCTCGCGAACAGGCAGCCGGCGAGTTTCAGCACTCAGGGAAACTCCAGTACGGTCAACTCGTTCAACAGTGCCAACACCGGCAGATACCCTTGGAAAACCAAGATCGTGACCACCGTGTTCTGGGTCGGCGAGTCTGCAACGGTGAACAATCCGGTTCACAACAGATCCTCCAGTTGGGACCTGAATTGGAAGGAGTCTTTCGGCGGCTTTGACAATCCGGATCCGAGCCGCCGCCGCGGCTACATTCCCGCCAGCTTTGTGCCGAAGCTGAACCCTTTCTACTTCGCCCTGCCCTACAACGACATGAAGGGCGGCAGCCACAAGCCCGAGGCTCGCGCAGTGATTCCCTGGTTCCGGGCTGCCTTCGTCAGAGACGGACAGAGCGTTTGCCGCGACCGCTGGATTGCCGTTCGCAACAATGCGGGCCGGGTTTGCTACGCCCAGTGGAGCGATTGCGGTCCCTTTCGAACCGACCATTGGGAGTATGTTTTCGGGAAGGGCCGGCCCATGCCAAATCTTAACGGGGGCGCCGGCCTGGACGTGTCCCCGGCGGTGCGCGATTATCTGCGCCTGAACAACATCGATGTCACAGACTGGAAATTCGTCGACGTGAGCGAGCTGAGGCCCGGTCCGTGGGGCGAATTCGGTGAAAACAACGATCTTGTGCAGCTGGCGCGACGTTCACGCGACCGCATGGCCACCACGCCCAGCGATGCGCCAAGGGTCTTCGTGCGCTGAAGTCCCTCACGAACCAAAAACCACGAACCAAAAACCACGAACCAAGAACCTGCGCTAACCATGCGGTTTTTGGGAAATCGGTATCCTCTTTGCTCGCGCGCCCGCTTTCGCATAGCGTGTTTTCATGCCCATTGCCGCAGCAGACGCCCTAGCCTTGCTGAAACAGGCGCACTCCCAGAAGCGCCTGGCGCACGCATATCTCCTCTCCGGCCCCCCGGGGAGCGGGAAGCGTGACCTCGCATTCGGCATGTGCTCACATCTGCTGGGCTGCCAGCCCGAGTCAGCCCTCAAGCACCCGGACGTCCATTCCATAGCGCCCGAATCCAAATCACGTAGGCTGCTGATTGAACAACTCCGCGAACTGGAACAAAACCTCCGCATGCGCTCCTTTGAAGGAGGCAGTAAGTTCGCGATCATTTTCGAAGCCGACCGCCTCCAACCCCAGGCGGCAAACGCTTTCCTCAAGACGCTCGAAGAACCGCCCCCGAACACACACATCTTCCTCCTCACCGAGCAGCCCGAGCAACTTCTCGAAACGATACTGTCACGGTGCGTCTCCGTTCCACTGAGGCCTTCCGAAACGAAAACACGCTCCCCGGCGGCTGCTGCGACTGCTAGTCTGCTAAACGCTTTTTTCTCCACGCAGAAACCTGACCTACGCGGCGGGTTGTGGCTGGCCCAGCAATTCCAAGCCCTCCTCAACGAAACCAAGGACTCGATCCATTCCGCGGCTGAGGCTTCCTTCAAAGCTGAGGAGAAACAATACAAGCAGACAGTGGATCCAAAGTGGCTGGAACAACTGGAGGAAACACACGCCGCCCGCACCGAAGCCTCCTACATCGGCGAGCGCAACAGGATGCTGGAAGTTTTCGAGGCCTTTTGGACCGACGTGCTTTTGTGCCAGAACGGGGGCACCCCAAGGCATCTTCCCGAGTGCGAGACACACTCCACACAGACTGCCTCCAACCTCGACAAAGACGAGGCCATCAAGCGCGTGCAGGCCGTCACGAAAATGCGCGAGCATGTGGGAGCGACCGGAGTCAACGAACCGCTCGCTCTGGAATATGGCCTGCTGAACGGCTTTGCGCGGTGACCGGGGCGGCGTGCGCAGACAGCCGCGCTGTTTTCGCTGCCGCTGATCCGTTGCAGGTTACCGGGCACCCTGCGCCGCAGCCATCCAGCGGACGGCATTCTCCACAACAAGCAGGGGCTCTGCCTGTGTAAAGATGGGGTAGGTCTCGTGGCCCGGGCGGAAATAAAACACGCGGCCCTTGCCGACTTTCCACACGCACCCGCTGCGGAACTGCTCACCCTTGTCCCATTTCTCCTCAAACACCACCTCATCCGGCGCGGGCACATGGAAGGGCTCGCCGTACATTTCGGTTTGCGGAATGTCCCAGTGCGCAGGCAATCCTCTCGCGATGGGGTGCCCGGGCAGGAGCGTGGTCATGTGGCCCGGCGCACCATCAGCGCGGTAGGCCGGGAAGACGCACTGGGGCAGCGTCAGACGCCACACCCCGCCATTGCGTTCAAGGGACGGGGTGAGAGGGGCACCATCCTTGACTCCTTTGTAATAAGGCTGGTCGTTTACGAACTCCCAACTTGCCGATCCGCGCTCCGCCTCTGGAACCATGGTGAGAGCATCGGCCTTCGCACGCTCCTGCATGAGCCGGACAAACGGCTTCGCCCAGTGCGCAGAATGCAGTGCGATTAAAGAGAGCCTGCCTTCCATCACACGTTTTACAACAGCCTCCATACGCGCATCGTCCTGCTCCTTCACCCGCCGGTGGCACCAGAAAACCAGCACGTCGGTTGCATCGAGTATTTCTTCATCAAGCCCCTGCTGCTCCGAGTCTAAACGCGCGCTCTTCACCAAAAGCCCGTCTTTTTGCCCGAGATGAGCCGCGATGGTCTCGCCCAGAAACTTGTCGCCGTACGCCTGCTTTTGTTGCGGCTGCTGCTCGTCCCAAACCAATACGCGGACGGGATCAGCGGCTTGAGAGAAATTCGACGTGACCAGCAAAAGGGCCGCTGCAAAGAAGGTCCGCAGTTTTATTGGCATGGAAATAAATGGGGTGAAATGAAAGGTCCCTCAAGCGCATCCCCGGAATTCCGCCGTCAGTGAACCGCGCCGAAGATCGCACAGCAGCAGCATACACATCACTAAAAAACTAATTCTACCGCTGTGCGCATGCTAAATCTTGCCTCAATGAGCCGTTGAAATGCAGCATCAAGAATGACTCCAGCACTGGCCGCCTGCGTTCCTCTTACAGCAGGGCTGGTCTATGCACTGTCCGCGCTCTACATCAAGCAGGCAACCGTCGAGGGGGGCGGCCTGTGGCGGGTGAACTTCCTGATCAACTGGGGACAGGCGGTTTTCATGGCCCCGCTTCTGCTTTTGGGACACGGCCCGCTGGATCCTACCACCCTCTGGCACATCCTGCTGACTTCCCTGCTTTTTTTCGCCGGCCAGGTCAGCGTGTTCGTGGCGCTGCGCTTCGGGGATGTGTCGATAGTGACCCCCGTCATGGGGCTCAAAGTCGTGATGGTGGCTGCGATGGTCACGGTCTTCGCCCAAGAAAAACTGCCCTCGATATGGTGGGTGGCGGCGGCTATATCAACTGCGGCGACCTTTTTGCTGGGCAGCGGAAAGCGTTCGACGAATGGCAGCCTTTTTCCGGCCCTGCTGGGGGGGGCGATCGCGGCCGCGGCCTTCTCTGGAGTGGACGTCTGCTTTCAAATGTGGGCGGACAGGATGGGCGTGTGGCGCTTCTCTGCGTGCGTGTGCATTGCTATGGGGCTCTGGTCTCTGGCGTTGCTTCCCTTTCTGGAGGGGCCGTGGTGGCGGCTGCCTAAATCAGCACAACGGGCGTTCTGGCCGGGCCTGTCTGCGACCATCGGACAAATCGTCTTGATGGCCTACTGTGTGGTTCAACTCAAAGGCGCCGCATGGTCAAACCTGTTGTACAGCTCCCGCGGCGTCTGGAGCATCGTGCTGGTTTGGTTCGCAGGGCCTGCTTTTGGAAACTCAGAGCGGGAGGCCGGAGGCAACGCGATGGTCCGGCGCCTCGCGGGCGCTGTTTTGATGCTGGCTGCGATCGCCCTCGTACTGAAATAGGAGCTTTTTCGCCCCCTTTTGCTTGCAAGCTGAGCCGCGTTGGCCCGCTATGGAGGGGCGTTTCGCAACCCGTCCACCCAGGGGCTATGCGTGTTTCATCCCGCTTATGCATTCCTTAGACTTGTCACATCTTGGGCTTACGGTTCCGGAGGTTTTTCGAAACTCCTCCACTCCCCTGCTCTACGAGCATGCCATCCGGCACGAACCGGGCACGACCCTCTCATCACAGGGCTCCCTTGTTGCCTATTCCGGTGCAAAGACCGGCCGTTCGCCGGCGGACAAGCGCGTGGTGCGCCACCCAAACTCCGAGGCGGACGTCTGGTGGGGCAGCGTGAACAGGGAACTGGATTCCCGTTCGTTTGCCATCAACCGGGAGCGTGCGCTAGACTACCTGAACACCCGGGAGCGGGTTTACGTAGTCGACGGTTTTGCCGGCTGGCACCCAAGGCATCGTCTGAAGGTACGCGTCATCTGCTCGCGAGCCTACCACGCGCTGTTCATGGCAACGATGCTGGTAAAGCCAACGGAGGCAGAGCTGGCGGTATTCGGCACCCCGGATTTTACGATCATCAACGCCGGGGCGTTTCCGGCCAACCGGCATACGGATGGGATGTCGTCAAAGACGTCCATCGATCTCTGCTTCGAAGAGAAGCAGATGGTGATCTTGGGCACGGAATACGCAGGGGAGATGAAGAAGGGCGTGTTCACTCTGATGAACTATTTGATGCCTAAAAAGGGTCTGCTCTCCATGCACTGCTCGGCAACGACCGACCCGGCAGGAGCGCACCCCTCAGTCTTGTTCGGCCTTTCGGGAACGGGGAAAACCACGCTTTCCGCCGACCCGAAACGGCGTCTCATCGGTGATGATGAACACGTCTGGGCGGACGACGGCATTTTCAACATCGAGGGCGGCTGCTATGCGAAGACGATCGATCTTTCGCCGGAATCGGAGCCCGACATTTACCAGGCACTCCGATTTGGCGCGATCCTTGAGAACGTGGTCCTCGACGGCGGCAGCCGACAGATTGACTTCCACGACACCTCCATCACACAAAACACTAGGGGCGCTTATCCGTTGGAGTTTATCAGGCAGGCGCGAATTCCGTGTGTGGCGGGGCATCCGGAGAACATCATCTTTCTGACCTGCGACGCCTTCGGGGTGCTGCCGCCGGTTTCAAGGTTAAACCCGGCTCAGGCCATGTACCACTTCATCTCCGGTTACACTGCCAAGGTGGCGGGAACGGAGGAGGGGGTGACGGAGCCATCCACCACCTTCAGCGCATGCTTCGGAGCACCGTTTCTTGTGTGGCATCCCTCAAAGTACGCCGAGCTGCTCGCACAGAAGATGAGCAGACACAAAGTCAACGTGTGGCTCGTAAACACCGGCTGGACTGGCGGCGGCGTGGGAGTCGGACACCGAATCAAGCTGGCGCAAACACGGGCCATCATGAACGCCATCCACGAGGGCGGCCTTGATAACGCTCCCACTGCGCCGGATCCTTTTTTTGGAGTGAGCGCTGTCACGCACATCCCGGAACTGCCTGACGAACTGCTTTTGCCCTCCCGGGCCTGGGGCGACGCAGCTGCGTACACGGCCACCGCATCGAAACTTGCGTCGAACTTCGTTCTGAACTTCGAGCAGTACAAGGACGCGGTTTCCGGCGAAGTGCTGAATGCCGGGCCCCTCTGCAGGTGAATCCAGCGCCCGGCGCACCAAGAAGCGCAGGGCACGGAGTTTGAAATGGGACGCTGAAATGGGATTGAAACTTTTAGATTCGTCCCTTGGATGGGCCCATCGCCTTGCGATCCATTGACCGCTTCGCCCCAACCCTCCGTATTCCACCTCTAGTGAAACTTCTCCTCGTCGACGGCTACTACTACGCGTACCGGTCTTTTCACGCGCTCGTCGGCCTCACCAATCCAAAGGGCGAGCCTTCGGGGGCCATTTACGGCTTCCTCAAGGCGCTTAGACGTATGCAACGGGACCTTTCCCCCGGCCGCGCCGCCGTCGTTTGGGACATGGGAATGCCCGCCCGCCGCACCACGCTCCAACCCGAGTACAAAGCTCAACGCACCGAGATGCCGCAGGACCTAGAGGCGCAGCTTCCGAGGATGCGCGAGCTGATCACTCTGATCGGCTTTTCCTCGGTGTCGGCTCCGGACACTGAAGCAGACGATCTGATGGCCTCGTATGCGACCGCGGCGCGGCTGAAAGGATGGGAGTCCATTCTCGCAACTGCCGATAAAGACCTTTTCCAAATCGTTTGTCCCGAGATCCGTGTCTATTCCACGAACAAGGCCGATTTGGCCACTCCGAAGGACGCTTTCGCGCTGCTGGAGGCGGATGCCGTCGCTCGCAAGTGGGGCGTGACGCCGGCACAACTCGGCGACCTCTTGAGCCTTGTCGGGGATTCGGCGGACAACATACCCGGGGTCTCGGGAGTCGGACCGAAGGGTGCCGCAGGGCTGCTCAGCAAACACGGCTCCCTGAACGCGGTCTTGTCCAACATTGAGATGATCGAATCTCCCAAACTGAGGGAGAAGATTGCCGCCGCCCGCGAGCAGCTTGTTCAAAACCAGGAGATGGTACGCCTCGATCTGGATCTTCCGCTACCGATTGCCCCCGACAACCTTCTCATCTCCCCCAAGTTTGACGAACTGATTCCAGCGTTGGAGAGGGAGGGCTTCCGGACGCTGCGGGAGGAGATGGCCAAGGAAGCGGAGAAGAACGCAAGGCCGAGGCAGGGTGACCTCTTTGGTTAGTCTCAGGAGACTCCCAGCAATTCGGTGATCTGCCCGGCGATGTTGCCGGAGCGCATCAGGCTCTCTCCTACCAAGATTGCATTGCAGCCGGCGTCGAAGGCGCGCTGCGTGTCCGAGCGTGTCTTCAAACCGCTCTCGCACACTAGGATCACGCCCTCTGGAACCTCCTCGCTGAGGGTTTCGGTCGTCGCAAGGTCGACCACAAAGGTGGTCAGGTTTCTGTTGTTGATTCCAATGAGGTCGGCACCCAAATCAATCGCCCGGTCAAGTTCCTCGGCGGAATGGGCCTCAACGAGAACATCAAGTTGGAGGACCTTCGCCTCTTGATACAGCGCCTCCAGGCGGTCCTGCTCTAGGGCCGCCACGATCAGCAGGATGGCATCGGCTCCCGCAACGCACGCCTCCGCAATCTGGGCCTCGTGGATGATGAAGTCCTTGCGCAAAAGCGGCAGTCCCACCGCAGCCCGGATCCGGGAAAGATAGGCGAGGTCCCCCTGAAAAAACTCAACATCCGTGAGTACGGACAAGGCGTGCGCCCCTCCGGCCTCGTACTCCAACGCGATGCGCACGGGGTCGAAATCTTGGGCGATGACTCCCGCCGACGGGCTGGCCTTTTTGACCTCGGCGATGAGGGAAAGCGCCCCGGGACCGCAGTCGAGGGCCCTGGTGAAGGGCCGGAAGTCATTGCGCTGGAGTGCCGCAGCGCGGAGATGCTCCGCCCTCGGAAGGAGGCGGGCCACTTCTTTCTCTTTCACTTCCAAAATCTGCTGGAGCCGGTTTTTACCCATAACGGGGCACAGTCTGGCCGCAAAATCCCTCCCCACGCAAGCAGTCGCCCTCTCTTTGCCCTTGGCAAGACTCACCCCTCCCTGTGCACACTCTGTTCCCATGCCAGACACCATCGTTTCCAACTCCTCACCAAAATATAAACGCGTTGTATTGAAGATCAGCGGGGAAGCCTTGAAGGAACCGGGCAGCATGGAGTCCATCTCGCCCCAGATTGTCGCCCAGGTGGCGCAGCAGATTCGCGACGTACATGCGATGGGGGTGGAAATTGCGATCGTGATCGGCGGAGGCAACATCTGGCGGGGCTTGACGGCCAGCCATCGAGGCATGGAGCGCACGACAGCCGACTATATGGGAATGCTTGCCACCGTGATCAACGGCATGGCCTTGCAGTCAGCTCTGGAATCCATCGGTGTCGCCACGCGCGTCCAGACCGCCATCCCGATCCAGAGCGTCGCCGAGCCCTTCATCCGCCGGCGCGCCATGCGGCATCTGGAGCTCGGCCGGGTCGTGATCTTTGTTGCCGGCACTGGAAACCCGTTTTTCTCCACTGACACTACCGCCGCGCTTCGGGCCAGCGAGATCTGTGCGGAGGCGATCCTGAAGGCGACGAAGGTGGATGGCATCTACACGGCGGACCCCAAAAAGGACCCAACAGCTGTGCGCTACGACAGGATCAGCTATTCGGAGGCGCTCTCAAAACGCCTGCAAGTCATGGACAGCACGGCCTTTACCCTTTGCATGGACAACCGGGTGCCGATTCTGGTGTTCGACCTCATGACACCGAACAACATCCGCAACGCCATCCTAGGAAATGCAGTAGGCACGCTCGTGACCTCGGAGTAATCTCCCACCCACTGCGAAGCACTTACAGAAGCTATTGATTATGGACCCAGACGAAATCCTCCTCGAAACCGAGTCGGCCATGGAAAAAGGCTACGACTACCTCACCCACGAGTTCGCAGCCGTGCGCACCGGAAAAGCTTCTCCCGCGCTTGTGGAAAACATCGACGTCGAGGCTTACGGCGTGTCCATGAAGCTCAAGCAGATGGCGATGATCTCGACGCCTGAACCGCGGATGGTCGTCATTCAACCCTTCGACGGCAGCACGACCAAAGACATCGAAAGGGCGATCAAGGAGTCCAAAATCGGGATCAATCCCGTCACCGACGGGAAGTTGATCCGCCTGCCCATTCCGCCGCTGACCGAGGAACGCAGACGGGATCTGGTTAAAATGGTCAAACAGATGACCGAAGAATCCAAGATCCGGGTACGCTCAGCCCGACGCGACGGAATGGAAGGTATGAAGAAAGTTTCCAAGGATGGAGGGGTTACTGAGGACGCGATCGAGAGCTACGAGAAGGAGATCCAGAAGCTCACCGACGCCTTCGTCAAGAAGATCGAAGACACCGCCGCGCTCAAAGAGGCGGATATCATGAAGGTCTAAACCGACCGCCACATGAAACTGTTCCTTACAACGCTCATGCTCTGCGCCGTCAGCGGCCTTCCCGCCGGCGCGGAGGTCGTGCGTCCTGCGCCTCAGGTTGAGTTTCCGTCTGCTACAGGAAAGCCTATCACCTCGAAGAGCTTTCTGGGGCAGCCAATGATTATTCTGCTGGCTGACTCCCCTTCCCGGGGGGGCTTTAAGGAACAGTTGAAGGAGATGCAGAAGTCTTACGACCGTCTGGCAGTACGAAAGACGGTCGTAGCGGCGGCTTTCCTTAAGGGCGATAGCGCTGAAATACGTTCCGACATTCCGGTCGTCGTGCTTCCAAACGGGGAGCGTGCGTGCAGCGCCTTTCATTTGAAGGGCAAGTTTTCAATCGCCCTCATCGGCCCGGACGGTAACCTCGACTATCAGACAGACAAGGTTTTAAACATCAACCGGATCCTTGAGGTGATGCAAAACTCCTACGAGATCCAGAAGTCGATGCACCGCTAGACTTGCGGCGTTCTCGAGTCACAGACAAAGAGCGCGTTGCTGACCCTGAAGGCGGAAGTTCGCGCGGCGGCACGGATCCGCGGAGGGGGATAAATGATTTTGCGTCGCCGCTTTATACGATTTTTCTCCGCGCCCTCCGCGGCCCCGCGGGAGATCACCTTTTCTCTGGTGCTTCGCTGTTCGGGCTTACATCAACTGGTACGCATCCACGTCGATGCTGACGTGTACGTCCTCTGGAAACGGCAGTTTTTCAAGGACAGCCTTTAGGTGACGGCTCAAGCGCAGCACGGACTTGGTTCTCAGCATCAGATGGTATCTAAACTGCCCGTGCGACTTCTCCAGCGGCGCGGGAGCGGCTTCGCCGAGAATCACCCCGGCGGGCAACCCCTCAGCCAGGCGGCGGGCCAGAGTTTGTGCGGAAAGCTCCGCCCTTGCCTGGTGCTCCGAGCGGATCGAAACAAGCGTCAGATGGGTGAAGGGCGGGTAGTCCCACTGGCGCCGGAAATCGATTTCCTGATCCCAGAACCCTTCAAAATCATGGTGTCTGGAGAACTGAATAGCCGGGCTGAAAGGCGTGTAGCTTTGAACGAAGACTTCTCCCTCGACATCGCCGCGTCCGGCGCGGCCGGCCACCTGGGTGAGCAGTTGAAAGGTTCGTTCGCCTGCGCGGTAATCGGGCATATGCAATCCGAGATCGGCGTTGATGATGCCGACCAGGGTGACGTTTGGAAAATGAAGGCCCTTTGCGATCATCTGGGTGCCTACCAACACGTCGATTTTGCCGGTGCGAAACGCGCCCAGGGTTTCCCTAAACGCCTCCTTGCGCTGCATGACGTCCGCATCGAGACGCCGAACCACCGCCTTGGGAAAAAGCTTCTGCACGACGTCCTCCACCCGCTCCGTGCCAGTCCCTTTTTGACGGATGCCCGGGTCCTTGCAGTCGGGACACTTTACGGGGGACACTCCCAGAAAGCCGCAGATGTGGCACACGATGCGGTTTGCGGCGCGGTGAAAGGTGAGTGAGACGGAGCAGTTCGGACACTGGCAGACGTACCCACACTTCTCGCACAAAAGGGAGGTGGAAAAGCCCCGCCTGTTTAAAAACAGAATGCTTTGCTCGCGTTTCGCAATACGCTCTCCCAAAGCAGTCAACAGGCGCGAAGAAATAATCGGATTTTGTTTTTTGGACTCCATCCGCATGTCCATGATCCGGATGAAGGGCATTTTCTTGTCATCCACCCGGTTGAGGATCGTCAAAAGTTCATACTTTCCCTGCTTCGAGTTATGATAGCTCTCCATCGACGGAGTGGCAGAGCCCAGAAGAATCGCACAACGCTCCAGCGACGCCCGAAGAACCGCAATGTCCCGTCCGTGGTATCGGGGCGCCTCCTCCTGCTTGTAGGAGGGCTCGTGCTCCTCATCCACGACGATCAGTCCCAACTGGTCCAGCGGCGCAAAAACAGCGCTTCGCGCCCCGATGACGATTCTGGCCTTCCCGCTTTTGATTCGGTGCCATTGGTCGTGCCGCTCCCCTTCGGAAAGATGACTGTGCAGTACAGCCACCTCGTGTTTGGTGGCGGCGAAACGGCTTTTAAAACGTTCAACCGTCTGGGGCGTCAGCGAAATCTCCGGGACGAGCATGATCGCGGACCGTCCCTGCTCCAGAACCTTTTGGATCGCCTGCAGATAGATCTCCGTTTTTCCGCTGCCGGTCACTCCGTAAAGAAGAAAGGGCTTGGGAGCGGGCGCCTCCGGGCCGATCGGTTCCAACGCGGCGCAGACCCGCTCGAAAACCACCGCCTGCTCCGGATTCAGGGCCAGCGCCGGAGCCTCCACAAACTGTTCGTTTCGAAAAGGGTCCCGCTCCACGCGCTCCGATTCCACTGCCACCCACCCCTTTTTCTCAAGCGCCCGCACCACGGCGTGTGAAGCGTCAGTACGCCGGTTCAAGTCAGAGGCTGCGACCGGAGCCGCAGCAGCCTCCAGCGCCCGCAACGCGGCGGCCTGCAGCGGCGCCCTTTTTTCAAGTGCCGCCATCACCTCCGGGTCTGGCATTCTGACGAGACGCACCATCTGACGCTGCTGGTGAGTCATCTCGGACTTGCGAATCACCTGAGGCAGGACCGAACGAAGGGAGGCTTCCAAGGGGCAGCAATAGTAGTCGGCCATCCAGACCGCCAGCCTGAGCAGTGTGGGGTTCATTCCAGCATCGCTCTTCAAAACCTCGGATACGAAGCGCACACCACTTGCCTCGGACGAGTTCGTCACCTCAAGCACCGTTCCGAGGAGGGTGCGCATCCGAACTGGAACGCGAACTCTGCAGCCGAGAGACACCTCCACGCCGTGCGGAACCGCATAATCAAAGATCTTTCCGCCCGAATCATCCAAAATGACCCTGACGAAGCGCCCAGACGATGTCTCGAGGGCAAAGTCAGACTGGTTGGAAGATCGCATGTGTAGCCCTTATCCTGCCCCCGTAAAGAGTTCAGCGCAATGGGCGCTTGGAAACCGCCCGGAAAGAAACCGCCCGGAAATCTCAGGCCTTCTTCCCCTCCGTTTTCAATAGGGTGCGCGCAAGCTCCAAGGCAGAATCCGATTTGCCGCCCAACATCCGGGCGATTTCCTCCTCCCGGCCTGCTCCCGTGACCCGCTCCAAAAGCGACACGGTGCGTCCCCCCGAATAGTCTTTGCTTACCACGAACTGCTGGTCCGCCTTTGATGCGACCTGGGGCAGGTGCGAAATGCACACGACCTGCCGCGTCGCGCCGAGCGCCCGCATCTTAACGCCCACGGAATGGGCGATTTCACCGCCCACATTGGCGTCGATCTCGTCAAAAACCAGAAGCGGAATGGTGTCCTGCTCGGCCAGAGCCGACTTTACGGAAAGCATCACCCGCGAAGTCTCGCCGCTTGAGGCGATGGCCCGCAGAGGCTTCTGCGGTTCCCCCGGGTTGGGTGAGAACAAAAACTCCACGGCCTCAAGTCCGCCGGGCGAAGGCTGGGGCAGCGGTTCCAAGGCGATTGAAAACTCGGCCTTCTTAAAGCCAAGGTCCTTCAGGTGCCCCATGATCGCCTTGGCCAGAGGAGCGGCAGCGGCATCGCGCAACTTTCGCAGAGCCTTTCCCGCCTTCTCCAGGTCGCGCTGGAGCCCCTCCAACTCGGTCTGCAATCGCACCCGCTCCTCGGAGCGGGACTGGAGCTTCTGGTAACGTTCGGCGGCGGATGCCCCGTGTACGATGATGGTATCGACGCTGCCTCCGTACTTGCGCTTGAGAGACTCTATGAGGTTCACCCGGTCCTCCAGCCTGTGAAGGACCTCGGGGTCCAACTCCAGACCGTCCCGGTAGTTCTGAAGTTCGACAGAAAGCTCCTCCATCTCGGTCACGGCCCTCACATGGGCAGCCGAAAGCGAGGCCGCGGAGGGATCGAGCCTCTCGATTTCGCGCAATGTTCTGGCCACCTTCGCCAGGCTGCCAAGTGCCGCATCTTCAGATTCGACGAGCTGGCCAAGCGCCGTGGATGAGAGTTCAAAAATGCGGCGCGCCTGCGTCGCTACGTTGTATTTGGAAAGCAACTCATCCTCCTCGCCCGGCTTTAGTCCAGCTGCCTCGATCTCCGTTGCCTGATGCAAAAGAAGCGCGCACTCGCGCTCAAACGCGGCGTCATCCCCGTGCAACGCGCCAAGCTCCCGCTCGACGGCCGCTTTTTTGCGATACAGGTCGGCGTACGAGGAAAGCGCGCCACCGGCGCCGGAGAACGAGTCGAGAAGCGACCTCTGCAACTCGGGCTCTAAAACCGACTGGTGGTCATGCGGCCCGTGGAGATCCACCAGCCCGTCGCCGAGGTTTTTAAGAACGGCCAGCGTCGTGGCGCTGCCGTTGATAAACTGGCGGTTCGAACCGGCGCCTGTCAGGACCCGCTTGATAATCAGCTGCCCGTCTTCGCAGGGCTCCACGCCCAGTTCTGCAAGTTGGAGGTTCAGCTCTCCGGGCTGGTCGACTTCAAAAATGCCCTCCACGGTGCAGGACTCCTCACCTGAGCGGATCAAAGACTTGTCCGCCCGCTCGCCCACCAGCAGCTTGAGCGCGCCCACAATGATCGACTTGCCAGAGCCCGTCTCGCCAGTGACCACGGTAAACCCGGCCCCAGGCGACCAGGTCAGGTCGTCTACGAGGGCGAGGTTGCGAATTCGAACTGAAGAGAAACGCGTGGAAGTCACCCCGTGAAGGTACACGAGGTGGGAGGCTCTGATGCAATCGCCTTTCGCATGAGAGTCAAAACTCCCCGCTAGATGGCGACGCGCATTCCGAGTTCGACCACCCGTCCTTCCGGCAGAAGGAAGAAGGTTCCCGGGGGTTCAGCCACACGGGAAAGGATGGAGAAGAGCGATTCGCGCCACAGAGCCATCCCCCGCTTCTTGGAGGGAACGACGGTTTCGCGGCCGAGGAAGAAGGTGACCTGCTCTGCGTTGCAGTCGAAGTTGAAGTAATGCTTGGCCCTGCGCAAAAGCTGGGGAACGTCCGGCTTCTGCAGGAAGCCGTAGTGGCCGGTGAGCCTCCAGAAACCGGGGGCGAGTTCTTCCAGTTGCACCTGATGGCTGGGGGAAACGTAGGGATGGTCCTCGGTGGTGATGGTCATGAACACAATGCGCTCATGAAGCACCTTATTGTGCTTCATATTGTGCATCAGTGCATTCGGAGCCCTGTGGGCGTCCGCAGACATGAAAATGGCGGTGCCGGGAACCTTGATGATCCGTTCCGAATTCTTGAGGCTTTCAATCAACTCGTCCTGCGAGAAAGGGCTGCTCCGGTCGAGGCTCTCCCGGACGAGGCGGCGCCCCGTGGACCAGGTGGTCATCAGCGTAAAGAGGACAGCTCCCACAACGAGGGGAAGCCATCCGCCTTCCAAGATCTTGACGGCATTTGCGCCGAAGAAGGTGACTTCGATGATTAGCGCAATCACCACGATGGGAACCGTCTGGTTAAGATCCCAGCCCCACTTGTATCTGGCGGCGAAAAAGAAGAGGATCGTGGTGACGATCATCGTCAGAGTCACGGCGATGCCGTAAGCCGCTGCGAGGGCTTCAGAGGAGCCGAACATTTTCACCAGAATCAGGCAGGAGATCATCAGCATCCAATTGATCGACGGGATGTAGATCTGGCCACGAGTGTGAGCCGAGGTGTGCTTGATGCCGAGACGCGGCAGGTAGCCGAGTTGTATCGCCTGCAGAGTGAGCGAATAGGTACCGGTGATGAGCGCCTGGCTCGCAATGACCGTGGCAGCCGCAGCGAGAATCACCATCGGAATCAACGCCCAATGGGGGAAGAGCTCAAAGAACGGACTGAAGTCCTCATTCTGCATGATCGTGGGATTCTCCATCACTTTCAGCCTCACTAGCGCCCCTTGGCCGAGGTAGTTGAAAAAGAGTGATGGCAACACCATGCTGAACCAGGCGATCCGGATCGGGTTGGCTCCGAAGTGCCCCATGTCCGCGTAAAGAGCCTCGCCTCCGGTCACGACTAGGAAGACGCCTCCAAGAACGAAAAACGCCTTAGTGCCCCCGTGGGTGAAAAGCTCGATCGCGTACTTTGGATTTACGCAGGCGAGCACGCCCGGATCCTGAATAATCCAGCGGATTCCGCCTACAGCGATGGCCAGAAACCAGATGACCGTTATCGGCCCGAACCAACGGCCCACCTTTTCAGAGCCGGCACGCTGAACGGCAAAAAGCCCCACAAGAATACCTATGGTTAGGGGAACCACGTAGGGCTTGAACACCGGAGTAATCACATTCAACCCCTCGACCGCGCTGAGCACCGAAATCGCGGGCGTTATGATGCCGTCTCCAAACAGAAGCGCCGCGCCGGCGACTCCAGTCAGTAGGAGGATTGCCCGTCCCTTGGACTTTAAATCCAGCTTTTCAACCGCGAGGGACAATAGCGCAAGAATGCCGCCCTCCCCGTTCCGGTCCGCCTTCATCACGAACACCAGATACTTCACGGTGACGATCAGCATGAGCGTCCAGACGATCAGAGAGAGCACACCCAGTACATTTTCCGGGGAGGCTGGCACAGCCGAATGACCCCGGAAGCACTCCTTCAAGGAGTAGAGTGGGCTGGTTCCGATGTCGCCGAATACGACGCCAAGGGCACCGATCACGAGAGCCGAGGTCGAGGGACGATGCTCGGCAGAGTGGTTATTATTCATTGGAGAAGCCCGCCGTGTTAGCTGCGGACATGTAATGAAAGACGAAAGGGACCAATCAGAACAAGAAATTAGCTAGCGACGTTGATATCTTAGCAAATTTTAAACGCAACCCAACTCGCCCCAGAAGCCCCCCGTGGAGGGGAAGAGAAGTTACCCGACATGGATTCGAACCATGACTAAAGGCTCCAAAGGCCCTTGTGCTACCGTTACACCATCGGGTAATGACCGGAAAAACCGGTGAGCATTCATTCAAGCATCCCGCCCCCGCCCCCTGCAAACGGGAAATCAACCGTTGATCAAAACGGTTGAGCCGGGAGCCTGCTAAGGCAGGTGAGTAGATGCCGTCTATCTAAAACCAACCCTTACTTTGGCGAAACAAGACTGCGACCCGTCATTTCGGCAGGTTGCGGCACTCCAAGAAGGCTGAGGAGCGTCGGTGCGACGTCCGCAAGAATGCCGTCGCGAACGTTCATTTGCTCCGCGTCGGCGCCCACATAGACGCAGTGCACAAGGTTGGTGGTGTGGGCTGTGTGGGGTGAACCGTCGGGGTTCAGCATCTGCTCGCAGTTGCCGTGGTCCGCGGTGATCAGGAGACGGCCGCCGAGTGACAGCGCTGTTTCCACGACAGCCTTGACGCCCGCATCGATCGTCTCGACCGCCTTGATTCCTGCCTGCAAGACGCCTGTGTGGCCGACCATGTCCGGATTCGCAAAGTTCAGGATCACAAGGTCATAATTTCCCATCAAAGCCGTCACCTTGGCTGTTACCTCCACAGCGCTCATCTCGGGTTTGAGGTCGTACGTCGCGACGTCTTTCGGAGAGGGCACGATCACCCGGTCCTCGCCCTCAAACTGCTGCTCCACGCCACCGTTGAAGAAATACGTCACGTGCGGATACTTTTCAGTCTCTGCGATCCGCATCTGCTTCAAGCCCGCGCGGCTGACCACTTCCCCCAGGATATTGGTCAGACTCTGCGGTGCGAACACCACAGGCACGCCGTAGGTTCTGTCGTACTCGGTCAGCGTGACGTAGTGTATTTTCGGGGTAGCCTCGCGGTCGAATCCTGTAAAGTTCTGGTCCAGAAACGCGATGGACAGCTGCCTGCCACGGTCGGCGCGGAAATTGAAGAAAAAGACCACGTCGCCGTCCCGGATGCGCTGCTGGTCGGGATGGGAAAGGATGAGCGGCTGTAGAAACTCGTCTGTCTCGCCGGCGGCGTAGCGGGCGCGCAGTTCCTCGGGGACGCCTTGGCGGGCCACCTGGCCGCGTCCCAGAACGATCGCATCCCAGGCCAGCTTGTTGCGCTCCCAGCGCTTGTCCCGATCCATCGCAAAGTATCGTCCTATGACCGTGGAGAGGACCGCGCCGGTGGGCTTTAGCTCCGAAACCAGCTGTCCAAGGCATTCCGCCCCGCCAGTGGGCGAGGTGTCCCTGCCGTCGCTGATCGCGTGGACCAGAACGTCCTCCACACCCGCGGCTTTTGCTTCTGCGGCAAGCGCCACGAGGTGCTTCCAGTGGCTGTGCACGCCGCCGTCCGAGACGAGGCCCAGAAAGTGCAGCCTGCGTCCCTTGGCCTTTGCAAAAGTCTCCTGTAAAACAGGATTTGCGCCGAGTTTTCCCTCGCGGATGCACAGGTTGATGCGTGTGAGGTCCTGGTAAACGATCCGTCCGGCGCCGAGGTTCAAATGCCCCACTTCGGAATTACCCATCTGGCCCTCGGGCAGGCCGACGTCCTCGCCGCTGGCGGACAGTTTGGCGTGGGGATAACGCTGGTAAAGGTCGTCGTGGAAGGGAGTCTTCGCCAGAAGGGTGGCGTCTCCGTTTGCAGCGGCGGCGGCGCGTCCGCCGGGCTGAATTCCCCAACCGTCACGGATCACTAAAACTACGGGTCGTTTTGACATGGTTGTTCAGATGCCTGCAAACAGGCGCCGACTGAAGGGAAAAGTTAGAAAAAACGCATCGCGGGGCATTTTCAGGAACCATTCCACCGTGTGAAACAGGGTGGAAAAATGATCCGCGCACTCTATCCGCTTTCGAAGCGCCAAACATTGCGCATAATCAGAGGGCCATGAGCGAAAAGGCCGTCGTCCCCTGCCCCATCTGCAAACAGCCGTCTGAATTCTTTGCGGAGCCTGTCGGCCCCTTTTGCTCGAACCGGTGCAAAATGGTGGATTTTGGCAAATGGATGAACGAGGAGTACGTCATCAGCGAGCCCCTTCGCCCCGACCACTTTGAGGATCTGGACGATCTGGACATGGAGGGACCGAACGCGCCTCGCTACATGTAACGCGGATGCCGTTGACGTTCTAAAGGCGGCTGGCGAACGCAGCATTTACACGCAAAAGCCGCGCACCCTGTAAGTGCGCGGCTCGTGCGAAACGGTTGGTGTTCTCTAAATCAGGAAAACACTCCGGACAAACCTGCTAGGCTCCGGCGATCTTGTAATCGCGGGAATTGGGCAGGGTCAGACTTCCATCAGCGTTGGGCTTGACCGGCGGCGCGCCTGCCGGATCGAGTTTCTCGGGCATGAGGGAGTCGTTGAGCGCGAGCGTTGCATCCCACTTGAGTTCCTTCGCGGTGTAAGCCGCGTAACGGGCCAGGGAAGCGGTGAAGCTGCTGGTCGCGCCGTAGTAGGCGTCGTTGTGGGCGGTGTTGGTACGGATGAACCCGTGCAATTCGTTATGCTCGACCTGGTAGGGGTTCTCGGACTTGCCTTCGTACTTCCAAAGGATGTTGCCTTTGTAGTCGCTGATCTTCCCGATTTCGCAAACGCCCTTGGTGCCGCGGAAGTCCTCACTGACGCGTCCGAGGCCGGGGTACTGGCGGCACTGGCTGGCGACGGAGGCGCCGCTCGGGTAGATCAGATTGACCGCAAAGTGGTCGAAGATTTCGCTGGGCTGGTCGGGGGTGATGACGCGGCGGCCGCCGACGCCAAACGCGCTAACCGGAGTCTCACCGAGGAACCAGTTGGCAACATCAAGATTGTGCACGTGCTGTTCGCAAATGTGGTCACCGGAAAGGTAGGCGTAATGGTACCAGTTGTGTACTTGGGCCATCGTGTCCGTCATGCCTTCCTCACGCTTGCGCCACCAGATGCCCGCGCCGTTCCAGTAGACGTTGGCCTGGAGGATGTCGCCGATGGCTCCGTCTTTCACGCGCTTATAGGTTTCGCGGTACTTGTCGTCGTAGTGGCGCTGCAGGCCGACCACTACCTTGAGTCCCTTTTTGTCGGCTTCCTTGGCGGCTTCCAACACCTTGCGTGCGCCGGCGGCGTCGACGCACACCGGTTTTTCCATGAACACGTGCTTGCCCGAGGCCACAGCAGCCGCGAAGTGGAAAGGACGGAAGCCGGGAGGCGTGGCGAGGATGACCATGTCCACATCAGGGCTCTGGAGAATCTTCATGTAGCCGTCCAAGCCGACGTACATACGCTCGGGAGTCACGTCGACCTTGTCGCCATGCTTTGCCTTGAGGCCCTTCACAGTGTTCTCCACACGGTTGGAGAACGCGTCCGCCACGGCGACCAACTTCACGTTGGACCCGGGGACATTGAGCGTCTGGTCCGCCGCGCCTGAACCGCGGCCGCCGCAGCCGATGAGGCCGACGCGGATGAGGGAGTTCTCCGCATTGGCCTGTCCGCGCATCACATAGGGGAACGCGACCATGCCTGCGCCAAGAACGCCGGCAGTCTTGATGAGAGTCCGGCGCGAGAGCTCCGGTTTTTGTGTGTCTGACATAGGTGGGAACAAATGAGGTTGGGGTTGAGTAAGGAGGAATAAACGACCTTCTCTTGTTGATCCAGCGCAGTCTCAAAAATTAGGGCCGCCCTCCATTGGAAGGCGGCCCTAAAAAGAACTGGCGACTGCTCAGGCCGCGGACGGCTTACTGGTCTGGCCGCTGACGGCCTAGTGGGCTTGAGGCGCCTCGGCACCGCCCTGGGCGGATTCGTCGCGCTCCTTCATGGCAGCTTTGCGCGAGAGCTTCACGCGGCCCTTGTCGTCAATGCCGACGCACTTCACCCAGACGAGTTCACCCACCTTGACCACGTCTTCCGTGCGGTTCACGCGGAAGTCCGCGAGCTCGGAGATGTGGCAGAGACCGTCCTTGCCCGGAAGCACTTCGACGAAGGCGCCGAACTCCTTGAGGGAGACGACACGGCCCTGATAGGTCTGGCCGACTTCGATCTCCGCCGTCATTCCGGAAATGATCTGGCGCGCGCGCGCCATGCCTTCCGGATTGTTGGAGTAGATGTTCACCTTGCCGTCGTCGTCGATGTTGATCTCGCAACCCGTCTCGGCGACGATGCTCTTGATGTTCTTGCCGCCAGGCCCGATGAGCTGGCCGATCTTGTCCACCGGGATCTTGATGGTCTCGATCCGGGGAGCGTACTTGGAGAGATCCCCCCGGTGCGAAGGCATAACGGAGTGCATGAACTCGAGAATCTGCGTGCGCAGGGTCTTGGCCTGGTGAATGGCGTTCACCATGATGTCATGCCGCAAGCCGGTCAGTTTGAGATCCAGCTGGAAGCCGGTGATCCCCTTGCTCGTTCCGCAGATCTTGAAGTCCATGTCGCCGAAGTGGTCTTCGCTTCCGATGATGTCGGAAAGCATCGCGTGACGCACGAGCTTCTCACCTTCGAACTCGGTGACGAGTCCGACGGAAATCCCCGCCACGGGCGCCTTGAGAGGCACGCCGGCGTCGAGCAGCGCCAGACAGCCGCCGCAAACGCTGGCCATCGAGGTGGAACCGTTGGATTCCATGATCTCGGAGGACACGCGGATGGCGTAGGGGAAGTCTTCGGCTGAAGGGATCACAGGCGCGATGGAGCGCTCTGCGAGCGCGCCGTGGCCGATTTCGCGGCGGCCGGGGCTACCCGTGCGGCCGGTTTCACCCACCGAGAACGGAGGGAAGTTGTAGTGCAGGATGAAGCGCTTGGTGGTCACGCCGCCGGTGTAACCGTCTAGATCCTGAGCTTCGCCCGTGGTGGCGAGGGTCGCCAAGGCAACAGCCTGGGTTTCGCCGCGGGAGAAGATGCTGGAACCGTGGGACCGGGGCAGCAAACCGACTTCGCCGCCGAGCTTGCGCAGCTCGTCGAGCTTGCGTCCATCGCAGCGGACGGACTTGTCGAGAATCGAGATGCGGAACGCCTTCTTCTGAAGATAATCAAACGCCTGGCTCACCTCGAAGGACGTGGCCTCGGGGTAGCGCGCCTTGACGGCGGCGGCCACTTCGTTGCGAAGCGCCTCCACGGCCTTGCCGCGGGCAACCTTGCTCGGAAGATAGATAGCGCCTTCGATGCGGTCGCCCGCCACCTGGTAGGCGATCTCCATGAGGTCGTCACGGACGAGCATGAGCGGCACTTCGCGCTTGGGCTTTCCTGCGGCTGCGGCGAGTTCCAGCTGCGCTTCCACGAGGGCGCGCGCATGGATCTGGGCGAACTCGAGGGCCGCAATGAATTCAGCTTCAGGAATTTCGCTGGCTTCGCCTTCGATCATCACGCACTCGGTGCGGTTGCCGACGTAGACGAGGTCGAGGTCGCTGTGTTCGCGCTCGCTGTGTGTCGGGTTGGCAATGAGCTGGCCGTTGACGCGTCCGACGCGCACCGCGCCCACGGGGCCGGCGAAGGGAATGTCGGAAACCATCAGGGCAGCCGAGGCGCCGTTGATGGAAAGCATGTCGGGGTCGTTCTGACCGTCGGCGCTCAGGAGCACGGAGATGATCTGCGTGTCGTAGAGGTAGCCCTTCGGAAACAACGGACGCAGAGGACGATCCGTCATGCGGGCGGTCAGGATTTCCTTTTCGCTGGGACGTCCTTCGCGGCGGAAGTAGCCACCGGGGAACTTGCCCACGGCAGCGGCTTTTTCGCGGTAGTCGACCGTGAGAGGGAAGAAGTCCTGCCCCTCCTTAATACGGGTGGCGGAGACTGCGGAAACGAAGATGATCGTTTCGCCGCACTGGACGGTGACTGCACCGTCAGCGAGTTTTGCGAGTTTACCCGTTTCGAAACGGATGGTGGTGGAGCCGATCTGGCTCGATACGTTATGGATCATTGGTTTTTTGATAAAACCCGGAGTTTCAGCCTGGTCCCTGGCTCGTAGCCCGGCGGTCTCTCAGATTCGGAGGCGTGCATCGTCGGGAAGCACTCAAACAAACCAGTGAAGCCGCCGGGCTCCGTCCAAGGGGTCTCAGGATCCCCGCCCCGGGAATGTGAATTGGGGAGAAATGGGGAGCAGTTGAGGGGTGAAGTGTGGGAACCTCTGAAGGGAGGAATCATCGCGACGTGCGAGGCCTGCCCGAAAGAACCCGAAGCGGCGCCCCCGAGTTGCAGGGGCGGCCGCGGTTCGACAAAAACGCCTGAGGGCGTTGCGCTTCGATTATCGGCGCAAGTTCAGCTTCTCGAGAATCGCCTTGTAGCGGTCGTTGGACGTGCGCTTGAGGTAGTCGAGGAGCTTGCGACGGCGGGCGACCATCATCAGGAGGCCGCGGCGGGAGGCGTGATCCTTGGTGTGGGTCTTAAAATGTTCGGTGAGCTGCAAGATGCGCTGGCTCAGCAATGCGACCTGAACGTCGGCGCTGCCCGTGTCGTTGTCGTGAAGGCGAAGCGCCTGAATTTCCGTTGTTTCTGACATAAATCCTAATTTCTTGAACCGCCTAGTATGAGGCGCAGCTTTTAATAATCAAGAAGTTCCTCAGCTTCCTAGAGAAGCACGCACGCCAAGGAGCAACCCGCCGTAGGCGATCCCACTCCACGCAGCCGCCTGCCAGCGCCACCCGGCGGCAGTCACCCACTGGACGGCATCCCGGAGCACGTAAGGAGTTCCGATAAAAAACAAACCGGCCACGATCCACCCGTAGACAAGGCCAACGAGCCACAAACGGCCCGTCTCTGGACGCATCCAAGCCGATTCCAGCAGGGGCTCGGCCATCAAGAGAAGCAGCATGCCGAGCGCGCGCACCGCGAGGAACTCCCGCACAAAACGCAGCATCAGGACTCCAGCAGCCAGCGTGAAAAACAAAAACTTACCCCGCATCGCCGTAAACTCCCCCAGGTCAGTCGTGCCCACAAGCCACGCAAACCATCCTACCGCAGCGACAAACAAAATGACACCCGCCGGCGTCGAACGCGGGAAACGCTGGAGAAATCCGCGGACCGAAGCCCCTGCCACCAGAGCAAACACATGGCTGAGGATCAATGCCGCGCCAACGGCCAGCAACGCGGCCTCCAAGTTGAGGGAGTAAATCATGGGGAAGGGAACAAGAAACTCGGAGAGCCCCTCGGGCTCAATCCCAAACCCTCGTAAATCTCAATGCACGCGGTTCGGGTGCGGCCGCAGCTCTGCATGGTCGCCCACCCCAAACAGCAAACTTTCCACCAAAGCGCGATAGGCAGCGCTGCGTGGTTTTTTCCTCAGCGCAACGAGTCCGAGAGACCTTTTGATAACAGGCCCAATCAACTCAACCTCCTTGATGCGCCCCTCCGCCACTTCTTTCGCCAGCAAATTTCTTGGAAGGAAAGTGACTATCGCCCCGCTGATCACCGCATCTTTAACGGATCCGATCAAGTCATGTTCATGAAGAGCGGGGGCATCGAAGCCCTGACTCCTGAAGTAACGTTCCATGGCACTGCGGACTCCGTCATCACAGGAAAGAATCCCAAGATTCTCCCCGAGCAGCTCACGCAGCGCTATGTGCTCTCTCGCGGCCAAGGGATGTTCAGGAGCGCACACGGCCACGACGTCTTCCTTCCCAAGCGTCTGGGTTTGAAAGCCCTTCCTGCGGATCGGCTGTGACACAAGCCCCATGTCGGCCTCCTCCAGCAACAGCGCATCGTAAATTTCAGCAGAGGGCCTGGTAATCACCTCAACCCTGACCTCCGGATAAACGGAGTGGAAGCCTTCCAAGCGGGCTCCAAGTTCGTATTGCAAGATGCAGGGAGCAGCCAAAACACGCACCCGGCCGCGAATCACTTTCTTGATCGAAGCAAGGCGCTCGACGCAACGTGCGTACGCATCCAGTATTTCATTCGCGGTATTGAGGAAAACCATTCCCTCCTCGGTGAGCACGAGACCGGCCCGACCACCCCGCTCCACAAGCTGAACACCGAGCGTTCTCTCAAGGACCGTCATCTTCTGGGAAACGGCGCTCTGGGAAATTCCGTTGGCCTCGCCCGCCTTGGAAAAACTCCCAGTGGAGGCAAGGTCGGCAAAAACTTTGAGAGTCTGGAGGTACATTAGCGCAGACGTGCAATAACTACAATTTGCAATATTCAGTCAAGCTTGACCGACTAATTCCGTCAAAGTTTGTGTGATTTTCCGTCAATGTAACATAAAAGAATACTCAAACACTTCGCAACATGACCGGCTGTCTTCACGGCTGCTGCGGATTAAAAACTTGGAACTTGAGAAAATCTCGCGCCGCCTTTGTCCTGACTTCCGATGCGCTCTGTGCTTTTACTCACTGCCGGCTTTGGCGAGGGCCACAACGCGGCGGCGCGCGGCCTGAAAGAGGGGTTCGACGCCGTCGGCGCCCAGCAGGCGGAGGTTCTAGACCTCTTCGCTCCGGCCTTTGGCGGCCTCTACGAGCGCGGCAGGCGCGACTACCTGCAGGTCGTCAACAAAACCCCGCTCCTGTGGGCCGGGATCTACACCGCCCTCGACCGCCTCCCTTTCGCCCCTCAAATCGTGCGATTGCTACGCCCCTTGCAGCGCGAACTCAACGCCGTCCTGGCCGAAAAACGCCCCGCAGCCGTGGTTTCCGTGTTTCCCCTGTACGGCTATCTCCTCGAGGCGGCGGCGAAGGCCGCGGACCTGCCCGATCTCAAACGGTTCATGCTGGTCACCGACTCGATCACGATCCATTCGCTCTGGCACCGGTGCGACTCTGACGCCTTCCTCGTGCCAAACACGGACACCGCCGCCGCGCTCCGGCTCGCGGGTGTGAAGGAGACGAAGATTGTGATCTCGGGCTTTCCGGTTTCACCAAAATACGCCGCCCATGCCGAAGCAAGGCCCGCCCCGGGAGGGAGCGTCCCGCCGCGCGTCCTGTATATGATCAACGGCCAGCCTGGCAGGGCGGTCCCCTTGGTGGAACGCCTGTTGCGCGAGGGCGGGCTCGAACTGACCGTCTGCGCCGGCAAGGACGCCCGCCTCAAAGCCGACCTCGAATCCCTGACTGCGCGCATGGGAAAGCCGGCCCGGATTCTGGGCTGGGTCGACGACATGCCCGGGCTGATCGCCCGCAACCACCTGCTCATCGGCAAGGCGGGAGGAGCGACCGTCCAGGAGGCGCTGGCGGCCAAGACCCCAATGCTCATCACCCAGATTCTTCCCGGACAAGAGGAGGGCAACGCGCGGCTGCTTGTGCAAAACGGCTGCGGCACACACTGCCCGACCAACGAGTCCGTCGTCAGCGTCACCTCGCAACTTTTCAGCCAGGACGCCGTCGGCTGGCACCGGATGCACCGACACGCCGCCGCGTTGAGCCGGCCGGATGCGGCGCTCACGACCGCCCGCTGGGTGGCGGACCAATGCGGAGGAGGAGCGCCGGATTCCAAAGCCGGCTACGGCCTCAGGCCGGGCCCGGCCTCCCGTTAGAAAGCCCTCCAACCGGCCGGGCTTTGCCGCTGCCCCCCATTGCGCAACCGGCGCGCGCGGCTTATTTCTACCCCATGTTCTCCGAGCGCCTCCGAATCATTCTGGAAAAAATGGAAGCCGCCCACAGCCGCTCCGGCCGGGCGAAGGAGGACAGGTGCGAACTGATCGCCGTCTCAAAGACGCATCCCCCGGAGGCGGTGCTGGAAGCTGTGGAATGCGGTGTCACTTTGTTTGGAGAAAACCGGGTGCAGGAGGCCAAAGCCAAGATCCCCCTGCTGCCCTCTCGCTGCCGCTGGCATTTCATCGGACATTTGCAGAAAAACAAAATCCGGCAGGCACTCCCGCTTTTCGACCTGCTCCACGGGGTCGACTCGGCGGCCATCGCCAGAGATATAGACCGGATTGCGCAGGAATCGGGCGTTTTTCCCAGAGTCCTTCTGGAGGTGAACGTGGCGGGGGAATCCAGCAAGTTCGGCTTTCAGCCCAGCCAGCTTGAAGCCCAAATCGACGAACTGCTCGCGCTTTCACGTCTGCACATTGAAGGCCTGATGACCATTCCGCCCGTCGCCGGGGACCCGGAGCACTCGCGCAAATACTTCGCGGCGTTGCGGGAACTCCGGGACCGGCTGCAGGCCCGCGCGGGGCTCCCCCTGCCGGTGCTTTCGATGGGCATGAGCGATGACTTCGCGGTCGCCATCGAGGAGGGCGCCAGCCTGGTGCGGATCGGCACCGCGCTGTTCGGTACGCGCTCCGGAAAAACATGGAAGCCATCCGAAATCGATTCTCTGGACGAATAAACAATCAGAGAGCAGAATAGTGTCCCCCGCGGCCCCGGCCGCCTCACCATGAACTCACGACTTGTTCCCGCGCACATCGCCACCATCGGCGAGGAACTTTGCATTGCCTGGCAGGATGGCGTGGAGAATTTCTTCCCCTTTGAAGTCCTGCGCCGCAACTGCCCCTGCGCAGTCTGCCAAGGCGAGGCGGATGTGATGGGAAGCGTGGAACGGCCGGAGCGCAGCTTCACGCCGAGCAGTTTTTTGCTGAAGACAGTCAGGAACGTCGGCGGCTACGCGCTGCAGCCGCTCTGGGCGGACGGCCACGAGACGGGGCTTTTTTCATATAACTACCTGAGGGAGCTCGGCTCCCGCTTAAGCAACGCCACGCCATGAAACTCTCCACCCGCATCGGTATCGTGGGTTTCACCCTGGCGAGCTGCGCGTTTGCCTCCTACCTGCGTTATCTGGAGGTCAGCGAGTCCAACGATCCGGCAACCGCCGAGCTTTTTCAAACCGTCCAGTCTCAGATCACGGCCATCCGCTCGCAGCACTACGACAAGGCCTACCTCCAAGCCTCGAGCCGCTACAACGACAACAACGGCCTCGAGCGCTTCATGGAAACGACCCGCGGCGAAAGTTCCGCGATCAGGCAGGCCGTCCGCTGGGAATTCGGCATGACCGAATCTTCGGGCGACGAGACGCAGCTGGAGGTGCGTTTTTTCATGCCGGCCGGCGACGCCTTGACTGCGTATTACACCGTCGTCAGGGAAAACCGCGAATGGAAGGTAGACCATGTCTGGTTCTCCACCCCCACCCAGCCCCGCGCGGTCGGTGGATTGAGGCTGTAAAAATTCCGCGCTCCCCGCGCTACCCGTGTTATTAAAGGGGCCTTAGGCCCTGAATCGAAAAGCGGGATTCCCTTGATTAAAAGGAACCCCGCATCTCTTGGCCGCCGGCCCTAGGTGGCACTAGGCACTCGGGCTGACCAGACGGTCTGGAAGCCTCAAACTTTGTTGGAATCGTCCTTTTTGGGCTCGTCCTTCTTGGGCTCGTCCTTCTTGGGCTCGTCCTTTTTGGGTTCGTCCTTCTTGGGCTCGTCCTTCTTGGGTTCGTCCTTCTTGGGTTCGTCCTTCTTGGGTTCGTCCTTCTTGGGTTCGTCCTTCTTGGGTTCGTCCTTCTTGGGTTCGTCCTTCTTGGGTTCGTCCTTCTTGGGTTCGTCCTTCTTGGGTTCGTCCTT